>CAJMSH010000028.1 GCA_905216055.1 uncultured bacterium | reverse complement strand
TCTGAAATCTTTTAAACCGTTTGTTTTATCTTCATTTTCCAAATAATGAGTTGTTGCTCTGCCGCATACTCCGTCAGATACTATTTCATATTCAGGTACAATATCCTTTAACCAAACTGTCCACGGTTTCTCAAGTTTAGAGCAGTCTACGGGGTTATGTCCCCATGTATTTGAATCACCGAAACATAATATTTTCTTCACTTTATTTTCCCTCTTTTCTTTCTTTATTTAATTGTATCAATTCACTTTGTAAAAGTCAATAAAAAAAGCCGAATGTAACTTGAAGTGAACCCCAAAATTTAGACAAAATTAAATATTAACTTGCTTGTGAATGAGTTCGGTATTGTACCGGACTCATTCCTTTTAGCTTTAAAGAAATTCTTTCATTGTTGTAATAATCAATATATCTTTTTAATTCATCTATGAAAGCTTTGACACTTTCAAATTTTTCACCATAAAACATTTCAACTTTTAATCTTCCGAAGAAGTTTTCCATTGCACCGTTGTCCATACAGTTTCCTTTTCTAGACATACTTTGTACAATATTGTGTTCTGATAGTAAACGTTGATATTCCGAATGTTGGTATTGCCAACCTTGGTCAGAATGGAATAATGGTTTCGCATTAGCGGGCAGCTTTTTGAATAAACCATCAAGCATTTCTCTAATTTGCTGCAAATTTGGACTTAATGAAATTGAGTATGACACAATTTCTCGATTATACAAATCCATTACAGGTGACAAATATACTTTATCATTACACACTTTAAATTCAGTTACATCAGTTGCTAGTTTTTCAAAAGGTTTTGTAGCTGTAAATTCTCTGTTAAGTAAGTTGTCGGCTATTTTGCCGATTTCTCCTTTGTATGAACGATATTTACTGTTTTTGCGTTGTTTTCCTTTGAGATTAAGTTCTTTCATCAGTTTCAACACAGTTTTATGGTTAATTGTATATCCTTTTTGTCTTAATACAATTAAGATTCTGCGGTAGCCGTATCTGCCTTTATTAGCTAAAAATATATATAGTATTTCTTGTTTTTCTTTCTTGTATTTATCTTTGATTGGATGTTGTATATAGTAATAAAAGGTACTACGTGCTAAACCTGATAATTGCAGCAAGTCTTTTAACGGATATTTTTGCCTTAATTCATTGACTATTGCTGCTTTTTCTCTTCTTTTAACATTCTTTTCCGAACTAAGGCACTGAGTTTTTTTAAGTATTCATTCTCCATTCTTAATCGTTGATTTTCGGCAATTAAATCTTCTTCAATTTTCTTATCAAGTTTGGGTGGACGACCTTTTGCTATTCCATCTACTTTACTGGCTCTACCTCGTCTTTCTTTCATCAGACCTTCGGCTCCTTCTTCCAAGAATATGCGTTCCCATTTCGATATTACATTATGTTTAACATCGTATTTTCTCTCTGTTTCCATTATACCCAAATGGTTTTCTCGCATATCCATTATAACAGATAGTTTGAATTCTGGCGAGTGTTTTCTATATTTTTGCCCTTTCTTTGCCATAAAAATATGCACCTCCAAAAGTGTCTAACTTTTGGGGTGCATATCAAATCCGTATGCCGTTTCTTATTGCTATAATTCGCTGTCTTATTGCTTCCTCGCTATAATTTTCACCAAGAGATTTAAGGCGGATATATCTTTGGGAAAAT
>CAJMSH010000027.1 GCA_905216055.1 uncultured bacterium | reverse complement strand
TAATCTTTCTTTTGATTATCACAAAGAACTAAAACTTTTAGTTACAAAACTAATTTTCATAGTTAAAGTAAACTAAACGCTTTAGTTACCTGCTGTAAAACAGTATATCCCGTTTTCACCTGCTGATGCAAACGGGATATACTTATCACAAATAATCCACCTATAAGGAGACTACAGATCTCTATATACTTATACTTCCCTGAACAATCTATTATTCGTCAATGACCGGTTTATTTTCCGTCAGCCTTTTCAAACGGAGAAGTGCCTCCATATAATAATAATCAGCATAAATGATGGATGCATCAATCTCTGATCCGGCAGGCAAGTGTCCTGTGGAATGAAGCAGGAAAGCAGGTTTACTTTTACCACACTGGTATTTGTCGGAACTCAGGCTGGTCAGCATTTTTACAGCCGCCTGTTTATATTCCAATGCTTTTTCAGCAGTGACAAAGAATATAACTATTAACATTGTATTTATGCCCACTATCAGATAAGCCATAAGAGGTTATCTTAAAAAAAGAACTTGATACAGCCTCTTATTTTTGTAAAACAAAAAAGCCTGCTACAGAAATTAATGTGCAACAGATTTTGGTTTTACACACAAAATCAGCAGGATTTCTACCGATATTTATAAATGTAGAAACATTCCACATCAAACCACATTATATGAGGATTTTTTCCATTTTCTATACAATTGGGGAAATACTAACCAGCTGATAATTAGAAGTAATATTCTTTTGGCATAGGAATTGTCATATCATTATCATAAAATAATTACTGTTAAAAATATAAGATTATGAAAAAAAAATTTGTTGCAATAGCATTGGTAATGGGATTAGGAACAACAGTGGCATTTGCCGGAAATTTGACATCAGGTGTTGAAACTGTCATGGCAGTAAATGACTTCACCCTCATTAAAGTGAAAGATCTTCCGACAGCGGTAACGGAAGCAATCGCCAAAAATTTTGCGGAATCAATCGTCAAAGAAGCAGCGGTGGAAGCGACAGAGGATGGTAGCAAGACCTATCAGGTTGTCCTGACAGACAAGGAAGGAACTGAAAATACAGTGTTCTTCAATGAAAAAGGTGAAATACTGAAATAATACATTTTGCATCTTTCTTGATAAAGGACAGAATTTGCCTCACAAAAAGAGGACTGTTCTTATTAAAAGATACAGGATTTTCATAAATAATTTCATTCATGAAGATTGTCATTTTTTACTAATATTGAACCGTTTTACAGGAGCCGCTGTCCGAGATGGACAGTTGCTCTTTTTAATTTTTATATCACTGTTCATAAAACTACCAGTACATTGTGAAAATCTATTTTAGAAAAACTTTTTTTCATCAAGATAAATATCAAAACGGTCAGCACTCTTGTCGAAATTGACAATATCAAAGTTGTCTATAAGCACATCCGGAAGAATGGCACAAAGGAGTTGTCCGGGTTTCATAAAACAAAGGTAAGCAAAGATAGCTAATTTTAAAAGTTACCAACCAGAAATTTCCGCTGACCCCAAAATCCCTCAGGTTGTTACGTTGACCCGTGATTCTATATGAAAAGAAAAATAAGTCCAATATAAATAAAAGATAAACAAGATATCCATGAAACAAATTCATAAATACCTTGTTTTGTGTAGCGGGACCCGGGATTGAACCGGGGACCTCATGATTATGAATCATGCGCTCTAAC
>CAJMSH010000026.1 GCA_905216055.1 uncultured bacterium | reverse complement strand
ATTATGCAGTTGCTATATTTAATAAAATTATTTCAAACAACGGAGATTTAGTTGCTGAAGCATATTCAAAGATTGGTGATTGTTATTTTTTCCCAGCCCAGATTATTGTTGAGGAAAATGCAAAGTTAGCTATTGATGATCCCAAATACAATGAAAACGAAAATAAGATTAAAGAGTTGTATGAGAAAGCTAAACCATATTATGAGAAGGCAAAAGAATTAAAGCCTGATAATAAAGCTTTGTGGGGAAATTATTTGCTAAATATTTATTGGAAGTTAAATAGAGCTGAGTATGATTCTTTGGAAAAAGAATTAGGATATTAATACGATCTTTCTATTTATTTATGCACAAAGCCCAGACTTTTCCAGTCTGGGCTTTGTTATTATCTAAAGTTTATGTATCTTTAGATAATAGTTTTTTGCGTTATGGCAAAATTTATTTTCGTTTTTATTAATCAACCAAAATCCCTTTTTCAAGTCTATTTACGAGAGTTATTTCTGATATATAATTAGTATTATGTTTAATTAAATACTAAGTGAACATTAATATGTTGAAGGGTAACACATTGTGATTTGCTTGTGCTACCCTTCTTGATTCTTTATTTTATTACTAATATAGGTGTATTAGCATGAAATATCATTTTTCTTGCTATGCTAGGATTAAACAATCTAGCAAATATGTTTCGTTTATAATTTGTGATGCAAATCACGTCTATATTTTCTTCTTTTACATAGTTGTCCAAATTGCTCAGTATGTTATCTTCTTTCACTACATTATAATATAGTTCCAATTTAGAGTATTGTTTTTGAAAGTAATCTTTAATACCTGCTAGTTTTATTTCATTCCATGCATCGTTATCTGTACTTAAATGAATGAAGGAAACAGCAAAATGAAACGATTTAAAAGCATTTATCAAGGAGTCAAAAGCTATTAGATCCCTTTGGTCAAAATTGGTCACAAAAGCTACTTTTTTTATATCATTGAATGTTTTTAGTGGTGTATGTTCTGGAATAGCATATACAAAGGATTTGCTTCTTTCTATAACTTCAGCTGTAACGCTACCAATCAAGTCTATATCTTTTTGGCTTCTCCCTCTTGTTCCCATTATAATTATCTGAGGATTATATTCTTTAGCATATCGTAAGATTTCTTCTTCGGGAATGCCATCACGCAAAATACAAGTATATTTTATATTGGGAAACTCTCCTGACTCAACTTTCTTTTTAATTGTATCGGAAAGTTTGTTCAACTCGTTGTGCACTGTTTCTATCATACTTTTTACAGATTCTTCTCTTTCGATCTGAAAATTGAAATTATCAGTTCCATAAGGAATTGTAGGCACATAAATAGGACTGAAATAAGCATGTAGAAGCACAACTTCTGAATTAATAGCATTAGCAAAAGAAAAACCAAATTGGCAGGCTTTAAGAGAATAGTTTGAAAAGTCTATCGGGATAAGTACTTTTCTTTTTTCTTTATTTCTTTCTGAGCTGCTCTCCTTACCTTTGATTATATCTTCTGAAAGCCATGCAGAACTTTCTATAATCTGCAAGGCATGAGGCAGGTCGCTTTCTTTAATTCTTAGCCTTACTCCAGAAGATATGACAGGTTGAATAAGATTCACATTGTGAATGTACGCTTCAATTCCTTCATTCTCAAGTACATTCTTTAAAATCTGTGCTTTAGCATAAGTGAGGATTGCTAAGGTTACCAATTTATCTTCCATAATTCTATATTTTAAGTGATTTTCAGGTTAAACAAAAAATCCCAATTGAATGTTGCATTCAACCGGGATTTTATATTACGCTTCTTGCGTTACTTTTTCTTCAGTTTCTCTCAATATTTGAAGGGCTTTTTCAAGAACTGTTGTATCATCTAGCATTACTAGTCCCCCATCTGGTCCCGGTTCCAAATGAATTCCAACACTTTTACCATTCTTGAAATTGTGTCCACCAAAAAAGTTACGTACAGTTTCTACGGT
>CAJMSH010000025.1 GCA_905216055.1 uncultured bacterium | reverse complement strand
ATTTTAGCAGTATTGGGCTGTATAGTAGCGTTGTCTGGATGTAAAAATGAAGCAGAACAAGCATATTTTAATGCAAAAGTTTTGGAAGTAAATAAAGAATATGTTGATGTTAGGTGTATAGAAGCATTTAATAGTGGGATTTCTGTTGATGAGGAATTTTCTGTTACAAAAGATGTAGTATCAGCAGGAGGAGCACCAGAATTGAATGTAGATGATAATATCCGTGTTGTATTTAATGGTGATGTAATGGAAAGTGATCCATTGCAGATAGGAACGGTTTATGCAATCTATCTTTTAGATGAAAATGGAGAAGTGATTCCAAACAACTAACAACTTCCAGTTTTTGAAACTGAGAAATCGAAGTTTGTGGAGGGTGAAGTTATGGGATTACTTGAAAGGTTAAAACTGAATAAAACCAAAGATTTCTTTGAATGGTTAGATTTAATTTTGAAGAATGAATTGAATAGTGAAATAAAAGCAATTAACTTTAATTTATATGAAGATACAGATAATAAATGGTCTGTTGAATTGGTCGGCACATTTTCATTCGATAAGGATAATGATGATTGGGCTTGTGATGAAGTCTTTACTACAAGAGATCAACCTTTCGTGATAGAGTGTGAAAGTGATTGGGAATTAGTGGAAACTTTTTTTATTAGTTTAGTGAATGAATACCTTTCTTCTGGAAAATATGCTGGAAAATTAAAAGAATATCAAGCAATAGGCATTGGATTTGTTGACGGAGATTTACATATTTTATATGCAAGATAATGTCTGTTTGTAAGCAATAAAATTTTTGCTTATCCAAGCAGTGTCATTCGCATTTCGCTATGCTTCATGCTCATGTCGCGCTGGCGCGCTATATAAATGCAAATGAATGTGTCCGAATGTGAGCAAGCTCCCATCAGCCAATTCATTGCATTTATGCACCGCTTGTAGAAACGCGCAACTTCAAGTTTGTTTGTGCATTGATGGTTATCTTGAGCTTAGGAGGCGTTTAATGAAAACTGTTTTTTTACATGGGTTGGGACAAACTGCACAGGACTGGAAAGAAGTAGTCCAACAACTATCAATTTCTGATGTCGATTGCCCAGAACTTTTTTCTTCAACAGAAGATGAAATATCCTATTCGCAGATTTTGGGTGATTTAGAACAGCGGTATTCAGAAGTAAAAGAGCCGCTTCGTATCTGCGGTCTTTCGTTAGGTGCGCTTCTTGCGATTGATTTTGCTATTCGGCATGAAGAAAAAGTGGCTTCGCTGGTTTTGATTGGCGCACAATATAAAGTTCCAAGTTTACTGATAGATTTTCAAAATCTTATCTTCCGTTGTATGCCAAACAAGGTTTTTGAAAGTATGGGACTATCAAAAAGCAGCACCATAAAATTGGCTCACTCTATGCGGTCATTGGATTTTACTTTGCAATTAAATAATATTCGTTGTCCAGTAACAATTTTGTGTGGCAAAAAGGATACTGCCAATCTAAAGGCTTCTAAAAGGCTAAAAGAATTGCTACCCCAAGCTACTTTGCACATCGTTCCAAATGCAGGACATGAACTCAATAAATATGCACCAAACACGATTGCAGAGATATTAAATCAGTAAATTTATCGTGCAAAAAATATAGTAAGATAAATTGTCTGACAGGTAAGCGATCTCTCTCACTTTCATCACAACATCCCACTGTCCTTAGAGAGATGGACGAAGTATAATGTAAGCAACAATCGAAGTTTCAGGAGGAAAATCATGAGCAGTAGGGGAATTTTTATTTTAGCGATTACATGGATTGTTATGTCACCGTTTTGGTTCTGGGCAGAAAATATTGCGTTAGGTATCATATGGCTATGTGGCGGAGTCATTGAACTATTTATCGCATTAGTGAGACGCAGCAAAGAGAAGAAAAGCAAGTAAATTCAAGTTTGTTTGTGCATTGATGGTTATCTTGAGCTTAGGAGGCGTTTAATGAAAACTGTTTTTTTACATGGGTTG
>CAJMSH010000024.1 GCA_905216055.1 uncultured bacterium | reverse complement strand
AAAAGCCAACTTATCCGTAATTGGATAGGCTGGCTTTTTGCATTAGTTACAGTTTCACTAGACTATTCCCATGTGAAAGTATAAATTGTAGTTTCTGTTCTTGTTTCATTATTATCTAGGCGTTTGTAAGTAGATACTTCAGTACAGCTTTCCACATATCCGTCTTTATCAAATGTATAGGTATATTGCTCTGTAGTTTCGTCAATTTCATCTTTGCTATATATTTTGTCTGGAAGTTGGTTGCATCTCATTCCTGCCAATTCGGGATGTGCTTCCAATAACGGACGCAAATCATCCACACTCCATACCATTATCGGGAGATAGCCTTTACAAGTTTTTCCACTATAAGACAATTCGTGAATATCTTCATCGCTAAAGCTCCATGCCATTTTAGTTAATTTTTCACCTTGCCATGTGTAAGACAGATAGTCCTCTTCATCATATTGCAATTTTACTAGCTGATTGTTTGCATTATAAGTAAAGTCTGTATTATCCAAATCTCCTCCGTCACTATCAGAAGTATGTGTTATCAATCCATTTTCTAATGTATATGTGATTGCCTCTCCATTTCTGCTTTCAATGATTTTGTTTGCTCCCCAAGTGACTGTATAAGTACTGGTGTGTGTGCTACCATCGTATTGTTCTGTGTTTGTAGCTGATATTAGCTTACCATTACTACCGTAGGAATATTCAGTAATAGATACCCCATCTTCGTTTGTCATTCTTAATTCAATAAGTAGCTTTTGATTGGTGATAACACCATCATCATTTTTACTAGGTTCTTCTTCATCATCACTGCAAGAAGTGAAATTCACACACATGACTATGGCTAGTAAAGCCATTCCAATTAATCTAAAAGTTTTCATTTCTGTTTGATATTTAAGTTATTAATTATGTTGATTAAATCACTGGATATTTATCTTTGGTTATAGCGTCTAAGTATTCTGCTTCTTAATCTAATATCAATTATTATTGCAATGACACTGAAAAATAATATTGGAGAACAGAATATAAAAAGCATATCTATAAAACTTCTAAGGTTCTGTGTTGGAGGATAATAAATAATAAACAGAACTGTATATATTACGAATATACTCCCTGCAATTATGCTGAATTTCAAGTAATAGTTACAATTCTTCAAAATTTCTTCTTCTCGTTCTTCCTCTTTTCTTCGTCTTTTCTGGTCTATCTGAAATTCTCTTATTTCTTTTTGCCTAGTTTCTTGCTGTTGCAATAAGAATCTTTTTTCTTGTTGCCTTTCTTCTATATTTCTACGTTCTTTGTTTTCAAAATAGGCAGTAAGTTCTTTTAGTGATTTTGGATGAAAAGAATTGCTTTGGCTTTCTTCTATCATAAAGGCAAATTTTTCTGTTCCGTCTAGCTGTAAAACAAATATAACATCATCCTTGAATGATGGATGAAGCATATAAGATTGTTCTTTGAAAGAAATCACTAAGGAATTATTGGCAGAAATATATTGCCATGTAGCATTTATAACACTACCATTTACAGAAGTAATGAGAGAACCGTTTTCTTGAAAGATATATAACTCCTTATCTCCAGAATCATTAAATACCAACCAAGACTTATTACATAGAATAGCCTTAACATCCAGATTCTTACTGAATCTGTGGTATTTGTTAGGAATATCCAATAAGTAGGCTTTCATCTTGTTTAAATCCATGCTTCCCAGTTTCCAGACAGAAGCGGATAAAAATAAGGCGTGGAAACTTTAACTTATTATTCCACTTAGGCTCTGGACTGCCTTGACTGTATAATAAGCAAAGTCCACGCCTAATGATATGATATTCCTATAGCTAGGATATAAAATACCATAGACGCGGACGCTTCTTGCTCATTACCCACAGTCAAGAATTGTCCAGATTCAAGTGAAGGATAACTTTGCTAAACGCCCTTTACTAAAATATGTCCTTCCAGTGTCTTAACGCATTAAGACCTCTGAAATTGCTGCAAAGTTAATGAAAGGTTTTGAATAGCTAAAGATAAAACGCTGATAAATGCAGTTCCAAGTGTTCCAAAACATATCTGTAATAGATAATTAGCTAGTATCAGTTTCTTTTAGTTGTAACTTCATTGCAGTATAAAAATTAGAAGTGGGCATATAAGACG
>CAJMSH010000023.1 GCA_905216055.1 uncultured bacterium | reverse complement strand
ACTTCTCCAAGCACTTTAGTATCAGATTTTAAAATGATGCTAACATTCTGTTTGATAGAAACCTCTTGACTAGCCATTCCGATAAAGGAAACTACCAAAGTCTTTGCGGAACTAATTATTTATGTAAATAATTGATAACCAGTATATGTATTACTGAATCTCTTATTCGTTTTCCTTGATTTAAGCCGTTTAAAGAGTATGATAATAATAATTTTCTACCTTTCTTCTACTGAAAAAAGAATTGACTTGCAGCATTCCTGTTCGTTGTTACTCTGTTCATAAAATACCTGAAATACTAAGATTGATATTTTTCAACTTTTTAAATATTTCAAAACTTCCAAAGATTGTTTGCACTTTAGATTACAAAAGAAGATAGTAGGACATGAAGTAAATTAGCAAACTATTATTATCATTTTCTGATATAGAATTTTATATGCGCATATTATATGATATACATATATGAATTTTGCAGAAATTCAATAACCTTGATACTTATTTTCTACCCGGTTAGGCTGAGATGGAAATATTGTCACATTTTATTTCTTTTAGTTTATCGTATTGCAATCACAACAAAAAATTATCATGTTCACAAAACGATAAACTTTATTAAGAAGATAAGGCTATATTCACTTTTGAAAATGATTCTTCTTCATCTTTATAAGAGATAATGTATAGACAATAGAGTTAATTATCTTTTTTGACATTTTTTCAAGTCTCGTATAATTGTACTTCCCATAACTTCTCCATAAATTTGTGTTGTAGCAAGGTTTTTATGCCCTAATAATTTTTGCACGGTTGTTATATTAGCACCTTTATATATCAATAAAGTAGCATTAGTATGCCTTGCAGAATGGAATGAAAAGTGTTTGCTTATTTTTGCCAATTTGCCAATTCGTATCAGCTCTTTATTTACACTTGAGTTATTTTTAATTGAAAAAAATGAGCTCCATTTTCCCTGGTATTTTTGTAATAAAGTTAAAGCCTTGCCTTCAAACAGCAAGTTTAAAGGCAATTTCACTTCTGTACCTGTTTTGACAGAGTCAAAGATTAGCCATAATTTTCCATCCATTTTTACGATATTTTTCTCATTCAAATTCACAAAATCAGAATACCGCAATCCCGTATAGCAGCAAAATAAAAATGCATCAAGAGTATGTTCCAGACAACTATTTCTTCCTGTCAAAGACACTTCTTCCAATCTTTTCATTTCTTCCGGTAATAAAAAAACATGTTTTCCTTCCTTCATTTTAATTTTATATCTTCTGAAGGCATAGTTATTGGGATCAATGTATCCTTTATTAATTGCAGCATTAACAAAAGATTTCAAATGCTTCATATGCTTGGCTACTGTATTTGTTTGATATCCAGATTCATAAAGAAATTTTTCAAAATCCGTAACGAAATTATAGGTTAAGTCTTCAAACTCAATTGTCGGTTTGAACGATTGTAAAAGGGATATTGTTGTTAAATGGTTGCGCTTAGTGCTATCTTTTAGCTGAGAAGACATTATTTCTTTACGCGCAAACCCTAAGAATGAAGCATCTGTATTCGATTTGAACTCTTCTTTTATGAGGCTTAAGGTTATTGTCTTTCCTTGCCTCCACAAACTTAATTCTTTTTTCTCTAATTCAATAATAAATTCATTAAGCATGCCATTCAGCGCATCTTGGTTAGGATGATCTTTGATGATTTTCCTTTTTACATCCCATTGTTCTGGCCGTAAATAAACATGTGTGGAAAAATACACTTTCTTTTTATTCAAGTAGGCTTCAACTTGGACCAAAGCGGTCCCTCTGTCATTTAAACTTTTTTTTCGATTGTAAACGAAACGATAACTGATTTTCCTCATAATTTAATTCTTTAATTGAAATTCTATAATAAGACGCAATAAAGAAAAGTAGAAAAGCATTATCCTACTATTTTGTTCTCATCTTTATATTTATTAGACGATTCGTTAACATTTATAGGTTAATGTATGTTTACCTGATCAGTTATAAATTGAAAGTTTCTCTTTTTAACGACTTAAAAAAAAGAATAAATATGAGGTTTATTTTCGTCTTTTGTGAGTTTTAAATGCCTAAAAGCATAAAAATATAGCAGTTTAGTATGTTTTTTACAATAATTTGTTTGATATTACAATTTTATTCATACCTTTGTCATTTGTTAGAGTGAATGAATTTATATTAATGTAAAGTTAAACTTTAAGAGAGAATTTTATTT
>CAJMSH010000022.1 GCA_905216055.1 uncultured bacterium | reverse complement strand
TCAAATAACCAACCGTTTGCGCACAATGGAACAACAATATACGACACTGACAAAAGACATTAATAATATAGATAATAAGGATGCCATAGTATATGCCTATATAAAGTCAAGGATGAATTATAAAACTTCCATTGCAGATAATGTTACGGAAAAGGAGATTTCCGAAAAACTAGGCATATCATTAAGCACTGTAAAAAGAAGCGTTGCAAAGCTAAAGAAGAATAAGAATCTTATTGATAAAGTGATAAGTAACAATGTAATAGCAGAGGGAAGCTACAAGACTTACAACAAATATCATGTGGCAAAATGTAATGAGAACTTCTTCTATATTTATAACAGTTTCTTTAATGATGATATGAACATAGCAAAAGCCAGTGAACGAACTAAATTAAAGAACTTCTTGCTTAAATTAAAGACAATATGTAAAAAGGAAACGAACAAGTATATAAGTGAAAGTCCGTATCTGGATGGGCTTAACAAAACGGAACTTTCTAAAAAACTGGGCATTGATACAAAGACATTAAATAAAAATCTGGAAATGGCAGTCAATGCAGGACAGATAAAATATATAACTAATGGTTTGCTAATACTGAACAAGTCCATTATTCCAGATTTTAAGAAAGATGATACAGATACAAGAATCTATCATATTATTTATGACTGGTGCATTGATAACGGTGTTGTTCCACCAGATAGAAACGATGAAATAAAAATAATGGAAGATGGCAGTATCAGAAGAAAAAACAGCTTACTTCTTGAAATAGCAGGAAAGCTAGATTATATGAAAGATGAAGAAATTAGGAGTTTGCTAACTAATAGAATAACTTCCAAAGAAATAACTTTGGAATATATAGCTAAAGTGCTGAATATAAAAACTAAAAAGGAGAAAGAGTATATGCCGTGTTCCATCATCATGCTTGACTAAACTAACTAATCACCTATATTCAGTTTGGCTGAAAGTCAAGAGAACAAATATATAAGGTACTTCATATAAGAATCCCCCTCCCTATTCAATCAGTAACCTTAAATATATAAGAGTGCCTGCCTTGCGTGCCCACAACCCCTTTAGTCCCCCCTCTGTACATTGATATAAAAAAGAATTATTAATCATTTAAACTTTTATCAATATGAATAATTTAGTTATCATGCCAACAGAGAAAAGAACTTTGAATTTAGGTGAGTATGCAGAAGAAGCTACTATAATTGTGGAAGAAACTGCAAAGCCTAGTGTTACCTTTTTGGAAGCAAATACAGATTCTATCACACTGGAAGAACTTACAAACAAATGTGTTGTGCCTACTTGGGCTAACTTGGAATCAACCATTTCACACCAAGACTTTGTTTCTTGTGTGCATGAAGCTGCAAATTCATTCTATGCAGGTGAAAAGGTAAACTTTCCAGAAATAAGAGTTTCACACATAGTACGTGGCAGAATACCGTCCGCACTAGGTAAGAAAGCAAGTGAACTGTTAGAATGTGAAAAGACACAATTCTATCAAAGACTTGCATTTGCTTTTACTGTTCCAACCATTTTTGAAACAATAAGAGGGCAAAAACTTGAATTGTGCATAGGTGGAGTAAGAAATTACAGTGACTTGAATCTGTACCGTTCTTCCAAAGGCTTAGAAAAGTTTTCCGTCTTTATTGGTTGGAGAATGAGAATTTGCTCTAATCAGATTCTTACTGGTGAGGGTGTGAGATTCAACATGGAAGTAACTAATATCAATGAACTTTACAGAAATGTACTGGAATTGCTCAACAGCTTCAATGCAGCCAAAGAAATACATTTGATGCAGACATTATCAGATACTTATTTATCTGAAACACAGTTTGCACAAGTGGTAGGCAGAATGAGAATGTACCAAGCACTTTCACCAGCAAGACAGAAAGCAATACCAAGACTTCTAATCACTGACAGCCAAATAAATAGTGTGTGCCGTGATTATTACACAAATGAAGTGTTTGGAGTGAAAGACAATGCCATATCTCTTTTTGATTTTCACAATTTGCTCACACAATCAAACAAAAACAGCTACATAGACAGCTATTTACAACGTGGGGTAAATGCTACAGAGGTAAGTGTTGGACTGAACAATGTATTACAAGGACTGGATAATAAATATTCTTGGTTCTTGGGCTAAACTAACTGAAAGGGCATCTATTTAATAGGTGTCCTTTCTTTTTCAATAACTTAAAAATACTACAGAATGGAAGATAATGGAAAACTAGTATTATGGGGTACGTTGGTAGTTCTACTACTAATAATAATTGGTATTATCAATCCTTTTTTGCTGATATTGATTATTGCAATCTTTACTTATTTGCAATCATAAATACTCACTAATATACAAAGTGAATGTTTTGCTATAAATCAACACATTAGCTAATTAGCTAGTATG
>CAJMSH010000021.1 GCA_905216055.1 uncultured bacterium | reverse complement strand
TTATTGAAATTGAAAAATTTGAACAGACTAAAACACCACTAAAACGCAAATTAAACTTTCGGGAACAGCAAATGAATGTTCCAGTATTTAACGCTGATTATGAAAAATATGAATGGTTAATGAAATACGGTTGTACCAATCCTGAACAAAGAAAATGGCTTGAAAGGTATTTAAATAGCGATTTCTTAATTTATCTTTATAAAAATATCACTTTCCTTTTAATTTTATTTCCTTATCATTGTCTTTAATTGTTGTTATAGGAATATTTTCACTATTTAAAAATTTTCTTAATATTATTAATAACCTTTTTTATTATATATTTTTATAATTATATAATAAAAAAATATATAAAAATTAAATACTCGTTTTTACTGTTACAAATAGTCATTTAATGTGTTTCTTTACAACGTTCAAGGTTGGTGACAGTGTAGAAGTTCTAATCAAGAAGTTCACTCCTCAAGAACACAGAATTGCATTGAGCATTAAAGATATTAATAAAGATGCTGAATATTTAATTCTGAAAAATAAATAAAATAAAAATAAAACGGCCTGATAATTAAAGGCCGTTTTATTTTGTTTGTAAAATTTTGTAAATAAAAAGTGTTGGTGGGAGCAATTTTAAAATTAAATTAATTTTTTTATATATAAGGGGAAATAAGGAGAATTTTATGGTTTCTATAAAGAATATTGACCAGATTGTTTCATTATTGACAAAAGCTGGTAAAACTTCTGGGGTAGCTAACGATAGAGCAGTATATAATTTTTTTGAAAAAATGACTTGCGGATATGGAAAGGATGCTTCCCCAATTGTATATAAGGGTGCAAATCTTGAAAATATACCTGACTTTCTTAAACCAATGCTTAAGGGCTTAAGAACCCCCTCAGTTGTTGCTAATGGCCGTTCAAGAGTTAAAGGTCAAGGGGTTTTGGGGTTTGCAATAAAAGATGGTAACAGAACTATAGGAACATCTGCAATATCTCTTGATCGTACAATGGGAGATCCTATATTTCAAATAAGAGGCACTTTCGGTAATGGTAGTCAAAAAGCGGTAAGTATTAATACTTTATTTAATACAAATTTGTCTGGCAGTGCTGCCTTAAAAGGAGATGTTTTTGTAAATAAAAAACTTGCTAGGGAACTAGGTCTTTCTGGTGAATTTATACAAAGAATTTCAAGATTCCCAAAATCTTTATCAAAGAGAGAAGTTGATATTCAGGCTCAAGGATTAAGATCATTTTTTTCTTCTAAAGGGAGTTTAATATATAGTGTTGATGAGTGTTTACCTGCATTTGGGAAAATTGCTTCAAAAACGGGTAAAGTTACGCAAAAATCTGCAACAGATTCTGTTGAATCTACTCTAAAATCCTTGGGTTATAATCCCAAAAATGTGAAATTAAATTTTAGTGGTAAAAATGAAGCAGCATTGGGTTCTTTTAATATGCTAACCGGAGAATTAAGTTTAAATCTTAATCAAATAAAAAATCATCAAGATTTAGCAAATATTTTAATCCACGAATTTACTCATATGGAAGATTTTATATTGTTGTATAAACAAGTTGGGCCTAAAGAGTTTAAAAAACTTGTTGGAGGAACATTTAATAAAAAATGGTACGAAAATATGTCAAAATATATTGTTGATAAACATTTTGCATTTGAATTAAATGGTAAAGTCGTAAAAATTGTAACAAATGAGGGTGAAATTACGGATCCTAAATTGATTAAAGAATATCTTGCACATCAACCGAAAACACAAAGATTTGATATAAATATTATGAAGCAAGAACTTAAAATGATTATAAATAATGAAAAGAAAAATTATAGTGGAGATTATGATAGATTAAAAAATGCAGATGATTATATAAATTCAAGTATAGAAAAACATGCAAGACAATCTGAACGACAATTAATGTATCAATTAAAAGAATCAGGTGTTTATAGAAAAACAACTTTAAGTAAACATTATGGTAACGCTCCTGGAGATTACCCTGAAGATCTTTCTGCTATGTTTAGACAAATAGATAGCTCTTTAGGGAAATATGGAAGATTGAAAAATCGGAAGTTTAATGAACTTTATTCTCAATCCGTGTACACTGCAGATAATGAATTAGGTGAAATACATTCGGCGATAATTAAAGCTCAAAATATGGGAGTGTCAGAAAAAGAATACTCTCAGCTTTGTAAAAAATATATTGATATTGTTAATCAAAGATATTCAACTCCAGAAATGTTTGAGTTAAAAATTTTACAAGAAATGCAGCAAAAGTTAGGGTTGACAAATATTCCTGAAAAACGAGAATTATATTTACAGGCATTGACAAAAATAGATCCGGAACTTGGGCAAATTCAACAAACTCTTTGTAAAGGACTTCCTAAAAATGAGTTTGAAGCTCTTGTGAAGAAACAGAACAAAATTATTCAATCACGCTATCAAAATAGAGGTATGCTTGATTCTATGGTTTCGGACGAAATAAATAATATGCTAAAAAAAATTATTTATGAGTGCTCATAAATCAAATTGCTAAAAATATAGTAAATTTTTAGCAATTTTGAAATAATATATCTATTCTATTTATTTAAAAGTTTTATTCTCCGAAATAGTTTTTCAAGCCGACTGCAATTTTTTTATTTTTGCAAAGCTTTTTCAATTTCGCAATTGCTCTGTTTTCAATTTGTCTTATACGTTCTCTGGAAACGCCATATTGAGAACCGATTTCATTTCTACATCAAATCTTACCAGTAAAAGAGTTATGTATATGAATATATTTATACAACATATCCTGAGTATTTGATTAATAATGCTTATAGAGAAAATGAATATTATCAGAATTTTCAAAATCTCTAATCTTATTTAGTTTGTATTTTTTACCTGTTTCAATCATTGCTACCTCTTGTCAGCAATGACATTCATCACTCTTAATGAGTAAAATATCAAGCAAAGACGCACAAAACGTATCATTTAGACATAAAAAGTATTTTTGTAATGAGCAATTATATAAAAACGGATAACAGGCTTTTTAAGCAAAGTTTTTAAGTAAAGTATAATTTCCGGTCGAGAGTTCGAATCTCTTTCTTGCTAATTATAATGAGATAGGTTTAACCTATCTCTTTTTATTTTGTAAAAAAATAATCCCGAACTTGTATTAGGAATATAAAATAATCCCGTTATCCTGAACTTGTTATAGAGCCTAGCTCATAGATGCTGAAATAAATTCAGCATGACTTAAATACTTACGTCACTCTGAACTTGTTTCAGAGTCTCATGTAATTTAGAGATTCCGAAATAAATTCGGAATGACGAGGGATTTTAT
>CAJMSH010000020.1 GCA_905216055.1 uncultured bacterium | reverse complement strand
TTACCCTTGCAATGTTGATTTAAAAGCATACCACTATTGTATAGATAAGTATGGAAGAATTTTTGCAGGCACACATAGACCTGAAGATAATCTAAATTGCTATGACGGTAATTATGCAATGCACTGTGGTGGCGGAAATACTGGTTGCATCGGATTATCTGTCTGCGGAATGGCTGGTTTTACGACAGATAAAAAACAGACAAAATATCCGCTTACTCAAAAACAGGTTGAATCATTGTGCTGCCTTGCAGGGTATTTATCTGTAAAATACGGAATTTTAATTGCTGAAAAATCGGTGTTTACGCATTATGAGTTCGACCAAAGACGAGCCAAAAACAAACGTGAAGGCAAGATAGATATTACTTATCTGCATTATTTGCCGCATTTATCCACGAATAGTGTCGGTAAATATCTCAGACAAAAAATATCCTGGTACAGAACCAAGATAAAAGCCAACAAATACAAGTTTATTAAGAAAGGAGACTATTATGAGTTTATTTTCTTGGCTTAAAGACTGGAAAGTCTTGAATGAACTGTGGGATGCCATTGAACCTTTTGTGATTAATCTTGCGGAAAAAAATGTTCCCAAGTATATTACAAAACTCTATGAAAATCTCGCAAAAGCAACACAGCCGGCTCTTGACAGTTTGAAAAAACTGAAAGAAAAGATTAAAACTTCTCCGAATGCTCTGGACGATTATTGTTTTAATCAGGGTGTGAACGCTATTGAAACATTTGCAAATCACCTCTTAACCGTAGTTGCGGATTTGAGGAAATAAGCAGATGTGGTTTTCTGCAATGATTAAATCTTTATTTGACTGTATCTCGCAAATTGCGAGGTACGGTCAGACTAAGATTGAAAATCAAGAGGCTTCCTCAATTATTCAGGACAAAGAAGATTTAGAAAAAGCCGGCAATTATGCAGAGCAGATTATTGAAATCGCTCAAAAATACAAATCTTCAATGTCTAAAAGGGATCAGCGGAGACTGAAATCGTTAATTAAAAAATTTAATAAGGTGGATTGAATATGTCTTGGAGAGATTTATTAAACGTACAAAATGTTGAAAAAGGTTTCTTTGCCTCCTCCAATTCCTATGGCATACCCGATATTACCCCGGATGAGTTTGATGTAAAAGAACTCATCCCTTATCGGGTAGATTCCAACAGAAACGGAACGGCACACTTTTTCTTGGATGATTACAGGTTTGAAAGATGTTGGAAAAACGCTGACTCTCAAATAGAAGAATTGAAAAAATACGATGGAGTTTTGTCTCCTGATTTTTCAATGTACACAAATTACCCCGAAGCGTTTCAAATTTGGCAGGTTTACAGAAACCGTTGGTGTGCCGCTTACTGGCAAAGTAAGGGAATAAAAGTTATTCCAACAATCAGTTGGTCAAATGAATCCAGTTATAAATACGCATTCCTTGGTATTCCTAAAAATTCTATTGTTGCAATCGGAACAGTCGGAATCCTCAACGATAAAAATGCAGAAAAACTCTTTATGCAAGGGTTTAAAGAAATGTTAAAACAACTTGAACCCAAGCGTATTTTGATTTATGGAAACAGACTGACCGAACTTGAGGAATACAAAAATCTTCAATGGTTCGAACCGTACACAAATAAATGGAATAAAAAGAAAGGAAGGTAAAAATGGGCGGACGTGGTTCAGGCGGAAGTCGTGGCGGAGGAGGTGTAAATAAATCTATTGATGCCAAAACCGAAAATAAATTGAATTCATTGTTAAATCAATCATATAAATATGATGACGAGGCTTATGAATTTTCAAGAAGGGCAGCATCTGAAAGAGCCATTGCCAAAAGGTATAAACAACTCGGCAAAAAACAATTAGCAAAAGATTATACTCAATATGCTAAAGAGGCACAAGCAAGGGCGGATAAAGCAAAAATTCAGGCTAAACAATATTTAGATGAGGCATCAAAACTGGCAAGCAAAAAAATTCGAGATATCCCGAGAACATATCAATATAAGGGAGAAAAAGGTGTTCGGACTGTATATAAAAGTCCGCAGAATGCAAGAAGAGCTTATGAACAATCAAGACGAAGTTTAGTTAGTACTGCATATAGAGATCATCCAACCATTGTAGAATCTCCAAAAGGCGGATATAGCGTAATGCCCCATGGTATAGCAAAATTAAACAAATTAAAAGAAATAAGCCCATATAGTATTGATATGGGGAATTCGTAATTGTGTCTGAATGATACGGAATTGGGAGTAATGACTTCCAATTCTTTCTCTTCAGAGCGATGAATGTGGTTGTTAATAAATAAAGGAGGTCATTATGACAGAAACAATCACACCAATTGAAGTTTTAAAAAGCAGACAAAACTTCTCAGATTACATTGAACACAATGCCGATACGGTAATCAAAAATTTACTCAAAGATTATCCTACCCGACAATTACAAATTATTTATCCGCAACTTACACAAAGTTCAGATGGTTTAATAGAAATTGTAAGTAGATTAGAGGGTAATCAAAAAGCGTATATTTTCTGGTTTATCGTCAACGAGAAAGAAGATTTAAAAAATATCGCTTTAAAGTTAAATCTTTTTTTTGATAAAAATTACTGCGGTATATTTATCATTAAAGCAGTTTTAAACGAGGATAAAATAGAGTTTGAACCTGTTTTGAAACCCGAACTCGTTGTTAAGCAAAAACGAGAAGTAAATACAAATACACCATCAAAACAATTACAAAAGAAATATTGGGACAAGTATATTGAACTTTGCGATGCAAGTGAATATCCAGAAATGCAAATAAGCGAGGCTCTGCCGAGACATTATCAATATATCTCAATAGGAAAAGCCGGCATTCAAATTTTACAAACGGTAAATACCGCTAAAAATTATGTTGCATCTGAGATTGCAATTAATAACAATAAGTCAATTTATGAATTTTTCTTTGACTTAAAAGATAAGATAGAGGATGAAATCGGCGAACTAGAGTGGTATTGCAAGGATAATACCAAGTCCACAAAAATAAGAAAAGTCTTTGAAATTGATGTCAATAATCCGGAAAACCACGAAAAGGCAATATTAGAACAAGTAAAAATGGGGGCAGAGTTGAAAGCCATCATTTATAAATATCTATAACTAAGGGGAGATATTCTCCCCCTTTATAAATAACCCCAATCGGGTAATAGACACATGAACAATAAAGGAATAGGATTGAACTATGGCACAAAAAATTATTGTAAAAAATAAAAGAACTCGTGAACTCTTGGAATTAACCCTGCCGGAATTTAAGGAAAAATTTAAAGCCGAATTAAAAACGGCTCTTGATAATTTTGAAAAGCAAGAAAGCCGGAAAAATTTTCTGCCGTCATTTGTTAAACCAAACAATAATTTTGAATCCGATTTTTACTTCAGCTTGCGTTGGAATTTCAATAATTTGCAAAATTCAAACTGGTATATTGAACGCATCCTTTAATTAATGTGTCTGAATGATACGAAATGTCTGCAATGACTTCACTTTTGCCCTGCCAAGAGTGATGAATGTCAGTGTATAACAAAACATAAGGAGACAAAATTATGAACAACAGACAACTGGAAAATTATTTGATTGACAAATTGTATGAGGATAAAGACATAAGCTATGTCGATACTTTTGACAATTGTGGTCTTTTAACAAGAAATCAAGGAGTTGTTATTAAATTTAAAAATGGGGACGAGTTCCAAATTACGATTGTAAAATCTCAATCTGGCAATGGCTGGGATGACGAGGAGGATTTTTAAATCAATAAACATTGTGTCTGAATGATACAAAACGTCTACAATGACTTGAGATACAGACTATTTAGAGCGATTAATGCTAATGTAGACAACCAAAGAAAGGATTAAATTATGAAACAGACAGCATATAATATCAGATTTTCCGCAACGGTACATATTAGCGGAGATCTTCAAGTAAAAGCGGCAGGTGAAACCGAAGCACAAAAAATTGCAAGACTTATATTAAGACAAAATCTTAACAGTGAGGACTGCCTTATTGAAATAGGAGAAGACGATAATAGCAATAATATTACAGTAAGAGAAATGACGCTGTTGCCAAATATAACAGCTCTTGATGTTCAAGATGCTATGCCCCTTGATTAATGTGTCTGAATGATACGAAACATCTGTAATGGCTTGATGTCCAGACTATTCAGAGTGATTAATGTCAATGTAGACAAATAAAAGAAAGGATAAAATTATGACAAAGAAAATTTTAAAAACGCAAAACAAAGAATGGGGGTTCTGGGGAACAACAGCACAACATTATACAAACAAAGAAACTCAACAGAGATGGAATGATGCTTTTGTAACCCTGCTTGAATTGTCCGGTGCAAAACCTGAACAGGTTAGAGAATTATTAGATGCAAGAATAGGCAGACACTTCGCAGACCAGTGTTTTGGAGAAAAAGACGTCAAACAAATTACAAAAGAATGCTATTTTAACTGGCTTGCCAAGGAATTATTTGACGATGCAAATTCTAAAAAGCCATTAGAAACAGAAAAAAATTCAGTTTTATTCGGAACTAATGTTTATAACACCATTTATGACAGAGTAGATGTTGTATTATACACTTACAAAAATAAAAACAGAATCCACGAGGATTACGCTCTCTGCATAACTAAAGACCTTAAAAAATACAGAGTCGGAATGGATTACATTAAACCGATTGAGGATATGGATGAAGAAGAATTATGCAAAGCAGGATTGGCTTAATCAATTAAAATTTAATAACTAACGCTATATTTTATAGCGTTTTACTTTTCCCAATATATTCCAAATACCGATTATAACAATTAAAAAATACGTTTTCTTCATCAATAAAACTAGACGACTCAAGAGCTTCCTGCATTACATTTACAGGCATTGAAAAATAATCGCTCGGCTGATTCCCCAGTCTTATTATAAGAGAGCCGGCATCTGATACAGAATGCTCAACGCAAAAATAATAATCTCTGATTTCATCAGAACCTAAATATATGCAATCTTCGCAATCGTGTCTATATAAAGGTTTTTGTTTTTCTAATACCGGCATGTTATCCCCTCATGTAAAATAAATTATACAAGAAAAACTCTAATGTTTAAACACTAGAGTAAAGAAGTGATGTTTAAAGATTGACTATTTATCCGACTTTGGCAAGTTGTGCTTTTTGTGGAGATTCTTTTTTATAATTTTATAAATATATCTTTGAGATAAATCACATTCGATTGCGAGGCGGTTTACTGTGTATTTTCTGCCGTCATACTGGCTCATGATATATTTTTCTTTTATTTCACGAAACGGATTTTTCGGGATACTTACGGTTAATCCCGGCGAGCAGAAAATAAGGGCCAAGGCGGATTTTATGCCGGCAGATTCTGCGATGAACTTTAAGTCATCGTTCGGCATATCTTCAGGTTTTATTAAATCCATCCAAGGCTTGTAATCCATAATCTCCTCTTATTTAATGATGGTCTCATCAGTTAACGCATTACGTTAAGACGGTCAGCTTGCACTGTTAGCCGACCGTTTCGACCTTTTTAGCCTTTTGCCATTTCTAACTCTAGCTCAAGCTCATCTTCGATTTTTAATTTAGTTTTAAATAATTCACTAAGCATAACTTCTTTTGGCTTGACTTCATCAATTTACTTTGCCATTTGATGTAGGTTGTCAAAAATAACATTGACTTCTTGAGGATGAGTGCTA
>CAJMSH010000019.1 GCA_905216055.1 uncultured bacterium | reverse complement strand
ATAAAATCTCTTAGAGTTTTTTTCTTGTTTTTATATCATGCCTACGACCATTTACAAGCCGCTTTTTAAAGACTCTCGAAAAATCTTTCCCAAATTCTCTTGCTACCGCTTTGCACGGTTAACGCACTCGGGTATTGTCATTTTGAACTTGTTTCAAAATCTCAAAGACTTGTCCCTCGCAACTGTTACCACGCCTACGACTTTGGACAAGCCGCTTTTTAAAGACTCTCGAAAAATCTTTCCCAAATTCTCTTATAATCGCTTTGCAAGATTAACGCACTCGGGGTTAGTCATTTTGAACTTGTTTCAAAATCTCAAAAACTTTTCCCTCATAGCCGATTACAAATTGCCTGATATTACTCTATCTATGCCTGCAAGGTCTTTTATGATTTCAATATTCTTAAAACCGTTTTTCTTCATAATATTTTTAACATCTTGCGACTGATTTATTCCGAGTTCAAACATCAAATATCCGTTTTCATTCAATATTTTTGGAGCGTCTTTACTAATTCTTTCATAAAATTCCAAACCTTTTTCATCCTGCGTAAAAAGTGCTTCTTGAGGATCAAACTTAACTTCAGGCTGAATTTTATCTTTTTCACTTGGCGGAATATAAGGCGGGTTAGAAACAATAATATCAAAAGTTTCGCCAGGTTTTACGTTAGAAAATATATCGGATTTTCTAAAAATAGCTTTATTAAAAAGATTTAATCTTGAAGCGTTATCAAGTGCAGTATTTAAGGCGTCTGATGAAATATCAAGCCCAATAATTTGGCAATCCGTATATTTTGCAATCATACAGGCAATGCACCCTGAACCTGTGCCGACATCAAGAGCCATTTTAAAATTCTTTTGATTAATTACATCGATAGCTTTTCTGACCAAAATTTCAGTTTCATCTCGAGGAATTAAAACTGAAGGATTCACAATAAATTTTTCACCCATAAAGTCTGCAAACCCTATTATATGTTGAATTGGGCGTCTTGTTTTAGCTCTAAGCTGAGCTTTTTCTTTAACAACTTCGAGTTTGTCGGCGGTAAGTTTATTACCCATCACAATATCTTTTACGCCGTAATTGGCAAAATGTTCAAGAAGCATTTTTACTTCGACATTTGCTTCATTAAGTTCTATTCCGCTATCGGTTAATATTTTTACAATATCTTGAATACTCATAATTTTCAGTCATTTTGCTGTTCACAAATTTCGCGGCAATCGTGTTCAGTCAATATTTTATCAATTTCATCACGCGCCATCAATTTGGAAGTTAGTTCTTTTTTCTCTATATTATATTTTTTGCACAAACGCTCGTAATAATAAAGCTGTTTTTTTGTCGGAGCTTCTTTAGACATTTTTACTTCACGCAAAAAAGCTCGTTTCTTTTTTTCGTATTCCTTTTGTGCCTGAATTATGGGTTCTTGTTTTTTCTTGTAATCATAATATTTTCGGCACTCTTTTAAGTAAAGCATTGTTTCTTGTTGAAAATTATCATCGTCAATATAATTCTGTAAAAATTCAAAATGCGGATTATTTATTTCAAAATAATATTTTTCATCTTCCAAAAATTTATCAAAAATATCTTCAACACTTACATCGGGCATTTTTTTGACTAAAGCACGCAAAAAATTACACAGAGCTGATTTCTGTGTTTTTGTCATATCTAAATATATTTGATTTTTAATCTGGTACATTATTTCCTGAACAAATCTTTTACACTGAATTTACCCATATTTTCTTTATGAAATTCAACAAACTTTTTAACAATAGGATTGGTACTGTGAAGAACAGATTTTTTCTCAACCTTTTCTTCTGTCTTTGTTTTATTCTCAATTACGGTAAATTCTCTCTTATCCATAAAACAATTATACCTCTTTATATATTTATAAAAAAGTTTGTTAAGAAAAAATTGACTTTTTATTATATAAAAAATATATAATGTTACATTTTGTAATGTTTTATGAAAGGTTAATTTTTACGACCTATTTAGCGTGATTTACGACCTGACGAAAAGTAGGATTAATATTTTTTTTGCCGAACAAACACCCAAGAGCAATTACTGCCAAGCCTGAAAGAGATGCCAGAATGTAGGTTTGAGAATTATAGAGAACATCTTCTTTGTATTGAGGACGAATAACCTCATGCCCGTATGGTTTTCTTAATGGCGGAATAGCGGCTTCAAAACTAACCTTTTCAATCATAACAAACACCCTTTCTTTATTTAGAAAATTGTTTTTATTTTGAATTATGAAAACGAAATTAAAAAGACCTTAAAAACATAAAATGTATAAATATATATTATATCGAAAAACAGTGAAAATTTAAAGATATCGGGCTCAAATCTTTACAATTGAAGTTTTGCAATCCTAATATTAACAACGGCTTCCAAATCAACACCGCTTAAAATTTCGGAAATCAAATCACTAGGGTTCAATTCCGCTTTATTAAATTTAGGGAGAATTCCTAAAATTTTCACATCAGTATATTCCTCAATAATTCGTGGCAAAAGCTTTATATCAGGATTTTGAGGATTTTCAGGATAATTTGTCAGTATAATTCCGCGATGAGTTATGCCCTTTTCTTTGGCATGATTAATCGTTAGCAAAATATTATTGATATCCGCATTAAAAGCCGAAACGACAAGCAAAAGCGGTTTATCAATCATTTTTATCAAATCTTCTTCCAAAAAATTCTTGCTCAACGGGGTTGCGAGTCCTGAAATTCCTTCAATCACAAGAAGCTCATGCAAATCTTCAAGTTTTTGATAATCAGCTAATATATTATTTTTTTCAATAACAATTCCTTCTTTAGCAGCTGCAAGAAGCGGATTTGACTTGTCTTTAAACATATAGGTAAAATATGTTTTGATATACGGATCAACAAATTTTACAAAAGCCAGATCAGGAGATTGGACAAAACCGTTTTTTTCGATAACTCCTATTTCCACAGGCTTATATACCGCGGTCGAATATCCCAAGCTTTGCATTGTAGCCGTTAGTCCCGCAGTAACGAAAATTTTATCAGAATTTTTATCTGCACCTGTCACAAAAAGTTCCAGCATAAAACAATATTATCACGCCAAAAACTTTATTGTAAAGGTTAATAATCAAGGATAAAGTCTATATTTTTTTATAAGTAAACCGGAATTTATTAAAAATTCCGGTTTTTTATAATCATTGTTATTGTTGAGCTTGAGCAGCAGGTGCTTGAGCCGGAGCTTGAGCAGGTGTATTTTTTTGCATTTCTTTTTGCAATTTTTCTTGTTTTTTCATCAAAGCTTGCATCTTTTTAACAGCTTTCACTTCACCAACAGGTTTGTTAAACGGTTCTGCATTTAGAGTAACCATTTTTTCCCAGCATCCAGGAACATTTGATTTTTCTCCGCAGATGCAATTTCTCCAAGTTTCACCTGTCTTTTTATCAACCAAAATAGTCAACATATTGTTGCTTGTTACAACATCATATCTGTTTTTTGTATTTGTATTTGCGATTTGAAACCACATTGTTGCAAGTATCAACACTGCAAGCACAATTAGAATGTTATCTTTCATAATATATACCCTCTTTTCACTATTTTTACGTTTTTTATTATACATATAAAGTTCAATATTCGCAAGTCAGATATTACACTTTAGGATAATGAAAGGGGAGATAAAAACAGTTTACAATACATAAATAGAAAGGAATTCTTATGGTTTTAATTATTAGGTGGATATTATTTACTCTTGCCATAATATTTGTTGGCTGGCTTGTACCGGGAATTGAGCTTGAAAATTTCCAAAGTGCGATGTTGATAACAGTCATTATTGCTCTTATAAACATATTTATAAGGCCTTTAATTGTATTTATAACCTTGCCGATAAATATTTTAACTCTCGGGCTTTTCACACTGGTTACGAATGCTTTGTTATTTATGCTTGCGGGATACATTGCCCCAGGAGTAGAAGTTGATGGCTTCTTACCTGCTTTTCTCGGTTCTGTTGTTCTTGCCTTTTTGGGACTTGTAATTAATATGATTACAATTCCTGATAAAGATTAACGAAAGCTCCTTATAAAAAGGAGCTTTTTTATGTTAAAATTATTTTATGAAAGCTTTAATCTGCAAAAATGGTGAAATCGAAATGGTTGAAAAGCCGTTTCCAAAAATTCAAAAAAATACGGACGCAATTGTAAAAGTAACTTTATCTTCTATATGCACAAGCGATTTACACATAATAAGAGGGTGTGTTCCTGCTGCAAAAAACGGGGTTGTACTCGGGCATGAATTTGTAGGAGAGGTTGTTGAAGTCGGGGGAAATATCAAAAATTTTGTAAAAGGCGACAGAGTTGCCGTAAATTGTGAAACCTTCTGTGGAAAATGTGAATTTTGCAAACGCGGATTTATAAATAATTGCATAAACGGCGGTTGGAAACTCGGTTGTAAAATAGACGGATGTCAGGCTGAATATGTCAGAGTACCTCTTGCAGATAACGGTTTGAGCAAATTGCCTGATAATGTCAGTTATGAAAACGCTTTATTTGTAGGTGATATTTTATCAAGCGGTTATTGGGGCGCTGAGCTTTGCGAAATAAAAAAAGGTGATATTATTGCAGTAATAGGAGCAGGCCCTGTCGGGCTTTGCGCAATGCAGTGCGGGAAATATCTCGGGGCTGAAAAAGTTATTGCTATTGATATTGATGAATCAAGACTTGAGCTTGCCAAAAAGCTTGGATTTGCGGATTATATCGTGAGATTTGAAGATTGTGAAAAAGAGATTAAATCTCTAACAACATACGGAGCAGATGCCGTAATCGAAGCTGCAGGTGCTGATGAAACATTTGAGCTTGCATATAAAATTGCAAGACCAAATGCAATTGTCGCAATCGTTGCAATGTATGAAAAAAATCAAATTCTCCCGTTACCGAAAATGTATGGAAAGAATTTGATTTTTAAAACAGGTGGTGTAGACGCAATTCATTGTAAGGAGCTTGTCAAACTTATTTCTGAAGGAAAAATTTCAACAGACTTTTTAATTACGCACAAATTTAATTTTAAAGATATTAAAAAAGCTTATGAAATTTTTGAACAAAAACAAGACCATTGTTTGAAAGTTGCTATTGAATATTAGTTATATAAAGCACGATTTAAAAATTTGCACAACAACTTATAACCCGCTTTTGTCGCCTTGCTGTCTCTTAAAGCGTTCAAAAGTATAAAATCATGGCATGTGTTATTAATTCTTACACAAGCCGTATCAATTCCTGCTTCAATAAGCTTTCTGGCATACGCTTCACCTTCATCTCTCAAAACATCATTCTCTGCAGTAATCACCAATGCAGGCGGAAGTCCGTACAGTTCACTAACCTCTGCTTTTAAAGGGGAAACGTAAACTTCTTTTCGCTTGTTTTTATCAGGAACATAGCTGTCAAAGAAATATTCCATAGCTTTTTTGGTAAGCCAAGGACCGTTTTTAAATTCTTTATAAGAATCAGAATTCATATCAGCATCAGTCACTGGATAAATCAGTGCCTGAAAACATAATTTTGGGCCGCCTTCTTTTTTCATTTTGATAAGCGCAGCAGCAGCCATATTACCTCCTGCGCTGTCACCTGCGATTGCAATACGCTCGGAATTTATATTATAATCGCCTCCGTTATTCGCAAAATAATTCACTGTATCACAAATTTGATTTAACGCTTCAGGGTACTGAAATTCCGGTGCACGATTATAATTTACAAAAGCAACAACTGATTTTGTATAATTTGCAATAGTTTTTATCGTCATATCAAACGCATCAGCATCACCCATAACCCAGCCGCCGCCATGACAATAAACTATTAACGGCAGCTTTTCATCGTTTGTGCCAACAGGTCTTACCAGACGAACACTTATTTCACCGTGTTCCGTATTAAAAATTGAGACATCATCAACCTGAGCTTCTATTTGAGAATAAAATTCCTTTTGCAAATCACATAAAAATTTTCGAGCATCTTCAGGCGTAATCTCATAAACAGGCTTGCCGCCTCTTGATTCTACGTTATCAATAAATGTTTGTGTAATGTTATCCAAATACGGTTTAACCATACGTTCCTCCTTTTTCGGAAATGATTTCCGAAAATAAAAACTTTTGGTATTAGCTATCGGACTAACTTTTGAAAAATAATTTTTCGCACACATGGCTAATAGAAATTTTTTATAAATCGGTTAATCATAAATTTGCTATGAAAAAATTATTTCTTTTATTTTTTATATTTCTTGTTGGAATTTCAGCCCAAGCCCAAACCTGCCCGACTTGTGAGGAACAGGTAATTGCAAGAGAACACATGTTTTGCGAAAAAGGAGCATTAAACAATAATGTAACCATTACAAATTTGCGAAACATAATCTGTAAGGGCAACGTTTTTAAAGTTGCTTTTGACTGTAAATTCCGCTCAGAATGTGCAAAAGCAGGAGAAAGAGTAAATTTTTCAGTTCCTAATGCAATATACACTCAGGAAGGAACTTTGCTAATTCCTGCCTGCTCAAAAGTCGTCGGCACAATTATAAGAATAGAAAAACAAAGAGTTCCAAATAAAAACGCCAGAGTATATCTGAATTTTGAATATCTGATACTTCCTGACGGAACTGCAATTCAAATGTCTGCCAAACCATTAACTAAAGATTCTTCATTAAAAGAAGGTCCTTGGCATACAACAGGAAAATTAGTAGCATACACACTAGGTTTAGGTGTTGTTGGTGCAGGTGCGGGTACAGGTTTTGCATTTATTCCAAACCCTGCAAAACTCGGCGTCGGTTTTGCAATCGGTATTCCTGTCGGTACAACTGTCGGCTTGATTACAGGTTTGATTACCCCCGGACTCAAATATCACGCAAAACAGGGCGAAGAAATACCGATAATATTATGCGAAGATTTATGTATAAACAAACAGTGCCAATAAAATTTTTTTGATGTAAGATAGAAATGTAAAAGATTTAACAAACCAATAGCGGCATCGTCTAGGGGTTAGGATAGCAGATTCTCATTCTGTTGACACGGGTTCAATTCCCGTTGCCGCCGATTTTATCAAAATCTTTGAAAGATTTTAAAATAATTTATCGCAAATTTGTTTTAATTATAAATTATTTTATAATTTCTCCTCTGATTTTAACTTTTGCGAAATCATCTGCTTGTAAAAGAGAATCTCTTAATATCAAATCTCCACCGACATATCTTAAAAGCGGGAATGATTTTAATGCAGATTCTGAAAAATCAGCATCTCCTCCAATAGAAATTAAACTTGGCAAAGATTTGATATGAGATTTGTAAAAATCGGCATCTTCACCAACAAATAGCAATGACGGCAGATTTTCTATTGATGTTTCTGCAAAATCTGCACTACAACCAATAGATTCTAATTTTGGCAATGATTTTATTTTTGATTTCCCAAAATTTGCATTTCTTCCAATTTTTTTCAACTTTGGTAAATCTTCAATTTTAACTTCATCAAAATCAGCATCCCTTCCGATTACCTCCAAATTCGGAATAGATTTAACCTGTGAATCAATTAAAATAATATCATGACCTACTGATTTTAATTTTGGAACCTCTTTTATTTTGGAATCCGCAAAATTTGCAAACAATCCGACATAAATCAAATTCGGCATAGATACAATCTGAGAATTTGCTAAATTTAAAGCTCCTTTTACCAACATTAAATTTGGCAAAGAATTACCTTGAGAATTTCTAAAATCTGCGTTTCCATTGATATATTTGACATTTTCCAACAATTTGTTTTCATCTATTCCAAGATTTGCAAATGTATAATCAGATGATGGCTGTTCATATTTTGATAAGATTAAAAAACCTTCATCGTCTTCTTTTACGTCTATATTAAAATATTTAAAAATAGATTTAACATCATTGTTTTCTATTTCAGGCTTCAAATATTCTTTAATTTTTGCCATTTTTTGTTTAATTTTATCGGCTTCAATCAGTTCTTCACGAGTGTCTTTAGACAAATTAAATTGATTTTGGTTAATATATTCTTTAACTTTATCCAAATAAATTATTGGAATTTTACCGTCATTATTTTTTCCTTGGATTTCTTCAACCTTATTCCCGATTAATCTCAAACCGATTTTTGGCTGACCGTTTTCAAGATAAATATGAAAATCTCCTCTTGCCAAATAGTTTTCGGCTTGAAAAGAATGTGTACTCCAATTTTTATATGATAAAGATTTTAATTGTTTAACATTTTTATCAAAATTTGCAAAATCATGTTCTTTTGATGGAATAACTATCCATTTCCCTTCATCTATACTTTCTTGAGAATTTTGTAAATAAAATTCTCTCAATTTTGTTGTATAAATTTTATTCAAATTAAATTGAAATTTAGAATCTGCTTTTGTATTTTTTTCAATCTCATTAATACATTCATCAAGAACTTTTTTATTTAATACAGGCAGCAATTTATCATTATCGGATTTCATATTTTTCGTTACCGCATCCAATATCAATAATGAAGTCGTATCTGAGAAATTTTTATTTTCATAAAACACATAATCAGACCATTCTTTAAGCATTGCTTTTCTTTGGATTTGCGTTTCCTCCTGACGACCGACAAAATCTTTGTTTGCAATAGTTTCAGCCTTTTTTCTTGCCCAATTTTGCAAATCAGAATTTGAATTAAATTTTTCAATAGGTGCTTTGAATTTTTCAACAACTGCAAAATCAATCCCGCCAAATTCTTTTTTCTTCATTGAGCCAAAAGTCACCGTATCACAGGCTAATGGATTTAATGAATAAGATACCACCCCACGTTTTTGGCGTGTTTGATTAGTTGAATATTGAAAATTTATCGGGAGAAAATTTACTTTCATACTATTTTAATAACCGTAATAAAATTTTTTTGCATTAATAAACATTTATATTTGTATTACAAAATTTAACAAAGATTAAAGTTTTTGGTAGAAATTACCGTTTAATATTAAAAATCATAGGAGTATTATGAGTTTAGTTATTGATTCAAATCTTGAATATTTACAGAATATTCTTCATATCAGCAATGTAACTTTTCAAGAAAAATACGCTGATATGTCTGTTGATGAGATTATCGAGGCAGAAGCTGCCGCAGGTAACCAATATGCAATTGAGCTTGCAAAAGAATTAACAAGCAATACAAGCCTTGTTATGGAATTGTTTGATCTGGCTGATACAGAAAACAAATATATGATTTTGAGAGAATTGACCTCTCAACAGCTTCAAGTATTTTTACCCGAAATGGAAGAAAAAGATTTATTACAGGGCTTATTCTTTTTCACACAAGACAAATTGATGAAACTTCTTGAAGAACTTCCTGCAGAACAGCTTGTAAACACGGTATTTGAAATGTTTTCACAGGAAGAAGTCGTAAAATTTATGCCTGATGAACAGTTAGACAAATTTCTAACAAGTACTGATATAGATAAAAACAAAATTTTAAAACACATGCAATCAATTCCGGAAGAATATGTAGCCCAAGTTTTGGAACAAATTACCGGAGAATCGCATGAAAATATGAAAAGTTATGATTTGTCAAAAGAATTCGGTGAATTAAATCCACTTCAATACAAAGATGCGCTAATGGCATTTCAACCGACTCAAAAACAACAACTGGTCTTGTCATTAGGCAAAGAGCATGAAGAATGGTTTCAATTGTTTGACGCCGACGCATATACAAAAATCATAAACAGAGAAAAACAACAACCCGAAGTTGTTAAGGCAATGTCAGTTATTGAGCCTGAATATATTCAAAATATGCTAAAAGAATTGCCGAACGACTTATTGTCATTGGTAATAACTCAAATGGACACAAAACAATTCACAGAAATGTTGATGGAACAGTTCCCTGAAGTTATCGCTGAAATTATAATGAAATAACATTTTTATTATTTGTTGTTATTTAATTGTTTCAAGAACAAATTTCAACGCTTCTTCCGAAAACATAAATTTCATATTTCTTCTTGAATACCCCGGGTTCAGTTTGAATTCTCTAACCTGAATATTTTCATCAAATCCGCAAGCGGCATACATTAGTCCGACCGGTTTTTTCTCACTGCCTGTAGGCCCTGCAACTCCTGTTGTACAGATTACCAAATCGCTGCCTGTCAGTTTAAATAATCCTTCAGCCATTTCTCTTGCACATTCCTTGCTTACTGCTCCGTAAGTTTTTAGGGTTTCAGGCGAAACATTCAAAATCTTATGTTTAGCTTCGTTTGAATAAGTTACAAAATTAGCCTTTATATAAGCAGAACTGCCTGAAACATCAGTTAATCTTGAACTTATCAAACCGCCCGTACAAGATTCCGCAGACGAAATTTGTATAGCCTCTCTCAATAGAATTTTACCGATTTCGTAGGGTAATTGTGATTTGGCACTCAAAATTGATGCCCTTAAATTTAAAAATATATTGCTCATAACATTGATTTTGAATAATAAAAAAAAATTGTCAACAATCTTTACATGCAATTTTTATTTTTATGTAATATCATGAAGTAATAGGAGAAAATCAGGCATGGCTGTTAAAGAAAAAGAAAATAATTTAGGTATGCTTCCACAAAATATTGAGGCGGAAGAAGCTGTTTTAGGTGCAATCTTAGTTAATCCGAACGTTATTACAAAGGTTGTTGAAATTTTAAAACCTGAAAGCTTTTACAAACCCGCTCACAGATATATTTATGATGCCATGCTCCAATTGTTTAACAACAATGAAAGAATTGATATCGTATCCGTTTCCGATGTATTAAATTACAATTCAAAACTGGAAACAATCGGCGGTCGTGCTTTTGTCAATGATTTATGCTACAAAACAATTACAACTGCTAATATCGAATATTACGCAAAAATAGTTCAGGAAAAAGCCATAAAAAGAGCTTTGATTAATGCAGGTTCTGAAATTGTTTCTTTTGGTTATGACGTAAACCCGATTGACCAATCTCTTGACAGTGCCGAAAAACTTATATTTGATATAGCTTCCAAAAAAGCAACATCAGATTTGGTTCACGTAAAAGATTTGGTATTGAATACTTACGAAAAGATTGAATACCGCTATGAACATAAAGATGAATTAACAGGTGTTCCAACAGATTTTTACGAACTCGATGCGATACTAAACGGTTTGCAAAAATCAGATTTGATAATCCTTGCAGCACGTCCTGCAATGGGGAAAACAGCTCTTGCATTGAATATTGCTCAAAACGTAGCTTTGAAAGCAAAAGTTCCTGTTGCGATATTCTCTCTTGAAATGTCAAAAGATCAGTTGATGCAACGTATGTTATGCTCAGAAGCAGAAATTGATTCACAACGTGTTAAAACAGGTAATATGCAAAGCAAAGACTGGGAAAAATTAGCAACAGCAATGAATGCCTTTGCACAAGCCCCAATATATATTGATGATACCTCAGGTTGTACAATTACCGATATACGTGCGAAATGCAGAAGATTAAAAATGGAAGAAAAAGATTTGGGCCTCGTTTTGATTGACTATCTTCAGTTAATGGAAAGCTCAGGCAGAGAAGACAGAATGCAACAAATTTCTGCGATATCAAGAGGTTTGAAAATTCTTGCAAAAGAGTTAGACGTTCCTGTAATCGCTC
>CAJMSH010000018.1 GCA_905216055.1 uncultured bacterium | reverse complement strand
TGAAAACAAGTGCTTATCAAATATCTAAAAATTATATCAAGAAAGTACTTGACAAAAGGTACACTACATGATATAATATAATCAAGATAAGAGATAAGGAACGGATAACAAATGAGATTGAAAACAAGTGCTTATCAAATATCTAAAAATTATATCAAGAAAGTACTTGACAAAAGGTACACTACATGATATAATATAATCAAGATAAGAGATAAGGAACGGATAACAAATGAGATTGAAAACAAGTGCTTATCAAATATCTAAAAATTATATCAAGAAAGTACTTGACAAAAGGTACACTACATGATATAATCAAGATAAGAACTAAATGCACCTTGACAACTGAATAAAGTTAGGTTTCTCCTATATTATTTGGTTAGGTCTACCGATTTAGTTGTAGCTTCAAGGCAAGTAGACCTTTACTCAAAAGAGTACAAATTTTATAGAAAAGAGGTAATATTTATGAGAGAATATAAAGCAAGCACAAAAAGAGGTCAAGCACTCATTTCAATGGGTGAAAGATGTTGTTGGAGTTCATTACACAATATTTACGATAGTTGGTCTTATGCAAAGCAAAAAGCTTTTGATTGGTATTGGGAACAATACGCAAACGATAATCAATCTACCGCTTTTGGAGTTGGAAACGCAAACACTTTTGGCTTTACTTGTAGTTGGTTAGCAATAAAAGATGGTGAAAATATTATGCGAATTGAAACAAAAGACAACTCTTATCTAGTTTGGCTTGACAGATAACCCTAGTAGCACACAGCAGGGTGCAACTCCCTGCAAGGGTTTTACCACAATACTGTGGAATATTAAATAACAAAGGGAGAAACAAAAAAACATGGAAGAAAGAAGCAAAACAAATAAGGAAATCTATGAACAAAAATACCCATTTGAAAAGGTATCACGCAACCCCTTATTATGTGCAGAAGCTGTGGGATATTTAAAAGTACTTATCCAATACTTCCCTAGTGAACAGAAATGGGTGGAAACTAAATTGACAGACTTATTAATGATAATGTTATTCTTTACAATTAAATGAGGTGTTAATATGTGGCAAGAATTTAATACTGGAATATCAGACAATATAACAGAAGTATTGAAAATTATTGATGATGCACTTTGTTATGGTTTTGAGTTCAAAGTGGAAAATTACAAACTTTATTTTAGAGAAGTTGCATAGTTATCCACATTATCAACAAAGTTATCCACAATAAAATTTTTTCATCAAAATTCACAATTAAATATTGACAATGTACCTATAATATGGTACTATTAAAGAGTAGTAAACAGATATCTAAAACAGCCGAACAACCCCATGTTCAACTGGTGTGTAGGACAAGTCCTATTGTACGTTCATTGCGTACCACACCATTCGTACAAAGAATTAAAATCTTTGTACTAGCAACCAAATAAACCTAAGAATGAAAGGAGTACCAAAAATGGCAAGAAAACCAATGGTAACAAGAACAATCGTAACAACAAAGGTCAATGTACTCTGCCTTGATATTAAAAGTGCAGAACCATTCAACAAAGTTGTAACACTTCCTCGTACATACAAGGATGAAAAGAAGTTACTCAAAAAAGTTGAAGAAGTTGTAAACACTGATGAAGTTAAAGCAGTACATATTGTTGACAAGGAAGAAGTTGATACTTTGTACGGAATGACAGAGCAGGACTTCATCACAAATGCGACAATTCTTGACCCTGCTACAAGAAAAGAACTTGAAGCAGAAACAGAAGAAACAGAAACAGAAGAAACAGAACAGTAAGAATAGGAAAAGGAGAACAAAATTATGACAGGTTATTCAGTAGAAATTAAGGAAACAAGTAGAGAATTAACAGCAAAACAGAGAATTGCATTAAAAGATACTTCTGATGCAATCAAACTTGACACAGCTTGTGACGAAAATGCTGTTATCATTGAACCAGTTGATTATGCTGTTTTATCAATTCACAACGAAAAATCTGACAATGTTGATTATGAAAATTACGTCATTATCGACAAGAATGGTGATAAATATGTTACTGGTTCAGCAAGTTTTTGGAGTTCATTCATGGACATTTATGATGAAATGCAGGGCGAAGAAGAAGCTTGGTCAATCAAAGCATACAAACTTGACAGTAAAAACTACAAAGGAAAGAAATTCCTTACTTGTTCAATTATCTAGGTAATTATATCCTAGGACAAGCCTCTAGGTATAGTAACCTAGGGGCTTTAATTTTTAAGAAATGGGGTACAATTTATGGCAAAGAGAAAGAAGCAAACAGAGAACCAAAAAGCATATCAAAAAGAGAGAAGAAGATTACTACAAGCTGTTCGCAGGGCAGAAAAACAAGGGTACATTTTTCCAGAAGATATTGTACCAGATTTACCAAAAAGAGTTACAAAGAAACAGTTAGAAAAAATTCAAAAAATAAAACCAAAACAGTTATACAAAAATGCAGAATTTGTCTATCAAGAAACTGGTGAAATAGTTCCTGCTGAACAAAGAAAACAAGAAGTAAAACAAGAAGCAATAAAGAAAGCAAAAGAAACAAGAAAAAGACACAAGAAAATAAGTATGCCTAGCGTACCTAGATATTATCCTACAATTAGTATTATTGATACAATTAGGGATAGAATATCGGAACTAACTAGAGAAGCAAAACCGCCAATTCCTATTGAGAATAGAAAAAATGAATTGTTATCTATATTTGAAGATAACGTAACCACATTTGGGGATAATATAATAGAATATGAACATTATCTTGAAGAACATGAAAGTGAAATTGCTGAACTATTAAATGTTATTTCTTATGATAGCGATGCTGAACAAGTTTCAGCTTCATTTGTGTCATTAGGTAGAATTTTAAATATGCAATCTTTATCAATGTCGCAAGCTGAAAATTTATCTATGATGACAGAATACTATAATTCATAGGGGGTGTGTAAATTGAAAGTTAAAAAGTTCCGCTATTTTATGTGTGACTTTGAAACCACAGTTTACAAGGGTCAAGTTAATACAGAAGTTTGGGCTAGTGCAAGTGTAGAACTGTTTACAGAAGATGTAAAAATTTTTCATAGTATAGAAGAACAATTCGATTATTTCAAATCATTAGACACAAATATTTGTGCTTATTATCATAACTTAAAGTTTGATGGTGCTTTTTGGTTGTCTTATCTGCTAGTGGACTTAGGTTTTAAACAAGCCTATACCCCACTAAACGAACAAGAAACTGAAGTCGAATGGTTAAAAGAAAAAGAAATGCCTAACAATTCTTTTAAATATTCAATATCAGATAAGGGACAATGGTATACTATAATTATTAAAGTAAATAATCATTTTATTGAAATAAGAGATAGCTTAAAATTATTACCATTTAGTGTTAGAAGAATAGGACAATCTTTTGGTACAAAGCATAAAAAACTTGACATGGAATACACTGGTTTCAGATATGCAGGATGTAATATAACAGAAAAAGAAAAAGAATACATTGCAAATGACGTACTTGTTGTAAAAGAAGCATTAGAAATAATGTTCACAGAGGGGCATAACAAATTAACAATAGGTTCATGTTGTTTGGAAGAGTATAAAAAGATAATGGGTAAAGAAGATTACGAAACTCTTTTTCCAAGTTTAACAGACTATTTGTTAGATACATCAAAACATAAATACACAACCGCAGATGCATGGATAAGAAAATCTTACAAAGGTGGTTGGTGCTATTTAGTAAAGGGTAAAGAAAATCAAATTAAAACAAATGGCACAACAGCAGATGTAAATTCTTTGTACCCAAGTATGATGTCAAGTGAAAGTGGAAACGCTTATCCAGTTGGAAAACCTAAGTTTTGGATAGGTAACTTTATACCTGATGAAGCATTAAAAAATAATAGGTACTACTTTGTGAGAATTAAAACACGATTTTATTTAAAACCAAACTATTTACCATTTATACAAATAAAAGGCAACTATTTATACAAAGGAACAGAAGCATTAGAAAGTTCAGATGTGTACGATAAAAAGACCGACAAATATTATGACCATTATTACGATAAAGCAGGAAATCTACACGATACAAGGGTTGAATTAACATTAACAATGACAGATTTTATTTTAATGAAAGAACACTATGAATTAGTAGATTTTGAAATAATAGATGGGTGTTATTTCTTTACTGCAACTGGTATATTTGACGAGTACATGGAAAAGTATAAAAAGATTAAACTTGAAAGCAAAGGTGCATTAAGAGAATTAGCAAAACTTTTCTTAAATAATTTGTATGGTAAAATGGCAAGTAGTGAAGATAGTTCTTTTAAAGTAGCTATTGTAAAAGAAAACAAAGCACTTGGATTTATTTCCGTACCTGCTAATGACAAACAAGCTGGGTTTATAGCTGTTGGTTCAGCCATTACATCTTATGCTAGAAATTTTACAATAAGAGCCGCACAGAAAAATTATCATGGTAAGAACAACAGAGGGTTTATATATGCTGACACAGATAGTATACATTGTGACTTAAAACCAGAAGAAATTGTAGGAATAAAAGTACATGATAAAAACTTCTGTTGTTGGAAATTAGAAGCTTGTTGGGATGAAGCTATTTTCACTAGACAGAAAACATACATTGAACACGTTACGCACGAAGATTTAGAGCCTATTGATAACCCTTATTACAATGTTAAGTGTGCAGGTATGCCACAAAAATGTAAAGATTTATTTGTAACTTCAATGTTAGGATATGAACCAAAAGAAGATGATAAATATACAGAGGATGAACTAAAATTCTTGAAAACAAAAAGAACATTGATGGACTTCAAAATAGGTTTAAAAATTCCTGGAAAATTAATGCCAAAAAGAATACGTGGTGGAGTACTATTAGTTGACACAACTTATGAAATGAGGTAACAAATATGATAAAAAGAATTATAAGATTATTATACATGAAATGGATAAAAAGAAATTGTAGGCATTGCTGTTTATTTTGTGAATATAAAGATATATGTTTAAAAGAAGAATGGTACTAAATTAAGAAGAGCAGGGCAACTAAGTTGTATCCTGCTCTTACTTTTTATATCTATAACATTTGCAATTCAAAAGCGGTCAGCGAAACCGACAAACAATATGGCACTATATTCCAAGTGTGCTATCCACATTGTTCAGAAGAATATACAAATGCAGATACCTAATATGAAATACATTTTAACAAGGCTTCTTTACTTTTTAAATCTTTAAATCTAAAAGCACCATGTTCAAAAAAATATCTAAGATTTGTAATAAACATATCATTATTCTTTAACATTACATAATTAATATTGTGGTCATCCGTTGTAACACTAATTTTGTTAGGGAAAGATTTATCAGCGTGGTCATCACAATATAAAATACCTATGTCCTTATATTCTCTAATAGCAAAATCATTTCCACAGTATCGAATGGTAGCAAGATACCTGCTATTACAATTTTGTGGTGTATCTATAAATGCTAAGTTATCATTTAAGTAAACATTTTCACTACTATATGCAACATATTGATTGTTTTTAAATGCTCTATTTACACCACTTTCTTTTTGTGCTACACTTGCTGTTTCTATAAAACCATTTTCAAGTATAAAACCGTCACCCCTTAAAAAGTTTGTGTCTTTATTTAATCTACTACTAATACCCAGTTCATTATAGTATGGGTTGATAATACTAACTTGATTACCAAGCATATATACTGGAACATATCTTACTTGTTCACCTTTACCTCTAGCAATAGAAGTATGTATACTTAAAAATTTTCTTATTTCATCACTACAATAATGATTAGTTTCACTTTGAAATTCATCAAATAAAATACAATCTACATCACTAAATAGATGTGAATATTTTTTCAACTGGTCTGCACTATTTAATGAAATAGCATACCCACAACTTTCTGCTGTTTCTTCATCATGGTTCTTAATTAAAAATAACTCATGGAATATACCACTTGCTCTTCTTTTACTAGTCATTTCTAACCCACTAAAGAACAACCCTTTTAAGTCTTTAAAGAATTTATCTGCCACATCGTCAAGTTCATAATTATATCTATAAAGAAGTGCAAATTTTTTACCCTGCTTTATAAACCTGTTTACAACTAATCTTCCAAAATAGGTTGTTTTACCACCAGTTCTATTTGTAGTACATAAAAACAACTCAGGAGTTTTACCATTTAAGTCTTTCATTGATAATAATTTAGTACCATCATAATAATTATTTTTCATATTGTTGTACCTTTTCCTTTTAATATTGTAATTTCTTCCTTATTATTATAACATAAATATTGCAAAATAGCAATAAAAGTGTTATAATTAAAGAAAAAAGAAAGGAGTAAAAATATGGATGTAGGAACTATTACACAAATTGTTTCAACAGTTGGTTTCCCTATTGCAATGTGTGTAGCACTTCTTTGGTACATTAAAGATATGGCTGACAAGCATAAGCAGGAAACAGAAAAGTTCACAGAAGCACTAAACAATAATACACTTGTATTACAGAAACTATGCGATACTATTGGTATAGAAAGAGAGGTGTAAAAATTGTCGAGAAACTTATCAGAAAATGGATTGAATTTGATTAAAAGTTTTGAGGGTTGTAGATTAACAGCTTACAAATGTTTACCAACAGAGAAGTACTATACAATAGGGTATGGACATTATGATTCAGATGTAACAGCAGGAATGAAAATCACAAAAGAGCAAGCAGAAGAATTGCTTTTACAAGATTGTAAAAAAGCAATTAAAAATGTTAATTCTTTTATGAGTAAATACAACTTCAATCAAAATCAATTTGATGCGTTAGTTTCATTTGCTTTTAATGTTGGTAGTATTAATCAATTAACAGCTAGTGGAACTAGAACATCAGAACAGATTAGTTCAAAAATAACAGCTTATAACAAAAGCGGTGGAAGAGTTATTGCAGGGCTTGTAAAAAGGAGAGCAAAAGAAAAAGAATTATTTGATACTCCAACAAGTACAACAAAAAAGAAAAGTAATGAAGAATTAGCAAAAGAAGTTGTAGCAGGAAAATGGGGAAATGGTAATGCAAGAAAAACAGCTTTAACAAAAGCAGGTTATGACTATAATACTATTCAATTATTAGTAAACGCATTATTAAGCACAGAAGTAAAGAAAAGTAACGAAGAAATAGCAAAAGAAGTTGTAGCAGGAAAATGGGGGAATGGTAATGAAAGAAAAACCGCTTTAACAAAAGCAGGATATGACTATAATACTATTCAATCATTAGTAAATAAGCTACTAAAAAGATAGTTATGGCTTGGATATATGAAATAGGTGTAGCTAAATATTTTAGCACATCACAAATGCAAAATAACGCAACCGAATTTTACAACTACTTTATTAATAAAGGTGCTACTCTTGAAGCTATCTGTGGTATGCTAGGCAATATACAAAGAGAGAGTACATTGAACCCAGGAATTAAACAAGGTAGTTCAACTTCTTTAGGTTGGGGTTTAATACAATGGACACCATCTACTGTATTAACTAATTGGTGCAAAACTTATGGTTATAATTGGTATGATGGTTCAGCACAATGTGAGAGAATTTATTGTGAGGGTGAAGGAACAAAGGGTGCAGGTGGTTATTGGTTACCTGCATCAGAATACACATATAATTGGTCTGAATTTTTAGCACTTACTGATGTTGCAGAAGCTACAAAAGCTTATTTATATGAAAGAGAAAGAGCAGGAGTTGAAGCTTTAAATGACAGATTACAATATGCCAGTGAATGGTATGAATATTTTAGTGGTACACCAGTTCCACCAACTCCACCTACACCACCTACACCTAGAAAGCGTAAAACAATGCCTATCTATATGATGTTAAGGAAATATTAGATTATATGAAAGGAGAATTAAAATGGCAGTACTTAACAAAGAAGAATTTATGAAGCGTCTACAAGAACGCATTGGTGAAGATACTTCTGATGAAGCTATGACATTCATTGAAGATATGACAGATACATTCAATGACATGGAAACACGTTCAAGTGGTAATAATGACGAACAGTGGAAAAAGAAGTATGATGAATTGGACAAATCTTGGAGAAAGAAATATAAAGATAGATTTTTCAATTCAGAAACAACTCCTGCTGATACTAAAGAGGAGCAGGAAGATGATGTAAAAGATGATGCGAAAGAGAAAACTTACGCAGACTTATTTGAAGAAAGAGAGGGATAATTATTATGGCTACTAAACCGAAGATTGTAACACTAACTAATTCATCTGTTGACATTCTTAATGTTATCAGAAACAACGCAACTGTAAACTATCAGAATTATGTTCCGCAGGCTACTGCTGATGCGGATAGTATTAGAGAGATTGGTGCGGTAATTATGGACAATCCGCAGTTACAGAATGAGTTTTTATCTGCACTTGTTAATCGTATTGGACGTGTACTCATTACTTCCAAAATGTATGACAACCCTTGGTCAATGTTTAAAAAAGGTATGCTCGAATTTGGTGAAACCATTGAGGAAATCTTTGTTAATATTGCAAAGCCTTACCAGTTTGACCCAACTGTTGCAGAGAGCAATCTCTTTAAGAGAGAAATTCCTGATGTACGTTCTGCTTTTCATATTATGAACTATCAGAAGTACTACAAAACTACCATTCAAAATGACCAGTTAAGACAGGCTTTTCTTTCTTGGCAGGGTATTACAGACCTTATTGCTAAAATCGTAGATGCTATGTATACTGGTGCTAACTATGACGAGTTTCAGACTATGAAGTATATGCTTGCAAAACACGTGCTTGATGGAAGAATGTACCCAGTTACTATTCCTACTGTATCAGAGGAAAATATGAAGTCTATTGTTAGCACTATTAAGGGTGTGTCTAATAACTATGAGTTTATGTCAAGCAAGTATAACCTTGCAGGAGTACAGACTTTCTCAAAGAAAGCTGACCAGTATCTCCTTATTAACTCTAAATTTGATGCAACCATGGATGTTGAAGTTCTTGCTTCTGCTTTCAATATGGATAAAGCTGAATTTGCAGGAAAGAGAGTACTTGTAGATAGTTTTGGTTCTCTTGATATTGCTAGACTTAATGTACTATTTGCAGATGACCCAACTTATACTGAAATCGGAGAAGCTGACCTTAAAGCACTTGATGCAATTCCTTGTATCCTTGTTGATAAAGATTGGTTTATGATTTTCGATAACTTCTATAACTTCACAGAGCAGTACAATGGTGAGGGTCTTTACTGGAATTATTGGTATCACGTTTGGAAAACTTTTAGTGTTTCTCCATTCGCAAATAATGCACTCTTTATCCCTGGAACTCCTGCGGTTACTAGTGTTGTAGTTTCTCCTGCAAGTGCTACTGTTAAGGCAGGTCAGAGTTTATCACTTTCAGCGGTTGTTCAGACAGAGTTCTTTGCACCACAGACAGTTGATTGGACTTCTAATACAGAGGGTGTAACTGTTAATAAGGGTGGTGTAGTAACAGTTGGTGCTGATGTTTTAGTAGGAACACAAGTAACCATCACTGCTACTTCTACTTACGATAATGAAAAGAATGGAACTTGTACTATTACAGTTGAGTAATTAAATAGGGGAAGCAGAAATGCTTTCCCTTATTATAAAGGAGAAATAATATGTATATTGAACCTAATAGTAATATTAAAATTTATCATAATGTTCCATTAGATAATACATATAATCACACCTTATATTTCAGTAGTTTAGCAGAGCAGAACACTTATTTTCACGCAAACCAAAATATTATTAAATATAATCTTACTGCACAAAGTTACCAAAGAGTTGTAAAAGGTAGTATGAGAGTAGCAGTAAAAGCTGACAACCTTTACGATTGTAACTATTTATCATTTCAAAATGCTTCATTTGGAACTAAATGGTTTTATGCTTTTATCACTGGCGTTGAATATATTAATAACGAAACTAGTGAAATCACCTTTGAAATAGATGTAATGCAAACCTATTTCTTTGATACTACTCTAAAAAGATGTTATGTGGAAAGAGAACATAGCACTACTGATGTTGCAGGAGATAATATTTTAGCTGAAAATGTTGATATTGGTGATATAACTTGTAATGCAGTGAGTGGAAGTGGTCATTTTTCAAAGTATGTTGCAGTTGTTGCTACTGCTTATGACCCAGATGGGCAAGCAGGTGGTTACCAAGGTGGGTTGTTTAGCGGTGTAAATTATATTGCAGGACTTATAGATACACCTGAACAAGTTCAATTATTACTTGATTATCTTGACTCAACAGTAGATGCAAATAAGCAGGATAGTGTTGTTTCTATATTTATAATGCCACATAAGTTTTATACTACTGGAGAATACCCAAGTGTTCAAGTATCAAGAGTACAGAAAAATAGTTCACTTCATGGATATACACCACGAAATAAGAAATTGCTTACTTATCCTTATAACTATCTTTCAGTAGATTGTGGTAATAATGATGCAATTTATAGATATGAATGGTTTAATGGTGAATATTGTGACTTTGAATTAGTAGGAACTGTATCTTGTAATCCACAAATTATGCTTGTTCCCAAAGCTTATAATGGTGTAAGTAGTGATGATTTTAACTATATAGAAAAATTAGTAATGTCAGATTTTCCACAAGTTGCTTGGAGCATTGATGCTTTTCGTGCTTGGCTTGCACAAGAAGCAAGTACAACTGCTTTACAAGGAATTGCTAGTGTTGCTAGTACTGCTTTTGGTGCAATAAGTGGAAACCCAGTTGCAGTTGCAGGTGGTATAATGGGTCTTGCTAATACTGCAAATAGTGTAATACTTGCAACAAATAGACCACCACAAGCTAAAGGAACTAACAGCGGTACAATAGATGTTGCTAGTAGAACTAAAGATTTTTACTTTAGACAGATGCAAATTAGTGCTGAATACGCAAGAGTTATTGACGATTATTTTGACATGTATGGTTATGCAACTAGAAGAGTAAAAGTACCTAATAGAAGTGCTAGACCACATTGGAATTACGTTAAAACAAATGGATGTGTATTAAGTGGAAACGCACCTGCTGATGATGTAAGAAAAATTTGTGGTATATATGATAATGGAATAACATTTTGGAAATCAGCTAGTGAAGTAGGAAACTATTCTTTAGATAACTCACCTAGCTAGAAAGGAGTAGATAAGTGGGAAGAAAAAGAGATTTACAGTTTTGTGAAAGTGCTTATATGAATAATAGAACATACTTGCAGTACTATAATAGACTTACAGAATTAGCAATTAGTATGTTTGAATGGCAAAATCTACCAGAAACAGTTGACCAAAGATTTTTGGAAATGTGCTTATTTAGTGATGGAATGTGCGTATTCTTTCAAGATGAAGTACTTGGCTATTTATCACTTCAATGTATGATAGGCGGTAAGCTTAATGTTTATCGTATTCCTATGGAAAGAAAAGCCTACGCAACTAATGGTTATCAAAGAGAATTAGATGGTACAAATAGCATTATTATTTTTAATAACTATTTACACACTAATTCTATGCTAGATGTTGAAATGTTTAGTAAGAGATTATATAACCTTGATAGGGCAATAGATGTAAACGCTAATGCACAGAAAACTCCTGTATTGATACAATGTGATGAAAGCCAAAGATTAACAATGAAGAACTTATACAAACAGTATGAGGGTAATGAACCATTTATCTTTGGGTCAAAAGGGTTAGATGCAAATGGTCTTAAAGTTTTACAAACTGGTGCACCTTATGTTGCAGATAAATTGTACGAACTAAAGACACAGATTTGGAACGAAGCATTGACATATCTTGGTATTAGTAATATAAACGTAGTTAAAAAAGAACGTATGATTACTGATGAAGTTACTCGAAATCAAGGTGGAACGGTTGCTAGTAGATATTCAAGGCTTGAAAGTCGCAGGCAGGCTTGTAAACAAATCAACGAAATGTTTGGATTAAATATTTGGGTTGATTATAGAGAGGACTTTCAAGACATAGAAGAACAACAAAACGAAAATGAAGAGGAAGAAAAAGAGTACAGAGGGGGTGAAGTAAATGAGTAAATACACAACAGAAGTTAGGTTCATTTGTGAAACGGCAAGTGGTCTAGGTGAAAGCAAAGGATATGCAGATGTTGATACTATTATTACAAATGCTATTCCTAAAATATTTACTTTTACTTTTCCTATCTTTGATGAAAACTATCGAACTGTTTTGGAAAAGAAAATTCTTAAACACTTCTATACTAGAGAGATTTGTGAAGAAACAGTTGGGCTGTGGAAGTTGAGATTGGATGCAAAGTTGAATGAGATAATGCCTTATTATAATAAGTTGTATAATAGTGAATTATTAGAGTTTAACCCTTTGTATACTGCTAATTTGACTAGGAAAAAGAAAACTAATTATGATAGTAATAGGAATACTAGCAATAATGGGACAGTAAATAGCACAAGCAAAAGTAATGGAAGTGGTAATGGTACTAATACCAATGTTGGTTTAGACTTATATAGTGATACTCCACAGGGTTCACTAACTAATGTTGAAAATGAAACTTATTTAACTAATGTTAGAAAAACTACTGATACTGGAAATAGTAGTTCTACTACATCTAATTCAACAACTGGTAATGTTACTAATAGTGATACTGGTACAGACGCTCTAAATAGCACAGAGGACTATCTTGAAACTGTTATAGGTTTTGAAGGAAGTAGTGCAAGCGATTTACTTATTAAATATCGTGATACTTTCCTTAATATTGATATGATGGTTATTGGAGATTTGGAAACTCTGTTCTTTCAGCTTTGGTAGAAAGGAGATACAATGGTTTATAAAGATTTGAACACTTTTAAGTTTTGGTGTCAGAAAGTTTTACCACTTGTTTATGATGATAGTTTAAGCTATTATGAAATTCTTTGCAAGGTTGTAGATTATATTAACAATATGATTGAAAATCAGAAAGAATTTAGTGAGGAATTAGCTGAACTTAAATCTGAATTAGGTGTTGTTCAGAAATGGATAGATGATTTTGACACAAGTTATATTGAAAAAGTTGTAAGAGAATATTTAGCTACAATGATTTTTGTAGAAATTTCTGATGCAGGATATTTTATTTATTATATACCCCAAACTTGGAAAGATATTGTGTTTAAAACAACTGGTCTTGATGTTGAAATTGCTGATACTGAATATGGTAGATTAGTTTTATATTATTAAAAGGAGAAAAAAGATATGAATAGACAGTATATTGGTGCAAGATATGTTCCGAAATTTGCAGACCCTATTGCTTGGGATAAAGCAAATAGTTATGAAGCTTTAACTATTGTTACGTACCTTAATAATAGTTATACAAGCAAGAAACCAGTTCCTGCTAATACAGAAATTACTGATACAGAGTATTGGGTTGTAACTGGTAATTATAACGCACAAGTTGAAGAATATAGGCAGGAAACAGAAAAAGTAAAAGAAGATATTAATGATGTAAAATCCGATGTTAATGATGTAAAATCGGATGTTAATGATGTAAAATCGGATGTTGTGCATATTAAAAACTCTTTACTTAATAGAAAATATCTTTTACTTGCTGACAGCTACGGTATGCGTGAAACAAGTAAACCTACATGGTCTGAATTATTTGTTAGTAGATACAGCACCGCTAGACAGAAGAGTACTTCTTCTATTGGTTTTGCTACTGCAACTAGTTCAGAGCCTAATTTCAGTTTTGTTGGAAAATTAGCTGAATTTGTTAGCGAACTTACTGAATCTGAAAGAAACGAAATTACTGACATTGTTGTGTGTGGTGGTTGGAATGATGCTAGAGCAATTACTAGTGGAGCAATAGACGTAAGTGGTTTACAGACTAAAATTTTTGAATTTGTAGATTATGCGAACGCTAATTTTCCTAATGCAACTCCGTGGATTGGTTTTATTGGGTGGCAGAGTTGGAAATGCGTTCAGCCAGAAACAACTATAAACGATTTAAACAGTGTTGATTTTATATATACTTATTCACAGTATAAAAACTTAAAGCACTTAATCAATGTAAATGCTATTATGAAAGATAGCGCTAATTTAGATGAAACATATTTTCACCCGAACCCTACTGGCTCAAGTAATCTATTTATCGGCATTTCTTGCGCATTAAACGGTGGATATGAATATCACACTTCTAGGGCGCTTAATGATGCTGATGTGACCTTTAATACCGCCGATGGTGTAAGCGGTACTTTATCAAATTTTTATGTTACTATGGAAAACACTAAATCTATTATTAGTGGAATTATTAGTAACTTAACTGTTCCATCTGGTGTTAATAATATTTTAACTTTTGGTGGAAATGCGCTGCCTTGTGGCTCTAATGAGCTAGTGATATTTACTGGTACA
>CAJMSH010000017.1 GCA_905216055.1 uncultured bacterium | reverse complement strand
GAATCAAGAACAGACAAACGTCCGATGCTTTCAGATTTGAGAGAATCAGGTTCTATCGAACAGGATGCCGATATCGTAATGTTTATATATCGTGATGAATATTACAGAAAAGCAGAAGACGGTGAAGAAGATGCAGCAGCAAAAGCTCAATCTAAAGGGGAATCAGAAATTATTATTGCAAAACACAGAAACGGCTCTGTCGGAACCGTAAAACTTCTGTTCCAAGGCAATATTACTAAATTTAAAAACCCTATTAAAACCGATGTATTTTAATGTTTCATAACACTTGTAAATAAGTATTCCATTTTTGCGCTATAATCAAGTTATGAATATTTTACAAGAATTTGACACAATAGCCGCAATCGCAACACCTATCGGAACAGGTGGTGTCGGTGTTATAAGAATTTCAGGTGACAAAAGTTTTGACATTATTGATAAAATATATTCAAAACATAACCTTGAAGCAGGCAAAATCTCTCACGGCTGGATTGTTGACGGGGACAAAAAAATTGATGAAGTATTACTTTTACCTTTTAAAAATCCACACAGCTACACAGGAGAAGATGTCATTGAAATTCACTGCCATGGCGGAATTAATGTTGTGAGAAACATTCTTGATGTTGTTTTGAAAAACGGCGCACGTATGGCAGAACGCGGAGAATATACAAAACGTGCCTTCTTGAACAAAAAAATGGATTTATCTCAAGCTGAAGCCGTTGCAGATTTAATCCATGCAAAAACAAGAGATTTTGCAAAACAATCAGCCAAAAATTTATCAGGAGTTTTGAGCACAAAAATTAAAGAAATCAGAAAAGATATTTTTGATGTTCTATCAAAAATCGTTGCAGGGATTGATTTTCCGGAAGACGTTGCAGAGCCTGAATATGATTATATAATTTCTGAATTTGAAAAAGCTCTTGAAAAAATTAACAAAATTTTATCCTGCGCAAATTCCTCAAACATTATGCGTCAGGGAATAAAAATTGCAATAGTCGGCAAACCGAATGTCGGCAAATCATCATTATTCAATACACTGCTGAATGTAGAACGTGCAATCGTTACAGATATTGCAGGTACAACCCGTGATGTTTTGAAAGAAACTTTAGATTGGGATGTTGCAATTACTTTAATCGATACAGCAGGCATAAGAGATAATGACGAAGTCGGAAAAGTTGAAGAAATCGGGATTGAATATTCAAAACAATCCGCAGATGAAGCTGATTTAGTCTTATTTTTATATGATGTTTCCAAAGGAATGGACGATGAAGACAAAGCTATTCTTGACTTGATAAAAGACAAAAATCATATAGTTATTGCAAACAAATGTGATTTGGTAAAAGAAAGAAAAGACGGAGTTTTTTACCTTTCAACAGAAACAAAAGAAGGCTTAGACGAGCTTAAAAATAAAATTAAAGAAATATCATACAACTTCTCACTGGACGATACAGAATTTATTACAAACAAACGTCAGCAAGATTGTCTTGTAAAATGTAGAGAAAGTTTAACTCAAGCACTTGAAGCCGCAAAAATTCACCAATTGCAAGATTTAATCTCGATTGACTTGAAATCAGCGCTGTTATTTTTAGATGAAATTACAGGCGAAGTAATCACCGACGATATTTTGAACAACATCTTTGACCATTTTTGTATTGGAAAATAAACTTTTATTTAAAAGCAAAGTTGTTTCTCAATTTATAATGCAAATTACCCTAAATTCGTCATACTGAACTTATTTCAGTATCTATATTAATGCAAATTTTTTATAAAATTAATAACTGAAATATCTGTCAAAATCTACATCGTCAAAACTACACAAAAGCTTATAAACCTCATCATCTTCATCCATTCGCTGAAAACTGTAATCATCAAACTTCCAATATTTCGGGTTTATTCCTTTAACTCTAACAATTCCTGCATCACGCAATATAGCAAGTTTTTTCTTTACGGTATCAACAGGCAAATCAACCATCTTGGCAAGCTCAACTGCCGTAACCCAATTATCTACAGCACCCTTTTCAGGCGTCATAAACATTAGCTCTAAACCTACCTGCTTTAATTCTTTATCTTCAATTGTGGATTGATAATCGTACATAACATCATACTACCGTAAAAATTTTTTTTCTTTATCATTCTTCTACATTAAATATTACGGCAGAATGTGAGAAAAACTTTAAGCTATTTTTCAAAAATCTTAACAGCTCTCGGTAAAATTCCCAAACAATAAGATATTACAATTCCATAATTGGTAATCGGAACATTTTTCTGATTTGCAATTAAAATTCTCGATAAAACTTCACGTCTGTTTGTCATGCAAGCTCCGCAATGAATTACAAGTTTGTAATCCGACAAATCAGGAAAATCATGACCTGCATAATTGTGGATAACCAAATTTTTACCCGTCTTTTTACGAAGCCAATTCGGAATTTTTACCCTGCCGATATCATCTTCTATTGCATGGTGCGTACAGCTTTCCAAAATCAAGACCATATCTCCGTCTTTCAAATTTTCAATCGCCTTAGCACCCTTTATAAATTCATCTAAATCACCCTTCAATCTTGCAAAAAGGATTGAAAAAGACGTAAGCGCAATATTCTCAGGTACAATTTCACTAACCTGTTTGAACGCCTGACTATCAGTTACAACCAATGCAGGAGGGGTTTTCAAGTTTTCAATAGCCTGTTTCAATTCGGTTTCTTTAACAACATAAGACAAACAATCGCTGTCTAACAAATCCCTGATTGTCTGAACTTGAGGCAAAATAATTCTGCCTTTAGGCGCCTCTTTATCAATCGGAATTACAAGAATAACCGTACTTTTTGGCGGAACCAAATCCCCAACAATTTTTGGAGAATTTACAAAATCATCAGGCAAAAGTTTGACAAGCGCATCTTTAAATCTGAATACAAGATTTTCATCATCCTTTACCGATGTATATAAAACGTTTTTATAATCAGGTATTTCAACCTTTTTAATATCGCACTTATTTTCTACGATTAAATAAGGAATTTGAAGTTCATCAAACTTTTTGATAAGCTCTTTTTCATAATCGTCAAGCCCGTCATAATCACAAACAACAACCGCAACATCAATACGATTAATAATCTTCATTGTTTTTTCAATACGTTTTTCGCCCAACTCGGTTTCATCATCCAAACCCGCAGTATCAAGAAAAGTTACAGGTCCGACAGGCAAAAGCTCCATTGATTTTTCAACAACATCAGTCGTAGTCCCCGCAATTTCTGACACAATAGAGATTTCCTGATTTGTAACCCTGTTTAATAAAGAAGATTTCCCAACATTTGTTCTGCCAAAAACACCTATGTGCAAACGCATTGATTTTAAAGTTTTCAAATTAAATTCCCTTTCAATATTTTATTTAAAAAAATTATATTAAAAAAGGCCGTCTTATGACAGCCTTTTTTTAAATTTTTCAAAAGCTTTAAAAACTAGCCTCTGATACCCAATTTCTTGATTAAATCTCTATATTCATCAAGATTTTGAGATTTCAAATAAGAAAGTAGTCTTTTTCTTTTACCTACCATCATCAAAAGACCTCTTTTTGTAGCGAAATCTTTTTGATTAGATTTAAGGTGTTCAGTAAGTTCAGTAATTTTTTGGCTCATCATAGCTACTTGAACTGCTGTTGATCCGGTATCTTTTTCATTTTTACCGTATTGTTTAACTATTTCCTGTTTGTTTTTCAAATTCATATTAATTTTCCTTTACTTGTTGAGTGATTATTGGCGTAAGCACTCTACAAGTTGCATGATAATATATAAAGGAAAAATTGCAAGTGAATTGTAACTTTAAGTTAACTGCGTTGACAAATATGCCTTAAATGCAGATGTATTAGCAAAATTAAACTGATCTCTTGCAACACTCAAATTTACATCAGCACCGAAAAGTGATTTTGCAGAAAGATTATATTTTTTCAACGCATCCGAATACTGAGAAGAACCATCTCCATACATACTTGTTGCATATTTCAAATTCTTTATAGCAGACTCCTGATTTGATTTCATAGCATCATATTGAGCTAATGCTGCATAATATTTTTCTTCTGCCTGAGCTTTTTTATTTTCTTTTTCCAGATAATAACCCTTTACTGAATCGTCAATATTATTTTTTGTATCTTCGGCATTTTGCATAGCAATAGCACGTGAGAAAGTAAAGGCAGAACCAAGTTTTAATGCCTTGTCAAAATAATCTTTATAAGACATTACATTTTTTAATGGACTCGAATTAAACTGCTGTTCCGTTAAAATCCCTTGTGTTTGATTTACTTTACCCATAATAAGCCTCAAATTTTATACTCTATATATATAAAGTATATATTCCCAAAATAATTGCCTTTTTTGTTAAGTTTTGTTTCATTCCTATTTTTAATCTTCAAATTCTTAGCTGTATGCTGTGTAAAAAATATCTTTTTTATTGTAATATATTAATTGTAAAATTAGTGTTACTTAAGAAAGGTAAGAGAAATATGGAAAAACTTTCACCGTTACAAATTGAGAGATTAAAATATCAACCAAAACTTCCTGAAAGCCTTGCAAACGGCATTAACAGCTTAGAAATGGTTGAAGGTTCCGCAACTCAATCTGTTAGAGATCAGGAACAAATTCAAAATTTATTCAAAAATACATACGGAAAACCTGTTGTAACTTTTAAAACATCATCTTCTTCATCTGTATCAGATGTAAGAAATGTTGGTGTAATCCTATCAGGCGGCCAAGCTCCAGGCGGTCACAACGTAATTGCAGGTTTGTATGACGCTTTGAAACAAGCTAATTCTGCTAACAAACTTTACGGTTTCTTAGGCGGCCCATCAGGTATTATTGATGGAAAATATGTTGAATTTGATGACAAATTCATTGACGCTTACAGAAACACTGGCGGTTTCGATATTATCGGTTCAGGCAGAACTAAACTTGAAACAGAAGAACAATTCCAAAAAGCTTTGAGTGTTTGCAAAAAATTAAATATTTCTGCTGTTGTAATTATCGGCGGAGATGATTCAAACACTAACGCAGCACTTTTAGCAGAATGGTTTGTTACACACAACAGCGGTATTCAAGTAATCGGATGTCCAAAAACTATTGACGGTGACTTGAAAAATGATCAAATCGAAATTTCATTCGGTTTTGATACTGCAACAAAAACTTATGCAGAACTTATCGGAAACATTGAACGTGATGCTAATTCTGCTAAAAAATATTGGCACTTTATTAAAATTATGGGCAGAAGCGCATCTCACGTTGCATTGGAAGCTGCTTTACAAACTCAACCAAACATCACTTTAATTTCAGAAGAAGTTGAAGAAAAGAAAATGTCTTTGGAAAGCATTATCAACTATATGTGTGACATTATCGTAAGACGTGCTGATATGGGTAAAAACTTTGGTATCGCAGTTGTTCCGGAAGGCTTAATCGAATTTATCCCTGAAATGAAATCAATGATTTCAAACCTTAACGATATTATGGCATCTTTGGAAAACGATCCTGATTTCGTTAACGCTACAACAATTCGTGATAAATTTGATATTGTTGAAAACAGACTTGATCCTGCGAATGCAAAAGTTTACAACTCATTACCTGCACTTATCAAAGGTCAATTACTAGCAGATCGTGACCCACACGGTAACGTTCAGGTATCAAAAATTGAAACTGAAAAATTGTTAATCGAAATGATTTCAACAAAATTAGATGAATTAAAAATCCAAGGGGATTACATCGGTAAATTCAATCCGCAATCACACTTCTTCGGTTACGAAGGAAGATGTGCATTCCCTTCAAACTTTGATGCTGATTATTGCTATTCATTAGGCTTTAACGCATTCGCATTAATCAACTTTGGTTTGACAGGATATTTATCATCAGTAAGAAATCTTACAGCACCTGCTTCTCAATGGATTGCAGGCGGTGTTCCGCTTACTATGATGATGAACATGGAAAAACGTCACGGTGAAATGAAACCTGTAATTCAAAAAGCTCTTGTAAAATTAAACGGACCTGTTTTCAAACAACTTGAAGAAAACAGAGAAGACTGGGCTATGAATGACAGATATTTATTCCCTGGTGCAATTCAATACTTTGGACCATCAAGTGTTTGCGATGTTACAACTTGCACTCTTAAACTTGAAAGATCTAAAGAACTTGCAAACGTTTAATAAATCATAATTAAGTTAAACAAATTGAAAAACAGTCCTATTTTAGGGCTGTTTTTCTTTTACAATATTTTATTACATATCATAAATTTTATCTTCTGTTAAATTACCTTCAGCATTATATGTAATTACTCTTGTTTTTGTTCCGTCATTATTATATTTCCTTTCTGTATGATCTTGAAATACAAATTGACCATCATCATTTGCTCTAAATAGATCACAAACAGTAAGGTTTCCATCTTCATTGTACTGATATTTATACAGAGAATCAACCTTTCCATTGGTCTTATACATTATTGCTCTATCATTATTACCAGTTTTTGGGTCAATACCCTCATTTACAATAAAAAATTCTAAATTTCCATTGCTATTATAATAAGTTTCACCTATTTTATGACCTTTTTCGTTATATTTATTTATTTGATAATCTGTACCATAAGATAAGTCAACTGTAGGACGATTTGCTTTTAAATCTGCCTCTGAATTATATACGTACAGAACTTTTCCATCTTCATTATATTCAAGAATTTTGCCGTCTGATTGAGTTATTGTTTTACCGGCATTTTCAGGTTTTACTTCTAGATACTCTTGTGGAATAGTAATATTTTTCTCTATTTCTGCTAATTTATCTTGAGGATAAGCTTGAGGCAAATCATCAGGAATTTGCGGAACATCAACCTTTGCACTGGCTGAATTTAACTCATCAAATTTTGCATCAATATCTTTCAATGCGATTTCTTGACCGTTTTTCAATTTTACAGTTGGCGGCAATTCGATTTCACTCGGCATTACAGATGAACTTCTTCTGACATTTGCATTTTTCTTCAACTGATGTACTATTTCCATTGTTGTTTTATAGTCAGTAATACCGTATTTTGCTTGAACTATACCATACCAGTTTTCACCTTCATTAACCTTATGATTATATGCTACTGCATTACCGTTTTCATCAATATTAACTTTTGTTGTGACATTACCGTCTTTATCTTTTACAACTTTTGTTCTTTGTACATTTTCTCCTTCTCCGGATGTAACAATCTCTGTTGTTGAGCCGTCTTCTGAAGTTGTAATTGAAGATGTGGCAAGTTCTTTATCTCCTTTTTTAGTTACTGATGATACAGGTTTGTCATTTGCATCAAGTAAAGTTGTCTTATATGATCCGTCTTCATTGTAATCATATTTAACTTTTTCGGTTACACCATTACCTTTATCAGTAACTCGCATAGTTACTCTATCATTATTAGGATCCAGATATTCTGTTATTGCGCCATTTTCTCTATATTTTGATGCAATTGTTTCTCCATCGTCAGCAAATTCTGTCGTTACTGTTTCATTGGTATCTTTATTCATTTCCTGAAGCATTTTTGTTTTACCATCAGAATTAGTAACTGTTAGAAATTGCATATTATCTCGTACATCAAATTTATGTATTGTCCCATCTTCTTTATAAAGAGTTGTTAATACATGATTTTCATCATATAAAACTTGTTCTGCTACTGGTTTATGACTTCCGTCTTGTTCATTTGAATATACTTCTCGTTTTATTGCATTATTTTCATCTGGTTTATATTCTACAAAAGTAGTTCCACTTTCACTACTTGTAGAAGCTGAAGCTATTGAATCTTTGTCCGCTTGAATTGTTGAAAGAAAATTATATAAATCATCGCGCTTCAATGATTTATTGTTTTCTAGACCTAAACTTTTGAAGAATTTTTTGGTTTCGCGGTTGCTAAGCTTTTCATTTTTCGCAAATCCTTGAATATCATTTTGCAAAAATTTTAATTCGGTTTCATCTAAAATATTATCTTTGTTTTTATCATATTTAGCAAACAAAGAATCTTTCAATGCACCTTTTTCTGCTTTTAAATCATCTTTATGAATACCGTTAAAGTTGCTAAAATTTATTTTCTTGTTTTTACCAAAAGATATTCCATTGTCGCTATAATCACTCATTTTAAATTTCTCCGATTAAAAACTCTAACCTTACATGAGGATTTTACGGCAAGAATATATTTTTACTTTAATAAAATTAATTTATTTGCTTTACATTATGTTACAAAAAATCACTAAAACACTTTCTTTATAAGGATTTTTAAATTCATAATTTCTATTAAACAAATTAATCAAAATCCAAAAGTTCAGGCAAATCCACATCTAAAGCTTTTGCAATCTTTTGAAGCGTCCAAAAATGATAAACAATTTCACCATTTTCAATTTCTTCGAGCTTTCCAACCGTCATATAAGCCCTTTTTGCAAGCATTTGACGCGATAACCCTCTTTTTTCTCTGTAATATTTTATTTTTTCTCCAACTTTTTTAAATCCTTCCATAATAAACCTCCCACAACATATTGATATATATTTAAAAAATTGCCCACTAATATTTCTTGAAATATAATATTTATATGAAAAAGTTTGATATTTTCAGACAATTTAGGGATGCCGTAATTATCTTAAATAAAAAGCATGAGGTAGTTTATCAAAACCACACTTTCAAAAGGTGGTTTAAAGATTTTACAAATATAAAAAAACTTTCTCATCATTCAAGTTTTGATATTTGCCCCTTAGATAGCGAAAATATAGAAATTTATTCCCCGATTTATCACGCAATAATTTCAAAAGAAAATTTTTTCGCCAGAATTTCATATCAATCAGAATTAAACAGATTATTCTATTACGATATGCAAGCCATCAAAAAAGGAAAATATACAATTATATTTTTCACAGATGTGAGTGCTCAAAATCAACTTAATGATGTTTATAAAGAAAACGAAAATTTAAAAACAAAGATTGAAAAACTCGTTGAAGAAAACGAAGATTTGCAAAAAATTAAAATGAAAGCGCAAAGCCAAGCAATCCGAATTGCGCTTATAAACAAGGTTTCCAATATTATAAGAGAAAGCATCGATATCTCACAAATTTTGCAATCCGCATTGAAAGAACTTGCAATAATGTTTAGCTCATACAAAGCATATTATGCAAAAACCACCCAAAACGGATTTGAGATAGAAGAAGTTTACGGCATCAAAAAATCCAAAATGCCAAATGTAATTAACTTTGATGAAAAAACAGCGCAAACTATTGCAGCAAAAGAGATTTCAGTTTGTAATTCACTAATAGAATACCTTAATGCAAAACCTTTTAAACAACCGATTTTAAGAATAGTTGTACCGGTCTACCATGTGCAAAACCTAATAGGTGTAATAGTTTTGCTTAGTTATCAAAAGCGTGAACTCAATGAAGAAATTGAAATTCTTGAAGCAATTTCATCGCAACTTTCTAACGCAATAACAAGAGCAGAACTTTATCAGAAAAATATACAAACAGTAAAAGAACTCCAAAATACCCTGAAAGAATTGAAAGAAACACAAATTCAACTGATAAATTCAGAAAAAATGGCATCGCTCGGACAACTTGTAGCAGGAGTAGCTCATGAAATAAATACCCCCGTCGCCTCAATAAAATCAAATAACGGAATAGTCGCAAAGCTTCTTGGTTCAATAGAAGACGGCGAATTAAAAGAAATGCTTACAGACATCAATGAAATTGATAAAGAAGCTGTGAATAGAATAAGCAACATTGTAACTTCATTGAAAAAGTTTGTTCGCCTTGATGAAGCAGAATTACAAGAAGCAGATATAAATAAAGAACTTGATTTAACTCTGGAATTAATCAGACACGAAACAAAAAACCGAATTGATATCATAAAAAATTACGGCAAAATCCCCGCTATCAAATGCTTTCCAAACATGCTTAACCAAGTTTTCACAAACATATTGATAAACGCTTGCCAGGCAATAGAAGGCAAAGGCACAATAACAATTACAACAGAATACAAAGATAAAAAACTTGTAGTAAAAATCAAAGATACAGGCAAAGGAATCCCCAAAAATCAGCTCAACAAAATATTTACAGCCGGATTTACGACAAAAAGTTCAGGTGTCGGCACAGGCCTTGGATTAGCAATTTGCACAAAAATAATAGAGAAGCATCACGGCGAAATCATTGTAAACAGTGAAGAAGGTAAAGGCAGTGAATTTGTTATTACTATCTGTGGTGAGTAGTAATTTATGAATTTTTATAACATTTCTCGTATTAATATAATTGAAAGATACTATATATTAAAAAAACAAAATATATGATTCTTTAAAAAATTGAACAGCTTTAACACAAAAAATATAAAATATGTTATATTATAAATATAAAGTGTTAGTTTTACCCTTAAAAAAATTAAACATTACAACTGCACTTAAAATATAGGTTAATAAAAATTAATATAAGTAGGTAAAAAAGGCAATATTTTATTCGAAATATTTTTTATAGAAATATAAGGTGTAGTAGAATTTAATATTGTGTGTCGGAGGAAAAACTTAATGACAATTAGTGTTAACAGCAAGAAAAAACAAGTTAAAAAATCTTTTGATGAATTATTAACAGACCTAAAAACAAGCAACTCAGAAAAAGTTAGATATAACGCAGCACGTATTTTAGGTGAAATGGGTGATTCAAAAGCAGTTGAACCATTAATTGATGTATTAAAACACGACAAAAACGGATCAGTAAGATTATATGCAGCTCGTGCACTTGGTGAACTTGGTGATTCAAAAGCAACAGTTCACTTGATTGAATCTTTACGTGAAGACAGAAACGTAGATGTAAGAGTTCGTGCAGCTAGAGCATTAGGTCGTTTGGGCGGAGAAATTGTTGTAGAACCTTTAGTAGAAGCTTTGAACGATGAAAACCCTCAAGTTTGTATTACAGCAACAGATGCTTTGATTGAAATTGGTGATGTTGCAACTGATGCTTTGATTGCATCTCTTGATCACGAAAAAGTTAATGTAAGATGCGATGCAACAAGAGCTTTAGGCGAAATCGGCAACAAAAAAGCTGTTGATAAAGTTATAAATATGTTGTATGACGAATGGGTTAACGTTAGAATTTATGCGGTAACTTCATTAGGCAAATTAAATGATACAAAAGCAGTTCCGGCTTTGATTGATGTTATGAAAAACCGTAACGAAAATGAACTTGTTAGAGCAGGTGCTGCTGCTGCTTTAGGTGTATTGAGAGACCAAAGAGCTCTTCTTCCACTTAGAGAATTGATTATGGAAGCTGAAGAACTTGGTGAATTGGAAGATACAGCTTTGAAATCTTTCAAAAAGATTATGGCTGCTAACTGGCAATCAATTCCTGGTGCTACAGCTCAAAAGAAACCCGCAAATACTTTTGCTTAATACTTTTCACTAAAACAAAAAGGATAAAAAAACACCTCTTTGAAAGAGGTGTTTTTTATATATAAAATAAATTTTTTATTTATAATAATATTCGATTTCTGTTGATAAATCCAATTTCTTAGCATCAGGTCTGAAAATTCTTGACTTAAACAAGCCCATTTTGGCAAGTCTGTATTTCAAACTTACTGCCAAAACTCCAAGTCCATATTTGCAAGATCGTACAAAGTTTATTGATGATGCTTCCTTGAAATATTTTGTCGGACAAGAGATTTCGCCTATTTTATACTTGTTGTAAAACAAAAGGGCAATGATTTCATTGTCAAAAATAAAATCGTCATCACATTCCCCAAGCGGTAAAGTTTGCAAAACTTCTTTTGTAAAACCTCTAAAACCTGTATGATATTCAGTCAAATTTTCACCCGTAAAGAGATTTTCAAACCAGGTTAAAAACTTATTTGCGACAAATTTATAAAACGGCATGCCACCTTTCAAAGCTGAATTTCCAAGCATTCTTGATGCAAGTACGGCATCATATTGACCGAATGCCATCATACAAACTATGGCAGGAATAAGTTTTGGGGTATATTGATAATCAGGGTGCAACATAACGATTATATCGCCACCAGACTGCAAAGCTGCTTTATAGCAAGATTTTTGATTACCACCGTAACCTTTATTTTCTTTATGCACAATTGTTTTGATGTTTAACTCTTTGGAAACAAGTTTTGTATTATCCTGCGAATTGTCATCAACTAAAATTACCTCGTCAACAAAATCTTTGTATATTTCATCATAAGTTTGCTTCAATGTTTTTTCCGCATTATAAGCAGGCATAATTACAATTACTTTTTTATTATTTATCATCTTTCTCTTAAAATCCCTATCCGCATTAAAAAAGAGGTGCATAATAGCACCTCTTTAACAAAAAATTTATTCTTCTACAGCTTCAGTAGTTTCTTCGACTTTAGCCTCAGTTCTAATTGAGGATTTGTCAGTGCCAACGCTTTTGTCTTTAAATTTTTGAACTTGTCTTAGCAATTTGTCAGCTAATAAATCGATACTTTCATACATAGAATCTGCGGCTTCTTCGCATCTTACAACACCTGAATTCATTTTACAGCTGACTTCTGCAACATGTTTTCCGGAAGCTGCGGGGTTTTTAATTACCGACAGAACAACCTCAATGCCTTGGATTTGGTCGTAATGGTTAGCGACTTTACCGATTTTTTCTTTTACATAAGCTTTAATAGCATCAGTAATTTCAATGTTTCTTCCGTTAACGTAAATGTGCATTTAAAACCTCCTATAAAAATACTGCTTTTACATTATAACATATATTTCAGGATTTTTAAAGCCTTTTACTCTCATATTGCAAAAAAATTTCATCAAAATGTACTAATCTTCAATAATAAATTGTTGCAATTCAACATTAGGAGTTCCTATAACTCTAACCAATTCAAGAACAGAAGCCTTCATCTGACATTTTTGCGATGAACCGCTAAAAAAGTCTCTATAAAAGCACCCTTCGCAATTACAACCTCTTTTATAACATTCAAGAGCGGTCGGTGTCCATCTTCTTACAGCAACGGCTCTTCCCATATCCCTACTTCTAAACAATTTATATAATCTCCACTTTTAACTATCTCACCCAAGGTAAGGAAAAAATTACACAGATAACCTGTCACAATCCCTATATTCGAGGTATTTTCACCTCTTCCTTATCTACATTATAAAAAATCAGGAAATTATTTCAAGGGCAGAACATGAGAATATTAATATTTGTAACAAACCTCGTAAACAGTACAATACAGCCTTTTTTTAAAAGTCAATCATGTTAAATATTAAGCTATCACATGGTTTTCAGGTTTCAAATCATGTAAACATGCTCATGTCATGGTTTTTCATGATTTAAGACCGTATTAAGAATTGTAAAACATTTACTGTCCATGCCTCAAAATCGGCATGCCAATTTACATAAAAATAGCCTTAAACCCTAGAATTATCAAAATTATTCCACCGGAAATTTCCAAATATTTTGAAGGTAACTTTTTGAAGAAATTTCCAAACCAAAAACCTGCAACAGACATAACAAATGACATCAAACCGATTAGAAAAACCGATAACATAATTGGAGTTTTTGTCAAATTCAAACTTACCCCTGAGGCAAGCGCATCAATACTTGTAGCTATTCCAAGACTTATCAGACATTTCAAATCCAAACAGCAAATTTTTTCTTCTTTTTCGCTAAATGCTTCGTAAATAAATTTTGTACCGAGTATAAAAAAGATTATAAAAACCAGCCATTTTGCATAAGCTTCAATATAAGAGCTTATAAGCCCCGTAAAAAAATACCCGAAGCATGGCATAATTCCTTGAGAAACACCCATTGTAAAAGCCAGTGCCAAAGAATTTTTCACTCTGTTTTGAGTAAAAATCAAACCTTGTGAAAATGAAACAACCAGACAATCTATGCCTAATGCAACGGCTAATAATAAGATTTCAACTAAATGCAAACTTCCACCTCAAACAATCTGTTCCACGGAAATTTATATTGAATATCGTAACTTTCGCCTAATTTTTCAAAAACTTTATTTTCAAACGGTGTCATTTTCTCTTTAACCATATCTATATCAGGCTTTTGAAGTTGTTGGCGAACATTTGCCTGATATGCCCAATCATCTAAAAATCTAACTGTTTGAAGTCTTTGAAAAGCTTGCTTATCAAAGCTTTTGGCAAAATATTTAACCTTTGCACCACAAATCAAACTTCCCAAAGAATTAGCAGAAGTATTCCAAGCAGAATAGCCGTAAAAGTTTTCATCAAAATCATTTTCAAAAAGTTTTTTCACAAAGGCATTATCAGCCCCGTTTGCAAACCTTACATCTGCAATCATAAAATTCTTTTCAGGAGTTTTAAATTCACCACTAAAAGCCTCTGTATTGACCTTCATAACTATTTCTCCCTGATGCCCCTTAAAGTTGTTAACGTATAACAAAATATCGGCATCACAAGGCTCACAGATATCGCATCCTGCAAGATTTAATTGACCTTTTACGGATTGTTCGATTGATACATCTTCGTAATTTGAAATCAGGTGTTTAAAATCAGGTTCCAAAAATATCGGAGCGACCTTCAATTTTCCGCCAATCGAACGGGCAAGAAGTGTAAGAGGAATTTCGTCCGCGCCTGTTTTTACAAATCCGCCAAGTTTTTCTAATTCACAAGCTTCTTTGACATTCAAACCGTACTCTGCGCAATCATCTTTTGAAAACACGAGAGTGTCAAACAATCCTTGTTTTTTATAATCCAAAAATATTTTATTAATCTCAAAATTTCTTTTACGTGTTTCGAGATAATCTTTGAGAATTTCATCAGGAATACCATTTTCAAAAGGTTTGCCTAACTTATGAGTGTTATAAGAATATTCAAAAATCTTTTTTCCCCACTCATTCCAATACTCTTTTTCTTCTTCATTTATATTGTTATTGGAAATCCTCATAATACTTGAAAAGGCATAAATTTTTGCCTGTTTTTTTTCAAGAATATTTTTCAAATTTTCAACTCTTTTTTTTATTTTGTCAAAAGAATCTTCACAACGCCTTGAAGAAATCAATCCGCCATAAGCAACCGTATCGAGTGACAAAATTATAGAATCCACATCGGACAAATTTTCAAGCCATTCAAAAATTTTTTCAACATCAGCATACTTGTGTAAATCACCAAGCCATTCTCTTTTAGGCAAATATAAATTTATTTCCTTATCAATTGCACAAATTTGTTCGGGCAGAGTATAACAAACAGGTCTGTTATCTATTGGTATAAAAGCTATATTCATAAGTATATTATATGTTAAGATTAGATTTAAGCAAAAAAGTTAAGATATTTTATGCAAATCGCCGCCCTTTACGCATTCTATAATTGAAATAAAAGTAACTTTTAAAATATAATTTATTGCCTCTTGAGTATTATAAGCAATATGCGGGGTAATTATAACATTTGGCATTTTGCTCAAAACATTTATAATCTCAGTTTCCTTCAGGCAGGTCAAGCCTTTTTGCAAATCTTTGGATAAATTTGCACATTTAAAATTAAAATCCTCACACATTACAATATCAAGGGCAGCACCGCTTATCAAATTTTCCTTCAAAGCTCTATACAAATCTTCCATATTAACAATTTTGGCACTTGATGTATTGATTAAGTAAGCTGATTTTTTCATCAATTTAAGTTCGTCAAGCCCAATCATATTAAAGCTTTTATCCGTATAAGGCAAATGCAAAGTTACGACATCGGATTTTTTCAACAAAGTATCCAATCCTACATAAGTAATTCCGTAATTATTCATAACCTCTTGTTTTTCAACAATATCGTATGCCAAAATTTTCATACCA
>CAJMSH010000016.1 GCA_905216055.1 uncultured bacterium | reverse complement strand
AATTTCACAGAGAGGTAGTGCGCCCCAAAGTAACGGAACTTCTATCTCCTAATCCTGCGGATTACATTTTGGATATTTTGTAATCCATATAAAATGTAATGCAATTCCTTTATTAGAGAGTGTTTTGAACTATAAAACAAAGTTGTTATATGTGTAATCAATTTGCTCTTGGTCTATTCCTATATAACGTAAGGTTATTAACTGACTTGAATGGTTAAATATTTTTTGCAGGAGTGCAATGTCTCTAAATTGTTGATAGTGATGGTATCCGAAAGTTTTTCTCATAGAGTGTGTGCCTATTTTTTCTTCTAGTCCGACTTTTTTACAAGCATCTCTTATCATATAATATGCAGTTATTCTGTTGTATCTTCTGCCCCATAGGGATTTAAACAATGGCTCTTTGTCTCTTTTGCCTTTGACATAACCAGCAATTAAGTTTTTTAATTTATCATTAAGTGGAAATTTTTTGTATTTCCCTGTTTTCTTTTCCACGATTTGAATATAGTTTTTTCCCCTGACATCCCCGACATTCAGGGCAACAATGTCTGAAATTCTAAGACCGCTATTTGTACCAAACACAAAAAGCAGGTGGTCTCTAGTGCTTTGTTTTTCAAGATATCTTTCGACTTTTTCGACATCTTTTTTACTTTTAATAGGTTCAACTGTTGTCATTTTCTCTCCTTTCCTTTGACCTGATTACATACTTGTTGAGGGATTATTCCCCTAAGAAATTTTCGGTCATACTTAGGATTTCTTCAAAGTCATCAGGGGTAAGTTGTAAATAAGGTCTTGCAGGGATTTCGACAGATTTGTTTTTGCCGGCTTGACCGCCGAGTTGATGAATTGCTGCATATTCAAGGTTTGAACCCATAACAGCAGAATCATCGTCATAATATGTATTAACAGAAGATGCAAGTTGACCTGAAATCTGTAAAATCATGCCGGGCCACTGTTTATTTTTTGTCCGTTGCTTAATTGTTGATTCCGATAATTCTGTCCACTTATCAGGTCTGCCCTCTTCTTTAAAGTTTTCTTCGGTAGAATATGCGAAAATACCTGCGATGTTTTTCATTAATGGTCGCAGGTTTTCGCTTCGTTTTGCCAAATCAAGTAATCTTGATTCAACCTCTTTATTATCAAGTTTTATTTCAATTGGTTCACTCATCTAGTGTTCAACAATCTTAATATACTTTGAAAATTTACTATTTACATATTCATTGAATTTATCAATGGTAGTTTTATCCCATTGATTACATACATACCATATTTGACCGTTACAATTAATTTCTGTGTATCGTTGCACTTTGTCAATATCTTGATTATACTCTTTTATCAAGTCTCCAGAACTTGAAGCAAAGGTTCTTTCGAAATTATTCTCTTCAAAAAAAGCAAAATCAGAACTACTTAAAATATTGTTACTAATCAAGTATTGAAGTGTAATTTCTGGAACTCTGGCTTTTGGAATATTAGTTTCTTTTTTATTTGAAGAATTTATAAATATAATGTCATAACGTGTATAATCTTTACCAGTTTTTTCTAGTGTAGAGTTTGAACTTATATCGACAATAAGTTTTAAAAGTGGTTCTTGTATTTTTTCGTAATCTTCTTTTATGCTTATTTTATGGCATTTTTTTAATTCTTCTAAAATGTTTTCTAAGTTCATAAATGACCTCCTATAAAATACTTTGTACTTACATTATAATACATAATATGTAAATTGCAAGTATTTTACAGTTTATAACTTTACGTTTATTTGCATAAATCTTCTTTAATAGGATAATTAGCAATCAAAAGTTCTTTATAAACTTTATTAGCTCTATTAGTCCCCTCTCTGTTATTGATTCCGTTTTGTCTTTCAACTTCAATCATTTCGTATCCTTTATATAATTCTCGGACTTTTGGAGAATCATCATAGGAAAGAAGAAAACGACCTTTGATGTCTTTTAAAACATCTCTTAAACGTTCATGGTCGAAATCAGTAGTTGATGTTACTTCATAGCCACAACCTGAAGTATAAGGTGGATCACAATAGAAAAATGCATCTTCAAAGTCATATTGTTTGATTAATTTCTCAAAATCACGATTCTCAATCATAACTTTATCAAGGCGTTCGTGAATTGCATCAATTTTAGTTAAAATATTGCGTTGAGATTTTGAAGCTCCACCACAAGATTTTTTTACAGTTCCAAAAGTATTTCCTTTGCCACCAAAAGAACGTGTTATTAAAAACAAGAACTGTGCTGCTTTTTGAATATCGGTAATAAAAGTGCCATTCAAAAATTGAAAGAACATTTCACGAGAGCCAAGAAGATATTTTAATTCTTCTTTTAAGGCATTAGGATGATATTTCACGATTCTAAAAAGATTAACTAATCTTCCATCTAAGTCGTTGTAGATTTCTAAATCTGCCCATCTGTCCTTATAAAATAAAACCCAACCACCACCACCGAATGGTTCAATATACGATTTTATGTCTTTAGGAATAAGTGGAGCGATTGTTTTTCTTAGTAATCTTTTTCCACCAACCCAATTAATTAAGCACTTTCTATCTACAGTCATTTAATACTCCTTTTATACTTGTTTTAATAGTGTTCAAATATCATTCAAACCGCTGTCTTGGATTATTCGGGGTGTCGAAAAGTTCTCAGCTTCCCGACACCTTACGGGTTACGCTTCGCTTCACCCTTCCGAAAATCCGCTTGCAGGATTATGAGACCAACCAACATCCGGGGCAATTTTTTTACCGGTCAATGGATCTGTGTAAACTGTAACCGGTTTGTATTCTCCTGATTTTTTCGAGACGAGTCGCATCTCTTGAGAGAGTGTTCCTGTTGAATCACTTGGTTTTATATTCTTTTTTTGCAGGTTGTAATTAGACAGAGCATTTACTCTACATCTGCATCTCCAACCGTTTGGAGGGTAAAAACTAGCCCAAAACGGGTCATCATACCTGTAAACCAATCCATGAAGCTGTGCGTGTTCAGGTCTTGTTTTGCTATCTAATACTGCGACATATTCCCAATAAGGACGATTGTCTGTATTATCCATTTGCGTTTTATATCGCCCTGTCATATATGAAGTTTGCATATTGACGGCATAGATTGTTTTTAGACGATACATTGAACCAAGTTGCACTTTTTCGGCATTGCCTTGAGTATCAACTACAATCTGTTCACCCCACCAACCTTTTTTTTGCAGGGTAGGTTTAAGTTCTTTTTGAAATTCTTGAAAAGTTTTCCCTTCTTCAAGAGCCTTATCTAATGCAGAACGTATATCTTTTAATATGTCTTCTCGCATAACTTTGGCAACAGTAAAAGTCTTTTTATGTGCATCCTGCCACAGCTCGTACCAATCCCAAGTATATGTTTGTCCTTTTTTCTTGAAATATTTTATTGCTGCAGTAGGAGCTAGTTTAAATAAACCTTTAAGTTGAACCATTTTCAACCTCTGCCGCTTGGTTGCTCGCATTAAACGGGTCTGCGGTCTTGGACTTCTCCAAGCCCTCCGCCCTCTGCTCGCAATCCGCAATTTTTCTTGCAACAGCTTCAGCAACATTTACAGTAATTGCATTTCCTGCCATCTTATATAATCTGCAATCCGCCAGACCAATATCTCTTGCGACTTTTACCATTTCATCAGGAAATCCCTGTAATCTAAAGCACTCAAGAGGTGTTAATCTTCTTATACGATAATCATCAATTGTTCCCATATTGCAGTTTGTATCAAGAGTTTGAGAACAACCTTTACCGACACGTCCCCTTCTTGTTTTAGATTGAGGATAAGCTAAATTAATACCATCACCAATGCAAGCCTCATCAAACCCTTTTTTAGTTCCGTTTCGAACTTTCATTAAGGGGGTATCTCCTGCAACTTTTAGAGTTTCAACAATATCTGACTGTTTATATTTATCAAATCTTGGCTTATTAATAAAATACAAACCTGTTTTTCCACCTTGTCCTCCACCATTTGATGTTAAACAGGTGCTTAATCCATCAGTAAAATAAACTCTATTTCCTTGAGAATTACCTATTGTAGGTGGGATTTGTTTTATTCTGACTTCGCTATAATTTTCTGAATTGCTTCCGGAGAGAGGAAATATTTTTCCGGTACATTCTTTTCCATAACATCCAACAATGTACACTCTTTCCCTGTTTTGAGGTACTCCGAAGAACTTAGAATTAAGTAGTTGCCATTGTACGCTATACCCAATGTCGGAGAGAACTTTAAGTATTGTTTGGAAAGTTTTGCCTCCGTCGTGATTAAGTAAGCCTTTAACGTTTTCGAGAATAAAATATTTGGGTCGTTTGTCTTTAAGAATCCGTGCGACTTCAAAAAACATTGTACCTCTTGTGTCTTCAAATCCTCGTCTTTTTCCAGCAATTGAAAAAGATTGACAAGGAAATCCTGCACATAAGATATCGAAATCGGGGAGTTCTGATGTGTTGATTTTTCTGATGTCATCGTAAAATAATTCCTTATCATTTTTGAAATATGCTCGATATAGTTTATTCGCATACTCATCGTTATCGCAAAAACCTATACTCTTGAAGCCAGCTCTTTCAAGTGCAATTTTAAAACCACCAATACCTGAGAATAAATCAAGAAAGCGGAGGCGAGCAGAGGCTGGAGAGGCTTGCGTTGAGCAAGACTCGGAATGCTGTTTATTGCGAGCCCCCAAGTTAGTTAATTGTTTATTCAAGACCATCACTCCTTCCTTGCAGTTCACACAAGAACAAAGCCTTTTGAAGAGTTTGCTCAAATTGTTTAGAGTGAAGGTTCTTATCGGTTAATAGTTCATAAACTTCGTTAAAATCCTCACAATCATCAATTAATGCAATTAAAGGAGAAATCATTTTTTGAGCTTGTTCAGATAATTTATTGTCTGAAATAAACTTGTATAAATCTTCAATTTGTTCTTGTCCGGGACCGGAAGCATCTTCTTTGAATTCACTAAACTGAGAATTTGTTGCAGGTATAATATCTTCTCGGATATCAAAATCCTCTTCTTCAAGACCGTATGCTTTTATGAAATATTCTTTTGTAAATTTAACTCCAGTTTCAGAAAGTATTTTATCCCTTTGAGCTAAAGTTAAATCAACATCTTCCGGTTCGTACATCTCAAACACCGGAACATCTTGATTTGAAAAATTTATTTCATAAATCCATTGAATCAGTTGATTGATTACACTTTCAACAAGTTTTCTGTCTGCATCAACAATATCTTGTCTTATTGCAAAGTGTGTATTTGATGCAGCATAACTACCTGTTGAGCCTATTTCAGTAGTTAGAGTTTGACCTAATATAGCTTTCGAAATTTCAGCATTCATTTTATCAATGAGCTTTTCATAAATTTCTGCTGAAGAAGATTTATTAGCCTCTTGGATTTCTACTGAAGAATCATCAGGAATTACTGCAATTGCATCCTGAACCATATCTTCTAACATATCTGCTAGAGTGTTCGTTTCATCCTTACTTGCACCCCTTGGGTGTTTTCCTATTAAGTGAGGCATTCCGTATTTTTCTGTAAATACAACCCAAAACTTAAGTCCACCCTTTTTAAATGTTACAGACCAAAAAACACGAGAAAGAGTTCTTTCACCATATGGATTGTTGTAACTAGGATTATTTTGAGCAAGTAAAAACTTTTTATCCGGGACTATTTCTCCGTAATAATTATCTTTAGTTCTGAATTTAAGATTATTATCGTCATCAAAACAGAACCATTCAGGAGGTTTTGCAATAATCTTTGCAGGCAGAACGTGACCGGAAGAACTTTTCTTCCATATAATTTCAAGTGGCTGATAACCGAATGATGTAGCATCTAAAATATCAGAAATTAGTTTATGGATATTTATTTTTTTTAGCAATTCTTCTATCTCTACAGCATTCTTATCTTTATCTAATCCTCTGTTAATTTCCCAATCAAGAGATAAAACACCCGATTTTCTAGATTGAATACACGCAAAAACGTGTGGGTCACAAAGAAGTTCTTTGTAAATTCTAATATCTTTGCCTTGTTTGCGTAAAACAATGTCAGGATCAGGAAGAATATTAGCGAGCGAATAAAAATTCAAAGCTCGCTTGCGTGTTGCGATTTCTTCAGTCAAGCCTTTTTTAGAATTGGCTTTTTTAAGTATAGTTTCTTCGGTCATTAAGCCCCCGTATTCTTTTTGAATGTTGAGAGCATATCAACCATTCCAACTTTATAGATATTTTCAAGAACATCTATTTCAAAAATTTCTACACCGTCAACTACTAATTTTGCATAAGTAACTGACATTGTTGTTTCATATTCTGCATTTTCTTGAGGTTTTATATTTCCAAGCGGAAATTCTTTAAAAGTACCTATTAAAAATGCAGTAGCAGGAACTTCCTTAATTCTTCCTGTACCGTTGTATGTTTCTAAGTTTGCACGAACTTGAATCATCGTAGCTAAGAAAGGATTTGAACATACTGCCATAACAGCAGGATAAAGTGCATTCCATTTTATTTTGCACTCCATTTTATCAATCCCTGCGAAAAACTCAGCTGAACCAACCATACCAAGAGCTTTATGCTCAGCCATCTTATGTTTTATCTGTGGCAGTTGAACTTCTTCTGCTCTTCCTAATAAGTTAACACCATTCATATAAACATTGGCGTTAGTTAATTTATTAATTTCTATTTTTGACATATAAACTCCCTAAGATTTTTTAAATAGACCGCAGTCCCTAATCTCCACGTCTGAATAGTGCATAATAACGTATTCCTTGCTGATTGCTTGTATCAGCGGACATTTAAAGAGGTTTTTGCAGTTAAAACAAATATCAGCTTCATCCGTATGAACCTCTAAGGCTCCTCGTTTATTAACAATTGCGTACATTAAGATGCTCCAAGTGATTTCAATAGTTCAATGTCAATGAATGACTCAAACGTAATTCTCTCAGCAGGAGTTGGAGGCATAAACTCAATATCGAAAGTTAAATGTCCGTTTGCAATTTCTGTTGCAGGGTTTTTATCTGCATTAAAAGAACATTTTCCATCAATCAATGCACCTCTTCCGATAAGTGTTCGAATAAATTGATTAACAGTTTCACAGATAGAATCAATTAAACCGTTATCAATTGGATAATCCATAAACTGAAGCATTGAATATTCAACTGATTCATGAAGAATATCAGCAGTTCTTCTCACGCAAATAAAGTTTGTAGGATTTGTAGATGTCGGGTAAGCAGCTGAACGGTTTCCCCAAGTTCTAAAACCTGAACCGTAAGAATTAAATACCGTTACAACACCACATTCATTTAATGCGTTTACTTCGGAAGTTGGGTCATTAATCATAGATGTTAGTTGTCTTTCGACTCCAACAATTCCTTGTATTTCTGTATTAGAAGGTGACCAGTGATAACCTTTCTCAACATCTTTCGCAGCAATAACTCCTGCTAATCTTTGAGAATAAGGTTGCAGTTTTATTGAATCGGATTCTGAATCGTACACTTTTAAATGCGGATAACACAAAATCAAACGTTCTGAAGATGTATTAAAATTAATCGTGCCTTCTGGACCACGACCACTGATTACATCTTGAACAGTTGCTCCGACAGGTGCATCAACAATACCCATTGCTCGAATCTTGTTGCAAAGAGTATTCATTTCAGTCATAACTGCTGCATCTTCACAATAAACAGGAGCAATGATTGTTTTAGGATAATAGCCAAACAAAGAATAACAATCTTCAAAGGCTTTCATTCCTGTTCGTTTACCGGTCTCTGCATCAATACCACCGTTTATATCACTAACGGCAACATCTTCAACAGATTCGTGTTTATCCGGGTCATAAACGTTTATAACAATCGCAATTCCTGCACCTTGGTCAAATATTGCTTTTAAGGCTTGAGGGATTGTGTATCCAGCCTTATGGTTACCAAAATATTTAACAGCTTCGACTTCATTTAATATTAAAGTCGGTGCATTTATTGTTTTATATTCTTCTTGTACATCTTCAATCGGTGCAGTTCCGACAATTCCAACGACAGCGGTTTTTACTGTTGAAATTGTTCTTGCACCTGTTGTTACTTCAATGGTTTCAACACCATGTAAAAAACTTGCAGGCATATAAACTCCTTGGGGTAAATTAAATATCTAAGTCTTGTATGTTAGGGGTGGTGAGCACAAAATTAATACCGTACTGCCAAATTCCACCATTTTCAGAAATGAAAAAATCTTTTGAGGCTGATAATTTAGAACATCCGTCAGGTTCAAAACCAGTTAAAACGGCTTTCACTTTATCAATATATTCATAAGCACCTGCGTTGAAACGTAGGTTTCTTGTTACGACAGTGATTGAGAATTCTTTTTTGTTATCTTGAGAGATAAATCCAAGAGCATTGGTTGATGTGTAATTGCTTCCCTGATAATGAACCAACAAAGCTCCAATTGGATGGAGTAAGATAAATTCGGCAGGTTTATCCGGGAAACCTTGAACTAAAACTTCAGGGAATGATGTTTTTAATTTTTCAATAATTGAGTTTTCAATATCACGTATATTCAAATAAAGCTCCTGTGGTACTCGGACTTACGTCCTGCGTTCCTACGTCGCCATCGAACGGTTACGCCCTGCATCGTCTTTGCCTACGCAAAGCCGTTTCGGGCTTCACACACGGCTCACGCATTTAATATTCAAGCATTCTTTCCTTGCTAAAAAGCCTGTCAATTATATCTTTGTTGGTTTTATATTCCTCAGCATTAAAAGATGCGGTTTCAAGAGAATCATTTTCGCTTTGCAGGGTAATAACACCTTTTTGAATATCTCTTAAAGTAGCAATTGCATTTTTGTAATTATTTTCAATTACTTCAGGCATTTCATTTCGCATACGTCTTGTATAAAGTCTGTATATGCTTAAATCAATGGCAAGAATTCTCAGTAAAGGAAAATGGGTATCTAAGGGTAGAGTATATCTGCCACGCAGATACCCATCGATGAGCGTAGAAGAGTAAAGGATAGCTTCTTGAGCAACAACACGATCGACCTCTTCTTGCCCATCATCAGAAGTGAGCTGTATCAGAGTAGGGGTAGAAGTGTGTGTTTCAATATCTTCGATCGTGCAATAATCCATAACTATATTCCTCGTACAATTCTGATTTCTTGACCTTCAGTTCCTGCATCTTTTGCATATCCGTTTGTTATTGCTGAATCAGCAACTTTAACGGCTCTACCTTCTCCATCGGATGCAATCGCATCCCCGACAGCAATAGTGCCACCGGCTTCAACGAGAAGAGTACCAAGAACAGCAACAGGAGCGTATTGTCCTTTTTCAGTTGTTACATCAACAACACCAAGTGCTTTAGCACCTGCTGTACAACAATTACCATCAAAGCCTACAAATCTTTTTTGTTGCAGGTCTGCTGCTGCTAATACTGAATCAATCAAAATAGGTGTATAAGTTTTATTTGTTGTCATCAGTACCTCCAGCTTCTCCGTCTTTAACTTCATCTGTTTTTACGGTTTCTGTTTTAGTTTGGGTTTTAGCTGTACCTGCTTTTGTTTGATTATTTGCAGGGGGATTGTTTTCAGTCTTCTTGGTGTTATTTTGAGACTGAGTTTTTGTTTTTGAAGGAGTCGATTGATTTGGAAGAAGTTGTACAAAATCTTCAAGACGTTTTGCATAATTATCTTCAAGTTCAATGGTTGCTCCTTCTTTGTAAAGTTTCCCATTGTGCATAATGGAGGTGTGTTTAACTTTGTATAATTTAGCCATTAACCTTCACCTCCCTTGTCTTGTTCTGGGTCATAAGCAGGGTCATTTACACTTGAAATCAAGTAGCCTGCTTCTGGACCAACAAGGAATGGTGTATAAATATCAGTAGCTCTGATATATTTAACCTTGTTACCTTCTTTCTGATACTCATCAACTTGAAGAGCATCTTTTTTGCGAACTGTATAACCATATGAAGGGTCATACTCTGTTCTTGAAGAGCCAAGTGCAGGAACATATGCTAAGACAATATTGTCTTGCCATACTCTGACAAAATTACCATCTTTGTCTGAGAAAATAGATTTTCCGATGATAATATTTTCAATTTCAAAGATTTCTTTTAATAAATTAAGAGTTACTAATTTATTTAAATTGTCAGAGATTAACCCTTTTAATTGAGGGTGTTTTCTTAGCAATTTCCAAGCTGACTGCCCAATAATCATAGTATTAGGGTCTTGAGCAATTTTAGCTGATACTGCATCTTTTGCATCTTCAATTACACCTTGAGGGTCTGAATCTTTCCAGTTGAAACAAGATTTTCCTGATAATATAACCTTGTTTTCATTTGGATATTTTGATTGGTCTTGAGCTAAATCTGCACATTGTTTCTCAAGTTTTAGTTTCAAACCTTCAGTTACAACATTTGTAGCGTGCAATTGCAACTTAACTTTTTCGGCTTCCTGTTCTTCACGATAATCAATCGGATAGGATAAGTCGTGTTCTGTTAAAGTAGTTGTATGCTTTTTGAAACCTTGCGGTGAAATAACATTTGAATTAGCTCGGATAGCACGTTCAGTATCATAAAGATTGAATGCTTCTTTGTTAAATTCAAAAATGTCAATTTTTTCTTTCTCAGAAGTGATTTCAGGGAATAAATATTGTGCAACAAATGCATTATTTTTGTACCCACGAGCGACCTCTGAGAGATACGCATTTATGCGTAATTCTTCAAGTCTTCCCATTTAAACTCCTTTATTAACTGTAAGGGTGATTTACTTGTTTAACTTTAGTAGTGCCTCTTTGAATGAGATGTTGTTTTTTGCTGCCAATGCTTTTGCCTCTTTAAACACTTGCAGGCTGTCCTCATCTGCATTTGCAAATTTTTCAACATCCTCATCTGTTGGGTCTGCTTGCTTTTCTTTAGTAGCAAGCTCGCCATATTTAATTTGATTTGGTAAGGACTCAATAAAAGATTTAAAGTCAGTAATGACTGCTGAGTCCTCGCCAAATTTCTTGACATTGTCCAATTCCTGTAAAACAGATAAAACAACATTTTTATTTGCAGGGACTAATATTCCCTTATCAATCTGTTTTTCAATGAATTCTTCGAATTCTCTTTTCTTAATGGAATTTTTAATGTCAGATAATTCTTTTTCAATTTCTTCTTTGCCCTGAGCTTTTTCTTTAAATGTTGCTACTTCATCATTCAAAGCTGAAATTTTGTCCTTCAAAGATTTAATAGTTTCAAGTTTTTTGTTATTTTCCTTGAAATTAGCAACCTGTGTTTCTAAATCAGAAACTTGCTTTTTTAAATCTTCAATCTCTTGTTCTGAAAAATTTTCAGTCTCATCATCTGATTCGAATTCGTAAGTGTCAGATTCTGCCTCCATAAATTTAATTGCTTCTAAGCCTTTAACTTGTGGCATTGCAGCACCTAAAAATGAAACAGCTTTAAGGTATGCACCTTTACCATCTAAGTTTCTGTACAACTCTACAGATACTTTTTTGTATTTCCCATCATTGACAGCTTGCTCAAATTCTTTTGGAACTTCTTTAAAACTTACTTTAAGTTTTTCTCCGTCTGCTTTTACATCATCAACCCAACCATATGCCGGTCCGGATTGCTGATGGTCGATAGTAATTGGAGCTTCACAGAATGTTGGGTCATAATTTTTCGCAATTTGTGCGATTTCTTTTTTTGTGAACTTTCCTTGAGGATAAGTTCCTGCTTTAAAAACTTCAAAATACTTCATTTAAAAAACCTTTTTCTTTTGTATGACAACTTTTTAAAATTGCCCTATACGAAATTCATATATTCACAGTCTAACCCTTGTGCGATATGGGTTTCAAAAGATATGTGCAAAAATTTTTTCTTTGCACAGTTCAATGAATAAAAACTTGTATATATCTTTTGAAAAGCAGTCATAGAAAGATTTAGACTGCTATATATAAGCAAAAAAGAAGGACACGCAGTCCTTTCTTTCGTTTCTTCTTTCTAATCAATAAATAAGGAGTTATATGGACTTTATTAATCAAATTTTACCTTTATGTGAAAGTATCGGTTTCCCTGCGTTGGTTTTTGCTATTTGGTATATTTACCATCAATCGCAAGTTAAGGCTTTTGAGTTAATAATTCAAGATAATTTTGAAATCTTAAAAGATTTACTTGAAACCAACCAATATCACGCAGCACTTCTTTCAAGAATTGAAAGTAAAATCGACAACAATTTATGGTGTCCGATTTTAAAAAAGGAGGCTTCATAAATGAACCCAGAAATTTTACAAATGAAAGGAATGCTTGCCGAAGCAAAAAAGAAATATCGCACTCTTGATACAGAAGCATCAGGATTAGTTATTCTTATTCGCTCGCTTTTAAATCCGTATGAAGAAATACAAAAACTTGATATGGATAAAGTTCTCGTGTCTGTGAACAGACTTAAGGACATAACAAAAGAAATGCAAGCTCTGAATGACAAAATTAAAAGATTGGAGTCAGAACTTGAGTAATAAAAGATATTTGCTAAATGAAGCTGAACGTTTATATATATATGAGCTAAATTCAATTGAAGAAATTGCTCGTAAAGTAAATATTTCAACAAAAACAGTCAGTAGATGGAAAGAGCAATTTGATTGGGATCATAAAAAAAGGATGTTTCTTAAATCAAAACAAACATTTCACAATGAAATGTACGAATTTGCACGTAAGCTAATGACTGGAATTATGGCAGATATGGAAGCCGGCGAAAAGGTAGACTCTAGTCGTATGTATGCATTCTGTAAAATCATCCCAATGTTTACTAAGGTCAAAGATTACGAAGATGTTATGAATAAAAAAGATGAAGATAGACCAAAAGGTTTAACCCCTGACTTAGTAAGACAAATTGAACAAGAAGTTCTTGGAATTGTACCTAATGACGACAACGAAGAAGAATAAAACCCCATTTTTTCTACCGTATCAAATGCGGTGGATAAACGATAAATCAAAAGTAAAAATATGGGAGAAATCCCGAAGAATAGGAGCAACTTATGTACAAAGTTATGAAGATGTAAGAGATTGTGTTTACAAAACAGTTCCTGCTGTTTGGTTTTCATCAGCGGATGAGTCTGCTGCCAGAGAATATATTGATTATTGTAAGCAATGGGCAACTTTATTCAATATTGCAGCAAAAGACTTAGGCGAACAGATTCTTGATTCGGATAAGGATATAAAAGCATATGTTATCGCTTTTTCAAATGGTACTAAAATTCATGCACTATCTTCAAACCCTAAAGGTTTCAGAAGTAAAGGCGGAAAAGTTGTACTTGATGAATTTGCATTCCATAACAATCCTGAAGAATTATGGAAAGCGGCCCGACCTTGTATTACTTGGGGTTATCCTTTAAGAATACTTTCTACACACAACGGTCAAAGCTGTTTGTATTATAAATTCTTGGATCAGGTTCAAAAAGGTAAACTAAAATGGGCTCATCATAAAACACCAATACAACTTGCAGTTGAAGAAGGTCTGATTGATAAAATTTATGGCAGACCAACTACACCTGAAGAACGTGAAGAATGGCTGAATGAAGAACGCAAAAACTGTTTTGATGAATACACTTGGTTGCAGGAGTATTGCTGCGTTGCAATAGACGAAGCCTGTGCGTTTCTTCCTTATGATTTAATCTCTACTTGTGAGATGCCGGATGTTTTAAAATCTCTTGATGAGATAAAGGGCGATTTGTATGTTGGAATCGATATCGGAAGAAGAAAAGACTTAACAGTAATATGGTGCTTAGAACGATTTGAGAATTCCAAATATACACGAAAAGTTAAAGTTCTTGAAAAAACTCCATTTCACATTCAATACGAAATCATCTCGGAAATTCTTAAACATCCAAAATTAAGACGTTGTTGCATTGACTCAACAGGCTTGGGTATGCAGATAGCTGAAACAGCACAAAGAGACTTCGGACAATATCGAGTAGAAGCAGTTATGTTCACAAATAAATCAAAAGAGGAAATGGCATACAACCTAAGAACCAATTTTGAAAGTAAAACTGTATTTATTCCACAAGAACATGAAATAAGAGAAGACTTGCACTCAATAAGAAGAATTGCAACTAAGGCAGGAAATATAAGGTTTGATGCAGAAAGCTCAGAAATAAACGGACACGCTGACCGATTTTGGGCTTTAGCACTCGCTCTAATAGCTTGTAGCGTACCTTATAGTCCGGTAGAAATTACAACAAGAAAAAGATATGAAACACTAAAACTCACAGAAGCCTTTTAAAGGGCTCTAAAATTTTTCGGATGATAATTTATACCACCCCCAACATAAAAATTCAATACAGAGCTTTTTGAACACTTTTTGAACACTATCAAAATATATTTAAAAGACAAAAAATTTAAAGGAGAAAAAATTATGCCAAAAGAATTAGTTTTACCATCAGGAAAAATTGCAATTATTGAAAAGGGCAAAGGCAAGGATTTGTTGCAGGCTCAAATGAAAGCAAAGACTTCAGACGAGATTCCATACGCACTAATTGCCGAACTTGCTGAAATTGACGGACAAAAACTAGTGTATGAAGACATCTTAGAAATGGACTTAGAAGATGTAATTGCACTTCAGGGCGAAATTTCGGGAAAGTTGACGACCGGGAAAGCCAAAGAGGTTCCACCGAAACAAGAAGAAAAGATGGAAGTAGTTACTCCGATAACAGAGACGATTACTGCTCTAGCCTCCCAGACAGCCAAAGCATAATTCATTTATGCAAGATAACGGGATGGCAGTATTCCGAACTGTGCGAAATGTCCATCCCTACCCTTGCATACTGGTGCAATCAAGCAATTAAGTACACGAACAATCGCAATGAGGAACTTGAAGAACAATGCTCGACACAATGATGAAAGTATCATTAACCCTTGTAGCCTTTGATAAAATGTCAAAGGTTATCAAAGATGCTGTTCGCAAGTCCAACGATGAATTTGCAAAGTTGCAGGATGAAATCAAAGATACATCTGAAATGTTGGATAAACTCGGTCAGAATATGACTAAGTTAGGTGCAGGATTAACTGCTATTGGTGGTGGTCTTGCATATAAATTAGGGATAACAGAAGCAATTCCCGAAGCCTTTCAGATGGAGCACAGATTAAGAGAACTCGGCAATGTTGGACAATTATCCGCAAAACAATTAGAAGATATGGATAAACGTCTTGCTTCCATTTCAAGATACACAAACCAAATGCGACCTGAAATCGCAGAGGGTTTGAACGTTCTAGTTGCATCAGGTATTGACCCGCAAAAAGCCCTTGATTATATGAACGTAATAGGAAGAACCGCTACTGGTGAACAAGCCGTCATTGAGGATATTTCTAGAACAGCATTCTCCGTTACTGATAACTTAAAAGTTCCGATTTCCGAACTCGGCAAAGCAATGGATATCCTTGCTATGTCAGGTAAAGAAGGAAGATTTGAATTAAAGGATATGGCTTCTGCGTTCCCATCTTTAACAGCTGGTGCCAGTATGTTAGGAATGCGTGGTACTCCTGCTGTAGCTTCTTTAGGTGCTGCGTTGCAGGTCGCTATGAAAGGTGCCGGCGAAGCTTCCGAAGCAGCCAATAACTTAGAAAACTTTATTCAAAAGGTTACATCTCCGCTTGCTGTTAAAAACTTTGAAGAAGTATTTGGAGTAAATCTTAAAAAAGTTCTTTTAAATGCAGCAGCTCAAGGACGTGATCCTATTCTTGAAGTTATTGAAATGATGACACAACTCTCAGGAGGGGATGTTTTCAAAGTATCAGAAGTATTCCAAGACAAGCAGGTATTAAACTTTATTAAACCTATGATGCAAAATCTTGACGAATATAAAAGGATTAAAGCATCTGCTCTAAGTGCTGAAGGTGTTGTTGATTCTGACTTTGAGAATATGATGCAAACTACAAACGAACAGTTTAAACTGCTCAAAATCAATATGAAAGAGCTTGTATTCCCTCATCTGCACGAACCGATTCAAAAAATTAATGAATTACTCACTAAAATAAACAACAATCCGCTACTTCAAAAAGGCTTGTTTGGTGCAATTATAGGAACAATCGGATTAGGAATACTCCTCACAACCCTCGGTACTGCTACGATAATTATAGGAAAATTTGTTGGAATGTACGGCAAATTTTTAGGATATGCTCGTGATTTAACACCTGTTCTCACTAAAAATGCCGTTCTGTTGTTGCAAAATGCAGGATTAACAAGCACTTCTCACTCACTTGATACAGCATTTAACGTCTTTAAATCGGGGAATAAACTTGGTTTAAATCTTCCGAAACATACTTTATTGGGCTTCGGTGCGGATATAAGGCGAATTGATAATGAGATGAGAAAAGGTCTAATAAGAACTTTTACTGAACTGCCTGCAAATATTTCAAAGTCAGCTATATCACTAAAGGATTGGACAGTTACATCATTAAAAGCACTGCCGACAAATTTTATAAGCGGTTTAAAGGCGTTCAAAACAGGTTTTCTATCCATTCCAGGCATGATAAAAAATGCAATTGTTGCTTTTAGAGCTTTCTCTGTAACGCTTCTCACTTCTCCATTAGGTTGGATTGCCTTAGCAATTGGAGTTGTTGCACTTGTAATTTACAAATACTGGAAACCAATTTCAGCCTTCTTTAAAGGTATGTGGCAAGGATTAAAAGAAGGTTTACAACCGTTGATGCCATTATTCCAACGAATCGGTAAGGCTATCTCTCCTATACTTGCACCTATCAAAGCAATTGTTGAGTGGTTCAAAAAACTTATAAAACCTGTTGATGATACAGGTGGAGCCGCAGAAAAAATGGGCGTTCGTTTTGGAAAAGCGATTGCAAATATAATCGTTAAATTAGTTGAACTTGTGACTAAAGCATTTGAATTTGGTAGTAAAATCACGACTATGCTTGCAAGCGGAATAATGTCAGGACTTGCAAAAGTAAAAGGTTGTATTGCAAAAGTTGCTCAAGTTATAAGAGACCACCTGCCACATTCACCTGCTAAAACAGGACCTTTAAAAGATTTGCACAAAGTAAAAATTATCGAGACTATTGCATCAACATTAAAACCGTTGCCACTTCAAAATGCGATGAACAAGACGTTGGGAGTCTTTTCAGGGGGATTAAAAGCCCACACAAGAGGAGTGAATAAATCAGCTTCTCCATCATTTGTCATTACCTACAATCCAACAATCACAATATCAGGAAGTGAATCTAAGGATGAGTTTCTGAAAATGCTTAAAAAACATAAAGATGAAGTTGTGAACATCATTAAAAGAGAATTTGAACGCAAGGAAAGGGTAGCTTACTAAATGTTCGCTCAACTTGGAGATATAAAATTTGAATTAATCACTTACTTTAACGGTTTAAATGAAACTGTCTCATACAATTATGCTCAGCATGAGCGGATTGAAAACAAACCCATTCTTCAATTCTTAGGCAAGAATTTGCAGGAAGAAGATATTAAACTTAATTTTCATCGTTCTTTTTGTGTCCCTGAAGATGAAATAAAAAAGCTAAAAGATGTCGCAGATACAGCAATACCTTTGAAATTTATCAAAGGAAACGGTGAATATGTCGGAGTATTCATCATAGAAGAAATCGGACAAGCAGTAGAACAAGCCTCTTCAGAAGGTGATTTGATGTCTGTGCAGGTCGATGTCCGGTTAAGAGAATATACAGGAAAAGTCCCTGAAGATAAAAAAAATGAAAAAGGATTTAAAAAGCGTTAGCCGGTGCGAAAGCACTACGATGGCGACGTAGAAATCTTTGATTTTACAGGAGCAGAAAATGACGGAATTTTATTCCTACATAACAAAAGACGGAGACCGTTGGGATAGTATCTCATACAAGTTTTATGATAACCCCAATCTTTATGAAGAGATTATAAAAGCGAATCCAACAGTACCCAAAGACCCCGTTATTGAATCAGGAATAAAACTAAAAATCCCAGTTTTAGATACTTCTCAAACTATACAATTTGAACTACCTCCTTGGAAGAAGTAGTTCAAAGTAAAACAATAAATCGCACATTCACAATAAAATAATTACTGTAAAGGTACTATATCCAATTTATACCCTAATGGCACTAAAATCTTTAATAAAGTGTCAATCTGTGGTGCAGTTTTTGATTTTTCAAGTCTTGCTAAATATTCCTGCTTAATATTGCATCTATTAGCAAATTCAGCTTGAGTTAAGCCAAGTTCTTTACGAATTTGAAGAATTTTTCCCATGAGTTCTATTTTTAAATCAATTTCAGCTAATTCCTCTTTGGATAAATCAAGGGATTCTTTAAAATCTGACCAATTTGAACTATATTTTTGATTTTTCATTTTATAAATTCCTTTCGTTGAAGTCTTTAGCAAGTTTGAATGCTTTTTCTATTTCTCGTCTTGGAGTTTTTTGAGTTCTCTTTACAAAATGATTCAGAATTATGTATCTGTTTTCTTGTTTGTAAAAGAAAAAAAATCTATCTCTAAGAGGACGAAGTTCGAATATTTCGCAATCAATATGTTTAATATATGGCTCGCCGATTTCAGTTCCGTATGTTTCCAGCATATCCATATATTCAACAATTTTATTTAGTTTTATTCTTGCATCTTTTGACTTTACTGACCTGTTTTTCAAATCCATTATGTAATCTTGAGATTCACTGTATCCGTTTTCATCTTGCCAAAAGACGATTTTGTACTTTTTAGTCATTATTTTACCTAATTATATTATAACTAATTAGTTATTAAATTTCAACCCTTTTATTTATTTTTTAAGAAAGATTAATATGCTAGTCCCAATTTTTGAGTTGTTTTATGACAAAAAGAATATAACACGAGATGTCGCTCCATACGTTACTTCTATTGAATATACAGATGTTGAACATGGAGAATCTGACGAACTTGTAATTACTTTTGAAGATGCCGAAAAAATATGGCAAGGTGCTTGGATACCAACTAAAGGAGATTCCTTGCGTGCATATATTGGTTATGAGGCAGAAAAACTTCTTAATTGCGGAGTATTTGAAATTGACGAGTTAGAATACGACACCCCTCCGGACACAATTACGGTAAAAGGTCTTGCAACCGGAATAAAAAAGCCTTTAAGACAAAAAAACTCTGTCGGATATGAAAATAAAACTCTAAAACAAATTGCAAAAGAGATAGCAGATAAGCACGGATACACTCTCGTTGGCGAGATTGCAGATGTGCGAGTTGATAGGATAACGCAAAATCAGGAAAGAGACTTATCATTCCTCACAAAATTAGCAGAACAATACGGTTATATTTTCAAAATAGCTGAAAATAATCTTGTTTTCTATGATGTACAAAAACTTAAAGGTTCAAAACCAACACAAATATTCTACAAACAAGATTTAATTCACATAAACCTCAGAGAAAAGACATCACAAAAATACAAAGCTGTTCAAGTTTCTTATTTTGATCCAAAGAAAAAGAAAACTGTTAAAGCAACTGCTAGGAATGAGAAAGTTGCAAAGGGTGATACTTTAAAAATCACAGCCCGTTGCTCTGACAGAAAACAAGCAATAGTAAAAGCAAAAGCAGCTCTAGGAACTGCCGATGATAAAATCGAAGGTTCACTTGAGTTTATCGGAAATCCGTATTTAATTGCCGGTACTAACATTGAACTCAAAGGAATTGGGCATTTTTCAGGTAAATATCACATAAAACAAGCTCGTCATGTTTATGACAGGTCAAATGGTTATAAAACATATTGCGAGGTGGAATCGTGCTAAGATTTGGAATCGTCTCTCAAATTAACGCTCTGAACGCTCAAGCTCGTGTAAGTTTTCAAGACGACGAATCGACTTCTTACTGGTTGCCAGTCCTGCAAACAAAAACACTCAAAGACAAATTTTATGTAATGCCCGATATTGGAGAATTAGTTGCATGTTTAATGGATGAAAATTCGGAAGACGGAGTCATTTTAGGAACAATTTATTCAACTGAAGATGTTCCAGTCACACAAAGTGAAAAAGAAATATCAATGAATCTTGAAGACGGCTCATACATAAATGCTAACAAGGAAAGTCAAACACTTACCGTAGCTTTTTCAACAATGAAACTTATTGGAAATATCGAGCACGAAGGGACTTTCACAAATACAGCAGGAATAAAATCAAATGCTGACATTACGGATAAAAAATCCTCTATGCAAGCGATGAGAGAAATATATAATCCTCATACCCACAAAGGAAATCAAGGAAGTCCGACATCTGCCCCTAATAAAACAATGTAATATCTATGACAAATTTAAATGAAATCACCTACGTTGATTGGCAATTAAAACTAAATTCAATCGGAGAAGTTGCAGAAGGTGTTGATGATATAAATCAATGCATCGCAATAATACTTCTGACTAAAAAAGGTACAGTTCCGCATCGTCCGACATTCGGCTCAGATATCTACAAATATATTGATTACCCTATCAATGAAGCAACCCCAAATATAGTCAGAGAAGCAACTGATGCAATCACGATGTGGGAAACACGAATAAAAATAAATTCTATAAAGGTCGAAATAGAAGAATCAAATTTAACAGTAAAGGTTGAATGGACATTGAAGAATACAAGCACAACAGGTAGAGCAGAGGTTACTTATGACACAGCTGCCTGAACCTAATTTTATAGAACGAGACCCCGATGTAATTACAAAAGAATGGATTACAGCTTATGAAGAAAAGAGCGGTAAAGTGCTTCAGCCTGCACAAATTGAACGGCTAATGATTGATGTTGGTGCATATCGTGAAACCGTTTTAAGAATGAAAATTCAAGAAACCGCAAAACAAAATCTCTTAAGTTATGCACCCCTTGATATTTTGGAACATATCGGAGAACCTCTTGGTGTAACTAAGTTGTTGGCAAATAGTTCAACAACAACTCTAAAATTCTCTCTGGATGAGCCATTAGATTTTACTTGTAGCATCCAAAAGGGTTGTGAAGTAGAAACAAAAGACGGTCTTTTTATTTTTCAAACGCTCGAAGATGTCAAAATTCTTGCAGGAGAATTATCCGTAAGTGTGGATGCAATATGCGAAACACCCGGTAGTGCATCAAATAATTACACATTAGGTTCAATCAATAATTTAATCACGCCTTTAGATTATATCTCTACTGTAGAAAACACAACAGTAAGTTCTGGAGGTGTTGATGATGAAGAAGCAGACAGCTTAAGAGAAAGAATAAGACATGCACCTGAGAAATTTTCAAACGCAGGAAGTCGAGGTGCTTATCGTTATCATACTTTGTCTGCACACCAATCAATAATTGATGTTGCAATAACATCTCCTTCTCCGGGTGTTGTTAATGTTTATCCTTTGACTAAAGATGGGAATCCAAGTCCAGAGATTATTAAATTAGTACAAACATATTTGAGTGATGAGAAAATCAGACCACTTACCGATTATGTAAAAGTCATATCAGCAGAAAATGTTGATTTTTCAATTAGAGCACACATTATTCTTTATAAAGATGCTGATGAAACTTCAGTAAAAGAAACTCTTGCAGGGAGAATGAATGAGTATAAAGTCTCATTATCTGAAAAACTTGGAAAGAATGTAATTCAATCACAAATTACAGCCATTTTAAATTCTATTTATGGAGTGTTCAAGGTTGTATTAGAAGAACCTGAAGATATTGATATAAAGGAATATCAATGGGCGAATTTAACAAATTATGACATAACTATTGGAGGGTATGCTGATGAGTAGTTTAGCACCAATAGCTGATATTAACCTTAAATTATTTGATGAAATATGCGAAGAACAATATGCAAAAATCAATACAGATGTTTTAAATATCTCTAATATAGATACGTTACCCTCAGATGCATTACCTCATCTTGCTGAACAATATCATATTACAGGCGAAGAAGGTTGGATGTTTTGTAAAACGGATGAGGAAAAGCGAGCACTATTAAAAAATGCAATTAAACTTCATAAGTATCGAGGTACAAAATATGCAATTATTAGTGCACTAGAAGTATTAGAATTAAAAGCTGATATAGCAGAATGGTTTGAATATAATGGAGAACCATTTTTCTTCAAAGTGTTTATAGATTTGGAAACTAGCTTTGAAACTAAATTGGAATCACGCATTGTAAATATAATCAATGCACACAAAAATGTTCGTTCTTGGTTAGAAAGATTAACTATTTATCTGGCTCACACAGCAATTTTACCAATCGTAAGTTATACCTTAACAAGCGAGGAGGTTACAATATGACTTCTTTAATTGAAGAAATGAAATTTGATTCAATAATTACCGATATAGGTTTTGAAAAAATAAATTCAGCTCTTATTACCGGAGAGAAATTGGACTTAAAGTATATAGCCGTCGGTGATTCTTGTGGTGAATATTATGAGATGCGACAAGACCAGAAAACACTGGTTAATGAACTTTATCGAGTAGAAACACAACAAGTTGACGGAGTTTCAGCTACGGCATTAATTCCTCATAATGTTGGAGGATTCTTTATCCGTGAAGTTGGCGTCTTTGATAGTTTAAATAATTTAATTTTGATTGCAAGACAGCCTTTAACCTATAAACCACAGGAAGAACAAGGCGGAATTAAAGATATATGGATTAAAGTCAGATT
>CAJMSH010000015.1 GCA_905216055.1 uncultured bacterium | reverse complement strand
AGATGGCGCCCAGCATCATGGCAAAGCAAAACGCGAAAAACGCCACGAAGATGGGGCTGAGGTTGACGGGGATGCGGTCGCTATTGTTGAACAGCGCAATGACGGAAAAGCCGAGCGTACCCAGCATGCCGCCGCTAAAGCAGTGCAAAATGGTATCCCAGTTGGATACCTTATAATAGAAATCCTGTACTTCTCCCAAGTATACGGCGCAATATAAAAACAGCACAAACAGGATCAACATCATGGAAGGGATCTCCAGGCGGAACCGTTTGGCCAGGATGCTGGGCAGCATCAGCACAGCGACGCCGAGAATACACTGGAGAAGCATCAGGACATAATCGCTTTTCAGCCGTTCGCCTTCAGCAGCCCCGGCTGGCATAGAAGCCGGCGCCAAAAAAATGCGTACAACGATATAGATGATGGACGCAACTAGGGACAGATAGACGAACAGGGAGAAATATTTTAAGAATTTTTGCTAAGTTTGTTTTATAATTTTTTTATGTGTAGGGATAGACTTGAAAAGGGAAAGAGGTTTATATGGCATTAAGATACGATGCAGGTGAAGTGATTACCGCAATGGTTACACCATTCAACTCAAAAAGAGAAATTGATTACAATAAAGCTGAAGAACTTGCTAAATACTTAATCAGTCATGGAAGCGATGCACTTCTTGTTGCAGGTACAACAGGTGAAGGTCCGACTTTAACTCATGAAGAAGAATTTGAATTACTAAGTACAATCAAACGAGCTGTCGCAAATAAAGCAAAAGTTATTATGAATGCAGGCTCTAACTGTACAGATACAGCAATTATGGCAGCAAAATGGGCGCAAAAAGAAGATGTTGATGCAATCCTTTCTGTTGTTCCTTATTACAACAAACCTTCACAAAAAGGAATGATTGAACATTTTTCAGCAATTGCAGAAAGCGTTGATTTGCCTATTATTATATACAATATTCCGGGAAGAACCGGCGTTAATATGTTACCTGAAACTGTTGCAACTTTGGCTGAAAAATATCAAAATATTGTTGCTATTAAACAAAGCTTCCCTGATATGGATATGATTACAGAATTAAAATTATGCTGTCCTGACGATTTTACAATTTATTCTGGAGATGACAGTTTAACATTACCAATGATGTCATTAGGAGCAAGAGGTGTTGTATCAGTAGCTTCCCACTTATTTGGTTCTGAAGTAAAATCTATGATTAGAAATTACAAAACAGGAGAATTTTTGGCAGCAGTAAATATGCACAAAAAACTTTATCCTGTATTTAAAAAATTATTTATGGCTCCAAACCCTGTACCTGTAAAAGCAGCTTTGGCGCATAAAGGTTTAATTGAAGATTATGTAAGACGTCCGCTTGTAGAACTTACACAAATCGAGAAAAAAGATTTATTTATGGTAATTGATGATATTAATAAAGATTAGCCCATCAAGACTATAAATTAATTTTTAAATTAAAAGTAAAATATAAAAACAAAAAAATTAAGGAAATAAAAAATCAGTTAATAAAGAGGATAAAAAATGAAAAACAAAATTTTAATGTTCTGGTTTATTGTGGGAGTAGTAATTGTATCACTATTTCTAATCATAATTAAACCGACAAAATTAGGGCTTGACCTTGTTGGCGGTTCAAGATTGGTTCTTGAAGCCGAAACAACAGACACAATTGCAAAAATTACACCTGATGTAATGAGCAGACTTCAATTCGCTATTGAACAACGTGTTAACAAACTTGGTGTTGCAGAAACAGTTGTTCAACAAGTTGGCGAAAAAAGATTATTAATAGAAATTCCAAACGTAACAGATTTGAAAGAAGCAAAAGCTTTCATCGGTGAAACTGCTCAATTGGAATTCAAAAAAGAAGGCAAAGCTGCTGACGGTTCACCTATTTGGGTTTCAACAGGTTTGACAGGTAGAGATCTTGCAAAATCTACACTAAGCACTGATTCAACAGGTCAATGGGTTGTATCATTGGAATTTAACTCAGAAGGTGCAAAAAAATTCGCAGATTTAACAAAAGCTTTAGTCGGCAAACAAATGGCTATTTTCTTTGACGGCGAACTTCAATCAGCTCCTAGAGTAAACGAAGCTATTTATGGCGGTAAGGCTCAAATTTCAGGCGGAGAAAGCGGTTTTGCTTATGATGAAGCAGAAAGAATGGTAAACCTTCTTAATGCCGGTGCATTACCTGTTCCTGCAAAAATCGTTGAAGAAAATACAGTAGGACCTACATTAGGTGCAGACAGTATCGCAAAATCTAAAAAAGCAGGTATAATCGGGCTTTCAGCAGTTATGATATTTATGATTGCATTCTACCACGTACCTGGTTTGATTGCAGATATTGCTCTTGTAATATACAGTTTAATATTATTTGCTTTATTCAAAACAATCCCTGTAACATTAACTCTTGCAGGTATCGCAGGTTTTATCCTGTCTATCGGTATGGCAGTTGATGCTAACATTCTTATTTTCGAAAGAACTAAAGAAGAATTAAGAGACGGAAGAAATCTTTTCACTGCTATTAATTCAGGTTTTGACAGAGCATTCACAAGTATTTTTGACTCAAATATGACAACAATTATTACATGTACAATCCTTTATCTTTTGGGAACAAGTGTTGTTAAAGGATTTGCTTTAACACTTGCAATCGGTGTTATTGTATCAATGTTCAGTGCAATTACCGTAACCAAAAACTTCATGCACTTAATCTTCGGTACAGGAGAACTTAAACATCCTGCATTGTTCGGATTAAGACAAGATGAAATAGGACAAAGCTATGAAGCAACAGAAACTAAACGTGAAAAAGCACGTTTTGGTATTCTGGACTAACGGAGTGCTGACAAAGATATAAGAAAGGTTAAAAAAATTATGATAAATACAGGTAAAAAACATTTAGTTCATGTTGTAAAATACAGATGGTGGTGGATGGGTTTAACTTGCCTTTTATTAATCCCCGGAATTATTGCAATGATTTATTCATCTGTTACTTATGCAAACCATGCACCTATGAAAGTCGGTATTGACTACACAGGCGGTACAATTTTGCAATACGGACTTGAACAAAAACTCGCAAACAGCGATATTTCAAAAACAAGAGATAATCTTGAAAAAGTAGGGATTGAAAATCCTTATATACAAATATTGAACGTAAATACAGAACAACAAGAAAAAACAAAATCAAAAATTAATTCAATAATTTCTATAAGAACAAAATTTATTGATAAAGATTCTAATACAGCAGAAGTTATCACAAATGAACTTCAAAAAGATTATCAAAATCCTGAATTAATGTCAGTAAGTTCTGTTGGACCGACAATGGGTAAAGAATTATTCAAAAATTCCCTAATTGCAGTTACACTTGCATTTTTAGGAATTGTTGCATATCTTTCATTCAGATTTAGATTTGATTATGCTCTTGCCGCAATCCTTGGAGTATTGCACGATGTAATATTTGTATGCGGTACATTTTCTATACTCGGACTTATTTATAACGTACAAATTGACGGATTGTTCATCACCGCAATTTTGACAGTAATCGGTTTTTCTGTACACGATACAATCGTTGTATTTGACAGAATCAGAGAAAATTTAAGATATTATTCAAAGAAAATGTCTTTCGGCGAAATTGTAGATGCATCTGTTAACCAAACATTAACAAGAAGTATCAACACATCTTTAACTACATTGATTACGTTATTTGCGTTATACTTCTGGGGCGGCGTAACAACAAAAGATTTCGTTCTTGCAATGATTTTAGGTATTACAATCGGTACTTATTCTAGTATCTTCTTCTGCAGTATGTTAGTTGATTTCTGGAACGATAAAAAACAAGTTAAAACAGCTGCTTAAAATAAATAATATAAATATAAAAAAAGACCTCTTGATAACAAGAGGTCTTTTTTTATATTTAATAACATTTATAAAATCTATTTCACAGATTTAATAATAGTTTTAGCAGAATCGCTAGCAACTTTAATACCTTTTGAATAGGCTTTTTTAGCTGATTCAGAATTTAAAGCAGCGACTGAATCTTTTACAGCCTTATATTCTTTTCTCCAAAAATTAACTCTATTGCTTCTGTTATAATTATAGTCCTCAATACAAGATGGAATAATCGTCATGTCTTCAACTTTTTTGCAAGCATTCTTATATCTTACAGAATCGATATTAGCAATTTCTTGTTTTTGTTTTTCTAATTTTTTATCCCCCATATACATAATTCCACTTCCAACTACAAAAAAAGCAGATGCTAAAATTGTTCCTAGTTTTCTCATTATCATATCCCTTTCATAATTTTTTGCTTACAATATTACAAAAGTAGGATTTTTGTCAATATTCTTACAAAAATTGATTACAAAATATTAAAACTATGGATATACACACTTAATAGCTTCCATCATGCCTGTTTCATCGGCAATATTTTTACCTGCAATATCAAATGCCGTGCCATGACCTGGAGATGTCCTTATAATATCAAGCCCTATTGTCATATTAACAGTTTTATCGCCTGCAACAGTCTTTATCGGGATTAAGCCCTGATCGTGATAATTTGCAATACAACAATCGTAATAAGAAGACCTGCTATCAGAATGACAAGAGGACAAGCCATTTGAAAAATTATTATTATTTTTATTTTGACTTTCTAACAAATACTCTTTTGCAAGTTTTATAAATAACGTATCAGCAGGTAATGGATTTGTAATATTAACCCCTTTTGCTCTTAATTCATTTACAGCAGGGATTAAAATATCAATTTCTTCCCTTCCTAAAATTCCGTCTTCTCCAGCATGAGGATTAAAACCACAAAGCGCAAATCTTGGCTCAGAAATTTTTAATTTTTTCTCAAAAAATTCTTTTAAATTACAAATTTTTTCAACAACCATTTCTTTTGTAATATTAATCTCTTTCAATGCGACATGACGAGTTAAAAGCAAAACTCTAAAATTCCCTGCGACAAAAAGCATTTCAGCGAGCTGATTATTATGTGCCAAATATTTTTGTAAAATTTCTGTTTGCCCATTAAATTTGTGTCCTGCAAGATAAAGCGCATTTTTTGCAACAGGAGCAGTAACAATAGCTTTTGGCCCAATTTCACATGCTAATTTGACAGATTGGAAAGAAAACTCTCCTGCTTCACTACAAACTTTACCAGGCATAATTTCATAATCATAAGGAATTTCAATAATTTCATAATCCTTATCTAATTTTCCGTAAAAATTCAATATTTTTTTATTTGAAATTAAAGCAACTTTATCTGAAGGCAAATCCAAATTTTTCAAAGCTTTTATTGTAATTTCCGCACCAATACCGTTTGGATCACCTGTTGTAATTACAATTTTATCCATTTTGCAAACCGCCATGGGTTTCGAAATATCTTAAAATATCAATTAAAGTATTTGCACCACCCAAATTTCCTGACTTTGTAACAATCCATTGAGCATTGTGATCCAAAGTCAAAGCAATAGCAGGAGCAACTTCATCTATCAATTGCAATTGATATGCACCTATTGCACTGCAACATTTGAAAGAAGTTTCACCCCCAAGAGTAATTAAAATTGCTTCTTTTTCTGCAAGAACACGTTTTGTTAATTCTGCAAGAAAATCAGTTATAACAGATGCAAGATTTGCTTTTGTAAGTTCAGCATTCAACGAAGCTTCTGAAAATCCGTCAAATTCTTTTATTAACTTTGAAGTGTGTACAACAACCGTATTATCAAATCTCAAATTTGAAACAATACGATTTACAAAATCATCTTTCACACCGTCCAACACTGTTTGCAAATCCAAACTTATTACAAGAACGTCATCAAACTCATCACTATTTTCTAATTTTTCAATCTGATTAGCCGTAATTTGAGTTGCGCTTCCTGAAACAATAAATTTTGGTAACCTTGGGAAGGTCTTAATAATATGTTCTGCATCTAAATCAGCAAACCAAAATTCTCCAAGAGCCTGAGCAAATGCAGCAGTTCCTGCAGGTAAAATTTTATTTTCAGATTTTTTAATGGCAAGTGCAATCTGTTCAATATCAACAGTTGAATCGGCTTCTGCATCTATATGTTTTTTCCCTTCTCGATCCTACTCATTAATTTTTTGCAGATTAGGACCTGCCCCCTTCATGATAGTTTTAAGCTCCAAGCTGCCAATAAGATTTTGATATTGCGGTAAAACTTGAGATTTTAATAAAGTCGGCACATGCGATTCACAAATAGGAGAATACGGATCTCTTGCCATTTCGGTTCTTTCAATCGGAACACCTTTCATAAGGTGATATCCCCCAACAGTTGTTCTTGTTTCAGCAGGAAATGCTGGCACAACAATTGACGCATCATAATCCAACACAGATAAAATGCCTAATACTTCAACCGCAATATTTCCCCTTAATGTAGAATCAATTTTTTTATAAAAATAATCAGGATTGATTTTATTTACAAGCATTTTTGTAGTTTTTAAAACTCTTTCAAAAGCAACTTCAGGTTCAACATTTCTCGATTCTGTAGATATCGCCCAAGTTTGAGTATTTTTAATATTCAAAGGTTCAATCTCGTCGGAAAGCAAAATTTGGGTATTAGCCCCCTTCAAATGAAACTGCAAAGCTGTATCATTTGCGCCTGTTAAATCATCTGCAATTATACCTACAACATCTGAATTAATTATCATAACTGATCTTGCTCAACGTCCCTTTTAGAACCTAATAATCTAATACTGTTTGCAATAATAAGAAAATTTTCTCTTTCATTACCTGTTGCTTTATCAGTCCATTTATTTTGACCAATTCTGCCATCAACAACTACTTGAGCACCTTTTTTTACATACTCACCTGCAAATTCTGCAAGTTTATCCCAAACATCAACATTAAACCAATCAGCAACTTCTGATTTAGTTTTAGCATCCCAACGGTTAACTGCGATAGAAAAGTTTGCCTTAACTTTGCCTGATTCAAAATATCTGATTTCGGCATCACGGCCTACTCTTCCGACTAAAACTGCTGTATTCATTTAAAACCTCATTTCTTATGTAATAAAAACATTTTACAACAAAAAATATAAGCAGAACAAAATACAAGTAACTTTTTGTAACATTTGAGCTATATTATAGCAATAATTATATTTACGAGTTTTAATAAAAATAAATTTAATGAAATAAAAGGGGGAATTTTAATGCCTATTAATTCAATACAAAGTTATGATAATAAAACTCAAAATAATTTAACAGCTTTGGCTTCAGGAATTTGCGTAGGTACAGCAGGGGCAATAACAGGTTACAATATTGCTCCGAGAGCAGCAAAAAACATGGACGAGCTCTTAAATTCAAGTTCAGATGTTTTTTATAAAACTGTCGATAACTTGCAAAATGCCAAAGATTTAGACGCACTGAAAAATGCATTTGCAATAATCCCTGCAAGAGGAGCTAATGACAATATTGAAGCTAGACTTAATTCAATTTTCCCAGGAGATAAAATTTCTGCAAAAGATTTTAAAAAGGAATTAAAAACCCAAGAAAAACAAATAAAAACAGCAAGAACTAAAATTAATGACTTTATCGATGATTTAACAAAGAAAAAAGGGACAAATATGTCCTTGGAAGAATATTTTAATATTCTTGCAGAAAAAGAGATTTTACCTGAGAAAACAATTCCAATCATTAAACAAAGCATTGTTGATGTAATAGGAGAAGATGGTTACAAGGCAAAAACTCCGATTGACGATAATATGATAGATGTTTATAAATCATCAAGAGATATTGCTTTAAACATTTCCAACAATGAAATCAAAATGTATAAAAATCTTCAAAAAGTTGAAAAAGATGGTGTACTTTTGAAAAAAGACATGATCGCATCAGCTAAAAAAGATTTAAAACCGATTATTAATGATATGCTAACCGGTGTATCTTTCAATGATATAAAAGAATTTATTCCTAGAGTTGCGAAAACTAAATGGGCAACAATAACAGGAATCTCAGCAGGTGTAATCAGTGCAGCTTGTGTTAAATTGTTTGGGGGAAATAAACCTTCTAACGTTTAAATATAATTAATATGCTATTAATACAAAATCCGCAGTCGGGATTATAAATTCACTTCTTCGTATCATGAATTTATAATCCGGATTTAATTTTGCAATTTTATCCTTCAAATCAAAAAAATCTTCCGGGGTATGATAAATTGCAAAAACAAGAACAGGCTTATACTTTTTGATTGAATCTTTTGCACCATCAATAATATTAGATTCAAAACCTTCTGTATCTGATTTAATCAAGCCTAAATTTCCACCTTTATAATCCATATCAATAGTTGTAATTTCGCAATCATCAGAGACTTTATCAAATGATATATTACAAATTTCCGGCTTATCACTCAAGCCTTTTAATATAGGAATAATTTTTTCACCTTTAATTGAGTTTACTTTATCAGCAATTTTCTTCACAAAATTACAATATACAGATAATGGTTCATATACATAAATTTTTGATTCAGGGAATAATTCATTAAAAATTAATGCAGTATCACCATTCAAACCACCGGCATCAATAATATCTTTTCCGTTAATATAATCTATAACCTCTTTTGGTAAATCAGCCAATCCGTATTCATGCAAAAATGTTGTTGAATTAAATTTTGTAATCTCAGGAAACGGCTGTTTAAAGCTTAAATTTTTATATTTTTTTAGTAATTTTTCGTCATATTCTGACCAAAAATTTCCAAACCTGTATTTTCCCCATACTTTAGACATCTTCATGAAAAAATCAATGTATTCACAAGATATACTATCCATACCTTGTTTCAGATTCTTTATTTTCAATTTCATATTATTTGCTGCAAAATATTTTTTAAAAGCTTCAGACCAAGCGAAAACAATCTTATAACCTTCATAAATATAAAATCTTAAACCTAAAATAGTTAAAATTCTAAATTTTACGAAACCTGTTCTTAAACCTTTTCTATAATAATGACGTGATCTAATTGAAAATATTTTTTTAAATTCATAATTTTTCCATAATAATAAAAATATTCATTCTAATAAGCAATTAATACAAACTCTATAGTAGGATGTAAAAATTCACTTCTTCTTATCATAAATTTATAATCAGGATTTAATTTTTTCAATTTGTCTTTCATATCAAAGAAATCCTCTGGAGTATGATAAATTGCTATAACCATGACCGGTTTATATTTTTTTATAACATCTTCACTACCTTTAACAATAGGACTTTCAAAGCCTTCTGTATCCATTTTAATTAAACCGAGATTATTTCCTTTATAATCTTTATCAATTGTCGTAATATCACAATTTTCAGAATATTCCCTAAATGCAATATTAGTTATTTCCTGCTTATCACCTAATCCTTTATGAACAGGAATAATTGTTTCACCATTACTTGAATTTACTTTATCTGCAATCTTTCTTACAGTATTTAAATAAACAGATAATGGTTCATATACATAAATTTTTGATTTCGGGAATAATCCATGGAAAATTAGTGCAGTATCACCATCACAACCGCCTGCATCAATAATATCTTTTCCGTTTACATAATCGATTACATCTTTAGGTAAATCTACCAATCCATACTTATTATTAAATGTTTCCCCTCTAAAAGTTGCGATTTCCGGAAAAGGCTGTTTGAAACCCATTTTTTCATATTTATTTATTAAATTTTTATCATAATTTGACCAGTAACCTTTTCTTAAATATTTTCCCCAAAATTTTGATAAATGCATAAAATTATCAATATAATTGCATGAAATTTCATCCATATCTTGCTTTAAATTTTTTACCTTCAATAACATATCATTATTGTTAAAATACTTATTAAATTTATCTGCATAACTGCCATCAATCTTATATCCACGATAAATATAAAAACAATTTTTCCCAAAAATTTTTAAAACATCAAATTTTACATACCCTTTATCATAGTATTTAGGAACAACTGAAAATATTTTTTTTTAAAATGACATAAATTCTCCTTTTTTTCAATTATTAAAGTAAACAATAAAAATGTCAACTTAAAACAAGAAATAAATATTGTAATAAAAATATATCAGTGCTACAATCCTAATCGTAGTTAGTTAGGGGGATCCACCCCGGGGGCAATAAGTTTTATATAAAAAGTTGTTATTTAAAACAGATTTGCCAAACCCAAATAGGGTACGAAAGGATAAATATGGAAAAAAACAATGAAACTTTAAGTGTTTTAAGACACTCAACATCTCACGTTATGGCACAAGCTGTTCAAAAGCTTTTCCCATCAGCAAAGTTAGCTATTGGACCTGCTATCGAGAACGGTTTTTACTACGATTTTGATTTAACAGACGGTCATGCCTTCACTCAAGAAGATTTGACCAAAATCGAAGAAGAAATGAAAAATATTGTTAAACAAAACCTTTCATTTGAAAAATATGTCATTCCTGATGTTGAAAAGCAAATTGCAGAATTCAAAGCAGAAGGTGAAATTTACAAAGCTGAATTATTGGAAGAACACAAAAACGATAACCCGACATTATACTTAACAAAAGATAAAGACGGGAATGTTTTATTCAACGATTTATGCGCAGGGCCTCACCTTCCAAATACTTCATATATTAAAGCTAACGCTTTCAAATTATTAAAAGTTGCAGGTGCATATTGGAGAGGTAACGCTAAAAACAAAATGCTTCAAAGAATTTATGCAACAGCCTTCTGGAGCAAAGAAGATTTGGCAGATTATTTGCATTTCTTAGAAGAAGCTGAAAAACGTGACCACAGAAAACTAGGCGCAAAACTTGATTTATTCTCAACAAGAGATGAATTAGGCGGAGGTCTTGTTCTATGGCATCCAAATCTTGCAATTGTAAGAGAAGAAATTGAAAACTACTGGAGAACAGAACACAGAAAACGCGGTTACGTAATCGTTAACACACCTCATATCGCAAAATCAAAACTTTGGGAAATATCAGGTCACTACGATCACTATCGTGAAAACATGTTCTTTATCCAAAAAGATGAAGATCAGGAAAATGAAGACCAATTCATTCTAAAACCAATGAATTGTCCTTTCCACATATTAATTTATCAAGCAAACAGACATTCATACCGTTCATTACCACTTAGAATGGCAGAACTCGGAACAGTTTACAGAAAAGAAAAATCAGGAGCACTATCTGGTTTGACACGTGTACAAGGTTTCACTCAAGATGATGCCCACATTTTCTGTACACCGGAACAACTTGTTGATGAAATTAATGAAATTATCGACTTTGTATCTGATACAATGAAAATCTTTAATATGTCATTTGAAGTTGAATTATCAACACGTCCTGATAACTATGTAGGCGAAATTGAAAACTGGAACAGAGCTGAAGCCGGTCTAAAAGAAGCAATGGATAAACGTGGAATGAAATATGATATTAACGAAGGTGACGGTGCATTCTACGGACCAAAAATTGACTTCAAAGTAAAAGATGCAATCGGCAGAACATGGCAATGTGCAACAATTCAGTTAGACTTCAACCTACCTGAAAGATTTGATATCAAATATCAAGACAAAGACGGTTCAATGAAAACTCCAGTAATGCTGCACCGTGTAATCTTTGGTTCAATGGAACGTTTCCATGGTATCTTAATTGAACACTATGCAGGAGCATTCCCAACATGGCTTGCTCCTACACAAGTTGCAATCGTTCCAATTTCTAACGAAAAACATATCGACTTTGCAGAAAAAGTTTACAAGAAAATGCGTAATGCAGGTATAAGAGTAAATCTTGACGACCGCTCAGAAAGCATGAACTACAAAATAAGAGAAAGCTTACAAGATAAGAAAATTCCTTATGTAGTAGTTGTCGGTGATAAAGAAATGGAATCAAATGCTGTTTCTGTAAGAGCACGTGGAATCGGTCAAGTCGGTTCTATGAGCGTTGATGAATTCATTTCAAAAATTGAAGATGAAATTCATTCTAGAAGCTCAGAATCATTTGCAAAATCGCTTGTTAAAGCTTAAAACTTAAAAAGGCGGGAATTAATTTCCCGCCTTTTTTTTATACTCAACTCAAGTTCACACTAAACTTATTTTGGTATCTGATTGTTATTAGATTCTGAAACAAGTTCAGAATGACGAACATATTTGTTTATAAATATACAAGCGTCGCCATGAATTTATTTCAGGGTCTTGCTTGTATTTTTTATTGTGACACTTAAATTCTGAAATAAGTTCAAAATGACATAGAATAATTATATTATGTCACCCTGAAATCGTTTCAGGGTCTATGTTAAAAAGAAACTTTGATATTAATTCTGAATGACTATTTACCTCCGGCAGGGTCTTCCAGACAGGGGGCACTTTTGATGGCAAAAGTGCCTCAAAACCAGCGACACACATTCACTCGCTAATAATATACAAGACTCAGCTTGAGGCGTGTAAACTCGTTACACTCAAGCAATACACGCCTTTGAAGTTTACTTCGTCAGTAATTATTGCTCGTTCCGTTATCGTCGCACTATTAATATAAATTATTTATTTAAAATATTTCGACCATTAATGAAACGAATAATTAATGTTCGCGAAACAACTACAAAACGAGTGCTGTTTGAGCGGTAAAGTTTTTAGATTCTGAAACAAGTTCAGAATGACGAACATACTTTGTGTATAAATGTGTCACCCTGAATTTATTTCAGGGTCTTGCTTGTGTTTTTTATTGTGACACTTAAATTCTGAAATAAGTTCACAATGACTGGAAATATTATGTCGCCCTGAAATCGTTTCAGGGTCTCAAAGAAACAATGTTTAAAATATAAATCTTTTACATAGTTGAAAAATTTTACATCATAATATATAATTAATAAAAAAGGAGGATGAAAAATGTTTAACCAAAAAGCTTTTGAAATTGCCCCCCCCCGAAAAATCAACAATAGAGGCTAATACCGCTAATTTATTCAACAGTTTTCGTAAGTTTTGTCAAAAATCTTACTTTTATAGTTTTAAACACTGTTTCATAGAAAAAGCAAAAGCATTTACGCTTGCTGAAGTTTTAATTACTCTCGGCATTATTGGTGTAGTTGCCGCTCTTACCATGCCTGCATTAATACAAAATTACAATAACACAGTTGCAGAAACCAGATTGAAAAAGTTTTATTCGATTATGAACCAAGCTATATTACAATCTATTGTAGACAATGGAGAAGTTGAAAACTGGAATTATTTTATTGCAGAAGAAAGTGATGATGAAGGGAATATTGTCAATCAATCAGATAAAAATGATGAATCTTTTCAAAAATACCTAGCACCATATTTAAAAATCACACATAAACAAGAATCTAAAGACCCTGATAGAAATAAAATATATCTATATTTTTTAGCAGACGGGAGCGCCTTTTCTTTTCCTCAACATGAAAATAGAGAAATAATTTTCTTCCCCAAAAATCCAGAAAAATGCTTAAAAAATGCGCCTTCTTTGCATGCAATAAGGGGGAAATGTTCATTCACCTTTGAATTTTACCCGATTAGTCAAGCACCAGCCTGGAAATATCACTACAAAAAAGGAATGGAACCCGCATTATATAATTGGGATGGAGATGCAAACTCATTATATAATAATAGTTCATATGGATGTAATAAAAATAGTCAAGGGACATACTGTACCGCAATAATACAAAGAAACGGCTGGAAAATTCCAAAAGATTATCCGAGAAGAATTAGCTATTAATAATTTTTTTTAAATCGTCATTAAATTTTATATTAATAATGACGATTTTATTTTTATTTTTAATCCTTATTTACAAAAGAAAAATAAATCTGTTTACTATATAAAAATTTATTGTATTATGTTTAATATAGGTTATGTGTATTTGTATAAAGGGGATAAAATGAAAAAATTTATTGTTTTATTAATAACTTTAGTATTTGCAAATATTGTATATGCAGCAGATTTTAATGTTTACAAACTCGACAACGGACAAACCGTAGTTATCCAAGAAGTTAAAACTAATCCTATTGTAACAATTGATACCTGGATTAAAACAGGTTCAATTAACGAAAACGACAAAAATAACGGAGTTTCTCACTTTTTAGAACACTTATTCTTTAAAGGATCAACAAACCACGCACCCGGAGAATTTGATAAAATTCTCGAAACTAAAGGTGCTATCACAAATGCTGCAACCAGCAAAGATTTTACACATTACTACATAACAATTCCTTCTAAAGACTTTGATTTAGCTCTTGAAATGCACTCTGATATGCTTCTCAATCCGCTAATTCCGAGAAAAGAGCTTGAAAAAGAAAGAAAAGTCGTTATCGAAGAGATTATGAAAGATGCAAACTCTCCAAATACTCTTGTCTATGACAATTTAATTAATTTGTTATATACAAATCACCCTTATAAAAGAAAAGTTATCGGCAAAGCTGATATTATAAGCAAAATTCAAAGAGAAGAAATCCTTGATTACTACAATAAATACTATAACCCGTCAAATATGGTTACTGTAATTGTCGGGGATGTAGATTCAGCATCTGCCATAGAAAAAGTTAAATACGATTTCAATTCGGAATATAAAAAACCGCTAAAATCAAATTATCCAAAAGAAAAACTTTTGACATCTCAAGCAAAAAAAGTAGCATACACAGACACTCAATCTGGTTATATGCTAATCGGTTTTAGAGGAACCGATGTCGATGACAAAGATTCTTATGCACTTGATGTTCTTTCAACAATTCTTGGAGACGGACGTTCTTCAATATTTTACAGAACTATAAAAGAGCAAAAACAACTTGCTTATTCAATTGCTGCGGCAAACTCAGGATTTAGAGATGACGGAATTTTCTATATTTCAGCAAACTTCACTCCTGATAAATGCAAAAAACTTGAAGATAACATATTTGAAGAAATCGCAAATGTTCAAAAAAACGGCGTTACAGAAGAGCAATTAAACCTTGCAAAAAATATCATAGAAAGAGATACATATTATGAAAGAGAATCAATTTCAAATATCGCAAGCGAAATTGGCTATACATTTGTAACAACAGGCGACATAAAATATTACGACAATTACATCGACAACATCAAAAAAGTTACGACAAATGATGTCAAAAGAGTTGCCAACAAATATTTAGGCAAAGACAAAAGTGCAGTATCTATTGTTTTGCCGCAATCCAATAAAGAAGTACAAATTTCAAACACAACAGAAAAAATTTCAACTCCTGCAAAACTCATAAGCGAAAATGAAAACACCAAAAAATATGAGCTTTCAAACGGTGCAACACTACTTCTTACACCAAACAAGGTTAACGATATTGTTGCAATAAGCATATTTTCAAAAGGAGGAGAATTTACGGAAACAATTCCCGGAACTGCAGATTTGACAGCATCAGTTCTAACTAAAGGGACTAAAAAATATTCCTCACTAGAACTTGCAGAACTTCTTGAAGATAACGGGATAAAAATTGTTCCGTCGGCAAAAGCTGATAGCTTCTCTATTACTGTGCTTACAACAAAAAACGAATATGCAAAAACTCTTGAAATATTAAATGAAATTATCAATAATGCAACCCTTGATGATTACGAAATAGAAAAATCAAGAACAGATATACTTAATACAATCAAAAAAAGTAAAGATATACCGCTAAATGTTGCAGTAGACAATTACAAAACACTTATTTTTGAAAATACACCATATTCAAATTCCGATAAAGTTCTTGCAAAAACTTTACCACAAATTACACAAGATGATATAAAAGCATATTACGACAAAGCCTTCTTCCCGCAAAATGTCGTAATATCAATTAACGGAAATGTTGATAAAGAAAAAACAATAAATGAATTTACAAAAATCTTTAACAATAAACAAGGTGAAAAGTTTGACTATTCAAAGCATTCAATTCCATCTATTTCTCAAGCCAAAACAGCAACCTCAAAAATCAAAGATCTTAAAACAGATTGGATTATAATGGGCTGGCAAACCGCAGGAGTTTTAAACCGCAAAGATTACGCAACTTTACAGGTTATAGATTCAATGCTAGGTGACGGAATGAGTTCAAGATTATTCAAAAATCTTAGAGATAAAGACGGCCTTGCTTATCAACTCGGCTCTCAATATTCTCCGAACATATTGAAAGGCGCATTCATTGTCTATATTGGAACTAATCCCGAAAATCTAGACTATGCACAGAAAAGATTAAAAGAAGAAGTGTTCAGATTTAAAACAGAATTTGTCGGAACAAAAGAGCTACAAGAAGCAAAAGACAAACTTCTCGGTCACTACATTATAGGTCAGGAAACAAACCTCGATAAAGCAACAACAATAGGCTGGTTTGAAGCATCTGGCAGAGGATATCAATTTGATGACAAGTATGCTCAATTGATAAACAGCATTACAGAATCAGATATTATAGAAGTTGCTAATAAATATTTCAACAACAATTACGTTTTATCAATTGTGAAACCGCAAAATTAATAATAAAAAAAAGACCGATAATAATCGGTCTTTTTTTATTTACATTCATATCTTAAGCGTATAAATCTTGTAATTCTTTTGCTCTAGCATCAATACGAGCATTCTTTTCTGCTACCTGTTGAGCATCATAAGCTCTTTGTGCAGCTTGTTTATCCATGTCTTTTACAATTTCTCTTGCATTTAAGAATTTCTGTCCTAGCGAAGTTTTTTCTTCTAAAGAAGATAACTCTTTACGTTCTGGATAATCTACTACGCAATAATCATCTTTACCTACATAATATTTCACAGAAGAACGATTCATATAATTTGATACACCAGGCTTTTTATCACTAACAACCAAAACATCAAAATCTTCAAATGAGGATTTAAACGTGCGAACTGGAGTAATTGTAACATCTTTTCCATCATAAATAACATCTGCTGTTTTTAATTCATGTATAGGTTTAATTAAATCATCTGTAATATGAGAAGCTTCCTTTGAATTTACATCTTCAAGCAAAGTAGCGAGTTTTTTTGCACCGTCACCTTTTAATTTAAAAGCCATACCGAATGATTGAGAATTATTATTTTGGACAGGGGAAACGTTCATAAAAAAAATCCTTTCTATATTTTGTGATACACCTCCTATTAAAATCTGTAAATAAAAATTTTTAACACGTTATTTTTATTCGTTACAATAATTTACATAATAAATATTATTATCCAATTAATATTTGCTAAAGATATTTTTATACATACTTTCTTATGCCGACAAGAAAGTACCACAAAGAAACTCTCGACCATCATTACGCTCATTAATTAATTGTAACGCTCAACTTAAAACGAGTGAACTCGCTATATTTTTGTCATTTTTGAAATTATAGACCCTGAAACGAGTTCAGGGTGACATAATATTTCTTGTCATTGTGAACTTATTTCAGAATTTAAGTGTCACAATAAAAAATACAAGCAAGACCCTGAAATAAATTCAGGGTGACGCATTTATACACAAAGTATGTTCGTCATTCTGAACTTGTTTCAGAATCTTAAAAACTTTACCGCTCAAACAGCACTCGTTTTGTTGTTGTTTCGCGAACATTAATTATTCGTTTCATTAATGGTCGAAATATTTTAAATAAATAATTTATATTAATAGTGCGACGATAACGGAACGAGCAATAATTACTGACGAAGCAAATTTCAAAGGCGTGTATTGTTTGAGTGTAACGAGTTTACACGCCTCAGGCTGAGTCTTGTATATTATTAGCGAGTGGATGTGTGTCGCTGGTTTTGAGGCACTTTTGCCATCAAAAGTGTCCCTGTCTGGAAGACCCGCCGGGAGGCTATAAAATTAAATTAATTAAATATTATAAATACTTATAATATTTATTATGAATAACAACTACCAATTCGACCTTGTCAATGTCTGCTTTGCATGTCTATCATACATTTTGTCTTTATACCAAGCACCTTTGAATGACTTGTCATCATTATACATATATTGCATATCATGAGAAATAAAATATATTGCACTCACTAAAGTTCCATTGGCTCTGTATTGTTTTGACATATAAGGGAAATTCGGATAATTTTCAGAGAATTTATCTATATATCTGAGCTTTCCTAGAGTATCATAATAATAAACAGTCCTTAAATCATTTTTATATTGGATTGCATAACTTATTAGCAAATTGTTTCTGTAATAGAAACCGCAAAGGTTTTCGGTATCAGTTTCTTTAACCCCGTTTTGAACAAGCATATAATGCCTTTTATAATCTTTGTCTTTTAAATAATCCTTATACTCTGCTCTAAATTCCTTTTTATTATATTTATATACAGTATTTTCACCAAAAAGTTCTTTTTGATATTTATCAATCACTGCATCTCTTTCAACTTGAGAAATATCAAGCCAATCAAAAACGAGATTTCCGGTTAAAACAATTTCCTGATCTACTTTATTCATAATCTTAGCAGGTGTAATATCCGCTGATAATGCAGCTTTCCCTACCAATAAAAAGCATAATAATATAACAAATTTTTTCATTTATACCCCTCTTTTTATATAATCATATAATGAATTCAGAAAATGTATAGTCTTGACAATCAATTCAGGACATACTCAAGCTTTTCAAGCTTTTAAATCAATGGTTTAACACAATGTAACAAAATTTTAACATATTTTTTTAAATTTAGCGATATTTTCTTGACGTAAAAAATTGATGTATTATGATTTAATAACATGTTAAATTTAAGTTAGGTGTATTGTGCCCAAATTTAATTTTAACACACAAGTTCATTAAGCTGAAGTTCAGTAAAATGAAAGGTTTACAGCCTCAAGTTAGATTTTTTATTATTGTAAATAATTTCATGAAATTCTGAAATAAAATTCAGAATGACAAGATGAAAAAATAATACAATTTTTTTATATAGTACGTACACATAGACGAGGTGAATTAATGTCTAACACAAAATATGCAGAAAGAGTAACACCAATGGGTATCCCACATACTCGTTTGGATGATTTACCAGACCTTATTGAAGTGCAAAAAAAATCGTTTGAATGGTTTTTAAAAGAAGGTTTAAAGGAAGAATTACTTGCCTTTTCACCAATTAAAGACTATACAGGCAGATTAGAATTACACTTCTTACCAAACTATACTTTCGACAACGCAAAGTATACAATTGAAGAAGCAAGAATCCATGACGCAACTTATGCAAAACAATTGCGTGTAATGGTAAGATTAGTAAACCGTGACAGCGGTGAAATCAAAGAACAAGAAGTTTACATCGGCGATATTCCTACAATGACAGACAAAGGTACTTTCATTGTAAACGGTGCTGAACGTGTAATCGTATCTCAGATTGTTCGTTCTCCTGGTGTTTACTTCAAACGTGATATTTCACCGGCCGGAAAAAGATTATACAACGCAACTATGATTCCTAACCGCGGAGCATGGTTGAAAATCGAAACAGATTCAAATGACATTATCTATGTTAAAATCGATAAAAACAGAAAAATCTTAGCTACAACATTATTAAAAGCTATGGGTATCACTGTTTCTGAAATGGAAACTTTATTCACTCACTTTGAATTCTTAAAGAAAACTTTGGATAAAGATACAGCAGAAACAACAGATGATGCTTTAATTGAAGTTTATAAAAAATTAAGACCAGGCGATCCTGCATCTGCAGCAGGCGGACGTTCAATATTGGAAGCTCGTTTCTTTGATGAAAAGAAATACGATATTGGTCGTGTAGGTCGTTACAAATTAAATAAAAAATTAAACTTAAATATTCCTAAAAACCAAAGAACATTAACAGTTCAAGATATCGTTGCATCAATCGAATACTTAATCAATTTAACTTATGATGAAGGAACAGTTGATGATATCGACCACTTAGGAAACAGAAGAATCAGATCAGTAGGTGAATTGTTACAAAACCAATTCAGAGTAGGTTTATCAAGAATCGAAAGAATTGTAAAAGAAAGAATGACCCTACAAGATTCTGAAACACTTACTCCGTTGAACTTGTTGAACACTAAACCATTAGTTGCTTCATTAAAAGAATTCTTCGGATCATCACAATTATCACAGTTCATGGACCAAATTAACCCACTTGCTGAATTAACTCACAAAAGACGTATTTCAGCATTAGGACCTGGCGGTTTGATGAGAGAAAGAGCAGGATTTGCTGTTCGTGATATTCACCCATCTCACTACGGACGTATTTGTCCGATTGAAACACCTGAAGGTCCGAACGCAGGTTTGATCGGTTCATTAGCTACTCACGCAAAAGTAAATGATTACGGCTTTGTAGAAGCCCCGTTCTTTGTAGTAAAAGATGGAAAAGTAACTGACGAAGTAGTTTATATGACAGCAGACGAAGACGAAGAATATCGTTGCGCACCTGCTGACGTTCAACTAAATCCAGACGGAACATTCAAAGATGAATATGTTCCGGTTCGTTACAGATCAGAATTCACAATGGATCAATCAAGCAAAGTTGACTTTGTCGGTGTATCTCCAATCCAAATCATTTCAGTTGCGACATCATTAATTCCGTTCATTGAACACGATGATGCTAACCGTGCATTGATGGGATCAAACATGCAACGTCAATCAGTACCTCTTTTAATTACACAAAGACCGGTAGTTGGAACAGGTATGGAAAAACGAGCAGCTCGTGATTCAGGAATGGTTATCGTATCTGATTGTGACGGTGTTGTTGAAAGAGTTGTAGGTGAAGAAATTATCATCCGCGATATTCACAACAAACCTCACGTTCACACATTAATGAAATATGTAAGAAGTAACCAAGATACTTGTATCAACCAAAAGCCATTAGTTCACGAAGGTGATAAAGTTAAAGAAGGCGATGTAATTGCCGATGGTGCTTCTACTAACTGCGGAGAACTTTCATTAGGTAAAAACGTAATTGTAGCGTATATGCCTTGGGAAGGTTATAACTACGAAGATGCTATTCTATTATCAGAAAGATGCGTTCACGATGACATCTTCACATCAGTTCACATTGAAAAATTAGAAATAGATGCTCGTCAAACAAAACTAGGACCTGAAGAAATCACACGTGAAATTCCAAACGTTTCAGAAGATGCTTTGAGACACTTGGATGAACGTGGTATTGTCAGAATCGGTGCCAGAGTTTATGCAGACGATATATTGGTAGGTAAAGTTACACCTAAAGGTGAATCTGAACATCCACCAGAAGAAAAACTTTTACGTGCAATCTTCGCTGAAAAAGCAAGAGATGTAAAAGATAACTCATTAAGAGTTCCTCACGGAGAAGGCGGTAGAGTTCTCGATGTTAAGGTATTCGACAGAGAAAAAGGTGACGAATTACCACCGGGAGCAAATACAGTTATCAGAGTTTACATCGCTCAAAAACGTAAAGTATCAGTAGGTGATAAACTTTCAGGACGTCACGGAAACAAAGGTATCGTATCAAGAATATTACCGAAAGAAGATATGCCATTCTTACCTGACGGAACTCCGGTTGATATCGTATTGAACCCACTAGGTGTACCTTCTCGTATGAACGTAGGTCAGACTTATGAATTGTTGTTAGGTTTGGCTGCATACTTGACAGGCAACTATTATGAAACACCATCTTTCGATGAAAGATACGGTGATAACCAATCAGAAATCGCAACTAAAGCTGAATTACTAAAAGGTATTAAAGAATCAGGTTGTGATTGGGTAAATGAAGACGGTAAAGTAAGACTTATCGACGGTAGAACAGGTGAACCGTTTGATGAACCTGTTGCAGTAGGTCTTTCTTATATCCTTAAACTTGTCCACCTTGTAGATGATAAAATCCACGCTCGTTCTACAGGTCCATACTCACTTGTTACTCAACAGCCTTTGGGTGGTAAAGCTCAATTCGGTGGCCAGAGATTCGGTGAAATGGAAGTTTGGGCATTGGAAGCTTACGGTGCAGCATATACTCTACAAGAAATGTTAACTATCAAATCAGATGATGTTAACGGTAGAAACAGAGCTTATGAAGCAATCGTAAAAGGTGATAATATTCCAAGACCGGGTATTCCTGAATCATTCAAAGTACTTGTAAGAGAATTACAAAGTATCGGTTTGGATATTACGGTAGCGAAAAAAGACGGTCAAGAAGTTGACTTAATGACTGATATGGATGATTTGAGAAAATCAGCTCCAAGAAGAGTTCTATCAGATATGGATTCTGAGTTATTAAACATCAATTTCTTTGAAACACCGACTACATTCGGAGATATATAGGAAGTTTTAGAAGACAAGAGGGCAAAATAAAAAAGCCCTCCTGACTTCCTGATATATTCAAGAACTTCTTAAAACTAACAATACAAAAGGAGATATAAATGTCAACAAGTATAGATTATTTTGACTATATACGAATTAGTATCGCTTCACCGGAAAGAATACTTAAATGGTCATACGGCGAAGTTACTAAACCGGAAACAATCAACTACCGTACATTGAAACCAGAAAGAGACGGTTTGTTCTGCGAAAGAATTTTTGGACCATCAAAAGACTGGGAATGCTATTGCGGTAAATATAAAAGAGTAAGACACAAAGGTATTATTTGTGAACGTTGCGGCGTTGAAGTTACAGATTCAAAAGTAAGACGTCAAAGAATGGGACACATTAAGCTTGCAGCTCCTGTTTCTCATATTTGGTTCTTGAAAGGTATTCCTTCTTATTTAGGCTTACTTTTAGATATGACTTTAAAAGATTTGGAACAAGTAATTTACTTCAACAATTACGTTGTTCTTGATCCGGGCGAAAGCGAATTCAAAAAATTACAATTGTTGTCTGAAGAAGAATATGAAGATTATATGGCTGAACACGAAGATTCTACTCTTAAAGTAGGTATCGGTGCTGAAGCCATTAAAGAACTTCTTTCAGAAGTAAATACAAAAGAATTGGCAGAAGAAATCAGAACAGAATTAGCAGGAAATGTAAATTCCGTTCAAAAGAAAAGTAAACTTATTAAACGTTTAAGATTATTAGATTCATTGATTTCATCTGAAACAGATCCGACTTGGATGATATTGGATGTACTTCCTGTAACTCCACCGGATTTAAGACCAATGGTTCAATTAGACGGCGGACGTTTTGCAACATCTGACTTAAACGACTTATACAGACGTGTAATCAACAGAAACAACCGTTTACAAAGATTGTTGGAAATGGGCGCACCTGAAATTATCGTAAGAAACGAAAAACGTATGTTACAAGAAGCAGTAGATGCTTTGATTGATAACGGCAGACGCGGAAGAACCGTTGTTGGACCAAACAACAGAGCATTAAAATCATTATCTAACATTATTGAAGGTAAACAAGGTCGTTTCCGTCAGAACTTGTTAGGTAAACGTGTTGACTACTCAGGTCGTTCAGTAATCGTTGTAGGTCCTCAATTAAAATTGAACCAATGCGGTTTACCAAAAGAAATGGCAATCGAATTATTTAAACCATTTGTTGTTAATAAATTGATTGAAAGAGGATATGTTCAAAATATAAAATCAGCTAAGAAAAAGATAGAACGTTCAGAAGCTGTAGTTTGGGATATCTTGGAAGAGGTAATCGATGGACACCCTGTATTACTAAACCGTGCCCCGACTCTTCACAGACTAGGTATTCAGGCATTTGAACCGAAATTAGTAGAAGGTCGTGCAATTCAGTTACACCCATTGGTATGTACAGCATTCAACGCCGACTTCGATGGTGACCAGATGGCTGTTCACGTACCTTTGTCAATCGAAGCTCAAACAGAAGCAAGGATGTTAATGTTAGCAACTAACAACATCTTAGCTCCTGCAACAGGTAAACCTATTATCACTCCTACACAGGATATGGTATTGGGTATGTATTATCTGACTATTTTGAAAAATCCGGAAATGGCACCAAAAGGTTATTTCTACAACTTCCAAGATGCAATTTCAGCTCTTGAAGTCGGGGTAATCGACCTTCACGACAAAATCGTTGTAAGAGACGAACACGGCGAAAGAATTGAAACAACTGCAGGAAGAATTATTTTCAACGAAGCAGTTAGAAATGCTTTGGCATAAAACAAAAATTAAATAGGCAGGAGGTTAATAAATACCTCCTTCCTAATAAAAATAATAAGCTATGTTATTATAAAAAAAGGAAATATATAATGGAAACAACATACACACATGGTAAAAAAACTGTAGATTTCATTAACAAGCAAATGGATAAAAAAGGATTAAACAATTTGCTTTCACAAATGTATCTGGAGTTTGGCGGAGCAAAAACCGCAGAATTGGCTAACAGCCTTAAAAACCTTGGCTATAAGTATGCTACAAAATCCGGAACAACTATTTCAATTGCAGACTTGCAAGTTCCGGCGATAAAAAAAGAGCTGTTAAAAGAAGCCGAAACTGAAATCGAAAAATCAACAAACAGATATTTAAAAGGTGAAATTACCGAAGTTGAAAGATATACAAAAGTTATTGATACTTGGTCTGAAACGACAGCAAAATTAACTTCTCAGGTAGTTGAAAACTTTGATAAATTAAACCCGGTATATATGATGGCATTCTCTGGTGCCAGAGGTAACTTATCACAGGTATCACAGCTGGTTGGTATGAGAGGTTTGATGGCTGACGCACAAGGTCAAATCATCGACTTACCTATTAAATCAAACTTTAAAGAAGGCTTATCCGTTACCGAATATATCATTTCATCATACGGTGCAAGAAAAGGGCTTGTAGATACAGCGTTGAAAACAGCCGATTCAGGTTATTTGACAAGACGTTTGGTAGACGTTGCACAAGACGTTATTATTCGCGCAGATGACTGCCATACTACAAAATCAATTAACATGAAACCTATCACTGACGGCGATAACGTAATTGTTCCTTTAATCGACAGATTGCTAGGAAGAACAATTGCAGAAGATATCGTTGACACAGATGGTACAGTTCTTGTAAAAGCAGGAACAACAATGAACAGAAACGATATTCAAAAAGTTAAACACTTGAACCTTCAAGAATTGAAAGTTCGTTCAGGTTTAACTTGCGGACTTGAATATGGTATCTGCCAAAAATGTTACGGTTGGGCAATGACAACTCAAAAATTGGTTGATATCGGTGAAGCAATCGGTATTATCGCAGCTCAATCAATCGGTGAACCTGGTACACAGCTTACAATGAGAACATTCCACACAGGTGGTGCTGTTGGCGTTAAAGATGCAATTAAAGAAGTAATTGCAAAACAAGACGGTGAAGTTATTTCAAACGTTAAAACAAGAGAATTAAGAACTCGTCACGGGGATGTAGTTAATATTTCTAACTACGAAACTGATATTGAAATTAAAGGTGCTAAAAGAACTGAAAAATATCATATTCCTGCCGGTTCTACAGTATTCTTCACAAACGGAATGAAAGTAGAAAAAGGTTTCAAATTAGCACAATTTGAACCTGCAGCTCAAGGCGGTTCTCGTTTAACAGAAAAAGCTACAAAAGATATTTCATCAGATTTGTCAGGTGAAGTATTATATGAAGACTTCGTAGCTGATGAAAAGAAAGACAGACAAGGTAACATTTCAAGAACAACAAATAAACAAGGTATTATTTGGGTTCTTGGAGGAGATGTTTACAACCTTCCTGGCGGTTCAAAAGTTCTTGTAAAAGACGGACAAAAAATTAAAAAAGGCGAAAAACTTGCTGAAACATTAACAATCTGCGAACACGGCGGTGAAGTTCGTTTTGGTGAAGATTTAGCAATTGAAGATGTAAAATTTGAAGGTAAAAATATCAAGAAAATTGTTCAAGGTAAAGAATTAACAATTGTAATTGCATCATTAATGCCTGAAAATGCTACATTTGAACAAACTAAAAAAGAACAATTATGGACAGTTAATAAAACCGGTGAAAAATATATCGTTAAAGCACCTGTTGATACAACAGTTGAAAACGGTATGATTATTGCAGAACTTATTGATGATGATTGTGCAGTAACTTCATCAGGTGAAATCAGATACGTTGATGTAGAAGTTGATGAAAATCAAATTATTACAAAACCTGGTTCTGTTGTATTTATTCCTGAAGAAATTCACCAAATCAATAAAGATTCATCTTTAAAAATGGTTGAAAACGGAACACACGTTACAGCAGGAACAGAAGTTGTAAAAGACGTATATTGCCACATCGATGGTATTGTAGAATTCAAAGAATACAATGATGTTATCCATGAAATAACAATTCGTCCTGGAGAAATCCACCAACTTGCAAATGTTTCAGAATTAAAAGTTGATGAAGGCGAAATTGTAAAAAAAGGAACTGTAATTGCTGAAGGAATTAAAGCAAAAGAAACTTCAATCGTTACAATTATGGATTCATCAATGGATGATTTGGATATTGATGATTTGGATGAAGAACTTGATACAAGTTTATCATTGGATGAAGACGGTATTTCAAATCAACCAATCCAAATCCTTATCAGACCTGTTCAAGTATTAAATGTAGAACAGAAAAATGTATCTATTAAATTTAATACATCAGACAGCTTGATTGATATTGTTCCTGTAACTCAATTACAATACAAAGACGGCGCAAGAGTTAGAAATCTTGACGGCGCAACTATCACAAGAACAAGCTTAGTTTTACAAATGCAAGGATACTTATCACACCTTAAAGGTATGGTAGAACTTGATGACAAAGACAATTTAAGAATTGTTGTATTGGAAAACTTGATTGTTCGTCGTGAATTTGAAGGTAATGCAAAAACAATGTCATCACTTCAAACAGAATTGTTAGTAAAAGACGGTGAAACAATTGCACCAAAAACACCTGTTGCAAAAACTCAAGTATTAGCAATTAATGATGGTGTTGCATCTATTAAATCAGACAAAGAAGATGCAAGAAGACTTTTATTAACAAGTGAAGCTTATGAAACAGTTTTACCAGTAAAAGGCAAAGTAAACGTTAAAAAAGGTGATTTTGTTAGATTAGATGCAGTAGTTGCAGACAGCGGCGAAAAATCTCCTGTATCAGGTATGATTACATCTGTTGAAAAAGGTCAAATAACAATCAGAAACGGTCGTCCTTACCTTATCAGTCCAGGTACAATGTTACAGGTTGAAGCAGGAGCTCTTGTACTACGTGGTGATAACATTGCGACATTGGTATTTGAAAGACAAAAAACAGGTGATATCGTTCAAGGTCTTCCAAGGGTTGAAGAACTTCTTGAAGGTCGTAAACCTAAAGACTGCGCTATTTTAGCAGAAGAAGACGGTATTGCTGAAATCGAAACAGATGACGATCTTCCAAGATTGTATCTTGTAACAGATAATGGCAGAACTGAAATCAAATACGCAATTGATGCAAACATCGTTGTTCAAAACAAACAAAAAATCAAAAAAGGTCAACCTTTAACAAGCGGTCCTTTGAACCCACACGATGTAATCAGACTTTGCGGTCCAGAAGCTGCACAACAATACCTTGTAGATGAAGTACAAAGAGTATATCGTTCACAGGGTGTAGAAATTGCAGATAAACACGTTGAAATCATCGTAAGACAAATGACTAAGAAAGTTAAAGTTGTTGAAGCCGGTGATACAACATTGTTACCTGGCGAACTTGTTGAAATGCAAACTTTCGAAAAAGAAAATAAAGCAGTAGAAGAAAAAGGCGGTACTCCTGCAACTTGTGAATACATGTTGTTAGGAATCACAAAAGCTTCTTTGAACACTGAAAGCTTCATTTCAGCAGCTTCATTCCAAGAAACAACAAGAATCTTAACAGAAGCCGCAGTTGAAGGTAAGAAAGACATGTTGAGAGGTTTGAAAGAAAACGTTATCATCGGTCGTCTAATCCCTGCAGGTACAGGCTTCCATCACCTTTCTAATGCGAATGAAGAAAAAGAACGTGAAGAAAGAAAACGTGCAGTTGCTCAAAGAAATCAAGCAAGAAAACCATCTGCTATTTTGGAAGAAATCGAAGGAATGTTCGGTTCTCCTGATTTCGAATTGGGTAACGAAAATAAAGATAACGACGATAAACACGAATAGTTATCAAATTCATAAGGAAAAACAGCCTCTATTAAAGGGGCTGTTTTTTTATGTTTAAAATTTGAACAATAATTTTTACACTTAAAAGCTGATATTGCAAAAGTTTTAGCCTAATCATTCCGTAATACATTTTGAAAGGAATAGGGAAAATGGCTAGAATTATTGAAGGTGAAAGAAGGATTATAAAAATGTCAGTAGATGACATTTTAAATATTGTAAGAGAATACCAAAAGATATGTCATAAATCTTGTTGTTATGAACATACAAGAGAGCTTTTGTCAAAAGCTGACATTTATATTCCTGAAGATTTGTAAAACAGCATTTATAGAATTAATGTTAGCGAAACAACAACAAAACGAGTGCTGTTTGAGCGGTAAAGTTTTTAGATTCTGGATTATGAATTCAAAATAACATTATGCCTCCGGCAGGGTCTTCCAGACAGGAGCCCTTTTGGTGGCAAAAGTGCTTCAAAACCAGCGACACACATTCACTCGCTAATAATTTACAAGGCTCAGCCTAAGGCGTGTAAACTCGTTACACTCAAACAATACACGCCTTTGAAATTTGCTTCGTCAGTAATTATTGCTCGTTCCGTT
>CAJMSH010000014.1 GCA_905216055.1 uncultured bacterium | reverse complement strand
TTCATCTAATCTATCTTGTATCTCAGGTTCTAATGAAGAATAAAGAATTTCATACGATTTCCCGCCTCTTACTTCAATTTCTCTTGCAATATACTTACCTTGGTTAATTGCAAGTCTTATCGAACGGGTACTTTTTAAGCCTTTTAATTCTGCGATTTGTTTAATGTTAACATACGTATTGTTCATCGTACATACATTAACTCGTTTTAATCTATAATGGAACACAATTACTAAGGATTGTGTTGTTTTGTATTGATAAAATTTGTATTTAATTTTAATTTTTAAATTGCAACAAAATAAACCTTTGTTTATGCTATAATCACCCTAAAGGAGTTGTTATGGCACTAAAAGGTGGTTCTGCTGATAAAGCCGGGAATGTATATGAATCGTATTGGGCAGTAGAAGAAATGTGTCGTATATTGCTTGATAAAGAAAATTCCTCTTCAATTTATTTTGAAAAGCCAGATGAAATAAAAGATGGCTATGAGTACATTGTAACTAAAGGAGAAAAGAAGTATTGTACACAGGTTAAAAATTATGATATCGAATGGACAATTTCAAATCTTTATAGCAAGAGGATTTTACATAATTTTATAAAAAGAATTGATGAAGATAAAAATGCTGTATGTGTATTTCTATCATCAAGCAATACGGAACTAGACGAAATTGTAGCTAGAGCTATAAAGGCAGAAAATAAATCTACGTTTTTCAATTCTATGATTACATCTGAAAAAACAAAGGATATTATTTCTAAATTACGTGAAAAAATTACAAGCATAAAATTTACTGATAAAGATATAACTTCAGAGGACTTTCAATATAATCTTGATAATTATATTTTTGATTTTTTAAGAAGAATAGAGACTAGGATTAAAGATAATAATACATTAAAAAAAGATACCATTAATTTGATTAACTGTATATTTAAGTCTCCAACTTCAGATGATATTTTTAGTTCACTTTTTCGTTTTTCTCAAGAAAGATATAATGAAAAATTTACAAAACTGGATTTAATAAGATATTTACAAGAAGATAAAGGATTCGTTTTTAATGATTATAATTTAAATTCTCAACTTTTAACTAAATTAGAAGATTACAATAATAATTTTATCAATTCAACCTCGTCATTTTACCGAAAATATAAAATTGAACGAACAGAAATATTTGATATTTTTAATAAAATAAATTCGTCAGATAATAAAAAATATTTCTTTGTGTTAGGTTCTGCCGGATGTGGAAAAAGTATTATACTTAAAGAAGTTGATAACTTATTAAAAGATAATGGTTATACAATCATACCTATAGATATAAGGATTTTTGATAATTTTAATAATTGTGAAGAATTAGGTCAATGTATATATAATGAAAGAATTTCACCCGTTGATTTGTTAGCAAATATTGCTCAAGATAAACCTGCCTTAATAATTCTCGACCAATTAGATTCTCTTAGCTCTGTTTCCGGAAGAAGTGTTAACAAATGGCTTGTGATAAACCAACTGTTACAACAAGTAAATAAATATACAAATATAAAAGTACTTATTGCCTGCCGTGACTTTGATTTAAGTAAAGATTTAAGATTAAAAGATTTTATCCAGTTAAATGAGGAATTTGTAGAAAAATTTTTCATAAATGATTTATCAAATGAGGTAGTTACAGGTACTTTAGTAAATCTTGGAGTAAATACAAATAGAATAAATGCGAAATCTCTTAAATTATTTTCTATCCCCTTGCATTTGCAAATGTTATGTGCTGTATCTGAAAATACAGATATAACAAATTTAAATTACGAAAATAAAATAGAATTATATAATGCATTTTGGGATAGTAAATGTACAATTATAGGTGATGAAGCTTGGTACTCACTGATAAATTTACTGGTGACTTATCTTAATAATAAGAAAATTCTCACAGCACCACATTGCATTTTTGATAGATACAAAACTAATTTAAATCGATTATTATCAGAAGGTGTGTTTTGTCAAAACGGACAAAATATTTCATTTTTTCACGAAACATTTTATGATTATTGTTTTGCGAGAACACTAGCAGCAAATACAGAAAAATCTTTATATGATTTTATATTGACGAGTGACCAAAGCCTATTTATTAGATCAAATGTTAGACAAGCTTTAGAATATTTAAGAATAGCTGATACTAGAAGATATCTCTTTGAGCTAAAAAGGATCTTAAATAGTGAAAATATCAGAGTACATATAAGAACATTAATTTTGGATGTGCTTTTAAATTTCGAAAATTTAACAAACGATGAGATAAATATTTTAATTACGGTTCAGGGAACAATTAAAAATGCAATTTTAAATAAATATGAATATAAAGAAGCTGAGTTCCTTATCCAATATAATACAGGAGAACTTTTAGAAAATTTAATAGATATAGAGAATGAAAATTTTAATCAAGCTGCAGAACTTTTGACTATGTTTGCAGATAAATATACCGAAAAAATTGACTTGATAATAAATCAATTAAACGATACTAATTTAACTAAAATAATGTTAATCGGATATCCAAATACATTATCACGATTTTTATTTTCGTCTTATTTATACAAAAATACTCGATTATATAATATTCTTAAAAGTTTATTACAAAATAATTCTATTAGTATCAAATCTTTATTTGGCCATCTTCAATATGTTATGAAAGATTTCATTCAAACAGAACAAGTTTTTGAATTATATGGAATATTACTTGATAAAATTATCCAAGAAAATTTAAATAAGCAAGATAGTTATAATAATTCTAATTTCTTAAACATTCATAATATTGAAGACTATGTAACAGTATCACCTAAACTTTTTCTAGAATCTACTTTTAAATATTTACTATATGGTATCGAACATTCAGTAACGTATATCGATAATGGTTTAAAATATGATAGCCTTTGTTCAAATAATATATATGCATACGAGGATTACCTTTTCAAAACATTTAGTATAGCTTTTAATTCTTATGCAAAACAAAATCCAAATGCTTATTGGGAATATATAGAAAATTATAAATATTCAGAATATAGATCTGTTTTGTTTCTCATTTTAAAAAGTTTATATTTTCTACCCTTAGATTATTCAGATCAAATTGTTGAATATATTATCAATAATCCTCACATTTATAATGTTGGATACTGTTCAAATCATAATTATTTAATAATGCTTTTATTAAATAAATTCACGCAAAATTGCAATGAAAATCTATTTGAAAAGTTAATTAAAACAATATTAAATTATAGAAACAACGATGAATATGAATATTTTAAAGATTTAAAAAAGCAAAAACATTTTGGATATAGCCCAATAGATCATGTTCAAGCACAACTATTAGATTCATTAGATAAAAAAAGATTACTTAAATATCAGGCTGCAATATTGAAATTACTTGAATTACAAAGGAAATTTAAAACAACCATTTTCCTAAAAGAACCACCAGGAATTGAAGGAGGACTTGTCGTATCCCCAATTCCTAAAGAAAAAGCCATTAAAATGACATTAAACCAGTGGAAAAATGCAATGTATAAACATATAACTAATAGTAGTCGTTTTTCACCTTGTTCTGGAGGAGCCTTTGAATTAGCTAATGTTATGGAGGATATAATCTCACAAGAACCACTAAAATTCTTAAATTTTATTTATGATTTAGATATAAATAAAACTTCATCATACTATATTAATGCAATATTAAAAGGTTTATCCAAATTAGCTGGTTATTATGCAGAAAAAGAAAATTTAATAAAATATTGTTTTAATATCAGCTATAAAGATTTTAATCACAGTATAATTACCTTACTAAATTCGTTTATTGACGATAATGGAGTCCATTTATCAAATTATTGTATTAATTTAATAATCCAGTTTATAATAAATCCTCAATATAATGATGAATGGGATAATAATGATATAGATACGGTTTCATTAAATTGTACTAATGGTCAGGCTTTATGGTTATTAAAAAAAATATTATCTAGGGATATAAATTTTAAGGACAAGTTTAATATTATTTTTGATAGAATTCATACATTAAGCCTAGCAACTAAAGTTGCTTTTACATGTCCATTATATGAATTGTATAATTATGATAAGACTTATGCTTTATCAATATTACAAAAGTTGATTTTATCGGATAACAAGTTTATTCAATCGGGGTTTGTTATAGAATTTATTGGTAAAACTTCTTCTATTGATAATTTCGAATTCTATTTTAAATTATTACAAAATATTGAAAATAAGACTCCTGCTGTAAAAAAACTAATTTCTGGTATATTCACTCACTATAGTCTACATTTTGAAAAAGCAAAAAAAATAACTTTAAAATATATTTATTCTGATGATAAAGACTATAAAATAGGTGCAGCAGAAGTCTTATCTCAATATGCAAATAATAAAGAAATAAGACTAACCACATTCTATCAAGAGAATTTCGCCAAATTATTAAATGATAATAATAATGAGATAAAAAGAACCTGTCTAAAATTTATACATCAATACAATGAGCCTGAAGAATTATTTTTAAATCCATTATTTGAACTAATAGTTAATTCAAATGCATTTTTATCCTATACACATTTTATATATGAATTGAATGAAAGTTTGATAAATGTACAATACTTAAATAAATATAAATTGATAATAAATAGATTTATTGAATTAAAAGAAGAAGAAAATTTAAAAAATACTGATATGAATTTTGAGATTGGTAGTTTATTTGAAATAATATTAAAAGTCTATGAATTACAAGAAGATTCAGAAATTCTTGACTTGATTGATAGATTTTTATTATTACCAATTTATACATATAGAGATAAAATTAATGAGTTTGAGCGGACACTATAATTAAATCTTGATTTTAGGACTATCTGCTTATATATTTTTTACTTTTCGTATTGTTTTGTAATTATAAAAATCCATATCCGACCTATTGTAAAAAATTACCTACCTCAAAAATAAATTTAAAATTACTCACATAGTCCTCAAAAGTCAAATAATCGTTTTATCCGTACAAATTAGATTATGAGGACGAAATAGGCTATAACATTGGTTTTAAAATAGAAAAATTAAGACAATTCTTGGACAGTAATCAGACAATGATGACCAGTAAAAGACCGTTTTGTAACATATAAAACGATTACTTCCGACCGCTAAAGGTCAAACACAAAGCCAACTTTGCCAAATAATCATTTTATGCGTTCAGATAAAATGTCCCGTTAAATTACATACAAAATAAAAAGAGATAGGTTAAACCTATCTCATTATAATTAGCAAGGGAGAGATTCGAACTCTCGACCTCACGGACTCTGCCGAAGCAAAACAATTAAGTATTGTTTTGCAAGAGGGAAAGCCGTGCCTACAAGAGAAGCAGACGAATACTTGAGTCTGGTTCTATTGTGATTGAAAATCTGCGGACGGCGAATTACCCATAAAAAAATTAAAAACTAGATACATTATAAAAAAATATTAAAGCTAAAATCCCAGCTATACTTAACAAATAAAAATAGCAAGGGAGAGATTCGAACTCTCGACCTCACGGGTATGAGCCGTGCGCTCTCACCAGCTGAGCTACCTTGCCATAGTTTGTATTTAATTGACAAGGCTTATTGTCACATAAAAATTTTTAAATTTCAAGCATTAATTTTTGGGACTTATATAGCAAATTCCACTAAATAGGTTAAAACGCTTAGCAATGCTAGGTTTTAGCCTATTTTTCATCCTTTCCGCACCTAGGCAAATTTTTCCTTTTCATTTTCTTAAGTCATCTAGGTACCTAACAGTTGACACAAAGAAAACGAAAGGATGAAAAAATGAACAACGAAATTAAATGCCCTAAATGCGGAGAAATTTTTCAGGTAGATGAAACTCTTTATACTGCTATAGTAAAACAGGTTAGAGATAAAGAATTTCAAAAAGATTTAAAAGACAAAGAAGCACAATTTGAAAAAGATAAAAAGAACCTGCTTTTATCTACTAAACTTGAAATGGGAAAAACATTTGACAAAGAAATAAATGCTAAAAAGGCTGAAATAATACAATTAAAATCAGAAATAAAATCCGCACAAATAGCAAAACAGGCTGAAATTAACAAAATTATTTCAGAAAAAGACAATGAAGTTAATGAACTTCAATACAGGTTAGAAACTTTCAATAAAGATAAAGAGCGTGAAATTGCAAATATTGTAGTGGATATGAATAATAAACTTTCCGCTCAGGAAAAGTTTATCTTAAAAATTACTAATGAAAGTGAACTGGCTGAAAAGGAGCATAAATTACGTGAACAAGGTCTTAAGGAAAAATATGAAACTGAGATAAAGTTCAAGAATGACGAAATTGAACGTTTAAAGGATTACAAACTGAAATTATCTACAAAAATGATAGGTGAAAGTCTTGAACAGCACTGCGAGATTGAGTTTGAAAAATTACGTGCTACAGGGTTTAAAGCTGCTTATTTTGAAAAAGATAATGAAGTGAAATCCGGCAGTAAAGGTGATTATATCTATCGTGATTATGATTCTGACGGTAATGAATTTATCTCAATAATGTTTGAAATGAAAAACGAAGCTGATACAACTTCTACAAAGAAGAAAAATACAGATTTCTTAAAAGAACTGGATAAAGACAGACGTGAGAAAAAATGTGAATATGCTGTTCTTGTTTCAATGCTTGAGCCTGAGAATGAGTTGTATAACAACGGAATCGTAGAAATGTCTCATTATTACGAAAAAATGTATGTAATAAGACCGCAGTTCTTTATACCTATAATCACTGTTTTAAGAAATGCAGCGTTGAACTCCTTAGAATACAGGAAGGAACTTGCTGTTGTTAGAGCGCAGAATATTGACGTTGCAAACTTTGAAGCCGCTATGAATGATTTTAAAGATAAGTTTTCAAAGAATTATGAGCAGGCAAGTAAAAAGTTTAAAATTGCTATTGATGAGATTGATAAGACTATAGAACGTTTGCAGAAAACTAAAGAAGCGTTGTTATCTTCTGAAAACAATCTGCGGTTAGCGAATAACAAGGCGGAAGACTTAACAATCAAGAAACTTACGAAGAATAATCCTACTATGAAGGAGAAGTTTGAAGAGGCAAGATTACTTGTAAAATAGCGGAAACAGCTTTAATAGCAGAAAGAGCAGTGATTAAAACTGCTCTTTTTTATTTACTTCTAAATGTTACGGTATCCGTATAAGTTTCTGTTTGCAAAGTCGGTAAATACATTACTGTATAATTCTGTCTGTTATCGAGGAATTTTAGTACGGCATTGTCAAAGGAAGTATTACCTGAACTTTCAACTAATTCATAGTTTCTTAACCTTCCCATTTTATCTACAGTGTATCTTACCTTTGCTTTTAAGTTTTGATTCTTTGCAGGATATGAAAAACCGTCCATCAGTGCTGAACGCAGGTTAAACAAAAACTTTTCCTGCTCCATTCTCTTTAATTCGGATTTTTTTATAAGACGTTCTACAACAGAAACAGCAGGACCTCCGCCTATACCTTTCATAAGATTGTGAGATGGAAATGTTGTATCAAGGATTTTATTTTCCCATTTTACCTGACGACGTCCCATGTAATCTCTTATATACACATTTTTGACAGAGCCGTCTGGCATAATTTCAACATCTACTCTGACAGGATAGTTTAGTAAATAATCATCTGAAAACCCCAGCACTGCTATCATTTGATTAACTACTTTTTCACAATAATCAGTGTATGGGCTTGCGAATACTGGCAAACCCAAGCAAATAATTAAAGTTATTACTAAAAAATATTTTTTATAATTCAAATCAGTTCAACCCTTTCTTGATAAAAAGTTTTATTTAATCATCACTGAATGCTGCAAAATACAATAATATTAGTCCGATTAATAGTTCCATTATTAAATCCTTTCTAGGTGATATTTTATTTTAGAATATCAATGCGTCAGATTCGGTCAGATTTGGTTTGTCAAAGTTTGTATGCGTTATATTCTTGTTCTGTTAAATCAAAATCCTTATCAATCGAAAGTATTGCACTATAACTTAGTCCATATAGCTTATATACCATTAGGTCTAATTTTTGTTCTATAGGTTTTAGTAATTTTTCAGATTCTTTTTCAGTGATAATATTTGTAAATTGCTGTTTTTTTATTTGATATGCTTTATCAGACTGTTTTTTAAATTTAGTTAATTGCTCTTTGGTTGGTATAATTATTGGTAATTGCCTAATATCATTAATTTGAATATTAACAGTATTATTTACATAGTTTCTATAATATTCAAAAATAATATTTGAATTTAATATACAAACAATATAATAATTGGGCACCAAGTGTTCTTTTACTGTATTTAGAGACATTGAACCGACGTCATTAATAGTCTTCTCTTTTAGTTTTGTCTTTAACAATTTTGCATGTGGATTGAGGACATTACTCCAGCAAAATCCTGGCTTAAAGTAAAACTGAGGATTCCGCACAACTGGCATTCCACTTCCTTTTTTCCCAGAATTACTTTTTAAAAATTTAACATTCTCTTTTGTCCAGGCTATTGCAAAAGGCGTTTCCAGATACCATCTGTTACCGTCTTTATCTCCTTTATCATAAGGTACATAATACGGCTTATTCATATCTATGCCATTAAGTTTTTCTTCGTCTGTTAATTCATCTACATTGGCAATTTCAGAGTCATCAATCAGTTTATAGATATATCCCTGTCCAAAAATATCTCTTCCATATTTTTCTTTTAAGCTATCAAACAAAGATTCTATCTCGGATTCAGACATATTATTAAGATAACTTTTGCAATCTTTAATTTCGTTTAATTCTGTTATCTTTGATTTCTTTATCGCTTCTGAAAGTTTTTGCGGGCGGGATGAAATAATATTTTCAGCCCATTTACTTGTTTTTCTTACGGCAATATATTTTCCATTGTTAGCTGTTGCTAGTCCTTGTCCGCCTTCTGTAACGGTTCCTAATAATACTATATCCTGTTCCTTTAAACTTTGACGATATATATTAAGTTTTGATTCATTCTTTGAAATATTTTTGCTTGTGGATATACACTCCCACCAACTGTTGTATAATTCATTTATTTTAGAATTATATTTGTTATAAAACTCTATATTGCATTTGTTTGGGAAAAAGAATACTTTATTTACGGCATTTCGGTATGTTGCTACATTTATTTTTTCAGTTAATGGATTGTTAAAATCGTTAATAGCATCTTTAAAAATAAAATTGTAATCAATACGCTCCATATTTCTTTTTTCAATAATCAAAATAGCTGGAGAAACCATTGCATTTTCAAATACATTATCTGTTTTTATTAATTCTAATATTTTATTTTTTTGAAATAAGTCTCGAAGATTTAACTTAGAATTTATTGTTAAATATGTATCAGAAGTTATAAAAGCCAATGTCCCAAATTCTTTTAGTATTGATATTGATTTTATAAAGAAATAATTATACAGGTCGTCAGACATTCCATAAAGTTTTAAATAATTTTTCTTTTCTTCATCGGTAGTCCCTTTATTTGATACATATGGAGGATTACCTATAACAACATCAAAACCACCTTTTTCATGGAAAACTTCTGAAAAATAAATTTCAAAATCAAAAGTTCCGTCTTTTGTTAGTTCTTTGATAATTGCATCAATTTCTTTTTTTAATCGTTTCTTTTCAGCTTTTCTTGTTTCATTGAAATACTGCGGCTTTAGTTCTTCCAACTGCCTAAATAAACTGTCATTAAACAATGTTCTTGGAACATTTAATAGAGAATTACCGCAAACAATTTTATAATCCAAGTTAGGCAGAGCTTTAATATTTTTAATATCGTCTTCTTCAACAACCAGTGAGAGCCAGAGTCTTAGTTTGGCGATTTCAACGGCTCCGGATTCTATATCCACACCATAGATTGAATTTTGGATTGCCTGACGTTTGTATTCATACACGGAACGTTTTTTAGCCTGCGGTAAGTAACCTGAATCAACCAAAGCTATTCTTGCTCTTACAATTTCATTAAGCATTCCAACAGGGAACGCCCCGGAACCTATAGCCGGGTCGCATATTTTAATATTAGCAAGAGCTTTATCAATAGCTTCAGCATTTTTACGTATATTTTCGGATATAATGTGTTTGTAAACAGAAGTCGATTTTTCTTTTTGACTTGCGATTGCTTCTCTGTCGGATATTTGGTCCGAATGGTGTATAAAATCAGCTAAATCCTGTTTGGTTAAATTGTCAGAATCAGCATCTTCACTTGCATTAAGTTCTGTTGCAAGATAATTTATTAGAGATTCCTGACACATATAATGAACAATTTCACGAGGGGTATAGAACGCACCTTTTGATTTTCTGTCTTGAACTTCCAGTAATTCTTCAAAAACTTTACCGAGCATTTCAGGGTCAACCGCAACTTCTTTTTCTAACGGCTCATCTTCTTTTACGGTAAAATTGTACCTGTCAAAAACATCTAAAATACCAGTACCTGTATCTCCAATTCTATTTTTTTCTGTGTTTGAAAAAATACTATTATCAAACACAATATCTGTATTTACCCAGTCATATCCATTTAAAGGCTCAAATAACCCACCGTTCAAAAAAGGGATTTTGCATTCAAGCAAATCAAATATTTGTTCATCACGTTCACCGTTTGCAAGTGCATTATAAAAAAGCGGTTCCAGATAATCATTAAAGAAATTTTTACCTTCCGCTACCGCTTTTTCAAAGGTATGTCTTAAAAACTGTTTATCTCCTTCGCCCCAGTTTGCACCTTTCGGAACGCCAAGCCAGCCTTTTTTCTGGATAAAATACAAAAATACAAGCTGACCTAAAAGTTTCTTACAAAAGTTTGCTTCTGTTATTGAACGGGTAGTAAATTCAAAATTAATGCGGTCATCTTTACTGCGAATGTCTTTAAGGTTATCTACAAGTTGCAAGAAAAGTTCTTTATACTGTGCGAAAAATTCTTTTGAGACTTTTTCAACATTGAAGGCTTCTTCAATTTCTTCCAGTGTCGGGTATTCTTTTACTAAAAGTTCTACCAATCTTGATTGTGCAGTGTGGTTAGATTCAAGTTCTCCGACAAGATATGAGTATCTTTTAGCCGGAGTGTACTCATTTGCAACTTTTACATTACCTTTATCATCTTGTTTCAACGATATTTCCAGTTTTACAAAAGAGAATCTCCAGTCAGCAGAATTATCGCAATAAAATGCAACAAGAGCATTTTCTTTCCCTTTCGTCCGCATATAATCCGCAACAAAATTTCTTAAAAAGGTTCTGCTTCTGTCTAACGAGCACTTATCATTAAGGTGCACAATTAAAGCATCGATAATGTTCCCTTTTTTATCAGTGTATTGTCCTATTCTCTGATAAGATAATACATATTTTCTGAATGCTTCTTTAACCTGTGCCTGACCAACACTAACGGCTTTAGTTTCATTTATTTTGTCAAGAAGATTTATAATAAAATTCCTGAATTGACCTTTGTCGAACCTGTTATTAAAAGTATTTTCTATTAAATTTTTAGCCTGTAACTTATTCATTAAAACACCTTAAATTTTTGCAAGTAACCTCCATTCGCAAAAAAATTTAAGTTAAAGTAATAACATCTCTGATAAGATAACCTCTCTGGCAGATTCGCTTGGCTTTTCTTTTACCCTTGTATTAGTAAAATATGTTTCAGGTATATTCTTCTTTACACTGTTATAAACATCCTGACTATCTGTTGTTTTGGCGATTTCATTTTTGATTTTCTTGCTTGTTTCATTCAGAACAACTCCGGCATTATACAAATCAAGAACTTTTTTCAGGTAATCTTCCTGAACGTCCGTTAATCGTCCTTCTTTTATAGCGTATTCAATACGTAATTTAACTGTTTTATGGTTTGATGAACCGCCGCGTTTAGTAACAGTTTCTTCCGCAATGTCATTTTGTATAAACTGTTGTTTATTAAAATCAAGTAAGTCATAATATTGTTTAGTAATTGTTTGTTTTACTGTATCAGGAAGGCATTCAAAATACTTGACGGCATCTTCAAACGGCAAATCTTCATACTTTTTACCGTCAGATATTATGATTTTGTTCAATGCACCTTTTCTGAAAAAGGTTATAAGTGACGGATTTTCTACTGTGTATTTACGTGCCGTTCTTGCTTTTTTAGGCAGATATTTAATTCTGTTAAACAGGTCTAAATTATTTTCCCGAATATTTTCTAAAATAGAAATATATTTCAGTTGTATATTTTCTGTTTCGCCCTCGTCATTGTATGTATCTTTATTATTAAGTTTGTTGTAGAAATTTTCCCCGAAAAGTTTATGGTTGGTTGTTTCTTCCTCATCTGTAAGATACTTTGCATCTTCTCCTAATGTATCGTGAAAGGCTTGTATTTTCGCCTTAATACTGTTTTCTAAACCTAATTCTTTGTCAGATGTTGATGTCGGGAAGAAATTATAAATTAAAATTTTATCAAATTTAGTCCCGATACGGTTTACACGTCCGACACGTTGCAGGACTTTAGTTGGGTTCCATGGCAAGTCATAATTAAGAATTGTATTAGAACGGTGCAGGTTTATACCTTCTGCCAAAACATCAGTTGTTATCAAAATGTTAATATCATCTCTATGTACCGAATATTTTGGGGTATAATTTTGATGAATCAACTCTTTAACATAATTTTTACCTATTGATTTTCCGTTATACCGGCAAACTCCGCTCGAATAAAACAATACCTTATCGCCGTATTCTTTTTCAAGAGTATTGTACAAATCCAATCCGGTTTCCATGGATTCAGTGAAAATAATTATTTTTTTGTTCTTTAATTGATTGTCTGTTCTTAAGACTTTTAGAAATTTATCTTTTTTAAAATCGGTAGGAACTTGCTGCCAAGCATCTTTTATCCAATGAAGTATGTTTAAATCTAAACGTAATTTTTCAATATAGCCAGGTTGAAATTGCTCTTTTGTATAGGCTTTTGACTTTGAGTCTTTTTCTAACTCTTTTATAAGAGCTGCTTCGTCGTCATTATCCAGATAATCATAAATATCTATTTTTTTACTGATATATACAGTTCCGGACTCATACATTTTAATAAAATCATTATAAGACTGTATAAAACGGTCTATGGTTTGTAAAAAGGCATACTTGCTGCTTTCTAACCTTTTTATAAGCATACTCTTCATAAATCCAGCGAGGTTTCGTTCCTGTGTTTTAGCAAAATCGTTTAACTTATATTCATCTTCCAAACCCTCACCAGGTTGGTACCGTGCATATGTAAAATCTTTTTTTATTTTTTGTATTGTTTCGTTAAAAATAGCATCAGTTTTTTTATCAAACTCATAAATAACTTTATGAGGGGTATCAACTTCAGGAAACGTTAACTTCTGGTCAGCAATATCCTGCTTAAAATATTCTTTAATGTCGTTTCTAGTTCTTCTTATAAGTATCGGATGTAGAACTCTATCCCTGACAACTTTTGAAACTCGTTTAACTTCTTCCAAATATTCAGGAGTGGATTTATCTATCTTGTCTAACTCTATCCTTATCTTCCTAAAAAATTCTTCAAGATTTTTTACTCCGGGAATTGTACTGTCATTTGCCGGTTGAAATAATCTGATTAAAGGATAAAAATCATAAATTGAGTTATTTAATGGTGTTGCTGTTATCAGGATAACTTTTTTGCCATAGCAAATTTCATGTAATAACCGATACTGTTCGGTATTTTCGTTTCTAAATCTATGTGCTTCATCAACAAAAATATATTGATACTCATCGTACCCTTTTCTCTTTATGTGCTCTAATTTACCAAGTGAAACAACTGTTGCACTTCTTACTCCAAAATCTGAAATTGCATCATTCCAAGATTCTATAATTGGCGGCGGACAAATTATTAATTTTTTACCCGGCAATGTCTGCATATACATTGCAGCAATATATGTCTTTCCAAGTCCAACAACATCCGCAATAAACGCACCGTTATATGCCTCAACAATATCAGAAAGCGTTCGTACTGCCTCCTGTTGATATTCTAACTTCATAAAGCCTTTTGGCAACAGTATATCTAATGCTTCTTTCTTTCTAAGGTTTTCTTTGAAATATTCGTATAAAAATTTCAGATAAAGTTCATAAGGTGTAATGGTATCATTAAGCCATGTCTTTTCCCGAATTGTATCTATATAAACATCTGATAAATCAACTGCATTTTCCCACAGTTCTTCAAACTTATTTAGAGCATATTTTACGTCTACTGCATTTTTCAACTCAACGTTAAACTCATATTGAGAGTTAAGACCTGATTCCGAAAAATTACTTGAACCTGTTATAACTCGACCAAAATCTCTGTCGTCCTCTTTAAACCTGCTAATATAAACTTTTGCGTGAATATTGTAACTAGGGTATGCTTTTATCTCCAACTTTCCGGAACGTATATATTCAATGAACTTATATATCCCGTGTTCAACGTCATAATTATCATCAGAAGCATAAACTTCCTCAACAAATGTTTCTGAAGAAATCTCTCTTGCATTAGTATGTGATTCAAAGTTTATAGGCATTTGTTTAGCTGTTTGAATTGTTTCTACAGCCTTTTTATCCGCATTTAATCCTACTAAAATTCTTATTTTTTCAATATTTTCAAAATCTTTGTATAGTTTGTAAAATCCGCTTGTTCTAAAATAGCCCACCAATATGTCAAAATATTTTACATCTTTTAGCGTTCGCTTAAATCGGTCTTCGAGTTTTTGACCTTCCTCGTTGGTAAAAAATGTTAAATCTTTTTTATCTTCATAATCAGCTACTAACACAATATTCTCCACGGTTTTATACACCACAATTTATTTTTGGTGCATACACACCTGCATGTTAATAATAACTAATGTTTTAGTAGATGTCAACTTATGGTGCATTCTTAAAATGTTCTCTCAATTTAATAATCTAAAACCTTTATCCTGTGTAACTTCTCGCCAAATGCACCAAAAATAAATTGTGGACCTGCATTATGGTGCATTAGAGTTCAAAATTTTTATAAGACATGTCTATATCTTCCTGTTCGATTCCTATATATGCCAGAGAAACAAACGGGCTTGAATGATTAAAAATCTTCTGTAATAGAACAATATCATCATACTGTCTGAAATGGTGATAGCCGAAGCTCTTGCGAAGACTATGGCAGCCGATGTTCTCCTTTATACCGACCGCTTCACACGCTTCATTTAAAAATCTATATACCTGCGACCTGTGTAATCTATGTCCTTTGCGTCCGATAAATAAAGGTTCATTAGAATTTTTTAAATTTTTAAGATATTCTTTCAACAAGGTTTGTAATTTACTGTTGAGCAAAATCTTTTTATACTTCCCTGTTTTCTTTTCCCGTATTTCTACATAAGTCTTGTTATAAACATCCGAAATGTTTAACCCAAGAATGTCGCTCACTCTTAGTCCTGTATTCACTCCTATTGCAAATATCAGCCGATTCCTTTTACTCCGTTTATCAAGCCAATCTTCTACTTTTCTAATATCTTCTCTTGATTTAATAGGTTCAACATAATTCATAACTACCTTCTTTCTACACTGGAATGTTTAACTATCGTGCATAGAAAAATGTAGCACTAACTCAAGGCAGCCATTAAGTTGACGGATTCGACACAAATGTGTAGAATAGAAACTGTTCACCCCGAAAATAAGTGAATAACCCCAGATATCGTCGAATAGCAACCTGTAATGGCTCACTATAGACATATAAGCTAAGAATAGATTCATCATTATGATGAGTTTAGTTCTCGTGCAATTTTTTGAGGATGGAAAAAAGGTAACTAAGAGGTAGGATTGAGAAACAGCAGTTGTACAAAAATTTCATATCCAATTAAGATAGCTGATTTGTACAGCGGCTCTAAAGCAATTCCCGATAAGTTAATAAAGAAGAAATTTAACAAATTTTTACAAAAAGTCAATTTCAACAATGCTGAAGAACTTTATATATGCATAGCTATGAATATAGAAAGTTCTTTATGTAAAAATTTTAAAACTCTTAAAGATTTGAGGGCAATCTTTAAAACAAATGAAGATTGCATAAGATTCTTGGAAGAACTTATTTGGGAAGGTGAACCTGTCAGCCCTTTTGATAAAACTTCTAAGGTATATAAGTGTAAAGATGGTTGGTACAAATGTAAAAATACCGGTAAGGAATTTAATGTTCTTACAGGAACGCTATTTCAAGGTACAAAAATAGATTTAACTACCTGGTTTGAAGTAATCTTCCGTGAAAATTCAGATAAGAGCGGTTTAGCAGCTACAACTGTTATGAGAGATTATGGTATTTCATACACAGCAGCATGGAATATGTTACATAAAATAAGAAATGCTATGGGTAAAGAAAATTATCAAGAATTAAGCGGAACTGTTGAAGTTGACGAGTATCATGCAGGCGGTTCTTTAAAAAATATGCACTATAATAAAAAATTGGAAGTAAAACAAATACCTAACCAAAATAAAAAGTTGTTACAAGGGTTTGTACAACGGAACGGGGACTCAGTTATTAGAGTTATCCCGAATATGTTAGATAGTACGTTAAACGCAGGTATACTGAGATATGTAGAAAAAGGTTCATCTTTATACAGTGATGATAACCCGAGTTATCAGAAGTTACCTCCTTTTTATAAGCAGGCTATGGTAGTTCATAGTAAGGGAAATTATGTTAAAAAGGATGATAAAAATGTTCACACTAACACAATAGAAAGTGTTTGGTCAGGGTTTAAGCGAGTAGAAAATACTCATATTGTGATTTCTCCAAAGCATACACAAAATTATGCAAACGAAACAGTTTTCAGGTATAATACAAGAAAAATGAAATCTAGCGAAGCATGCATTTGGTTTTTACAAAATATAGAAGATACCAAGATTACTTGGAAAGAAATCAGAGATGGAAAATATAGACAATATAATCGAAATCAAAAGAGGGTTGCATAAGATTTGCGGGCGAGACGTGGTGAACGTTATTGCTGAAACTGAAAAATGCGAAGATTTTTATAGAAATATATTTACTATTTACGGCTTAATGTATAATACTGAAACAATTATGCAAAAACGGGAGTTTATTGCTGCAAGTACAAAGTATTTTATTTTGGACAGATTACCAGAAGATATTTTATGCGTTAAAGATGGCAAGTATGAAACCCGCAATAAAAAAGAATTAAAAAAACTTTTAGAAGACACTATTAATATTTTTTATACTATACGTAATACCTCCAACTCAGACAAAGATTTTAAGAAAAAATACGCGGAACATTTTAATGAGGAAGTAAAAGATTTTAGCAAAGAAATCTCTGAAAATAGAGATGACTCATTGTCTGATTTTGCCAAAACAATTAGAAAGATTTATAATTCTAAGGATAAAAACGACGATTGTTAAGCATTGTTAACCGTTTTAACCTATTTAGTGGAATTTGCTATATAAGTCCCTAATTTTTTAAAACTTATTTTTTCATTACTAATTAAAACTCTTTTAATTCAAAAATGTTTCATTTATAATATTTTAGTAGAACGTGTCAAAAAAAGGTTATTTGTTATGATTACCGATATGACGAAGGGAGACCCCTTAAAGCATATACTGTTATTTTCAGTTCCGCTTTTAATAGGAAACATATTTCAACAGTTATATAATATTGCAGACCTAGTTATTGTAGGAAGAACATTGGGCGTGGAATCTTTCGCGGCTGTTGGAGCTGTTGCGCCTGTGTTTTTCTTGATTACGTTTATCATTGTCGGGTTGACAAACGGATTTGCGGTTATTACAGGACAAAGATACGGTGCCAAAGATATCAATGGCGTTAGAAATTCCGTTGTTGTATCTACTATTTTAAGTACAATTGTTACTTTGGCATTTTCAGTTGTTTGCACTTTATTTTTAAACCCTATTTTAAAATGGATGAATGTCCCTGCAAATATTTATCATAACGCTTTTTGGTATGTTGAAATTATTATCATCGGTTTGATTATCACAACTATGTATAACATGATTTCAAGTATCATTAGGGCTTTAGGCGACAGCAAAACACCTTTGTATTTTTTAATTGTCGCATCTTTGGCAAATATCGTTTTGGCATTAATTTTTATATTAATTTTTCACATGGGAGTTCCGGGTTCTGCGGTTGCGGTGTTGCTATCCCAGGGAATTTCAGTTTTGTTATGTTTAATTTACGTAAGATATAAAATGCCGGTTCTTAGAATAAGCAGAAATGAATGGCTTATAAAATTTGATAAGGACTTTTTTAATTCAGCTTATGAACATTTAAGAGTGGGCGTTCCGATGGCAATACAATTTTCAATAATCGGAATCAGTATTTTAGTAATACAAAGTGTTTGCAACTCATTCGGTTCAAATGTTATTGCAGCATTCACAGCAGCTTTAAGAATTGAGCAAATTGCAACATTACCGATGATGTCTTTTGGGGTTGCATTAGCTGCTTATGTTGCGCAAAATTTCGGAGCTATCAAATTTAAGAGAATCAGATTAGGCGTTATACAAACTTCAATTATAAACATTGTCTTAAGTTTTATTATGGCATTTGTTATGCGAATTTGGGGAACAGATATTATCGGGGCTTTTATCGGCACAAAATCTAAGGAGATTATTGATATTGCACATAATTACTTGTTAATAAGTACAATATTCTACTTTTTCCTCGGACAAATTTTCATATACAGAAACGCTTTACAAGGTATGGGAGAAACAATATTTCCGCTTCTTGCATGTAGTGCAGAGCTTGTTATGAGAATATTTGCCGCTGTTTATTTGGCAATGAAATTTGGGTATGTCGGAATTTTCTATGCAGGCCCTATTGCTTGGATAAGTGCTTCTGCCATAATGTTCTTTGGATATTTCGGAAGCATGAAACATATTATATATAAGGTTAAATGCAAATTACATATGGATTTGTCAGATGTTGAATAAAATTTTTAAAACATTTTATTCATCTTTTTTATAACAAATATACATCATTTCGTCACTTGCAAAGTTGAGAATTTTATGACAAAATTGCATAATAAAAATTGTTATTGGCTACATGCGTAGCACTAATGGTAAAGGAGAAATGGTTATGTCAACCTATATTGAAGATGTTTATGCAAGACAAATTTTGGATTCACGAGGCAACCCGACTATTGAGGTTGATGTTAAATTAACAAATGGGGTAAGAGGAAGGGCTGCTGTACCTTCTGGTGCTTCAACAGGAATTTTTGAGGCTTTGGAACTTCGTGACGGCGATAAATCAAAATATATGGGCAAAAGTGTTCAAAAAGCCGTTGATAATGTTAATAATATAATTGCTCCGGAACTTATAGGAGAAAAAGCATCACACCAAAAAGAAATTGATACTTTTATGATTGATATGGACGGAACTGAAAACAAATCTAAACTTGGTGCAAATGCAATATTAGGTGTATCTCTTGCGGTTGCAAAAGCTGCTTCTAAAGCTTACGGAATGGCTCTATACAGATATTTAGGCGGAATTAACGCATTAACATTACCTGTACCTATGATGAATATTATAAACGGCGGAGCACATGCAGATAATAATATTGATTTTCAGGAATTTATGATTGCACCGGTCGGAGCGGAAAGTTTTTCACACGCTCTTGAAATGGGTTGTAATGTTTTCCACACATTAAAAAATGTATTGAAAAATAAAGGTATGGTAACTTCTGTCGGAGATGAAGGCGGGTTTGCACCTAATTTAAAATCAAATTCAGAAGGTATTGAAGTAATTCTTGAAGCTATTGATAAAGCAGGTTATAACACCAATCAAATAAAAATCTGTCTTGATGTTGCCTCATCAGAATTTTACGATAACGGTAAATACGAACTAAAAGGCGAAGGTAAAACCTTTAACAATTCTGAAATGACAGACTTTTTGGAAGAATGGATAAACAAATATCCGATAATTTCAATCGAAGACGGCATGGCAGAACAGGATTGGGAAGGCTGGGAAATGCTTACCCGCCGTGTAGGCAACAGATGTCAGCTTGTGGGTGATGATTTATTCGTTACTAATACAAGAAGATTAGCAGACGGTATTAAACGAAATATAGCAAATTCAATTTTGATAAAGGTTAATCAAATCGGCACATTGTCAGAAACACTTGACGCAATCTCAATGGCACACGCTGCAGGTTATACAACAATTATTTCACACCGCTCAGGAGAAACAGAAGACACATTTATCGCAGATCTTGCAGTTGCGGTAAACAGCGGACAAATCAAAACAGGTTCAGCTTCTCGTTCTGACAGAATGGCAAAATATAACCAATTATTGAGAATTGAACAAAAATTAGGCTCTGCTGCAAAATATCTTGGATTGCAAGCTTTTAACGGACAAAAATAATTTCAAATTTTATTTATTTCATTATAAAAAAACGGGGTTAATCAAAAATCCCGTTTTTTTGATATCAACCTTTTAACCGTATTAACCAATTAATTTTTCATGCTATACTTTTTTATAAGGGGAGATAATTGATGAAAGAGTGGATATTTAACAAATATGACGGGCAGGAAAAATCTCTTGTAACAAGATTATTGCATTCAAGAGGAATAAAATCCGAAGAAGATATTTATGAATTTTTGCATCCGTTAGAAATGAAAATAACCCACCCGAAAGCCTTTACTGATATGGAAAAATGCGTTGAAAGGCTCGCTTGTGCAATCGATAACGGAGAAAAAATCGTTATCCACGGCGACTTTGATGCAGACGGGGTTACATCAACATCTCTTTTATACAGAACCTTCAAATTCTTAGGGGCTGATGTAAATTACTTTATTCCGGATAGAGAAAAGGAAGGACACGGATTTGACACAAAGGCTCTTGTTAAAATCATGACACAGGTAAAACCAAAAGTTATAATCTCCTGTGACTGCGGGATTTCAGACGTTGATGCCGTAAATTTTTTGAACAGCTTTAAAATTGATGTAATAATTACAGACCACCACGAAGCGCCTGACATTTTGCCAAAAGCTTACGGAATTATAAACCCAAAAGCCCCAAATGCACTCGATGAAACTCTGAGTGCAAAACAAATAGAAAGCCTGACATCTCTTGCAGGTGTTGGAGTAGCATTTAAAGTTGCACACGCACTTTTGGAAAAATATAACAAACTTGAATTTATTTCGGACATTTTGCCTTATGTAGCTGTTGGAACAGTTGCAGATGTCGTTCCGCTGATTGGAGAAAACAGATATTTTGTTACAAAAGGCTTGGAATTAATCTCAAACGGTAAACATTACGGACTTTCAAGGTTATTGGAAAGTGCAGGATATAAAGGTCAAATTACATCAGAGCAAATAGCTTTTGGAATTGCACCAAGAATTAATGCTTCAGGCAGATTAGATACAGTTGAAGCTGCATTGAAGGTTCTTATCTCCGATAACAGACAAGAAATTGAAATGGCAATTCAATCTTTGAATGAATTTAACAGAGTTCGTCAAGAGCTTTGCCAAAATATTTTTGCGGAAGCTGATGAAATGGTTAAGGCAGAAAATAACAGAAATTCTGCAATCGTTTTATTCAACAAAGAATGGCATATTGGAATTATCGGGATTGTAGCCTCTATGCTTGTTGAAAAATATTATAAACCGACATTTTTAATGACTTATTCCGATGAAACAAAACAATACAGATGCTCAGCAAGAAGTATAGAAGGAATAAATCTTTACGACACAATATCTGCAAATGCAGAGCTTTTTGACGGATTTGGCGGGCACGCTATGGCTGCTGGGCTTGCTTTTAGCGAAGATAAAGCGTCTTTTGAACAGGTAAAATCTGCATTATGCAAAACAGTTAAAGAAATGTCGCAAGGCAAAGATTTGAAACCATTTATCAATATCGATTTAGAGCTTCAACCTGATGATATTGATGTTGATCTGGTAGAAGAAATTTCACAGCTTGAACCTTTTGGAGCATCAAATCCAAGCCCGATTTTTGCAATAAAAAATCTTAAAATAAAAGAAAAACGCCTTATGGGTGAAAATAAAAACCACTTAAGATTAATATGCTCGGCAGGAACATCAGAATTTACCTGCATCAAGTGGAAAGAGGGCGATATTTCTCTTGTTAAAGGTGATCCGCTTGATATTGCTTTTCACCCGCAAATTAATGAATTTAACGGGGTTACAAGTGTGCAATTAATCATTGACGATATACATTCAGAATATCTGAAAGAAGATGACAATTTGCCGCAACAAAAGCTTTATGACCATCGTAAAAAAACTGATATTCTGCCTCAAGTTAATGATTATGTTAAAAATTCCAAACAAAATATTTTAATTTTTGCGGAAAGTAAAGCAATTTCTGACAAATTAAAACCATTTTCAGCTCTTTTTGCAAGAATTATAAACCGCGATACGCTCAGACCGTGTGATTCTTTAATGTTTTTTGATTATCCGGCTGACAAAGAAACTTTTGACAGAATTTTAAACCAAACAAATCCGCTATCAATTCATTTTATGAACTATGATATTAAATACACAGACGAAGAAGAATTCTTAAAAACGGTTTGCGGAATGCTAAAATTTGCCTGCCACAACAACAATGGAAAAGTCGAATTGAGAAGATTTGCAAGCTTTTTAGGAAAATCATACAAGGTGTTTGAACTCTTGTTTTCAATATTTGATGATATCGGTTTGATAAATATTAAAGAGCACACAAATGATTACTACATAGTGGATTACAATCCGGAAGCAGATATCACACAAGTTCTACATTCACCAAAATATGCTATTTTAAATGACTTGATAGATGAGTGCGAGGCTTTTCAAAAATCATTGTTGGAAGATGATATTTATACACTTGTTTAATCAGATGTTGAGCTATTTTACAAGCCCTTCTGTTTCATTAAACATTACCATATAAAAATCAGGACTTGTCATATTCGGATTTTTCTTCATAAATTTTTTAACATCAAAATGTTCCAAATATTTATCCAATTTTTTTTGAATCTTTTCATTATCTTCATGCTCTGATTTCAACTTTGCAATATATTGATTTACCATTGCAACAACTTCATCTTCCGTCAAAATAGGCTGCCCGCCGATTAAAACTTCATCAGGTTCATCTTCATCAATATATTTTTTCAATTCTTCTTTCGGATCTTCTTTTTGACGTCTGCCATGGCTGTCAGATGATGTAGAAGACGATATCGCACGATTTTCAAAAGAATTATTTACATTATTAAAAAACATTTTTAAAGACCTTTTTATTAAATTCCACAGAAAAAAATTATTTTTCAAATATTACGTCAAATAATAAAAAAATCTTTAATTAATCATACAAACGGATTAGAAACTATAATGAATTATAATAATCTTTCAAAAGTTTGCAATCGTCTTCGATGTTTGGACTTTCGCATACCAATGCACCTTTTACACCAAATTCCTTCATTGCTTTCATCAAATCCTTATAATTCATATCGGATTCTTCCAAATTCAAATGCTGTCTTTCACCTTTAGCAGTATATTCAATGCCTGCAAGATGACCATGGAAGTTTTCAAGAGCATATTGTCCCAATTCATTCCCGATTTTTTCCAAAACATTGGAAAATTCGTCATACGTATTATAAGCACCTGCAGATCTTGCATGAAGATGCGAAAAATCTATACAAGGAAGAACTTGTTCAAATTCCTTTGAAAGCCTTATAATCTCATCTTCATCTCCCCATTGAGTAGCTTTACCTGTCGTTTCAGGGCGAATCCAAACATTTATATTTTCGCGTTCTAAAACATCAATAATTCTTTTTGTTTGAGTTTTTACACGATTAAAAACAGTTTCCTTATCAGCGCCCATATAAAATGCAGCATGATATGTTATACTGAAAGCTCCTGCCTGAGAAGCAACTGAGGCCGTATCGATTATTCTTTGAACACTTGCATCAATTTTTTCTTCTTCCTTAGAATTAAGATTAATATAAAACGGGCCATGAGCTGTTATAACAAAGTTTTTAGACTTATCTTTAACAAATTTTCTATTTTCATCGCTCATTCTGACGCCATGGACAAATTCAAGTTCCATACCGTCAAGTTCCATATCATCTAAAACTCCAAATGCTGATGTATAACTGCCTTTACCTGTTCTTAACGGCATGCCTGCAGTTATAAAATTCAATTTATCAAACTTAAATAAATTTTGCAAAATATGCTCCTATCGCTGACATTATCAAACATATTGTAACACTTAAAATTGCATACGCAAAAGCATGGAAAAACTGATGATTTCCAACCATTTCAAACAACTCCAAAGAAAATGTGCTGAAAGTTGTCAACCCACCGCAAAATCCAACTGTTAAAGCAAGTTTAACAACAGGACTTATATCAGCTTTTTCAACAAACAAGAAATATAAAAAACCGATAATAAAACTTCCCACAACATTAACAAGAAAAGTCGATATCGGAAGATTAATTTCAAAATGTCTGGCAAGATTAATACCGACCAAATACCTTGATACAGCGCCCAATCCGCCGCCTAAAAATATCGCAATTATATTATACATTTGCTTTTGCTTTCAAAATATCTTCAAGAATTTCGCAAGCATCAGCAACATATTTTGAGCAATTCTGTTTTTTTGCTTGCCCTTCCAAACCTTTAGACAATACTCTGCAACAAGTTACCTTATTACGTTTTTTAAATTCTTCAACAATTTTTGCCGCATTTTGACGAGCTAAAACATCGTTTCCTTTTGAATTTTCACGTCCGAAATTATATCCGTTAATAATTTGTGCAGCAGCAACAGAACCGCAAACACAACCTGATGCCATACCGCCTGAAAATGCAGTTGCGCAAGGGAAAAGTGATTCAGGGCACAAACCTTCTTCGCATGCAGCCTTCAAAACACTTTCAGCACAAGAATAACCTTGGTTCATATAATAATTTAAAGCTTTTTCTTTCATAATCCATATCTCCTTTTTTGAATAAGATTATACTACAAAAATTGAACCGACAATTAATCTTTTACTTCAACAGTAGCTTTTTCTCACCCTTCAAAATCAACATCAAAGGAATAAGTAAAAAACAAGCTATTGAAAAAACTTTAAATGTAGTCATATATGCACAGAATGTTGATTGTTGAATAAGCTGATTATAAAGCATTTTCCCACCCATATAAGTAGCATTTGCCATATCACCTGCCTGATGAATAAATGACGCTGCATAAGAGTTTATTCTATCCGAATAATTGTTATTTGTATCATACAAGAATTTTACAAGCCCGTTTTGATGAACTTGAGAAAATCTTGAAATCATTGTTGCAACAAGTGAAGTTCCTATTGCACCACCAATTGTTTTCAACAAATTTTGAAATCCTGAAGCGTTTGTCATCTGTTCATTTTTCAATGTTATGCAAGATAAAGTTGTAATAGGCATCATCGTAAATACAAGCCCAATTCCGAATACAAAGTTTGGCAAAACAATATTCATCATACTGATTTCCAAATTCAATTCACTAAGCATCCAACCGCCTATACCCAAGGCTAAAAGTCCGATTATCCCGTAAGTTTTATAACTAATTCGTCCGCCTATTCCGCCAAAAATTGCAAGAGATAAAAATGCCCCAAGACCTCTCGGCATAATTGCAATACCGCTTGTGAAAGCATCATACCTCATCATATTTTGAAGCAATTGAGGTAATATCGCCAAAGAAGCCAACAAAACAGCATTCAATAATATCAACATAATAGTTCCGCATAAAAAATTCATATCTTTTAAAACATCAAGTTTTATAAGCGGATTTTTCCCCTTAACCTGAGTGATAAAAAATGCGATACACCCAATTGCTGCAATTGCACTGAGCCAACAAATCCATGGTGCGTTAAACCAATCCGCATCATTACCCTTATCAAACACAATTTGTAATGGTACAAGCCATACGCAAAGCCACAAAAAAGCAAATTTATCTAAATGAACATTTGCCTGTTTTTTTGCATAAGGCGGATCCTCCAAAAACTTTTTTGCCAAAGCAATACACAAAAAGCCAAAAGGCACATTAATAAAGAAAATATATGGCCAAGACCAATTTTCCGTAATATACCCGCCCATAACAGGCCCTAAAATCGGTGCGACAACAACAACCAATCCAAATACTGCCATTGCCTTATTTCTTGCTTCGCCCTTAAAACTTTCCAAAGTAATTGCCTGTGCCATAGGCATAAGACAACCACCGCCAAAACCTTGCATAGCACGTGCAACTACAATCATTCCGATAGAATTTGCAATTCCGCATAAAAATGACGCTACCGTAAATATTAACACTCCCAACATAAAGAAATTTTTTCTTCCCATAAATTTACAGAAAAAATCTATCATAGGGATTACGATACTGCTCGCCATCAAATAACTTGTTAAAACCCAAATTGATTCCTGATTACTGACGGAATATGAGCCTGCAATATGTGGTAACGCAACGTTTGCAACAGTTTCATCTAACGCATACATAAATGTAGCAAGTATAACAGGCATTATAATAAGCCACGGATTTGTTTTAGGAGTCCATTCCTCTGCACTAACAATATTTGTATTCTCTGACATTTTTTTGTAAATCCTATTTGTTTCTTTAAACCGCTTTTAAAAAACAGAAGATAAGTTATTCTCAAAAATTTTAATTAAGATATAAACTTACCTTCTATTTTTAAAGCCCTATCTTCCCAAAATTATTTTACTCTTACCTTTGGAACTACTGACATACCGGGTACGATATTATATACATTCGGATCAATTTTTTCTGTGAATACGATTTTTACAGGAATTCTCTGTACGATTTTTACGAATGATCCGACTGCGTTTTCAGGTGGAAACATACTTGATTTTGCACCTGAAGCTCTTTGAATACTGTCAACTTTGCCCTTAAATACATGGTCAGGATATGTATCTATTTTAATATTAACTTCCTGCCCCGGTCTCATGTGACGAAGCTGATTTTCTTTATAATTTGCAACAATCCACACATTTTCAGGAACAATTACAAATAATGGAGTTCCAACATTTACATACATACCTTTTTCAACACGTCTTGAAGATACAGTTCCTGTTTGAGGTGCATAAATGTTTGTATATCCCAGATTTAATTTTGCTTTATCTCTTAATGCTTTAACCTCTTTCAAATCAGCATCAGCAACTTTGCCGCCACCTTTTGATAACAATGATTCTTCTGCTTGTGTTAAGTTTGCCTGTGCAGAATCATATTTTGCTTGAGCAGCATCAAGAGTTTGCTTTGATACAGCTCCCTTTTCATAAAGGTTTGTATATCTGTCTAAATCTTTTTTAGCTACCGCAATATTCGTTTGCATAGCCTTAAAGTTTGCTTGTGCATTTTTTTGATCCAATAAAATTCTTTGGTATTTTGCCTCAGCCTGTGCCAAAGCAACTTCATAATCTGCAGGATCTATCTTTGCAACCAAATCACCTTCTTTAACTTTTTGGTTATCTGTTACATAAGATGCGATAATTTGTCCGCTAACCCTTGGTGCAACCTGAACGGTAGTTGTTTCAACATAAGCATCATCAGTTGTTTGATAAAGAAGTGCATCATGGATTAAATATGCTGCCGCAACTGCAAGAACTACACCAACACCAACAAAAATAAATCTCTTAAAAGGTTTATGTTTTTTAACTTTTACATCGTCTTGTAATTGAGAATTTTGTTCTTCAATATTTGTATTTTGTTCTTCCATTTTATACCTCATATTAAATTATATATTTATCTCTACTACCTTTTCCAGTTCAATTCTGAATGATTTTAGCGTTTCTTGAACTCTATCTACATCTTGCGGGTTAATCGTTCTGGTTAAACTTTTTAAATACCTTTCAATTTTTGTATTTATCATATTTAATTCTCTTAAACCATCTTCCGTTATCCCCATTTTTTTAACCAATCTGTTGTTCTTGGTATCAATAAATCTTGTAATAAACCCTTTTTGTTCCAGAGAATCTAATATTCTACCGGTATTCGCTCTATCTTTTAATAACAATTTTGCCAAATCTCTTTGACAAATCCCTGCATTGATGGAAACTGTATCTAATGCAGCGTATTCATCCATTGTTAAATCTATATCCAATTTAACAAATAGTTGGCTCGTAATTTTTTTCATTAATCTTGAAGTTTGCTCGAGCTCATAATATATACTGTCTGTGTAATGTCTGCTACATTCTGTATTAGTTTTCATAGTTCTATTTTGTTTTCATATTATTATACATATTATGTTGTAAAAAAATATGTTGCATTTACAACATTATTATGCTAACATAGGATTAGTAAAAATGCAAGTAGTTTAAAAAGAGGAAATAAAATACTGTGAAAAGAGTTATATCCGTAGCATTATTGGCAAGTATTATGAGCATGAATTTCATGCCTGCATTTGCAATAGAACAAACTTCAACAGCTTCTACTGCAACCCCAAAACAATTTAAAAGCATGGTTTCTAAAAACAAAAAAACTTCTGACCAATATAAATTTGATTATATAAATATGAATTGGTGGAGCAATTTTAATGACGATATTTTAAATTCATATATTGAAAAAGCTGTTTTAAACAACTACGACTTGAAAATGGCTTCTATCAATGTTGAAGAATATTACCAAAACGTTAAATTACAATTTGCAAACGAATTACCATCTGCAGCTGCAGGTTTTGGTCCCGGTTGGTACAAAGCTCCCGGCCTGACAAACACAGATATCGGTTTTGGTCTGCCAATTATTGTTCAATACGAAGCAGATATTTTCTTGAAAAACCACAACAAAACTCAAGCAGTAAAAAAACTATATGAAGGTTCAAAACAAGATGAACGTGCAACATACATAGCCGTTGCATCTGCTGTGGGTTCAACCTACTTTAACATAATTAATCTTGATAAAATGATTAACCTTCAAGAAAAAATTGTAAAACTAAGACAAGAAATCTATGACTTAATGCTTGCAAGCAATAAAGAAGGCTTAACCTCTACTGCCGACACCGTAAAGGCAAACAAAGCACTTGTTCAAGGTCAAACTGATTTAATAGAATTAAGAAAAAACAGAGAACAAATGCTCCATCAATTGTGTGTGCTCATCGGTGAAAGCCCTGAAAATGCAAATTCTTTAAAAAGAAATTCACTTGACAGCATAAACTATAAAATGGCAGTACCTTCACAAATCCCGTCAGAAATTATCACAAACCGACCTGATTATTTGAAAGCAGAATTGATGGTTGAAAAGGCAGGGATTGATGTTAAAGTTGCCAAAAAAGAATTTTTGCCGTCAATTAATATTTTAGGCGGTGCATTATTTAATGCAGGAGATATTGGAAGCTTATTCACAACAAAAAATATGCTATTCGGTATTGGCGGCGGACTTATGACACCATTATTCCAAGGCGGTTCTTTGATTGCTAATTTGAGATTGAAAAAAGCTTCTTATGAAAGAATTTTGCAAAATTACTACAAAACAAACTTAACAGCAATCCAAGAAGTAAACGATGCTTTGGTTGCATCAAAACTTGATAAAGATAAAATGCTTCAGACAGAAAAACAATTCAATCTTGAAAAAGCAGATTACAAATATAACGAAAACAAATTCGATGAAGGAACAATCTCAAAACTTGATTTAATCCAATATCAAGAAAACTTGTTAACAATCGAAAAACTTGTTGCGCAACAAAAAGTTGAATGTATGACAGATGCAATCAGCTTGTACAAAGCAACAGGCAGCAAACCTTACGACTATGTAAACTAAAAAATCACATATAATCATCACCTCTTTACTTTAAGAAATTTAAAGTAATGTGCCGGAAATCCTCACTGTTTCCGGCATTTTCTTGTTTTTATATCATGCCTACGACCATTTACAAGCCGCTTTTTAAAGACTCTCGAAAAATCTTTCCCAATTCTCTTGCTACCGCTTTGCAAGACAAACGCACAAGGGGTTAGTAATTTTTAACATGTTTAAAAATCAAAAAAACATGTACCAAGCAACAGTTACCAAG
>CAJMSH010000013.1 GCA_905216055.1 uncultured bacterium | reverse complement strand
AATCTGACTTTAATCCATATATCTTTAATTCCGCCTTGTTCTTCCTGTGGTTTATAGGTTAAAGGCTGTCTTGCAATTAAAATTAAATTATTTAAACTATCAAAAACACCGACTTCTCTGATATAAAATCCGCCAATGTTATGCGGTATTAGAGCCGTTGCAGAAACTCCGTCAACTTCCTGAGTTTCAGCACGATAAATCTCATTAACCAATGCTGTCTGATCCTGACGCATTTCGTAATATTCGCCGCAAGCATCACCCACAGCAATGTATTTTAAGTCTAATTTCGTTCCGGCTATCAAAGCCGCATTTATCTTCTCAAAACCTATATATGTAATTATTGAATTAAACTTCATTTCCTCAACAGAAGAAGTCATATTGTAACCTCCTCGCTTGTCAAAATATAACTTGCTATTGGTAAAACTGCTGTTTGTGTGAGATAAATTGTAAGTTTTTCTAGCCATGAACGAACATTTTTATGTGCATTGATTATATTTACAATGCGTGTTTCCAAGTCCGACTCATAACTTGTTTCTAAATCTACAAAAACTTTAAAGAAAAATGGTTCTCCGTTATATTCAAACCATTCCGCAATATCTGCCCTCAAATCTAAAACTTCAAGTGCACTTATAATTGCGTATTTAGTACCACGATATTTATGTAATTGAATTGCATTCTTCAATAATGCACGCTTTTCCGCTTCCGTTTTACAAAAAATCCATCCTTCATCGCCGGTTATATGATACTGTTCTGCTAAATGAGGCAGAACATCTGACGGAATTGTATCAATGTTTGTCAAATTTAAAACATCCAGTTTTAGTTTTGCGTAGCGTTCTTCACAAATTTCATCAAAAATCTTTAAATTAATATCATCAATCGGTGCCAAATTTCTTGAATTATTGGCGGTTCTCAACCTTTGTACTTCGCTTTGCAATTCTGTTGAATTGCTCCGCTTCGTCAGGTTGTTCACAGGGGCGAGTTCCGCTTCGCTCCACTCTTGCCAAAATTCGCTACTCATCAGCATATCCTCCGATTGTTATGTCATAATTTATCAAATTTGCCCATTGATATTCCTTGATATCTATATCTTTCGGAGTTTCAAGTTCAACTTTGAATACCCCGTAAATGGTGTTTAATATAGATATGATCTGCGTCTGAACAACATTTTTCCCTAATTTTTCAGATAAAGAGACCTTATACTCACGCATTTTGGCATCAATAGTATTTTTAACTGTAGCCGAATCCGCATCAATATATAGAATAATGTTTGCCTTTATTGAAAAATCAACATTCTCAGCAGAAATTACTTTTACACAGTCAGTAAGAGGGCGGATTTTACTATCACTCAAGTAATTTCTGACAATTTGTAAAATTTCTTCTGTAGGATTTCCGTCCTTAGTCAAAGGATAAACATTCACAATTCCCGGACTTGGAGAAGTTATTGCAACGTCTATTATTGATTGGTGAGCAGATAAAGTATGAAAACGATATGCCCCTTTACTGCCCGCATTTGAAAATTGTTCAGGAGATTGCCGTATGCGTTCTCTTAAACTATCAGCAGTTTCATCATCCACTCCTCCGCTTGAAATAGTTATGTTTTCAACGGTTGAGATGTAACTTAGTGGAGTTATAAGGTTATTTATTGAGCCAATCGTGTAGTTATTAGATGCACTTCCCGGGGTTTCACATATAGCCTCTGCTGTAATTGAAGTTTCTCCGGCTTTTAACGTAACCGCTTCAGTTGTTTGGAATATGAATAAGCCGTCTTTAGTTTCAACTTCACACCCTGCATCAATCTTGAAATCAAAATCCAATGCCTCATCAACTGAAAATTTTAAGATCGTATGGGAATAATTCGCAAGAAGTTTGGTTACTCCAAAAGGTTCGCCTATATGTTCCAAAACTTCTAACGGTGCATAACTCAAAAGATTTTGTTTCGCAGTTTCCTGAATTTTCATTCTTAAAACAGTTTCACGATAAGCTCCTACATCAATCATTAAACGTTCAATTTGTGCAGGTTGAAGTACCTTGCCGCTTTTTTCTTCATAAGCGGCAATCCATTCTTTTGTAACAACATCGGGATCACGTTCAATAAAATTAGGTTCAGGCAGTTGTGTCATATTTAACCTCGGCTGTTCCTGTAGCGTTTGAATCTTTCAAAGTCCATTCGACTTTTACGGTTAAAGTGGATTCTTCTATTTCGACCACAATAGAATTTATTTTTATGCGGGTTTCCCACATAGTGATTGCATCTGTAGCCTCACGTACAATATTTGGAGTTGCTTCGTTTATGGGGTAATCAATGTATTTATATATATCCGAGCCAAATGTCGGGCGATGAGGCACAGAGCCTTTTTTAGTTAGAAGTATAATTGCGATGCACTGGTTAATATCTTCAGCACCCTCGGCAACTCCGCCGATTGTGTTGAGCTTTAATTGCCAGTCAATGTAGGTGATTTCATTTAAATTTGTCATATTTGTGGTAGTATTTTGTTATGAAAAAATCGACTATAAAGTTAATTGTTTTTACTGTTTTGGGGATTATTGCTTCAATAATTTTTTATCAACTGAGTACAAGTCCAAATCCAATGATGGTTAGGAGGGTTCAGTCTCAAATTACTGTTGGAATGTATGTTTGCCCTTTTATTGGGCTTATTTATTGGCTCTTCTGTCGTCATCTTGATGATTGATTACATTGTTTTATTAGGTGCAGAAGTTGCTTTTCCTTGGTTTCCTGTGTGCGTGTGTGAATTGTAAACATCTCTCATTGCTTGCATTGATGAGGTTTTATCCGTAATATCCGCATTTGATTTTATTCCTGCTGTGTTTGTGAAAGTTCCCTCGTGTTCTATGTTCCCGATTAATTTCATTTTTGAAAAAGCAACGATGAGAGTATGATTTTCTTTATCAGCATTTATATATGAGCCGTCTTCAAGGTTTACAGATAATTGTTTTTCACTTTGCGTGGTTGAAACATCTTCAGTAGAATAAATTGCTCCGAGAATTACTCCATCCTCAGAATTTTCATCCATAAGGCAGGCGACTTGCTCCCCGATATCCGGCATTGCGTAAAACTTGTCTTTCAATGTTTTTGTTTGAAGAACAGGAAGCCAAAAAGATGTTGACTCATCATCTTCAAAACTTACACGAGCCTGAACATTTATTGGATCAATTTGTGATACAATTCCAAACCTTAACACGATTCAACCTCACAATAAGTTTTATAACCGCTTGCCCTATCGATTACATGTCTGGCTTGCTTAATGTGGTATTTACCTGAAAAATGTCCGACTCCCTTTAGTTCAATGTTTGAACCGGCAATCAAATACGGATTTCCTGTAAATTCAAGAGAGCCTTCTATTTTATCATCAGCAGTGTTTAATGCTGCTTTTGCTTTCGCAATAGCTTGCTTTCTATCTGAACAACGAACGGTAATTTTTAAAGTATCACCTTTTTTGACATTTTCATTTCTTGCTGTTGCTTTAACTGCCTTTTTCTTTTTCGGGCTGAAATAAGTAACTTGAACAGCTTTATATTTTTGAGAAGTTTTTTCTCTGAGATTTATATGTAACAAATCGGATTTATAAAATATCTGTGTTGATTTCGCACCTTTTAGTTTTTTTACATCATAAAAAACGAGGTTATTTTCTGCAATTTTGAAGATGTAGCCGTATTCCTCCGCAAGCTTAGTGAGAAATGTCAAATCACGTTCTTTGTTTTGAGTAATTCTATCAACACGAATATCTGCAACTTCTCCGACTAGAGTGTATCCGTGCTTATCTGCTATCTCTTTTGCAATTTGTTTTAGGGTTTTATTTTCATAACCTTGAGAATTCTTTTGTCTTAAAGGTTTTTTAATGCCGGTGGCAAGACCTTTTACGGTTATAACGTCAGGCGGAGTGGCATATTCCAGTTCGTCAATTTCAAAAACTCCGCAATTCAATAGTTTTTCCGCCTCGTAACCGATATATGCACGCAAAGCATCGCCTTTAGTAGGTATCCACGCACCCTGCCATAGTTTTTCTGAATCTTCAAATGTTATCTGAAGCTCGTCAGACTCTCCATGTTCAACATCTGTGTACTCAATAGAGGTGACATACGGGGAAACGTCTTTTGTTATATTCTTTTTTTCATAAAATAATTCAAAAATAGGCACTAGCATTATTTAATCTTTCATTATTTAGTGATTAAATAATTACTGAATAAACTTATAAATTTGTAATAAATATTGCCAGACACTTGACAAAAGCTGAATTATAGTAAATAATAATAATGTACAACCTAGGAAGTTCTCCCTGCATTTATGCATAGAAGCCTAGGTTTTTTCGTTAGCAGCTTTTTGCATTAATGAATTATATGTATTTAAAAACGTAGATGTCTGTTTTAATATTTCTAACTTATCCTCAGTGAGAAAAGAAAGCATTTCAAGAATATCATTATACACACTAAGAGTTCTATTAGGATATTTAAATATTTTTTCATAATGAAATACCCGATTTCTGAACCTTCTTATTGTATATAGTTTCTTAGCAATATAATTAATTGAGTGTTTATTGGGATAATTTACAAATACACCATAAAAACATTTTGGTTTATTCCAGATTTTTGAATTATATTTTTTTACACATAAGTTAGTCCAAAATCCAAAATTAAGATTGGCAACAACTTTCCCTATTGTAAAAACTTTTGTGGCAGTTATACATTCATCTTTTGTATCATTATACACTTTAAGCAATGTTTTATACTCACTTGCATCAAGCAGCACATTATTGTTTATTTCATCTTCTATCCAAGTCTCAGAAATATACTTTTTTAAAATATTGTTAATAGAATTTCTTAAAATAACTTCTAATGTACATAATTCAGGATAAATTGCCTGTGAGATTTGTATGTTGTTCTTGTAATTGGTCACAACATCCTGAATAGTATCAAATTCAGAATAAGCAAAAGAAGATAGTCTTTCTGCACTATAAGTAGACTCATATCTTTTCAATTCATCTTCTTTAATCATGCCTAGATTATACTACAAATAAGCTATTCAGTAATTATTTAATTTTCAAAGTACAAAATGGGGGTAAGTTTATCTCTTCCAAGGGGGTAGTTCAAATTGTATTGTTTCTGATTCTTCAAGGACTGGTATTTTGAGTTTTATTCCTGCATCCAAGACAGGTTCAATCGGGATTTCCGGGTTCGCTTTTATAATCTCCTCATACAAATTCGGATTACTGTAATATTTCTGAGAAATCATATCCCAACGGTCGCCATCACGAGTGATATAGGTGTAATGTTCCGTCATTTCTTTTTGAACCCTTTATTTTCTTTTTTATCTTCAGGAATTTTTCCGGTGTATTCTCTTAGTCGGACATCGACCTGAACCGACATCAAATCTCCCTTCGGTGAGGCTTGTTCTGTGGTTTGTCCGATTTCATCAATAACGAAAACACCGACATATTCACCGTTTCCTTTGATGAATTTCAAAGGGGTTGCCGCATCTGCGACATCTTTTAAATTTTTTATCTCATCTTCCGGCACGCAGAAATTGCGATGGAAGTTTAATTTTATATTTTTTTCTTGCAAATTTTTTCCTAAAAATTGCAGAATGGGTTTATTTTCAATACGGTCGTGTTGGGCATAATTGTAGGATACGGTTTCATTTAATCCGTTGAAATAAGTTATTAATTCAAATTTTATGTCTCCAAGTTGAGCGAACAATTTTAAAACTCCTTTTCCGCCTGTGGTACTCACTCACTACGTTCGTTGCGTTCCTACGGCGGCATAGAACGGTTACGCACTTCGTGCTTCACACACTGCTTACGCATTTAATAGGCAACACGTTCCTTACGTTCAAACTCTCTTTTAATAATGTTCACAACTTCGTCTTTATGTTTTTTGAGCATCTTCAAAAACTCTTCTTTTGATTCAGAGCCTGAAATTGTGATTGTTGGGTTATAGGTTACAACAATGGATGCCGGAGTAGATGTGCGACCTCTCACGTTGGCTTTGAACCCCCCTGAAAATACACCCAAGGTCTTAGTCATCGCATTTTGGAGAGGCAATGGTTTTAATGTTGATGCAATAGTTTCAACAATCTTGACCTTGTGTAAATCTTTAAGCGGCCCAGTCTTTGCAGGGGAATGAGGCAGGTGGTCTCTTATAACCTGAGCAACCTGAGAAATACAGCCTTTTACTTTCGCAATGCCTGACATAATCCCTGCGGCAAGCATACTCGTGATTTTACTTCCGAATTCAAATGCTTTTGTTACAAGTTCAACCAATTTCACGATTATATTAGCAATGGCTTTACCAAATCGAACGCCCATTTTTTCAGCAGCACCGCCTGTATCTTCTACAGGTTTGATTAGTTTTTTGAACCAATCAACAATGGCTTTTATAGGTGCAAGAATAGGCGAGAGTGCTTTCCCCATTCTCTGGAATAACGGCATTAATGGCTGTAAACCTTCTTTTAATCCCTGCCACATACCTTTAAAGAATCCTGAAATCGGTTTCCAGTATTTGTAAATAACAAGAGCCACAACTCCTATTGCAAGAGCAATCCAACCGAGAGGAGATGTAAGCAAAGTAACAGAAAATGCTCTGAATGCGATAATCGCATTTTTAATCAGGTTTGGAATACTTAAAAAACCTGTTTTGAACGCCTTTAAACCGTTGATAAAATTAGCCGGCATTGCTTTTATTGATGTGACTGTCCAGTCTTTTAGTGATAGGGCTGACTTAGAAATATTTGCAGGCAGAGTTTTTATTCCGTTAATTAATCCATTACGCAAATTTTTATCAAGTTGTGCAATATTTCCGATAAAACCACCGCTTGTTGCAGAATTCAATCCTAAAAATTGCATGAGTTTTTGCGAGTTTTGTACTAAAACAGGAGTTAAATCTCTGGCATACTTGAGGAATGTTCCGTACATTCCGACAAACTTTCCAATGATTATTGTTGCCGTACCAAGAACGGTTAAAAGAATCCCTAGTCCTATTGTTCCTATAATCGCCCCAAATAAACCTTTTTGTAGCAAAGGATTATTATTTATTTTTGTCAGAAGATTGTTTATTAACTCTATCGGCTTGTGTAGATGAGGAAATACAAGCTCTTTCATATTAATTTTTAAGAGTTTGAACTGTTCGTTTGTTGTTTCCATCATGTGTTCAAAGTCGGAATCAACAACGCCCTCGGCACTTAATGCAGATGCTTTTATCCTTTTATATTCATTAAGATTCTGCATCATCGGTTTTATAAAGTTTAAAACCTGTTTATCCTGAAAGACTTCGGAAACCTTAAACACATCTCCGCCGGATAGTTCCGTCATCATCTCGATTACTTCTAAGATTGGATCACGACCTTGAGCGGCCGCATCTAAAAGAACCTGTTTGAGATTAACTCCGAAGACTTCCTCAAAGTTCTTTACTGCAAGTGGGGAAGTAACTTTTTGAATAAAGTTTTCTAAGTTATTTGCTGCCTCAGATGCCTCGCCGGCACCTTTCATTGCAACTTGCAGGGCAGCACCTAAAGATGCAACGGCAGGTGTCCCTTTCATACCTAGCATAGCAGCACCGGCTGTTAAACTCGGGAATGCTGCTGCCATATCCTTTAATTCAAAACGTCCCTCTTTACCGGACATCGCAAGAATATCCATTGATTTTCCCAAATCATCAATAGGAACTTTTAAGTTATCGCTTACGGCAAAAGCAGTTCTTGAAATATCCGCAATAGCAGCTTGTTCACCTGTTGCAGTTCTGCCGATAACATTCATATAATCAAGGGCTTTGGTTGGATCAATACCTGATGCAACAAGAACATTCAAACCTTCTGCGATTTCAGGCCGCATCTGGTTTGTATAACGGGATATTGATGCAAGACGTTTATCCATATCCTCAAGCTGTTTTGCGGATAACTGTCCTACATTGCCAAGTTCTCTTAAACGGTGTTCCATTTGGAATGCTTCAGGAATAGCCTCTGTAATTCCCAGTTTATACGCAAGTCCGCCCCCTGCAAGAGTCAATGCACCCCCGACTTTTGTCATATTCTGCCCGAGTTTGTCTAATATATCTGAGGTGTTTTTGATTTCTCGCTGAAGTTTATCAAATTCGTCATTGGATTTATTTACAGCATCACGAATAACCCTCGACATTTTATCGAAAGCGACTAAAGTTAATGAAACTTTCATCATTGTATCGAGCATTGTTCTTCAAAGTCCTCGTTACGTTTATTCGTGTATTTTATTGACTGATTGCACCAGTAGGCAAGTGTAGGGATTGGCATTTCGGATATTTCCGAATACTGCCAGCCGGTGGTTTTGCATAAATGGATTATGCTTTGGCTGTCGGGGAGGTAAGAGCAGATGTCAGAGCTGTTACTATTTCCGCTTTTTCTTCCGTTTTCTCCGGAAGTTCTTTTGCTTTCCCCACTGATAACTTCCCCGAAATTTCACCTTGAAGAGATAACACGTCTTCTAAGTCCATTTCAAGGATGTCTTCATAAACGAGTTTTTGTCCGTCAATTTCAACAAGTTCAGCTATAAGAGCGTAGGGAATTTCATCTGAAGTCTTTGCCTTGATTTGAGCCTGCAAAAGGTCTTTGCCTTTGCCCTTTTCAATAATTGCAATTTTTCCGGATGGTAATGTTAATTCTTTTGGCATAATTTTTGTCTCCTAAATTTTTGGTATTTAAATTATTTTCTGACCCCGTTCAAAAAGTGTTCAAAAACGTCTGTATTAAATTTTTCAGTCTGGGGTGGTATAAATTATCATCTGAGTAAATTTAAACGGCTTAAAATCGATTCTAAAAATTTTGAGTCATCTTTAATGTTTCATATCTTCTCCTTGTTTCGATTTCTACAGGTGAATACGGTACATAGCAGGCGATTAGAGCCAGTGCCAATGCCCAGAACCTGTCTGCGTGTCCGTTGACTTCGGCGGTATCTGCATCAAAGCGGATATTTCCTGCTTTTGTTGCAACTCTTCTTATTGAATGTAAATCTTCACGAATATCGTGGTCTGTGGGAATAAAGACTGTTTTATCTTCAAAGTTGGTTCGCAGGTTAAATGCCATCTCCTCTTTGGATTTATTCGTGAACATTACAGCCTCAACTCTGTATTTCCCGAAATCTCTTTGAGCCGTTTCTGCTAACTGCATTCCAATACCGGTTGAATCAATACAGCATCTGCGAAGTTTCGGGTGTCTCAGAATTTCTGAAATAATTTCGTACTGGATATGGAATGGTGTTTTTTCCAAGACTTTAACTTTTCTTGTGTATTTTGAATTTTCAAATCGTTCCAAACACCAAATAACGGTTAAATCTTTTCTTCTGCCGATATCTATACCGACATACAAATCGCCTTTTATCTCATCAAGGGATTTTAAAACATCCGGCATCTCGCAAGTTGAAATTAAATCATAAGGAAGAAATGCACACGCTTCATCAATCGCAACGCAGCAGTATTCTTGTAACCACGTGTAATCGTCAAAGCAGTTTTTTCGCTCTTCATTCAGCCACTCTTCACGTTCCGCTTGTGTTGTCGGTCTGCCGTAGATTTTATCAATCAAACCTTCATCTACTGCAAGCTGAATCGGGGTTTTGTGGTGTGACCAGTTTAATTTTCCTTTTTCAACCTGATCTAAGAATCTGTAATAAAGACAGCTTTGACCGTTATGTGTTGAAAGAATCCTTAAAGGATATCCCCACGTAATACAAGGTCGTGCCGCTTTCCAAAGTTCAGCAGGGTTGTTGTGAAATGCAAATTCATCAAGTACAACTTTTCCGCCTTTGGAACGGAATCCTTTAGGGTTTGAAGATAAAGCGTGAATTTTTGTTCCGTTTGAAAAAGCTATAACATAGGCTTTGACATCTTTTTCTTTATCCAAGACCTGTTCGCCCAAGTCTTTTGCGGCAACATTAAACAAATTTGCCCATATTTTGCAATAGTCAATGTACTCACGAGCGGCAGATTCATCAGCTGATGAAAACCACACCGCAGGAACTGTGCGTTTGACACAATCCCTTACGTCCTCATAGCTTTGAACATAGGTCGCACCAATTCTTCGGGATTTCTCCCATATTTTTACTTTTGAATTATCGTTCAGCCATCTTAATTGATATGGCAAAAAAAACGGGGGTTTATTCTTGGTCGGCATCTGGGTGTTTTATTCCGAGAATTTCTTCTTCAATTTGAGAAATAAGTTCAGGGGTTAAACCTTTGGGGCTTTCTTTCTCTTTTTTCTTTATAGTGTCCTCATACTTTTTGGAGGTTGTGAATAACGGGATAAATCTGCACAAAGCATTCATTCTTGCAGGATCTACTTTTTCTCCGGCATCCATTTCTTCTGAAATTTCATGCATAATTTTTCTGGCAAATTCGTATAATTCTTCATGAAATGACATTTTGGATTTTAAAAATGCCGCACGCTTTTTATCCCATTCATACTGGGCTCTCCAAGTATTTACTGTTTTTCGGTTTAGATTAAGTTGGCGTGCTATAACAGCGGCAGGTAAATACTCATATATAAAAAGCCGTTCTGCTTCGGATAATAAACTTTGTTTTTTACTGTTCAAATTCAGACTCCAATTTTTTTATTTTTTCGTTGAGAGTTTGCATTTCTTCCGTTATTTCTTTGAGTCTTTTTACAGTCACAAGAACTTTATCCATATCAAGATTTTTAATATCCTCGTATGGATTTAAAAGAGCACGAATTAATATAACAAGTCCTGAAGCTTCCGTATCTAAGGTACGGAAGTTTTTTTTGCTTTCGGCAAGCATTCCTTTTAATTGCAATCTTTCAGGATTCATCTAATGAACCTCCTTTTTTAAAATCGGACACCAGAGGTTGTTGTCGATTTTACTTTCAATTCTTGAAAGAAGTGCTGCGTGGTATTGATTCGTTTCCAACAGGTCTTTTAAGATTTCAAAGTTGTCCTGAATAATTGTTTCAAATGCTTTTACCTGCGATTGGTGATAAATATACCAAATGGCAAACACCAGTGCAGGAAAACCAATGTTTTCTATTAACGGGGAAATTTGAGTAATAAAATCCATAATACTCCTCTATTTATTAACAGGATGAAACGAAAGAAAAGGACAGGTGTCCTTTTTTAATTCATATATATTGCAGTCTAAACTTTATCCCCCAACGATTTCAAGGCAATATTTGCATTGAACTTTTTATTGAACTTTTGCATGTAAAAATCGCTGTCAAAACACCTTTGAAACCGCATAACGACAACGTTTATACTCCGAATATACAGATTTTTAAAAGGACACCTTTTAAGGTGTAATATGGAGAAATTAATTTAATGAAATTTTTTGAAGTATTTAAAGCCGGAACTTATCCCCAAGGAAAGTTTACAAAAAAAGAAATCGCACAAATTGCAAAAAACTATGATCCGCAATTTTGCGAAGCCCCGATTACAATCGATCATCAGCAATCAGGCCCAGCTTACGGCTGGGTTGAAACCGTAAAAGCCGATGGCGATAAACTCAAAGTGAGTTTTAAAGAAGTACCTGAAGAGTTTGAAAAGGACGTTAATGACGGCAAGTTCAAAAAAGTTTCTGTTGAATTGTACAGAAATCTTGAAGGCAAAGGTGCATACCTTAAAGCCGTTTCATTCCTCGGAGCAGCAATTCCGCAGGTTAAAGGTTTAGAACCTATCAAATTTATGGAATCAGAAGCTGATACTTTTGAATTCAATGCTGAAGATGAGCCGGAACAATTTTCACAACAAGAAATTGAAGATTTGAAAAATCAGGTTGCAGACCTTGAAAAGCAGCTTGCAACATTCAAGGAATCAAACAAAAAACTTGAAACAATCAAATCTTTAAAAGAAAAAATTTCTGCCTTATCCGATGAAGTCGCAACTTTTAAAGAAAAAGCACAGGGTAAGGAAGAAATCGAAAAAGAATTGAATGACATTAAAACTTCTTTGAAGAAAAAAGAATTTGAAGAATTCATCGACAAACAAATTGAAAAGGGAACGTTAGTCCCTGCAAACAAGAATATTGTCTTATCCGTTCTTCAGGAGTTAGATAATGTCAAAAAATTCGGCGAGGATTCAACAGTCGTTCTCGACTTCAAATCTTTTATTGAGTCCCTGCCGAATCAAATAAAATACGGTGAGTTTGCCACTAAAGAAAAACAAACCGACCAAACAAATGAAGATGTGGAAAAATTTGCAAACGCAGATGAGGAAAGTCTTGAGGTATTCAAAGAGGCTAAGGCTCTTTCTGTAAAAGAAAACATCTCATTTAAAGATGCACTGCTCAAATTAAATAAGTAATACCCCGAAACATTGATATAAAAGGAGTTTAAATGGGAAGACTTGAAGAATTACGCATAAATGCGTATCTCTCAGAGGTCGCTCGTGGTTACAGTAATAATGCCTTTGTGGCTCAGCATCTGTTCCCTGAAATTACTTCTGAGAAAGAAAAAATTGACATTTTTGAATTCAACAAGGAAGCGTTCAATCTTTACGATACCGAACGTGCTATCAGAGCGAATTCAAATGTTATCTCGCCGCAAGGTTTCAAAAAACATACAACTACCCTCGCTGAACACGATTTGTCATACCCGATTGATTATCGTGAAGAACAGGAGGCAGAAAAAGTTAAATTGCAACTTCACGCAACTAATGTTGTAACGGAAGGTTTGAAGCTGAAACTTGAAAAACAGTGTGCTGATTTGGCTCAAGATGCTAACAAATACCCTACCGGCAACAAAATTTTATTGTCCGGCACATCTTGTTTTACCGATGAAAATTCTGATCCGCAGGGTGTAATCGATGATGCCAAAGATGCGGTTTCCTCTAAAATTGCTCAAGACCCGAACACTATGATTATAGGGCAAGCAGCGTGGAAAACCCTCAAAAAACACCCTCAGCTTAAAGGTTTAATTTCCGACAATCTCAATAAATTAGTAACAATTAATTTATTAAAAGAAATTTTCGAGATTGAAAATATTTTCATCGGAAAATCAATTTTTGCGGATAAAGACGGAAATTTTGTCAGAATTTGGCAGGACAACATTGTCCTTGCTTACGTTCCGAATCTTGGCAATTCAAGAACGGAATACGACCCGTCTTACGGATACACTGTCCGCAAAAAAGATGCCCTGCAAATTGATGAATATCAAAAAGAGGGCAACAAAGTTAAGTATATCAGGGCTACCGACATTTATACACCGTTTCTAGTCGGTGCAGAAGCCGGGTACTTAATTTCAAAAGTAAACGGTGAAGCAAAAACAGCACAAACAAGTGGACAAGGAGGTTCTGATGGCTCTGAAGTACAAAGTTAAGCATACCTCAATCATGCACAATAAAACCGTGTATAAAGAAGGTTCAACCATTGAACTTGATGACACTCAAGCAAAACGTCTTGAAGATTTTGTGGAACTTCTGCCGAATCAGTCAGCCCCTGCAAAATCTAAAGCACAGACTCAGACTTCAAAAACCACATCAACAGGTAACAAGAAGTCTGAAAATAAAACCTCTGCTAAAAATCAGACAAAAGCAGAAACAAAAACCGAAACTGAATCTCAAACCGTAACTGCGGAAGAAGAATCAAAAGCTGATGAAAAAGGAGGTTCTGATGACAACAAATAAAACTTACAAACCTCTTTTAATTGATTCTGCACTTGCTGCTGCGGATTTGGAACAGCACAGATTTATCGGATTTGACGGCAATTATTGTGCCGCAGGTGCTAAAGCTCTCGGTGTTTCGGATGTTTCAACCGCTAAAGGTGAATATGCACCTGTTGCGGTTTTAGGAATTCTGCTTGTTGAAGCCGCAGGAACAATCGCTGTCGGAGATGCAATTGCATCTGATGCAGAAGGTAAAGCAGTTAAGGTTGCAGACTCTGCCATTACAAACGGCTATGCCCTTGATGCCGGAATCGCAGGTCAGGAAATAAGAATTATACGAGGAGTATAAAATGGATTATTGCACGATCGAAGATATCGAAACACAAACCTCTACCCCTACTCTTATCCAGCTCACTTCTGATGATGGGCAAGAAGCTGTCGATCGTGTCGTTGCCCAAGAGGCTATCCTTTATTCTTCTACGCTCATCGATGGGTATCTTCGTGGCAGATATACTCTACCCTTAGATGCCCATTTTCCTTTACTCAGAATTCTTGCCATTGATTTAAGCATCCACCGCCTGTATTCAAGACGTATGAGAGATGAAATGCCGGAAGTTATTGAAAATAATTACAAAAACGCAATCTCTACTCTCAAAGATATTCAAAAAGGTGTTATATCCCTGCAAAGCGAAAATGATTCCCTTGAAACCGCAGGATTTAATGCTGAAGAATACAAAACAAATAAGTCGATAATTGACAGGCTTTTTAGTAAGGATCGAATGCTTGAATATTAGAGATATTGAAAATTCAATAATCGAAAAATTAAAAACAACGTTCCCTGAAGTTCTTGTTCAAGGTTTTCCCGATAAGCCTGCGGAATTTATTTTATTACACCCTGTTGGAGCTTTGCTTGTGCATTATCAGGGAAGTAACTACACTTCAACCGATGCACTCGGGTTTATATCTCAGGAAAATAAAAAAGAATTTTCAATTACTGTTGTAACCCGAAACCTCAGAAAAAACGAGGGAGCATACGAATATATTGACAAAATTAAAGCCGTTCTTACAGGTTTTGCACCTGACGGCTGTTCAAAATTAAGTCCCTCTAAAGATTTTTTCATCTCTGAAAAAGCCGGTATATGGCAATACGGAGTTAATTTCACACTAACCACAACAAATATACAAGATCTAGAAATTTAATTTTTACCCCCAAGGAGTTTATATATATGCCTGCAAGTTTTCTTCATGGTGTTGAAACCATAGAAATTACAAAGGGTGCAAGAACAATTACTACAGTAAAAACTGCTGTTGTCGGAATTGTCGGAACTGCACCGATTGAAGATGTTGAAGACGAGTACAAAACAATCAACACCCCGACTTTGATTATGAACGAGATTGAGGCTGTAAGGTATTTCGGTAATCATAAAGCAGGATTTACTATACCTCAAGCCCTGCAAGCAATATTCGATCAGGGTGCCGGCATTGCGATTGTTATAAACGTCTATGACCCTGAAAAGCACGAAGATGTTTCAGATGTTACAGTCGGCGAAATCAACGGAAGTGTTGATGCTCTTACAGGAAAACGCACCGGAATGAAAGCCTTTGAAGATTGTTATTCATTATTCGGCTATTACCCTAAAACGATTATTGCTCCTGTATTTTGTGAGGAAACAGCTGTTGTAACCGAGATGAATACTATCTGCAATAAAATTCGTGCGATGGGTATTGTTGATGCACCTGTCGGAGCATCTGTTCAAGAAGTTATTTCAGGTCGTGGGCCGGAAGGTACAATCAATTTCAATACTTCATCTGAGCGTATAATCCTTTGTTATCCGCATTTAAAGGTATACGATGCAACTTCTGATTCCATAAAATTGCAGCCATATTCTCAAAGGTTAGCCGGTGTAATTGCGGCTAAAGATGTCGAGAAAGGTTATCACTGGTCGCCTTCTAATACTGAAATTCAAGGAATTGTCGGAGTTGAACGGCAATTAACTTCAATGATTAATGACCCGACTTCTGAAGTTAACGCTTTGAATGAATGCGGTGTTGTAACTGTTTTCAATTCTTACGGCTCAGGTTTCAGGACGTGGGGCAACAGGTCTGCTGCTTATCCGAGTTCAACAAATCCGACCAATTTTATAAACGTCAGAAGAACCGCAGATATTATTCACGAATCGGTTGAATATTCAATGCTGCAATTCATGGATTACCCGATTGATAACGGCTTGATTGATTCAATCTGTGAAACCGTAAACCAGTTTATTAGAACGTTAATCGGTCGAGGTGCATTGATTGACGGTAAATGTACATTCAACCAGGATAAAAACCCTGCAACGGAAATCGCAAACGGACATTTAACGTTTGACATCGAATTTATGCCTCCGACTCCGGCTGAAAGAATTACGTTTGAATCGTTCATCAATATTGAATTGTTGAAATCTCTGGGCGGTTCATAAATGTACGCAATCGTTAACGACAGAGGAGTTTTAGAGGTGCGCACCGATTGTGCGGACATTTGCTTTAACTGCAAAAACATCTACAAATGTCCCTTAATCCAAGCCATCAGCAAGGAGTATGTCATTATGCACTATTCAGACGTGGAGATTAGGGATTGCGGTCTTTTCAAGAAGTCTTAAGGAGTTTTTACACTAATGTCGAAAATAGAGATTAATAAATTAACCAATGCCAATGTTTATATGAACGGCATCAACCTGCTCGGACGTGCTGAAGAAGTTCAGCTTCCGCAGATTAAGCATAAAATGGCAGAGCATAAGGCTCTTGGTATGGTTGGTTCTGCTGAATTTTTTGCCGGGATCGACAAACTTGAATGCAAGATTAAGTGGAATGCACTTTATCCGAGTGTTATGGCAATATGTTCTAATCCGTTTTTAGCAACAATGATACAGGTTAGAGCAAACCTTGAAACCTACAACGGAACGGGAAGAATTAAGGAAGTTCCTGCAACTGCTTTTTTAATCGGAACTTTCAAAGAATTTCCGCTCGGCAATATTAAGCCGCAGGAAAATGCCGAATATGAAACAACTATGGCTGTAACCTATGCCAAGTTAATCGTTGACGGAGTGGAGATTTTTGAAATAGATGTTCTTGAAAACATCTACAAAGTCGGAATGGTCGATATGCTCGCCACATTCAAAAAGAATACGGGGGCTTAATGACAGACGATTCTATTCTCAAAAAAGCAAACTCTAAAAAAAGTTTGTCAGAAGAAATTGCGACCCGAAAACGAGCATTAAACTTTTATTCTCTGGCAAACATTCTCCCCGACCCTGATATTGTTCTCAGAAAACAAGGAAAAGATATTAGGATTTATAAGGAATTGCTTTGTGATCCGCACGTTTTTGCCTGCACTCAATCTCGAAAAGCAGGCGTTTTATCTCTTGATTGGGAAATTAACCGGGGTTTGGATAAAGACAAAAATGCTGAGGCGATTGAAGAATTACTTAAAAAACTGGATATTCATAAATTAATAAATGATATTCTTGATGCAACTCAGTTTGGTTATCAGCCTTTAGAGATTATCTGGAAGAAAACCAAATCAGGGCACGTTTTGCCTGAAAAAATTATTGCAAAGCCGCCGGAATGGTTTTGTTTTGATGATGACAATAATCTAAAATTCAGAACTAAAGACAATTACTACGGCGAAATTGTTCCAGATAAAAAATTTCTGCTTGCTCAGAATAATCCGAGTTACAACAACCCTTACGGCGAAAGAACGTTATCTCGTGTATTTTGGTCTGTAACATTCAAAAAAGGCGGACTGAAGTTTTGGGTAGTATTCACTGAAAAATACGGAATGCCTCATTTGATAGGCAAACACCCACGTGGAGCATCAAGAGAAGAAACCACGACTCTTGCAGATATGCTTGAGGATATGGTTCAAGATGCAATCGCTGTTATTCCTGATGATTCGTCTGTTGAAATTCAAGAAGCAAATAAATCTTCATCTGCTGAGATTTATGAAAAACTCATCGACAAGATGAATTCTGAAATCTCAAAAGCAATCTTAGGACAAACTTTAACGACTGAAATCGGTTCAACAGGAAGTTATGCGGCTGCAAATACGCACATGGCTGTTCGTCAGGATATTATTGATTCTGATAGAAAACTCGTTGAAAGTGTTATAAACCAGCTTATTCGTTGGATTTATGAAATTAATTTCTCTAATGAAGAAGTCCCGATATTTCAGTTATATGCACCGGAAGATGTTGATTTGACTCTTGCACAGAGAGACAAAATTCTCTCCGATACCGGTGTTAAATTTACGAAAAATTATTTTATTAAAGCATACGGTCTTGAAGATGAGGATTTTGATATCAGGGAAGATGTTATCCCTGCAACAAATTCTCAGTTTAAGGAATTTAAGGAAAGCGAGCCGTCAGTTCCCGGACAAGACCAGATAGAAAATCTGCTTGAGTTTATTTCAACAAAAAAATTAAATGAACAGTCTCAACAGATGCTTTCACCTTTAATTTCATTGCTTGAGGATTGTGATGATTTTGATGAGGCTTACGAACTTTTAACGGATAAAAATCTGCATTCAAAGAAGTTCGAGCAATCTCTTCAAAAAGCACTTTTCCTGTGTGAACTGCAAGGGAGGAGTGATGGTCTTGACTAAGCAATTAACTAACTTGGGGGCTCGCAATAAATGGCATTCCGAGTCTTGCTCAACGCAAGCCTCTCCAGCCTCTGCTCGCCTCCGCTTTTTAGATTTGTTTTCCGGTATAGGCGGTTTCAGGATCGGACTTGAAAGAGCCGGTTTTAAAAGTGTCGGCTATTGTGATAATGACGAATATGCCAACAAATTATACAAAGCATATTTTAATACCGAAGAGGAGTTATTTTTTAATGACATCAGAACAATCAATACAGAAGAATTGCCCGACTTCGACATTCTCTGCGGAGGATTTCCTTGCCAGTCTTTCTCGATTGCAGGAAAAAGACGCGGCTTTGAAGACACCAGAGGCACAATGTTTTTTGAAGTCGCACGGATTCTCAAAGACAAGCGACCCCGATATTTTATACTCGAAAACGTTAAAGGCTTACTTAATCACGACAGTGGAAAAACTTTCCAAACAATACTTAAAATTCTCACCGACCTTGGGTATCAAGTGCAATGGCAATTACTTAATTCTAAGTTCTTCGGAGTTCCTCAAAACAGGGAAAGAGTGTACATTGTTGGATGTTATGGAAAAGGATGTGCCGGAAAAATATTTCCTCTCACCCCGGACGGAATCGAAAATATTAGCACGCTCAATAAACATCCATTAAGTCCCCAGACACCTCAAGGCAACAGAATTTATTTACCGGACGGTTTAAGTTCCTGTCTTACTGCAAACGGTGGCGGACTCGGTGCTAAAACAGGTTTGTATTTTATTAACAAGCCTCGGCACAATCAATACAAAGCCTCTGATACAGTTCAAACTCTAAAAGTTGCGGGCGATACTCCTTTAATGAAAGTTAGAAACGGAACTAAAAAAGGATTTGACGAAGCAGATCCCGGAGACGGAATAAATCTTGCTTTTCCTCATTCTAAAACAAGACGTGGAAGAGTTGGTAAAGGCTGCTCTCAGACTCTTGATACAAACTGCAATATGGGAACTATTGACGGATACAGAATCAGAAGGTTAACTCCGCTTGAGTGTTTCAGACTTCAGGGATTTCCTGATGAAATGATAGAGAAAGCACGTGAAATCGGACTGGCAGATTGTCGTTTATACAAGATGGCAGGCAATGCCGTAACCGTAAATGTTGTTGAAGCTGTTGCAAGAAAAATCGCGGATTGCGAGCAGAGGGCGGAGGGCTTGGAGAAGTCCAAGACCGTAGACCCGTTTAATGCGAGCAACCAAGCGGCAGAGGTCGAGAATGGTCGAACTTAAAGGCTTATTTAAACTTGCTCCTGCTGCTGCAATAAAATACTTCAGGCGAAAAGGTCAAACTTTCACTTGGGATTGGTACGAACTCTGGCAAGATGCACATAAAAAGACTTTCACAGTTGCCAAAGTTATGCGTGAGGATATTCTAAAAGATATTCGCTCTGCTTTGGATAAAGCCCTTTCTGAGGGAAAAACTTTCAGAGAGTTTCAAAAAGAACTCAAACCAACCCTGCAAAAGAAAGGTTGGTGGGGAATGCGTGAGCCGTGTGTGAAGTCCGATACGGCTTTGCGTAGGCAAAGACGTAGCAGGACGAAACCAATCGATGGCGACGTAGGAACGCAGGCGAAGCCGAGTACCACAGGAGCTGATTTGATTGTTGTTGATACTCAAGGCAACGCAGAAAAAGTTCAGCTTGGTTCAATGTACCGATTAAAAACCATCTATGCCGTTAATATGCAGACTTCATATATGACAGGGCGTTATAAAACTCAGATGGATAATGTGGACAATAGACCGTATTGGGAATACGTTGCTGTCCTTGATAACAGAACCCGACCCGAACACGCACAACTTCATGGATTAATTTACAGATATGATGATCCGTTCTGGGCAAGTTTTTACCCACCGAACGGTTGGAGATGCCGTTGCAGAGTTAATGCTCTTTCAAATTATAACCTCAAAAAGAAAGATGCAAAGCCGGGTAATTCCACAGGTACTTTGTCTCAAGAGATGAGATTAGTTTCTAAAAAATCGGGTGAGTATAAGCCTGTTACTGTTTATACAGACCCTCTTACCGGTAAAAAAATTGCCCCTGATGTCGGGTGGTCTCATAATCCGGCTTCAGGTTTAAACGATATTTGAACGCTATTTGAATAATAATTAAAGGAGTTTTGAATGACAGTTGATAAAAAAAGTTTATTAAACTGGGTTGGCGGAAAAAGATTGCTCCGCAAACGTATCGCCCCCTTAGTTCCTACAGATATTCAATCATACATTGAACCATTCGGCGGTGCCGGCTGGGTTTTGTTTTATAAAGACCGTTGGGCTGATTTAGAAATCTACAACGACTTAGATGGAAGATTAGTTAATCTTTTTAGAATCGTGAAATATCATCCTAATGCTTTAAAAGAAGAATTAAAATATCTTCTTGGCTCTCGTGAAATGTTCTTTCAATTTTTGAATGGCACTTTTATTACCGATATTCAAAAAGCAGCACAGTTCTTGTTTTTAATAACACGATCTTTTGGTGGTCGTGGTGATACTTTCGGAACTGTGAAAAAATCTTCAGGCGGTGCATCGAAATCTCAACGCAATGTTTTAGAAAAAATCGATGCAATCCACAAACGCCTTGATAAAGTTATGGTTGAGAATCGTGACTTTGAAAAATTGATTAAACAATACGATTTTGAAGGTGCTTTCTTCTATTGCGATCCGCCGTACACTTCAGGCTGCGGATATGAAGTAACATCTACCGCAGACTTTGACCACGAACGTTTAAGAGATGTTTTAGGCAACATCAAAGGGCGTTTTCTGCTTTCCTATGATGATTCTCCAAAAGTCCGAGAATTATACAAAGGCTTTGAGATGATTGAAGTTGAAAGACAGAACGGAATTAACAATCGTGAGGGTACTAGCAGGGCGAACAAGGTATATAAAGAACTGCTGATTGCAAACTATCCAATCCGAGAATTATCTAAAAATGTCTGACCCTATTGAAATAAAAATTGATAACAAAGAAGTTGAATCAAGACTCCTTGATTTGGCTCAAAGAAGTGAAAACCTGCGACCTCTTATGAAAAACATCGCAGGAATTTTCGCATATTCAACAGAAGAAAATTTTAAAAACGAGGGCAGACCTGATAAATGGACAGAACTATCTGAATCAACAATAAAACAGCGGACAAAAAATAAACAGTGGCCCGGCATGATTTTGCAGGTATCAGGTCAGCTCGCATCCTCTGTTAATACTTATTACGATAACGATTCGGCTGTTATAGGTTCAAACCTTGAATACGCTGCAATACACCAACTCGGCGGACAGGCAGGGCGGAATAAATCTGTTGAAATCCCTGCACGTCCATACCTGCAACTCACCCCTGAAGATTTTGAAGAAATCCTTAGTATGACCGAAAATTTTTTAGGGGGATTAAACCCCTGAATAGTTTGTAAGTCAAAGGAAAGGAGAGAGAAAATGACTACAGTAGAACCCATCAGAAACAAATCTGATATCAAAAAAGTTGAAAAAGTCTTAGCAAAACAGAGTCAGAGAGATTTAATGCTTTTTGTCCTCGGTACAAACTGCGGTTTGAGAATTTCTGATTTGCTGTCATTAAATGTCGGCGATGTAAGAAATAAAACTCATATTCAAATTATTGAGAAGAAAACAGGAAAATTTAAAAAATTCCCGATTAATGACCGCTTAAAACCAATGATTGAGGATTTTGTTAAAGGCAGACGAAATGCAGAACCCTTGTTCTTATCTCACTGGAAACACCGCCTTGATAGAGTAACAGCATATTACTTAATTCGTGATGCGTGCGAAAAAGCCGGACTTCAAGAAAGAATCGGTACGCATTCAATGCGAAAGACTTTTGGTTACCACCATTATCAACAATTTAAAGATGTGGTTATCCTGCAAAAAATATTCAATCACTCAAGTCCGCAGATAACTTTAAGATACATAGGTATCGAACAAGACCAGATTGACTACAGTTACTCCAACTTTATTTTATAGTGCAAAACCCTCTCTATCAGAGTCATTGCATTACATTTTATTTGCCTTACAATTTAACCATTTTGTAAGACATTAAATTAAAAAGTCTCTGAAACTATTATACAATCAATGTTTCCAAAATTTTCAATGTATTTTCTTTTTGTAATGTACCAGTCAAAAAGTTGTAAAACAATTCCCCGCATGTCTAGTTTTTTCGGCATAAAAAAATTGCCTTACAAAATGGTTAAAATGTAATCCATTAAACGCATTGAAAGGGAAAATATGTACAAACATCGAGCAACTATGACTGATAGAAGACACCAAATTCTGATTCTTATTGCGAAAGGTTATAAGAATAAACAAATTGCAAGAAAAATGGGCTTGTCTCTTTCAAATACGAGAATGCAAAAATGGCGTTTGTATTGCTTTCTTGGCGAAATTCACACCGCTATTGATGCTGTTTATATGGGATTACAAATGGGGCTATTACATCAAAATGATTTGTGCGAAGCAATAAGAGAGGAGATTTATGACTACGAAAGCGAAAAACAGATGTACAGTTACACTTAAACAAAAATATGTTCATATAGGTACTTACAGACCTACACAAGAGATTTTTTATGAAATACAAAAGGAATTAGAACCATACAGGATTTTGTACAACAAGGTTATAAAATCCGAGAAAATATATACGGTAATTCTAAAGCAAGAAGATATTAAAATGGGAAGTTATAAAATATCTTCGGAGATGTTTAATCTTCTTATGGAAAAAATAAAACCATTCAGATCATTGCAAGAACAATCTAAAAAAGTCAGATGCATTGAAACAGGACAAATATTTGAAAATGTAAGAGCAGCAAGTAATTGGGTTGCTTTTGTAAGAGAAAACTATTATTGCGATATGAATTTAATTAGACAAGCCTGCAAGGGCAAACAAAAAACCTCCTATGGCTATCACTGGGAATTTGTCGAAAAATCAACTAATGTTCTATAAATTTTTTAAACTGCATATTAAAAACTCAGGATTATTGCTCCAGCAGGGCTTTAATCCTGATGAGATATAAAAACTGCTATTTTTCAAATTTTTAAATTTACCCCGATTTAGTATTTATAAGGGCTTATCAGTTTTATTGCCCTTTGTTTTGCCACATATATTGCATCCCTAATTTTAAGTTGTCGTTTTTCCATAATAATTATTTGATTGAAAGTTTGAGCCTGCTCAGCCGTTTAATGAGGAGTTCTTTTGGAATTAGGAAAGGAGAAAGACTATGAATATTGTAGAACCGATCAGAAAGAAAAAAGATTTGAAAAGAATTGAAAGCATCTTAAGAAAACAAAGTCTCAGAGATTTGCTGCTTTTTACAGTAGGCACAAATTGCGGTTTGAGAATTTCGGATATATTAAATTTAGATGTTGGAGATGTAAGAGACAAGGAATATATCAGCATAACAGAAAAGAAAACAGGTAAATACAAACGATTCCCTATTAATTCAAAATTAAAACCGATGTTTGCTAAATTTACTCAAGGCAGAAAAGCCGATGAACCATTGTTTTTATCCGTATTCCATAATCGCATGGAAAGAACTCAATGCTATCGTATAGTTAACGAAGCATGCAGGAAAGCCGGATTAGATTGTAAAATCGGAACTCATACATTACGAAAAACTTTCGGCTACCATCATTATCAAAAGTTTAAAGATGTTGCTGTCCTGCAAAAGATTTTTAACCACTGCTCACCACAAGTAACACTCCGCTATATCGGCATTGACCAAGACATGATAGATGACAGTTACAACAATTTTATCCTCTAAGCTTTATATAAAGCATAATTCAACAAAAAAACAATTCAACATAATTAAACTTGTGTTGAATTGTTTTAAAATCCTTTATTTTTAATAATTTTACCACAAAAATAAAAAAATTAATGTAGCAATTTATTATATTAAATTTTATAAACAAAAACCTGAAAACTGTTTTGTTTATTAGGATTTAGGCTTGCATTATGTCCAACATATTTAAACTTGTGTTGAATTGTTTTTTCTAAATCCCTGAAATTAGTATATCACAAAGATAAATAGACTCTAAAATTATAAAATTTTTTTGTTGAATTTACTTTACATTTTATAAAATCTAATAGCTGAAAGCCTTTATTTTCTTATATTGTTATAAATACTCAACAGACGTTTAATTGAGTAGAGTTTTAAAGTCAGGTTAAGAAGTGATGTAAAAAGAGAAAAGCTCTCAGAAAGTAATTAAGTAGTAGTGAGAATTAGTTTAATGGTAAAAGATAAAGAAGAATGGTTATTTAGTCAAACAAATATTAGACTGCCTCTTACTATTATGAAGGAGGTTAGTTTTAGTTAGCCAATGGTTAAAGTTTCTATTATTGTGCCGGTTTTTAATACAGAAAAGTATATTGAAAAATGTTTGAATTCACTTGTAAATCAGACACTGTCCGAAATTGAAATCATCTGTATAAATGATGGTTCTACTGATAATTCCCTGATTACTATTAGACGATTCGCAAATAAAGATTCAAGAATAAAAATTATAGAACAACAAAACCTAAAGCAAGGTGCTGCAAGAAATAACGGCATGAAAATTGCAAGCGGAGAGTATATCGGTTTTGTTGATTCAGATGATTGGGTAGATTTAGATTATTTTGAAAAACTTTATACAGCCGCAAAAAAGTATAATTCCGACATCGCTCTTGCTACAAATATAAGGGTCGGGAAATACAAACAGAAAAAGCGTTTAAATATTGAAAAAGAGGAGTTTGTATCATCTTTACAGGATAAATTTGATATTTGTCAGCAATGGAAAAATGAGTGTCCTACAAATAAAATTTATCGTTATAAAATGTTAAAAACTAATAACATAACCTGGCCCGAAGGCTGTTATTGCGAGGACAAGCTCTTTACGGTTCAGGCGGTTTATTATGCTAACGGTGTTGTTTCTGTGCCTGATGTTAACTATTATTATTTCAGAAATCCAAACTCTACAGTTAACACGAAAAAAAGAAAACATTTCAAACAGCTTATTCTGGATAAAAATAATGCAAAACGATCAGTGCTTGCATTTTTGAAGGAGAAAAAAGCCGAAATTAGAGACAAAGATTTTTGGGCGATAACGAAATCTTTCAGTATTTTTAATTTTAATATCTTTTTAATTAAAGAGAGTTTAAAAACACAAAAGCTGTATTTATTTAATTTTATAAGATTGCTTGAATGGAAAATAGAAAAAGGAATTGATTACAAACACAATAAAATTAGAATTTTAGGGATTGCAATACGCTACAAAAACAAAGAATGGCGTAAGAATTCTGTTATTCAGAATATAGAACTGAATAAAAAAAATCTTGAGTTGTACGAAATAAATAACAAAAAAAGTATTTTATTTGTTGTTGCAAATCTAATAACTGCCGGCGGCTGCGAAACAAGATTGTTCCAGTACATAAATTATCTTGAGAAATCCGGTTGGAATGTGTATATACTTTCAGAAAAAAATGATTGTAGTTATTTGCAAGAAAAAAATAATTTTCACTTGAATTTCGATGCCGAGAATTTTCACGATTGTCTTTTGGAATTAGTCAAATACTATCATATCAATATTGTTGAGTTTCAATTTAAAAAATCTAAAATACTTAAAACACTTGATATTAACGAGCTAAAAAAATATGCAAGGCTAGGCTGTACTATTCATAATCTTTATGTAAACAAGCATTTGAATAAAATCAATTCATTAGATTATTCAATAATTGTAAGCCAATATATGTATCAGAATCATTATACGAATATTAAAAATGCCGTTGTTGTACAAAACGGATTGGATATACAAGATTCAGATACTCGGTGGAAATTCAACAATCAAAATACAGCGATTCTGGTATCACGTATTGCGAAAGATAAATTAAAATCAATAGAATGCTTTATAAAATATTGCAGAAAGTATGGATTTGAATTTAAAATAGCAGGAAATGAATATTTATCTGATAAATTAACTACTCGATTAAAACAAACTTATAATTTACCTGATGATACATTTATAGGCGGAGTAAATACCAGAGAATATTTGAAAGATAATATTGACAATATTTTGTTTGTCGGAGGGGTAGGTTTAGTTATATTGGAAAGTCTTTTCTTAGGCATTCCAGGTTTCTGTTGTTCTGCTTGGAGAGGTAAAAATTATTCATTTATAACAAAAGACAATGTTTCTTTGTTTGACAATTTCACCATTAGAAATTCTTCCGTTGTATGCAAGAAAAGACAGAAAAAATATAGCTTAGATTTAAACCATTTAGATAATTATGATGTACGTGAGTTTGTTTTTGAAAAGAGAAATTTCAAAACACTATTTGAAAAATATTTGAATATCATTGAGGGTGCGGAGGATAAAGTAGTTGTTTAAATTATTTGAGATTAAAAAAGATGATTATAATTATTCAGTAAAATTGTTAGGCATAAAATTTAAAGTCCGCAGTTTAGCTCTTGTTGTCAAGACTTTGAAATTATTAAAAGCCGAGTTAAAGCATTCAACGTTACCGCCTGCAATATATATGGCAGATTTAACCAAAGAGCAAAAATTAAGATACTTATCTAATAAATTTTATGAAGAAGTCGGCTATTATCCAAACTTAAAAAATCCCCGCTCTTTTAATGAAAAAATTAATTGGATGAAATCAAATTATTATAATCCTCTTGAGCAGAGATGTATTGATAAATATGAGTTTAAAGGCTATATAAAAGAGGTTTTAGGAGATGGTTTTACAATACCGCTAATCGGTGTATATGATGACGTCAATGACATAGATTTTGATTCACTGCCGGATAAATTTGTGATTAAAAGTACTGCAAGCGGTTCGGCTCAAGGTGTCAAAATTGTAAAAGACAAGAAAAAACTGGATATTGATAAGTTAAAGTATGAGTTTAACAGCTTACTTCAGGAATGGAATACGATTTATTATTACTGTCTGTCTCGTGGTTATAAAGATATAAAACCGAGAATAATAATTGAAGAGTTTGTTGAGCAAAAGGATAGCCAGCTTTTTGATTACAAATTTATGTGTTTTGCAGGGAAACCACGCTGGGTACTGGTATGCAGTAACAGAGGTACAAAGATATCCTATGAAAATTACGACATGGATTGGAATTTAATTATTCCATCGCCTAAAAGTGCTAAAAAATCTACAATACCAAAACCAAGAAATTTTGATGAAATGGTAAAAATTGCAGAAAAATTATCTGTACCGTTTCCATTTGTTCGGGTTGATTTATATGAAGTAAAAAATAAAATTTTTGTCGGAGAACTAACATTCACTCCAAAAGGCGGTTTTAACAATTATTACAGAGAATGGGATAAAAAAGCTGGAGAGTGGTTGGATTTGAAGGCATTGGAAACAGAGTTTGTATGCAAATAAGAGGAGTGGAATGAAAACAGTAGGATTAGTTATAAGTCATAAAAATAATGAAAAAAGAAGGGCTTTATTGCCTGAAGATTTAAACAAAATACAAAATTTGGATTATTTGTATTTGGAGCAAGGCTATGGAGAAAGTATAGGCTTAAAAGATTCTGACTACTCAGGAGTAAATTTTGTATCACGAGAGAAGGTCTTAGAATGTGATGTAATTGTTGATGTAAAACTCGGTGATGCTGATTATTTAGAGACTTTGGAAAAAGGAAAAATACTTTGCGGCTGGGCTCATGCTGTTCAGAATATTAGTTTTACAACATCAGCAATAAAGAACGAATATACAGTTATTGCCTGGGAAAATATCTTTAAAAACGGACGGTATATATTTTATAAAAACAGAGAAATTGCAGGAGAGGCAGCAATCTTGCAAGGGATACGTTATGCAGGAAAAACTCCTTATGAACTAAATGTAGCAATTATCGGCAACGGACAGACTGCAAAAGGTGCATTAAGGGTTTTACATGGGCTTGGTGCAAATATTGATGTTTATAACAGACGCCTTGAGAATGCATTTAAGAAAAATATGTACAATTATGATGTTCTTGTTAATTGCGTGCTATGGGACACTAATAGAACGGATCGCTTAATCTATAAAGAAGATTTGAAGAAAATGAATCCCGGAACATTAATTATAGATGTAAGCTGTGATCCGTATTTAGAGATTGAAACTTCTCATCCTACAACAATAGATAATCCTGTTTATGAAGTTGATGGTGTTATTCATTATGCGGTTGATAATACACCTGCAATGTTTCCAAAATCTGTAAGCAGGGTTTTAAGTAACAATTTCGTTTCATATTTTGATGAGTTAGTAACAGGAAATTTCTCTGATGAAATAAAAAAAGCTACAGTAATAGAAAACGGAAATATTTTAGACAAAGAAATTATTAACTTTAGAAAAGCAAGAGGAGTTGTCAATGCATTTGTTTAGAAAAGAAGAAAACTTGTATAAGAAAAAATTTACTATCTTAGGTATAAAAATATCATTAAAAAAACAAAGGCCTGCTGAAATGACTTTAAGTAAACGAATTAAGGCTCTTAAATTAAATTTTTATAATAAGGTTGGCTACCCGTTAGATATAAAAAATCCAGAGACTTTTAATGCGAAAATAAACTGGATGAAATTGTTTTACCGTAATAATGTAATGACAAGAATTGTTGATAAATATGAATTTAAAAAATATATTGCGGAACAACTAGGAGATGGATATACAGTGCCACTACTTGGTGTATGGGATAATGTTGAGGATATAGATTTTTCCAAACTGCCTGAACGATTTGTACTAAAATCCAATGCTCAAAGCGATGGAAAATTTATAAAAATTGTTAAAAACAAAAAAGAATTGGACATAGATGCTTTAAAATCAGAAATGCGTAATTGGTTATTACCAGAAAAAACTTTAAAAAAATCTTTTTGCTGGGCATATAATAATATTTCTCTTAAAATTTTGGCTGAAGAATACATAGAAAATTTTAACAATGATCTTTATGATTATAAGTTATGGTGTTTTAATGGAGAAGTAAAATATATTCAATTTTTGTCTGAAAGAAACACAAAAGGTTTAAAAATGGCCTTTTATGATACGGAATGGAAGAAGCAAAATTTTGTCTATAATTATCCTTTAGACGAAAAAACAATGCCAAAACCCCAAAACCTAGATAAAATGATATCAATAGCAGAGCAACTATCCAAAGAATTTCCGTATGTACGTGTTGATTTTTATAATATAAATAACAAACTTTATGTTGGAGAAATGACATTCTATTCAATGGGGGGATATTGTAAATTTACTCCAAAGGAATGGGATACTAAATTGGGAGAATTGTTAGATTTGCCAAAGGTTGATATTAAATATCATCCTCCATTTTTTGAAAAGGTTAAACACGATAATAAACGCATAATCAAAATTTTGGGTAAAAAAGTTCTTACATATCATAAATATTTATCAAGGAAAGAACTTACCAAACAGGCGTATTTATTAAAACAAGATTTAAAAACGACAAATAAAGAATTAGAAGCCACTAAAAAAAAGTTATCTAAAGTTGTAGATGAAACTATAAAAGCAGAAATAAAAAGAACTTCAAATAGATTTGATGAAGAAAGATTAATAAACCAAAAAATGTTCAATTATTTATATCAAGATAATCTAACAGATGAACAAAAAAGAACATTACTGGAAGAACGTTTTTATAGAGAGGTGGGATATTTCCCTAATATTGATAATCCAACAACATTTAATGAAAAAATCAATTGGTTGAAACTTTATTATAAAAACGATAACCTGTCAAGATGTGTTGATAAATATGAATTCAAAAATTATATCAAAGAACAATTGGGTGAAGGCTATACAATTCCACTTATAGGAGCATGGGATAATGCTAATGATATTGACATTGAAAGCTTACCTGAAAAATTTGTTTTAAAAGTTAATTGGAGTTCTTATCTAAACTTCATTGTAAAAGATAAGAAAACATTTAATTTTGATTATGCAAAAAGTAGAATTAACTCTTGGATACTTCCCTGGAGAAACATCTATTTTGCATCATTCTATTATGCATATAAAAATGTTACACCTAAAATTATTGCGGAAGAGTATGTAGAACAAGAAAATGGTAATTTAAATGACTACAAATTCTATTGCTTTAATGGTCAGCCAAAATATTTATATGTTGTTGATGAAGGTTTTTCAAAAGATAGACCGTTATGCTGGGATGTTGATGACAAACATATGTTTAAAATTGACAATAACCAAATAAATTCTACAAAACAACCTAAAAACATGACAAAAATGTTAGAAATAGCAGCTAAATTAGCTCAACCATTTCCTTTTGTAAGGGTAGATATGTACGAAACGAAGGATAAAGTTTATGCTGGTGAACTTACTTTTTACCCTGGCAACGGCTTTAATAAATTCACGCCAAAATCTCTTGATGTAGAGATGGGTAAACTGTTGGACTTATCTGCCACAAAACAGGAGTATTTAGGTAATGAAAATTAAAAAATATTACAGAAAAGGTTGTTATACTTGGGAGATTTTTGGTATTAGATTTAAAATTTCCAAACAAAATAATTTTCTTAAAAAGTATAAAATAAAAACAAAAGAATATTTAAAAAGAAAATCTGATAATGCTTCTATTACATTAAATCTTGTTGGTGATGTAATGTGTGAAACTTATTGCCAACAAGCATGCACCTATGACGATAAATATTTCTTTAGAGATTGTTTTTCTATTGTTAAACCAGTATTAGAGGATGCAGATTTTGTTGTAGGGAATTTAGAATCAACTATATCAGAAAACCATCCTTATATGGGACAAAAAAATTTTCTAAATGGAAATTACAACTGTAATTCGCCAGTTGAATTTTTGGATGCTATTAAATATGCAGGTTTTAATGTTTTGGTTGCGTCTAATAACCATAACTTAGATGCTCAAAGACAAGGACATTTTGATACAATTCGTCATTTGGAAGAATTTGAGTTTGATTATATTGGAATATTTAAAAATGAAAAGCAGCAGAGATTTTTAATAAAAGAAAAAAATGGCATAAAAATAGGATTTTTATCTTATTACACTGAACACAACAAAATTAAACACGATTTCTCTCCGAAAGATATTTCTATATTTTTCAACAAATATACAAAAGAAACTGTTCAGAATGATGTTCAATCCTTAAAAAAATCCGGTATCGATTTTATTATTGCATATATCCACTGGGGGATTGAAAGAGTCCATACAATAACTCAATATCAGCAAAGAGTTGCAAGAGAGCTAGCAGAAGCAGGAATTGATTATATTATTGGTTCTCATCCGCATGCGCTGCAGCCTTATGATGAAATTAAATTTGAAAATAAAAAAGTTCCGGTCATTTATTCTCTGGGTAACTTCTTAAGCAGCTCTCGCCTTGGGCAATGCACCAGAGATACAATAATTTTACAGCTAGAGCTTCGAAAACAAAACGGCGAGTGTCATTTAATTAGAAATGAGTATATACCATGCCAGATTTTTGATTACTTTGAAGGTAGAAATTATCCGATTATTCCATTGATTGATAAATTTAATGGAGGAATTTCTAGTTCATTATTTAAAAAATCTATTAAAAGAATACAAAAAGTCTTAGGAAATAAATTAGTTATAAGAGGTAGATAATGTTCAAAATAAAAAAAGAAAACAACCGCATAGTTATAAATATACTGGGAGTTAAAATCAAATTTAGAAGTAAGTTTTTAACTAAAAAATCATCATGTAATGTTGTTATGGATGTTATATGGCCTATTAAAAATGAATATTTGTATAATAAAAGAATTAACAATTATTTTTTAGAGAAATCAATTGGCTACAAAGCAAAAAGATGGGTTATAGAACAAATGTATTATAACGTCGTTGGTAGATTCCCTAATCTTGATAATCCTCAAAGTCTTAATGAGAAAATGCAATGGATGAGATTCAATTATCACGATCCACTAATGACAAGATGTGTCGATAAATGTTCGTTTAAAGATTATATTAAAGAAACTGTTGGTGAAAAATATGTTGTTCCTTTATATGGTGTATGGGAGAATGTAAATGACATCAATTTTGATGCTTTACCAAATAAATTTGCAATAAAGTCAACTTGGGGTTGGGGTGATTTACAAAATATTCTAGTGAAAAACAAAAAAAAATTAAATGTGCATAGAGCCAAAGCTATGTTGAGTAATTGGCTTCAAGAATGGAACAATTATTATTACCAATCTTTTGAATGGGATAGTAAGGATATAAAACCGAGAATTATTGCTGAAATGCTATTGGAGCCATCTTCTGGTGAAATTATTGATTATAAGTTTTATTGTTACCATGGAAAATGTAGGCATTTTTTGATTTGTAAAGATAGAAAAACAAAAACAAAATATATTAATTATGATTTAGATTTTAATTGTATAAAGTTGTCACCTAATAGTTATGTAGTGGATACTAAATTTAAAAAGAATGCTTTATTTGATGAAATGTTAGCGATGGCTGAAAAATTGTCAAAACCATTTCCATTAGTTAGAGTTGATTTTTATGATGTAGATGGAAAACTTTATGTGGGAGAATTAACATTTTCCCCTGGTGGTGGCTTTAATACATATTATGAAGAATGGGATAATAAATTAGGTGGCTGGTTGGACTTAAACAAAATCCCAGTTGAAAACCTCAAACTTCTTCCAGGGTTTATAAGAGGGGCAAAAAATTTTTTAGATGAAGCAAAGATTAAAATTTGTAGCTCTTTGCAATAATAGAAAATCACAAAGACTTAACAATAATTTTAAAGAAGAATAATTAAAGGGGAAAGTCTTAAAAATTGATTAAAAGGAAAATATAGAATGATCAAGGACTTAATGAATAACATAAAGAAATCACAAGCATATATAAACTACTCACGCATTCTGCCGTATTTGAAACCATACTGGTTTCGTGCGGTCTTAGCTATAGCAATTTGTGTTCCAATAGGGGCTTTAGATGCAGTTATCGCCTTGTCATTAAAACCTTATATGGATTTAGTAATGGTAGAAAAAAGTGTTCAATCCCCATGGTATATTCCATTTGGAATAGTTGCATTTACAACTATTCAGGGATTGCTTAATTATACTGCAACATATTTAAATACGTGGGTTGGTGGTAAAATTACTAATGATTTAAAAATGGCACTTTATAGAAAACTTTTAACCTTTGAACCGGCATATTTTCTAAGGAAAAAGTCTGGGGATATCGTTTTTAGGTTTAACACAGATGCTGATACGGCATGCAATGGATTACTTGAAAATCTAAAAGTTTTTGTATCAAGATTATTTTCATCGATTTCACTGGTAGGTGTTTTATTCTATAACTCGTGGCAGCTTGCATTAATTGCTGTTGTAATTCTCGGAAGTGCATTCTTGCCGCTTGCAAATATCAGAAAACGAATAAAAGATGTAACAACAAAGTCGGTAGCGGCCAGCTCAACAGTTATTACGGCATTAAACGAAACTTATGCAGGCAACAAAACAATTACTTCTTATAATCTGGTAGATTATCAGGACGATAAATACAGTAAAATTTTAAAGAATATTTTTAACCTTAAAATAAAATTAGTCCAGAGAACTAACTGGCTTTCGCCAATGATGCATGTAATCGTATCTATTGGTATTGGTTTGGCTATTGGGTATGGTTCGCATTTGATTCTGGCGGGAAAGATTACAAGCGGAAACTTTGTCTCATTTATAACCGCTCTTATAATGCTTTACACACCGATTAAAAACCTTGGAAATAATTTTAATGCTGTACAATACTCATTTATGGCGATTGAGCGTATCTTTAATATTCTTGATAGAGAGCCGTTATTGAAGAATGCGGATAATGCTATTGAACTTCTTGAACTCAAAAGAAACATAAAATTTGAAAATTTGAGTTTTGCATTCGCAAATAGTAACAAGGATGTTCTCAAAAATATAAATTTTGAAGTTAAAAAAGGAGAAACACTTGCAATAGTGGGGAATTCCGGTGGCGGGAAAACTACACTTATCAATATCCTTGCACGATTTTATAGGTTTAAACGTGGGGACATATTGATTGACGATATAAGTATTAAAAATTACAGCCTAGAATCATTAAGGGCTAAGATGGCCGTTGTTTTCCAAGATAACTTCTTATTCTCCGGTACAATAAGAGAAAATATTTTAATGGGAAATCCTGAAGCAAATGAAGAACAGCTCAATCAATCTGTAAAAATGGCATATTTAGATGAATTTATCTCAACTCTGCAAGATGGATTGGATACACAAATCGGTGAAAGAGGAATTCTTTTATCCGGTGGACAAAAACAGCGTGTTGCAATTGCAAGAGCGTTTTTAAAAGATGCACCGATTGTAATACTTGACGAGGCAACATCCGCATTAGATAATAAGTCTGAGGCTATTGTCCAGCAGGCTATTGATAATTTAATGAAAGATAAAACGGTATTTGTCATCGCTCACAGACTTTCAACAATAAGAAATGCTGACAAAATTGCAGTTATAAATGAAGGTGAATTGGTAGAACTCGGGAATCATGATGAGCTTATGTCTATCGAAAACGGACAATATAAGGCTCTTTATGATATGCAGTTTAAAAAACAGGAAGTGAATAATTAGGAATAAACAATGGAATGGTGGGAAGATCCTTTTTCAAGAAAAATTAGACTTAGAGAATTTAAACGATTATGGTACTTGTGGCTTATTGATGTCTTTATATTTATTGTAGTTGTAAGTTCGATCTACTTTTTAATAATTTCAATCGATTCCAAAACTCCTCTAAATATTACTGTTAGCAGCATAATATTACCCGCTTCTTTAAGTATATTAATTAATACAATAACAAACCATGTAAAAAAATGGAATGATAATTCAGAATGGGGCGAAAGGGAAGTTGTTGTATATAGGGATATCATAGAAACATTTACAAAAATATTAGTAGCATTTCATAGAGATTATGGTAATCCGCTTGAACCACAGACGCTTCGTGGTTTTTATGATTTGAATATGTTGTCAAACAGTATACAAATTTTGCGAGTACTTATAAATGAACAACAAGTTCCTCAATTTGAAAATTACAATCTTTTAAATATATCAGAGTTGGTTGATAAATTATCAATTCAATATACATCAATTCTTTCAAATAATTGTACACATTCAGCTGTAAATTTATACTATATGATTATAATGACACATTTGATAAAACTTGATGAAGCAGTTAAACAAATTGAGAATCCTAGATTAATGGCACAAGCAAGGTGTGATATCTCAATTCAACTTAATAATTATTTGGAATCTTTGCCATTCCTATATAGAATAGTTTATCCAATAGTAGAGAAAGGTATGAAATTAGAAACAATGACACACGATATTAATTACTATAGATCAAAAATGTTTGAAAATATTACCGGTGCAAATGTTGAGGAGCAAACTAATGCAGTAAAGAATGCATTAGATAGAGCTTGGGATACAAGAAACTTTGAAATAAACTTATATTGGAAGCGTGCAGCATATTTTTGGGCATTTAATACAACAATTGCTATAGCATATTATCACGTAATAACAAACGAAGTTATTCAAACCACATGGTTTTCAATCATATTATTTTTATTAGGCTTTACTTGTTCCATTGCTTGGTTTCTTTCAAATATTGCATCAAAGCATTGGCAAGAAAATTGGGAAAATCACATAAAATTATTAGAAGATACTATTTATGGAAGATTATACAAAACTACGGTTTGCGATTACAAATATCCAATAAAACCATCCGTTTCAAGATTAAATCTAAAAATAAGTTTGTTTGTAATTCTAGCTTGGATTGCAATCGGAGCATCGTTGGCTCTTTCTATTTATGAAAATTATCCTGTTGGAGTTTGGATAATGTGTGGTTGTGCTATATTGATTCTAGTTATTCTTTGTTGGAGTGAAATTCGTCGTCCAAAAGAACTTTATAATATTAAACAATTGTTGTTCGACAACAAACTTTATGATGAACTATATATTCATTCGGGAACAATAGAAGATGTTAAAATCAGCGATTATAATTTTAAGTCTAAAGAATAAAGGTATAACATGGAATTAGAAGGCATATGTTTTAATAAAAATAAAACTTTTGCAGGAACATTTCAACTTCCGAACGGTGAAAATGTTTTCGGCAAATTGTTTTATAAAAAAAATGAACAATGCGAATTTCTTATATATAGGGATGGTTTTTCGGAAAAACTTTTGAATGACGATGACGAAGTTCTTGCAATATTATCCGATGAAAAAGAAAATATATATTTTGTAAATTTATTCGGATGCAAATTGGAACTATCTTCTTTTTCTTTTTCACCAAAAGGTAATGCTTTTTGCGGATACTTTGATTATGCATTATTTTCAAAAATAAGACACTTTGATTCATCAAAAGAAAATGTAAGCAATAAAATCAATATATTTATTAACAATTGGGCAGAATTTTGCTTTCCACAACAACGGAAAAAACATGCAGAATTTAAACCAAGAATGAGCGAACATAAACTTAAAAACAAGATGAAAATATCTTTCAATCAAGACATAAGTGGACATTTTATAGCTGAAAATCATATTTTCAATAATTTGTTTATAAATGCCGGTTTAGAAAAAAAACAAGTGGATGAGATTGAAAAACAATTAAATGAAATCTTGATTCCTCATAAAAATTATATTCATATAAAAAATGTCGATAAGCATAATTGGTATATTAGAGTTGAAAAAATTCCATCAAATCTAGATATTAATTTAGTAAGCTATTATTTGACCTGTTTGTTAATGTGTTTAACAAATGATTTTGGGACAAAAGTAGATAAAATCGAAATTGTATCAGAGGATATTTTAGGAACAACACGCATTCCTGTAAGATTTGATTACTTATATTACAGAAATATAATTGCTAGAGATACGAATTATAAATATAGAAATAATGTTTTTAATTATTACTCATTTACAGAAAAAGAATGGACTACAATATTAAACAATTTATTTTCTAAAAATGGCATTTTAGAACCATTCTTTGATATTATTTATCAGAATTATTATGAGGCAAAAATATCAGAATATCATTTAGAAAGGTACATAGATTGTGTTGCTGCAATTGGAAATAATAAAAAATATGGTAACACCAAGTATGAAGATGTAATGAAAGATTTTGTCTCAAATCTTGACAAAGATATCCAAAAAAAATTATTAAGCATTTTTAGAGAGAGTTTGAAAAATATAACTGCAAAAAATAGTAAAAAACCAATTAAAAAAGGATGGGGATTTATTGGTAAAAAATTATGCGAGCTAAGAGCAATGACCACACATTTTAATGAGGCGAGCAAAAGAGTTAATATGGGTAAATATTTAGCTTTATATTTTATACTAGAATTGGTTGTCATAGACTATATTTTTGAAATATTAGGTATTGATATTCAAAAACGACTAGAATATAAAAACTTTTATTTAAAACGAGTTTTTAGTTTTGTTATAAATTAAATTACTTTTATAGTATAATCTTCGGTTTCAAAAAGTTTTTTGCCTCTTCAAAAGATGCAATTGCCTAATTTATATCATAATCTTCGTCCAACGTACAATGATTGTGGTAATATTCATTTGCATCTACAATAAAATCAAATTCTGTTTTAAAAATTTCGTCTTTGGAAATACCTTTGTTGTCAATTTTTAGTATCATTATGTTCTCCTTGATTTTTTCAAAGAACATATTAAATTGAAAGTTTTAAAATTAGAATTTTATGTGTACAAAACGTATTATAATTTTAAAAATTAAAAAACAAGAATGCAAACATTATATAAATTGACTCTGAGCTTGAGAAAAAGTGACAGAGTAAATTGAGAAAAATCAACTCATTTTTATAAATTCTTTAAGATAAAGTTGCCCAAAATAATCAAACCATGTGGAACAAATAATCAAACCATGTGTTCTTTTACATTATTATTTTTAATTAAAATATTACATCTCTTGTGTAATTTCACGTCCAGATTGATTTGTACGGATAGATTGATATTTTTGGAAAGCCCGCTTTGTGTGGGCTTTTTTAGGTCGGAATTTTAAGTATTCCAAAAAAATCAAACTGCGGAACTGGACTTTTTTCGGACTGTACGTATAGATTGATTTTTTCTTAATATAGCTGGATTTAGCACCAATTTTACAGTGTACGGTTAAAATGATTATTTCGGCAAAGTCCATTTTGAGAATTTTAGTTTTTTGAAAAAATTTTTAATTGATACAAAATCGACAAGATGCTCGGAAGTCGTGGGTAATCTGTATAACTTTTTAAATAGGTTGGAACAATGTGTATAGACTATTATTGCAAGTTACTTAATTGCTCTTTATTAGGATAACAAGTACCTTTAATTTCTGTTCCGTCTGCTTTCTTTATAACAAATGGTACTGCATTGTGTGGGTCTAAGTTTGGATTAACCATATTTAGTTCTTCTTGTGTTGGTTTCATATCATCAAATATTATTGTGCCAAGTAATTCTGGGGAACTAAAATCTTGATGATGAACTATTAACTGTGTAATACTTGTATTGTCTATACCTTCAAGCATAGCATTTTGACCTATCTTAATTGGTGGAAATCCTTGTATTGTCAATACATCTCCACCATTAATAGATAATTGTGAATTATTTTTTAACTCACTGACTGATTTATCTTGTACAGATATGTTATACAATTTACCATGAACTTTAATAGTAGTATCTTGCGTTATCGTTAATTTCCGACCTGTGTCTGCACCTTGAACAAGTTGACCGTCAGCAGATACTTTATAACTTTGTCCATTTATTACAATACAGTCATTGTCTGCAAGTTCTTCTGTACCTTGTGGAGCTGTTGCACTTGCTGTTGGATGATGTTGTATTGTTATATCACCATTCAAATTATCTGCAAGTTTATTGTAACCCTGTAACCAATTCTGAAATCCGACAGTAGTACTTACCCTACTACTGTCGGTATAATATGTTATGGGGTGGTCATATATATCATAACTTTCAAGGGTAGCATTTATAAGATTACCTTGACTGTCAACACTTTTTAATTGACCTTGCTGGCTTGCATTAACAAGTCTTGCTGTTGCAGTAAGAGCAAGAGTTTCACATTCTATTTCCTCTGCTTTTGTTGGATAGTTTAAGGTGCCATTTTGAGTAGCTTTTCTTTCTAAAAATGCGTGGTTTGCTTCGTGTATAAGAAGTTTCAGCATTTCAGTAGTAGTATTAACTTGTTCATTATCTGTTTCTATATGAATAATACCTGCTTCTGCATGTCCAGCTCCTGTCTTATCAGCGTCATAAACAATCTCATCTAAGCATTGTAAATATAGGTTTTTATCTGCTTCATTTGTAAAGTGTTCCCCAAGCCCTGATAATTGCCAATTCTGTTTTAGTACGGCAACAGCCTGTTTTACAACTTGCTCATGAGCTTCTTTCCTTGATATTTGCTGTGCTGTTAATGTTTTAGTTTGTGTGGCACTCGTAGATTGCATAGCTTGAGTAGCTTGTGTTGAAGCCGTACCAGTCGTACTTTCGGTATCTTCAACTTGTATATTTTTACCAAGTGCATTATTGATTAAAGCTACAATTTTGCTCCAGCACTCTTTACTAAAGGTAATAACGGCATTTTCGTGTACAGTATAGTTGTTATCTGCATTAGGTGTCGCACCACGATTATTCTGAACATTCATATTCTGTTCGCTATTGAACTCATTAATAACCTGTGTCCATATACTACCACTAATCTGCTTACATTCGTTATTAGTTAAACCTAACTCCTGTGCTATGCCTTGAGTTATGCCACCTTTCTTTATAATGAATTGTCCGTCTATTCTGCCGTCCATAAAGAGTCCTCTACTGTATATATCGGCACAAATCTGAAAAACTTTAATGAATTGTTACAATTAAGATAATATTGTTACAATCGAATATTACCATGCCAGCTCACTATTATATATAAGGATTATATATAATACAATTAGTACATTCTTAAACACACAAGCCACTTCCAGTCGTTTAAACGGTTGAATAAACAGACATAAATCGGCGATAATTAATATTTTTAAATAATATTTTTGTTATAATCTTGCCGAAAATACTCAATCTACCTGTTACAAATAATCAAACTATCTGTCTTTTTACAACGGGTGTATTTTAACGGGACATTTTACTTGAATGTTGTATTTTAAAGTCCGATTTGCTTGGAAGTAAAATTTCAAAATGTCATCCTGAACTTGTTTCAGGATCTTATAATAGTGTGGCATTGAGCCAATTCATACAGGTCGGAAGCTGCTTGATTATAAAAAATCAAATTGGACGAAAACGGACTTTATTAGGACATAAAATTACAAAGAATATTTTTAAATCAGGCTAAAAACTTCCAAAATCAAAAAATCCGAGTTCAATTAATGCCCTATTAATCCTTATTGGGCTTTCAGCCCAACATACAAGTTACTTATAAAATTTCAATATATTTGATTGGATTTGGAACCATAAAATATGGCATTCCCGCATTAAAACTTACATCCGTTATAATTCCTTGGATTCCTTTACTATCAAGCATTGCATTATAATATTTTGAAATTATTTCATCAATTAATTTATCATCTTTACATATGTCAAGACCTAACTTATCAGCAAGATTTATTTTGAACGGAGTTAACCCACCGCTTCCTGCTATAGTCTCGTACACTCCAGGTTCAACTTTTGCGATATTTTCACCCGTAAATCTGGCTACTACGACATTAGCTCCATATGCTTTACGCACAGCCTGCTCATCAAATCCGAAATATATTCCTTTGCCGCTTTCTATTCTTCCGTATTTATTTACATCAAAACCATACGTATTTATTAAATTATACGCTTCTGAATCTGTACCATGATAAAGTTTTTGATTTTTTGTTAGTCCAAAGTCTTCAGCTTTACCAATTTGTTTTATTGAATTTAATAAATGATTTTTAGCAGAAATTTCAGCTGGTGTACAGTTAGCATTTGAAATATTAAAATATCCTTTTTGTTCAAATACTTCGTTAATCTCTTTTTTGTATTTATTCCAGTATTCATCAACTTTTATGTTAAATTGTTCTTGTTCTTTTGTTAGTTTCAATGGTTTTAATTTTCTCGCAATATCAGAGCTACTCGAACCTAACATACTTTCTAGTTCTGATATAAACTCAGGTTCCAATTTTTCTTTTTTTGCATATTCTAATGCTTTTTTCAAATCATTTAATGCTTCTTTTGTATTTCCTTTCTCCATCAACTCTCCGTATCGCAATAAGTAATTTTGTGATGTTGGTTTCAGAGAAATTAAGCGAGATAAATCTTTCATGTATATAGCTCTATCATTAATAATGCAATTCTTAGTAATTATTAATCCTATATCAGTTGGATGTGTTTCAACCCCTTTTATTGCAAGATTTTTTACAAGTTGTTTGTTTTGAGGGTGTTCCATAGAAAAGTGTTCAATCATCTCCATATATGTTTTAGCTGATTTAACTCTTTTAGAAATTTGTACAATATCGCCTTCTAATTTTGGCGCTAGTCTTAACCCTGCCGTATTAACTTTTACAGATCTTGTAGCAAGTAAACTTTTGCCTGTTTTTGTCCAGGCAACAATTTCTTTACCTATAGTTGTTCCGATTTTTCCTATCCCCATTAAAAATTTCCTTAATTTCCCCTTATGTTTATTATAAAGTATTTTTTATGTCAAAAATTGCCTATTTGTTATAAATTGTAACAAACATTATCTCTCAAAGAAGAATGGGAAATGGTCAAACTCTCTGTTCAAAATACTCAAATCGACTGTCTTTTTACATACTCTTTTTCGTGGGTTACGCGAGCGAGCTGAGGCTGGAGCGCTTTTGTGTTTGAGATGTAATCTCATAGCAAAACGCGGAATTGCCGTTACATGCGAGTGAGTAAGACCGAATTCCACCTCCTCCCCCATTTAACAAAAGTCCGAAAGGGCCATTTTTTAGTGCATTTTTAATACTAAATAATGGTAAAGATTTCATCTCTGAAATCGTTTCTGGATCTGTATCAAGTAAAACAAGATTCAACAAATGTGAGATTCCGAAATAAATTCGGAATGACAATAGAAATAAAATTATTTCGTCATCCTGAACTTGGTTCAGGATCTAATTA
>CAJMSH010000012.1 GCA_905216055.1 uncultured bacterium | reverse complement strand
TTATTGAAATTGAAAAATTTGAACAGACTAAAACACCACTAAAACGCAAATTAAACTTTCGGGAACAGCAAATGAATATTCCAGTATTTAACGCTGATTATGAAAAATATGAATGGTTAATGAAATACGGCTGTACCAATCCAGAACAAAGAAAGTGGCTTGAGGGGTATTTAAATAGTGATGAGTATGCCAATTTATACGCAGATTGCGAACATAATGAGAAAAATGTATTTGACCAAGAAGGAGTATAAAGATGAATAAAGTATTTGTAAAAACAAAGAACGTCAAAAACTTTGTATCATTAATGGAGGAGGTAAAACAACTGCCCAATAATATACCTAAAATTATTCTTGTTTATGGAGAGTATGGACTCGGAAAATCAGAAACTATAAAGTGGTGGACTTTTAAAAATGATTGCATATATGTAAGAGCAAACCAAGGTATGACAAGTCGGTGGCTGTTATCTGAAATTGCAGAAGAATTAGGAGAAGAACCGTTTTGGCATATTCAGGAAACTTTTAATTTAATAGAGAAGGAACTTAAAGAAAATCCAAAACCTATAATAATTGATGAAGTGGATTACTTGCTTGAAAGAAATACAATAGAAACACTGAGGGATTTGTATGATACAACTTCTTGTCCTTTAGTGCTTGTTGGAATGGGCAACATAGATAAAAAACTTTCAAGATATCCTCATATTATAGACAGGATTTATAAGTCATTTAAGTTTGAACGATATGATTTTGAAGATGTAAAACAGATTTTGAATGAATTAACGCAAATCCCTTTTACACCTGATGGTGTAGAATATCTTGCAACAAGAGTTAACCAATTTAGACAAATTGTTAAATTGCTAAATAAAATAGAAAAACTTGCTATTACAAATCAATTAAAACAGATTGATGAAAATATTTTAAGGAAATTATTATATGGAAGATCAAATATTGAAACTTTGCAAAAGGCTCAACAAATTTACGCTTGAAAATTTAGAAATTTTATCTGAAATCCCCAAAACAAAACTTTTACCGATATTGTCAAAATTTGTTGATGAAAGAAAACTAATAAAGCAAGAAAATGAATATGTGTTTCAAAAAAGTAAACTTTCAGTTCAAAAATATTCTATATTTAAAACATACTCTGCAATAATAAATGATATTGCATTAAGGTGTTTTTGTGAAAACATAAATTCGATAAAAGCATCTAATATTGCAAATATTGGTGAAAACCAAATTCAAAGCTTTTATACAATATTCAGAACTTTGATTTACCAAAGGCAAAAACAAAATTTAGATTTCTACTATCTAAAATCTCCACAAAAAGCACGTCATAGAAAGTTTTTTAATCAAGAAGTATATTTATACCTATACTGCAATCAAATTTTTGTATCTGAAAATCTTTTAAAATCATCTGAGGATAAAACCTTTTCTCTAGACCAAAAAGCAGAATTTACAACTATTTATTGCTATCTTTCAAGAAATTTAACACATAATAAAATGGCTACTAATTTGAACTATAAAATAGCAGAAACCTTATGGCGAAGAAAAAGAGAGTTTAAGGATTTGTATTATGACTTAAAACTATTAGCCGGATTTTAGTAATAGAACTTCATAAACTTTTCCCCGATTTTATTTTTGGGTTGTATTCCTTTGACAACGAGTATTTTGGAGTGTTTATACTTATTTCTTGAAAATATTTTTTTAAGTATAGAGTGGATTTTGAAGCTTACCTGCGGGGAAATTTCCCCGACCACAAAATGTTACCTATTTATTATTCTGTAGAAGTAAATATAATAAAATTTGGTAGCTATTATATACAAATACAAATTTCGTCAAGACCACTTCATATTTCTTCGTAAAAAACAGGACAAATATTTGTCTTTTTTATAAAGCAGATAGATAAAGTGTTTGAGGTGAATATTGTAAAAATAGCATTTTTAAAAAATCTTATTATTACTGCATTTTAGCTTTTAAAATTGTCACAAATTTTATGTCGGAATGTTAAGTGGGCTTTAAAAGAGATTTTAATAACGCTAAAATAAGGATATTTATGAAAGAAAATAAAGACAAAACAAATATATGGTTAGATATAGAAAAATCTGCTGAAATTTTAGGACTTAGCATCCAAACTCTTAAAAAGCAATGTAGGAGAGGTTACTATACTTTTAAAATTATCAGACGAGGAAAAAGAACTCATTACTTTCTTCTTTTAAAATCTTTGCCTGATTTTGCACAAGATAAGTATCTTAAAGAAGATGTTATAAATACTAAATATTCAGAAGCTCCTGATTGGGCAAAAGCACAGGCTGAAAAATATTTACCAATAATAAATGCATCAAAAGGATTAAGGGGAGAGGCTTTAAAAGATTTTATAGATAAGTGGAATTTAGAACATGAAAAGGGGTTAAACACATCTTATTCGTCTGTTATAAAAATGCGAAGAAGATTCTTTTGTTATGGATTAAGCGGTTTGTTATCGCAACACGGCAAACATTTATCAGGCTCCACTGTTCCTGATAATTTCTTTGAGTACTTTAAAAATTTGTATTTAGTAGAAGGAGCACCATCTATAAGAACTTGTTGGGATTTAACTCTTGGTTATGCTATCAGAATGTTTGATGCAAAAAGAGAAACATTTCCAAGTTATATGGCTTTTAAACGCCGATTAGATAAAGAAATTCCAAAACAAAGTATTTATCTTGCACGAATGGGCGAAACTGCTTGGAATAGAAAATATGGCGGATATATAGAAAGAGATTATTCAAATATTTTATGTAATGAAGTCTGGGTATCAGATCACGCTCAAATTGATGTTGCCTGTTTTGATTCTGATAATAAAGTTGTTTTCCCTTGGGTTACTGTATGGCGTGATTATAAATCAGGTAAATGGCTCGGTTGGATATTACAAACAGGAAATCCAAATTCTGATTATATTTTCCAATCTTTTTACTATGCTGCTGAAAAGTATGGACTGCCTAAAGATGTTATCATTGATAATGGTAAAGATTACCGTTCAAAGGATTTTGCAGGTGGTCGTCGAAGTATAAAAATTTCAACCAACAAAACAAAAACTCAGTCAATGTTGGCAGAGTTGAATATAGAAGTCCATTTTGCTCTGCCTTATAATGCTCAGACTAAACCTGTAGAAAGGGATTTTTTGAAGATAAAGGAAATCCTTTCAAAACATTTTATAGGTTATAGAGGTGGTAATGTTGTCGAAAGACCTCAAAAGCTCGCAAAAGAAATTAAATCCGGAAAAATTATGAAATTTGAAGATTTCAAACTCCTTTTTGATAAATATATTTTAGATATTTTAAATAAAAGACCTTCTCAAGGAAAAACTTTAAACGGGTTATGTCCGGATGAACTTTTCTATTCTGAATTTAAAGAAAAAATTACAACTACAAAAGATGCTCTAAAACTATTTTGTATGAGAACTTCAAAAGATTTTACTATCAGAAGAAACGGAATAAAAGATACAACTCTTGGGATAACTTATTGGGCTGATTGGATGATTTCAAAAATGGGATTGAGAGTCTATTTACGTAGAGATATAGAAGATTACAAAGAAGCTTGGGCTTTCAGATGTGATAATGATGAATTTATAGGAACAGTGAATGCTGTAAAAGCTGTTGCTGCATTACATGCAAATAAAGTATCTAAAGAAGAATTTAAAGAGGCTATGTCTATTAAAAAACGCAATAGCAAAGTCGCCAAGGCTTATATCAAACAAACTCTTACAATATCTCCTGAAGAACAATATGAAAATTACAAAGCAGCTTATAACAGTGCAAAAAAAGATTTCAATGCAGATGTTAAAGTTTCAAAGATTGCAAATACAAATATGGATAAAGCAGTAAGAAAAAAGAAAGAACAAGATGATTTTGGAAAATTTGATTTATCAATATTTTTGCAAGAAGAACCTAAACCAGAAGAAACTTTATACCTTTATGAAACCGATAAAATATTAGCAGAACGAAATAAAAAGTATATTAACTAAGAGGAAAAAGTGAAAAAAGATAAATATTATGCGATTGCAGAAAATATGTATGTTGAAAAATTTATTACAGTTGCTGAAATTGCAAGAAGAATAGGAGTACACGAAAGAACTATAAAACGTTGGAAAAAGGATGGAGATTGGTCTGCTAAAAGAAAAGATTTTATTGAACATTTTAGTATTTCCAAAGAAGATAAGTTTATACAAGCCAAATTTATGCTTCAAAGTTTTAATGTTGATCTACAAAATAATCACAACATAGAGCCTTCAAGAATATATAAATTTACAAACTTACTTGAAAGTGTTGTAAGAAAAGAAAAAGAACCGATGAATATTGAAAGTTTTATTCGAACAATAGAAAAAAGGACAAATATAGATAAAGACATTATTGATAAAATTGTGGATAATTTGACAGATAGGGATTAATTATCTATATCTTTTCAATATACCAATTAGAATTTCCAAAATGATTGAAATTCCATTGTAATTGGAAATAAAAATTGTATTCCATTGAGTTATCATCTTTAAAGTTATAAGAATACTTATTTAACTGTGTTCTGCGATAACTTTCAAAAGCTATCCTGATTTCTTTTACAAACTTTTCTCTAAATTCAGGATAAGTTATTTCTAAGGTTTCTCTTGTTAGCTTATTTTTCAAAATCATCTTCAAACCCTCGTATGTTATCAAGTTCTATATTGTATTTTTTGCCTTGTTTATCAACACAAGTCGCATAATCTATCTCTGCATCGGCAAACTTGTTTTTCCAAATACAAATCAGCAACCCGATTTCTTGTGTTTTTAAATTCAAAACCTTTGTGCCATAAAGTGCATAATCTTTTTCTGTCATTATTCTTCCCTTTCAAGTATCAAATCTGAATAGATATCATCAGGCTTTTGTGGGTCTATTAAAAACTCTTTCATAAATACAAATCTTTCTCCGTAGGAGTTTTCACAAATTACAGTGTCAAAGTTATAGAATCTGATTACTTTGTAATATTCATTATCAGAGTTCTCAAAACCTCTAATCTTTTTAAGTTTGTATTTTTTACCTGTTTCAATCATTGCTACCTCTTGTCAGCAATGACATATATCACTCTCAATGGGTTAAATATCAAGTCAATTCTTGGAAAACGAATCATTTAGACATAAAAAGTATTTTTGTAATGAGTAATTATATAAAAATGGATAACAGGCTTTTTAAACGAAGTTTTTAAGTAATGTATAATTTCTTATATCTTATGAGTATAAAATTCAATACAGCGCTTTTTGAACACTTTTTGAACGGTATTAAAATCTTTTTTGAATATTACCTTCCGGATAATTTATAAAATAAGCGTTTACAGTATCAGTATCTTGCCTTAAATTTTCGATGATTGGAGTAAGATTGTACAGCTCTTCAATTTCTTGTTGAGTCCTGCAAAAATAATCAATTACAGTAGCTGTGTTATAAATTCGCTCAGCTAGTTTTTCCAACTTTCTAAAATCTTTTTGTTTAATCTTGTATTTCTTATTTTTACTCATACGACCTCCTTCTTGCACACAACACATTAGCGTAAAAGAAGAAAAAATATAGGAAAGTTTTACAAATAGACACAGTTAAGAAGCATACCTATCATTGTATATGTTTGTTATACAATTGTAGTAGTTATATTGTTTATAAAGGAGTAAAAGCATGAATTTCGATATTGCTAAACAACTAGAGTCTATCGATGTGGACTTAAATAATATATTACTTGACCCTAATAATCCAAGATTTGCAGAAATTGATTCTACTGATGTAAAAATTAGTGAATCAAGATATGATGAAGAAAGAATTAAAGAAAATACTTATAGAAAAATGAAGCAGAATTTTGATATTGATGTTTTAGCCAACACGATAAAGGAATTAGGTTTCTTACCTTTTGATAAAATAATCGTAAGAAAATGGAATTTTGCAGATAATAAGTATGTAGTTATTGAGGGCAATAGACGAATTGCTGCTTTGAAATCCATATTAGAACAACACGCAAATGGGACACTTAATTTAACACAAGAACAAATTGATAACTATACAAAACTGAACGTTTTATTGTTAAAAGATTGTGATGAAACATCTTTATTAAATATTTTAATTCCAGGATTACGTCATGTTTCAGGAATAAAAGATTGGGGACCATATCAGAAAGCTAAACTTTTGTGTACATTAAGAGATGAAGAAAATTTGGCACCGCAACAGGCTGCAGAATCAATAGGATTAAGTGTTCAAAAAGCCAATAATTTATATAGATCATATAAAGCTTTTATACAAATGTCTGAAGATGAGGAGTATGGTGAAAGTATAAATGCAAGAATGTTTAGTTTTGCAGAAGAAACAATCAAAAAGAAAAGTTTGAAAGATTGGTTAGGGTGGGATGATAAAAATAAAGAGATAACAAACAAGGAAAATCTTACAATTTTATTAAGTCTTTTTATTTCCAATAATGAAGATTCTGAACCTAAAATAACAAGTGCTATACAAATTAGAGATTTCGCAAAAATAATTGAAACAAATGATCCTAAAATTATAAATTTCTTTTTGTCCCAAGGAGGGACATTAATGTCAACATTAGCAAAAATAGATGCTTCAAATACAAAAATTCAATGGAAAGATCGGATTATTGACTGTATAGAAGTATTAGGGGATTTATCTCAAGATACACTTTTAAACATGCATGAAGATGATTTAACTATACTTGAAACATTAAAAGAGAAAATAGGCAAAACTATAGAAACTATTCAAAAATTGAGTCAATAATGGGTAATAAAACAAAAAAACCTCCTATAGATAAAATTTACAAAATGATGCTATCGAGTGTCAAAAAAGGCTATTTTATAGACATAGCCCGCAGTGCTATGAGTGAATATTGTACAGAATTAAGTGAAGATGAAATTAATGAACATTTAGAATCCTGCAAAGAAAATTTAGATTCATATATTCGAAATAGTCCTGATGTTAATAAAAAGTTTAAAATCATACTTGATGACCCACTGTCATTGCAAATTTATAGAAATGATGAATATAAATTACTTAAAATTTTTAAACGATTAAACGGTACAAAATTTGAAGATATGATTGAAATTATACTCAAAAGAATGGGCTTTAAAGAAATAAAAATCAATCGAGATGGCAAAGAAAATGATTCTTTAGGTATTGATATAGAAGCTGAGTATTTTGGACCAATCTTTTCCTGTTTATTGTATATACAAGCAAAGTGGAAAGAAGATGAGAAGACTCAAATTAATTTAAATGATTTAAAATCATATATTGGAGGTGTATCGCAAGCCATTCACAAACAATCTGTATATAAAGGTAAGCATTATACAACTACTTTAGTTTATGTAACGTCTGCGTTATTTGCGAAAGATGCAATAGAATATGCAAATAATATGGGCGTAAAGTGTATCGATGGATTAACCTTAGCCAAAATAATAATTAACTATAAATTAACAAAACAATTATATAACTTGATAGATTAAATTATATCTTCAATTATATCATTCTCTAAATCTTGAATATTATAAAGTGTATCCAAAATGTCGAAAGTCTCCTCAAGATTGTTTTTAGCACTATTCCAACCGCAGCCATCAGTGAACCAGATAAATGTTACCCCATCTATTGTTGCAACTTCTTGAGCTAGTGTTTTATAACTTCTTGCTGTTTCATTTAATTTTGAGCCTCCACTAGCATAGAAATTGGTTTCAATTACATAAATTTGTTTATCTGTTTTTATTACAAAATCAAAACGTTTTTCCATTTTACCTTGATTAGAAATCGCTGATAAATTTACATTCCATTTTTGCTCAATTTCATGGATATACATTTCTTTAAAGTAATTTTGCCCCTTAACAAAGCCTGCTTTTTGAATATAACTTTCAACAAGATTTTCCATTAAATGACCGCCACGATTTTTACGAGCATTAGAATCTAACCCTGTTTCAACACCTGTTGCATAATCTACCAAATTATTTACAATGTGGTTTTGTAACAAGTCAAAAAGTTTCGTTTTTCTCATAAACATTTTGTATTCTTCAATAGAATAATTCATTTTCTTGAATGAAAAATTAAATTCCCCATCCTTATCTATTGTATAAATTTCATTAGCTCTTACAGCTAAAAGCAAAGGAATACATTTTAAAGTCTCAGGATATTTTTTTATAATATTTTCAAAATCTTGTTCAATATTTTTTGAACCAACTAAAGAGTTTAAAATATTTAACTCAACTTTTAAGTTATCTATATTTTTAGTAATTTTATCAAAATCTGCATAATAACCATAATCTGCAATACAAGGTCTAAAAGTAGATAACCATTCTTTAAAATTTCTAGTCATAATTCCTCACTAAAACTTCTGTAATTTTGCCTCTACCATTAGCATTAGCATTTACAGCACGAGAAGCAAAAACTTTTTTTATTTCATAATTGGCATATAATTCATTTACTAATTTAGTATCAGAATTGGAAAGCATAAACATAACACCTCTAGAATCCAATTCATCGCAAACCTCTCTCAGCTTAAATTGCATATCTAAATCAAAACCGTCCTTTGTGTATGAAGTAAAACTAGAAGTCTCATTTAATGGAACATAAGGAGGGTCAAAATAGACAAAATCACCTTTTTTGACTTTCTCTAAAATCACTGAGAAATCTGCACATTTAATTTCTGTATCTTTAAGTAATTTTGAACATTTTATCAAATTATCAGCATCAACAATTCTTGGATTTTTATAGTTTCCAAACGGGACATTAAATTGTCCTTGAGAATTTACTCTATACAATCCGTTAAAACAAGTCCTATTTAAGTATATAAAACGACTTGCTTTTTCTATATTTGAAAGTGTTGAATATTTTTCAGTTCGATCTAAATTTCTTATTTCTAAAAAATATTCTTTTGATACTTCATGCTTATTCAGATCTGAAATTAATTCATAAACATTATCACGAACAGTTAAATATAAATTTATCAACTCCTCGTTCATATCTGAAATGTAGGCATTTTGCGGTTGTAACTCAAAAAACAGAGCACCACCACCGATAAAAGGTTCAAAATATCTGTTGTAAGACATTGGCATATTTTTGAGCAGTTCAAACATTAGCTGACGTTTTCCGCCAACCCATTTAACAATCGGATATGTTTCATTTTTCAATTGTTCTAAAATTACTGCCATACTTTTTCTTTCTTTGAAAATGCTTGTTCAAACCTTTTGATTGAAAGGTCTAAATATTCTTTTTCCAAGTCTATACCAATAAATTTCCTATCTAATTCTAAAGCCATTATACCAGTTGTTGAGCTTCCTGTAAAAGGATCAAGAATCAAATCTCCAACATTCGTTGATGCAAGGATTATACGCCTTAACAATTCTAAAGGTTTTTGTGTTGGATGTTTACCAAATTCTTTTTCATAACTTTTTGGAGTTCCTATTGCCCAAACTGAACGCATTTGTTTTTCTGGCTTTTTAATAAAATCTTCACACCAATCGCCATTTTTCATAAGCTCGTAATTAAATGTATGTTTTTCTTTATTATTTATTTTTGCCCATAAAAGCGTTTCATGGCTTGCTGTAAAATACCTGCAAGACATATTAGGCGAAGCATTTGGTTTAAACCAACAAATATCATTTAAAATTTTAAATCCATTTTTTTGCAAAGCAAAGCCACAAGCATAAATGGAATGATAAGTTCCTGAAATCCATATTGTTCCGTTAGGTTTCAAAACTCTTTTGCAGGCTTTTATCCATTTGTTGTGGAATTCAAAATCCTCATTAATTCCTTTACTCTCATCCCACTTTCCTTTATTAACTGAAACGACCTTTCCTGCATGACAAGTAATTCCACCGTTAGATAACATATACGGGGGATCGGCAAAAATCATATCAACGGATTCTGGTGTTGCTTTATTTAAAACCTCAATACAATCACCTTGAAATAAAGTTATATCATACTTTTCATATGACCTCTGCATGGGTTTATTTTACACTAAAAGTAAAAAGAAATCCATAATTTTGAAATATTAAAATAAAATTACAATGTTTACTGTATAATTTGATAGTATAAGGTGATTGTCATGACATGGCCTCAAAAAATTGCAGAATGGTTAGTTGAAGAAAAAGGAGAAAATCTTACTACTATAGATGGAAAGCCTATTAAAGTCTTTTCTTTTAACTATGATAGTAATGATAGTGAAACTATGTCTGCTTGGGCTAAACATTTCAGGAATCATTATTGTCAAGATGAAATGATTGATATTTTTAGAAAAGGAACTCAATATTCTCGTAAAGAATTTTTAGAAAAATTGATTTTCCCTAGTAAAACTTCTAGACCTGGACCAAGTACTTGTTCCGGAGATTTTGCAGAAATTTTAATTTGTGATTATTTTGAATATGTATTAAAATATTGGGTTCCTAGAACAAAGTATGATAATAAACAAAATAATAACACTTCTAGCCAAGGTTCTGATATTATTGGATTTAAATTTATACAAGAAGTAGAATCTCCTAAAGATATTTTAGCCGTTATTGAAGCAAAGGCAGCCTTTTCTAATAAACAAAAAGGAAATAGATTGGAAGACGCTATCAAAGATTCTTCTAAAGATATTAATAGACTCGCAATTTCATTACATGCAATAAAACGCCGTTTGATAGAAAAAGGTAAATTGGAAGAATCACTTAAAGTAGAGCGTTTTCAAAATCCTGTAGATAATCCATATATTAAAAAATATGGTGCTGCAGCTTTGTTTTCTATAGATTCATATGATGAAACAAAAATACAAATTATTAATACTTCAAATCATATCGATGCGAGTAATCTCATATTGTTAGTTGTTAAGGGAAAGGATATGATGAATTTGGTTTATGAGCTTTATCGGAGGGCTGCCGATGAAGCTTAAACCAGGAATTAACTCCAATGAATTGTTAGGTATGACTCGATCTGAAGCAAAAATGTATGAATATGATGTTCCAGAAGAGAATCGTATTCACATAAATAAAGAAAGAATTAAAGATTTATTTTGCCTTACAATAGCATTATTAGGTGATTATGCTGCAAATTTTTATAAAGAAATTGAATATAACATCTCATTACAAGAGCTTAAGAGAAATTTGGTATTTTCAGCACAATTTTTCGATGCATATTTTAATGCAAAATTACAGGATGAAAATAGGGACTATTACATAATAATGGGAAGTGCGGCTTATTATTTATGTGATTATATGGGAAGTGCAAAAGTACTTTCAAATAAACTTATATCGAATGAATTAAATCTGGATGTTAATAAATTGGATTTACTACTATTGAGTTTTCTAAAAAATGATTTTTCAATAGAAATACAAGAAAGTGTATATATCAAATTTATTAATAATATAATTTCTTCTTGGAATCAATTCTGCTCAAATGGAGAACATTCAGAAAATATTTTTCAGAATTTAGATAATTTACGAAAATATATTTATAAAAACGGTACTGATAGAGAATTATTTTTTATTGATATTTTATGTGCAGTTGTAAAAAAGAAATATTTGCATACTACCTGGTATAGAATGCCTTTATTTACTGATATTGATAAAGAAACGTGGAAACCTATTTTAAATAAAATTGGTATAAAAGAATTATGGCCTTCGCAAATTTTAATTGGAAATAATGGAATATTTAAGGGAAAGTCTGCAACAATTCAAATGCCGACTAGTGCAGGTAAAACTAAGGCTACTGAATTAATTATTCGTAGTGCTTTTCTTTCTGATAGAACCAGTTTAGCTATAATAGTAGCTCCATTTAGAGCACTTTGCCATGATATACAAGATGATTTACAAAAAGCATTTTATCAGGAAAATATAAAAATTGATGAATTATCCGATGTATATCAGGTTGATTATGAAATTGAAGATTTGAAAGAACAAAAGAAAGTTTTAGTTTTAACTCCTGAAAAACTATTATATATACTTAGACAAACACCAGAATTATCACAAAAAATTGGTTTGATAATATATGATGAAGGACATCAATTTGATAGTCCTTCCCGAGGAACTAATTATGAATTATTGTTGGCTTCTTTGAAATCAATGTTACCAGAGCTTTGTCAAACAATATTAATTTCAGCTGTAATGGGTAATATTAATGATATTAATAATTGGTTAAATAGAGATGATGCTACTATTGTTAATGGAAAAGATATAGCTTCTACATATAGAACAATTGCTTTTACCAGTTGGATAGAAACTAAAGGAAAAATTCAATTCATAAATCAGGCTAATCCAGAAATAGAAGAATACTATGTACCAAGAATTATTGAAGAACAACAACTTAATAGGTTGGATAGGGAAAGAAAAGATAGATATTTCCCACAAAAAAATGATTCAGCTTCTATTTCTTTGTATTTAGGCAATAAACTAGTTAATCAAGGTAGTGTGGCTATTTTTTGCGGCCGAAGACAAAGTGTAAAAAATCTTTGTGAGCAAGTTAATGAATTATTAAAAAGACAATATAATTTTGATAATATAATTAATTGTTCAGATTTAATCGAGATTAATAAAATATATGGTTTATATAAAGATAATTTAGGAGAATGCTCATATACAAGTGCTGCAAAAATTGGAATATTATCTCATCATAGAACTATTCCACAGGGTATAAGATTGTCAGTAGAGTACGCAATGAAAGAATCATTGGCGAAATTTATTATATGTACTTCAACACTTGCACAGGGTGTAAATATGCCACTTAGATATTTAATTATTAATAATACGCAGCAAGGTTCTGACTCTATTTCGGTGAAAGATTTTCAAAATTTAATAGGAAGGGCGGGACGTGCTGGAATGTACACAGAAGGAAGTATAATATTTGCTAATAATTTACTTTATGATTCTAGAAAAAAGCCTAAAGATAAATGGAGATGGGAAACAACAAAAGAGCTTATAAATCCTGATAATTCTGAAAACTGTAATAGTAATATATTCAAAATTTTTGCCCCCATTACAAACGGCTTGTCCTACAAAAAAGAACGTAAAATAAAGATGAACCCTTTTGATTTTGCTAATGCATATATTAACAATGAAATAGAACAATTAATTAAGGCTATTATGAAGCATGAGATAATAATAAAAAACAATCAAGATATCGGCTTTAAGCGTGAAAGGGTAGAATTTCAATGCAAGGAGAAAATAGACATTATTAAGAATATAGAAAGTTTTATTCTTGCACAAATAGATTTTCAAGATAATTACGAAGAAGAAATAAAAGAACTTGCAAAATCTACATTGGCTTATTATCTTGGGGATTTACAACAAAAGGAACAAATTATAAATTTATTTGAACTATTAGGCAAACACATTTTAGAATCAACACAAGATGCCAATCAAAGAAAATATTTTGCAAAAACATTGTATGGGATAAATGAAAACATAGAGTTGCAAAATTGGGTTAAAGAAAATTCTCAAAAGTTAAAAAGTATCAAAGATATTGATTCTTTTTTAGAGTTGATTTTTGAAAAATTAATGCAATATACTAACTCAAAATTGTATAATCAATGCAACCAACAAAGTGAGGTTAAAAATATAATTAAGATGTGGCTTAACAGTAAACCATATTATAAGATACTAGAATATTTAATCGAAAAGAATATAATGAGAGAAACTAAAGAAAGAACATTCGAATATCAAATAGATGATATTGTTGAATTTTGTGAAAATACACTTGCCTATGATGGAAGTTTATTTATTGGTTCCATAATTGAGCTTTTGCAAAGCATTAATTGCGATTCGGATATTACAAGGATGATTGAAAATTTAAAATTAATACAAAAAAGATTTAAATATGGTTTATCTTCAAAATTAGAAATCTTACTATATGAACTTGGATTTAATGACAGAACTATTGCTCAAACAATGAGTATTTATCTAACTAAAATTCCTGAACAATTTATGAAACAACATATTATAAAAAAATATCTTCATGATAATAGAGAAAGACTTAGACCTATTTTTATGACATTCCCTTCTTATTTTATCCAAAAGATGGAGAATATATAATGCCTGACATAATCTATCCAATGTTACAAAAGTACTATAATGCATTAAATAGTTTGAATTCTCTTAGTATTGCAAAAGATATTTTTGAAAGTATTCCAGCAATAGATAATTTTTTTGCGGAATTTAGGAATATAACATTTGTTATGCAAAAAAGTTTTAATACTAACGAATTAAAGGAATATTATAGAATAAAACAAGAAGAATTCTTAAATGATAATAATCTAAGATGGTTTATTGATTAAAAAAACGAAACTGTTTAAGAATACCCGTTTAACCTAGAAAAAGAAATTTCTGTATATACATATCTTACAGATATCTCTGGAAAAATAGTTGATAGCAGACTGAATATAGATAACGATATTCCTTTAGAGACATTAGAACAAGTTATTAAAACATACTTAATAAAATATAATACAAACACTGATATTTACTTTAGTATTGATATCTTATTTAAAGAAAATGGAAGTGAAATAGATATATATTCAAAAATTAAAAATGGAATCAAGACAATGGATAAGTTTATTAATGCGGTTATAGCAGATTATCCATGCGACTGTTCAAAATGTACAAATATAATCGAAAAGATTAAGGAACTCAAAACAGAAATATTTTTAAAAGATTTTACATTTTCTTGGGATTATACAATAGAAAATAATGAAATTATATGGGGACAGCAAATCGAAATGGGTTCTTATGATAAAAATGGATATCCGATTTTTATGTCAAATATACGTATTCCAATTGATGCAAATTTACCTATTGGGAAAGATATTATAAATAGTGATATGCAACTTTTTAAGTTTTATGCTTTAATGCATTGCACAATATTTAAAGTTCAAAATAAAGATATTATGCCAACATTTATTGTTGTTTATAACGATAATACTGTTTCTTATATTCCGTTTATTTCAACAATAAAAACAACTTTTTATAAGAAATCAAGACAAGTAGAAAAAATGGTAAGGGAAAGTAGTATAAGAGTTATATACTTTGTTGGTGAAAATTATTATTATCCGATTGAACAGATTAAAAATTTTCAGAAACCTTATAGTAAACGTATTAAACATGCAAGTACTACATTATTGTCATTAAATATGATTAGTAAAAAATATGAGCATATTATGACAATATCTTTTGATACGAAAAATATTGAATGCGAAGCTTATGCTATAAATCAAATAAATAATCCTTATGAAGATGTAAATTGTTATTGGTTAAATCCTATATTAATTGCTTTAAAGGATAAAGATGCCCAATATCACAAATAACCTTTTTATTACCATAATAAATATTGCGTTGAGAATTTTATAATTAAATCAATTTGATTAATTCTTTTTAGTTTTTTCTTCATTATTTCAACATAATAAAATATAAAGATTTACAGTTTATAGAAAACTAATAAGAAACAATAGTAATTTATATAAAATCAAATACTCATTATAGCTGTTACAAATAGTCATTTAATGTGTTTCTTTACATTGTAAAAAAATAATTGTAATTTAACGGGACATTTTATCTGAACGCATAAAAAGATTATTCGGCAAAGTTGGCTTTGTGTTTAAGTTTTAGCGGTCGGAAGTAATCGTTTTACATGTTACAAAATGGTCTTTTCTTGGTCATCATTGTCCGATTACTGTCCAATAATTGTCTTAAATTTTTGAATTTAAAGCCAGTATTATAGCCTATTTCGCCCTCCCAATCTAACTTGTACGGCTAAAACGATTATTTGACATTTTAAGTAAATAAAGTCCGGTTCGTATATTGAATAAAATTATGTCCTAATGATACAAAAGAAAGAAAAAAGGAACACATTTCCGACTTCAGAGTTAATTTGTGAGTATGGATGAATTTATTGGTATTAATGAAATAGCAAGAATAAAGGGCTTAAAAAGCACACGTTCGATAAGACTTGCAATTAACCAAGGTAAGTATATTGCAAGAGAAGTTGAAGTAAGAGGCGGGAAATCGTATGAAATTCTTTATTCTTCATTAGAACCTGAGATACAAGATAGATTAGATGAAGAAGAATTAAAAACAACAGCAATTGTTCCGTTTGAAAACAAGGTGAATTTTGTATCAGAAAATGCAAGATTAACAGCACTTGCAAGAGTGGATATAGTAACTGCCTTATATAATCTCCGTAAAAAATATTCGACTAAAAAAGAGGCTGATTCAGTATTTTTAGATTTATACAATAGCGGAATGTATTTACCACAAATATATAAGTTTGTTGGTTCAATTTCGATAGGTACACTCCATCGTTGGGTAAAGATGTTTGAAAATTATGAAACGGACGGGCTATTACAAAAACGCAAAACTAATCAACAAGGTGAATATAATACGATTTTGAATGAGGAAATGAAACAGATATTTTTGAAATATTTGTTACACCCGAATAAATTTAGTATCGGAAAAGCTATAAATTTAACAAAACATATTCTTGAAAAGCGAGGATATGAAAATATTCCTTGTAATCTAACATTCAGAAGATTTGCGGAGAATTTTAAGAAAAACAATTATTCAAAGTGGATTTTATTTAGAGAAGGTGAAAAAGCATATCACGATAAAATTGAACCGTATATAGAACGAGATATTTCTAAAATTGAAGTAGGAGATGTTTTGATAGCTGACGGACATGTTCTTAATTTTCAAATAATCAATCCATTTACAGGGAAGCCGACCAGAGCAACTTTAGTCGGCTTTTTAGATTGGAAATCAACAGCATTAGTCGGATATGAAATTATGATGAGTGAAAATACTCAATGTATAGCAAGTGCATTAAGAAATTCAATTTTAAATCTCGGCTTGATTCCAAAAGTAGTTTATCAAGATAACGGAAAAGCATTTAAAGCAAAATATTTTCAAAATATAGATTTTGACGAAGCGGGATTTAATGGGATTTATGCAAAACTTGGAATAAAATCAGTTTTTGCAAAACCATATAATGCAAGAGCAAAAGTTATTGAAAGATTCTTCCTTGAATTTCAAGAAGAGTTTGAAAAAATGATGACAAGTTATATTGGGACAAGTGTTGAAAATAAACCTGCTTCGGCCCTGTGGAAAACTCCGGAAGAACAAGAACAGGTAAAAATAGCAATTGAGAGAAAAAGAAGAGCTATAAAAATACTAAATCTTTTCTTGAAGGAATTGAAAAAATACCATTAAAAGAACAATGTGAAAATTATAAGGCAGTCTTTAATAAGGAAATGCCTAAAGCAAAACCAAAAGTTGTACGAATATTGTATGATTCGCACATTGAAGCAGCCGTCCGAAAAATGAAAGAAATGGAAAAAGTTAAAAAACTTCAGGATAAAGTTTTTGCAAAATTGCTTGCAGATATAGAAGCTAATGAAAAAGCTGAAAATTAAAACTGCATTTGAACACTAATAAAACGATAATAAATCATAATTTGTTCATAATGTCCGTTTTTAACATACACCTGTGTTTAAATAAGATTATATTAGGATTGTTAAGTAATACACATTCCTGCAAATATTCATGGTAAAATATGAGCAATAAGGATAGGTGAAAATGGCATTGTTGTTAAAAAGTGAAGAAAGAATAGATGTAAAAAAAGAGATAGATTTCGTGTTATCTATTGCCAATAAATTGCGTGGGCCATACAAAGCTAGCGATTATAAAAAAGTAATTATTCCAATGATTATTTTGTGCCGTTTTGAATGTGCATTAGAAAAGACTAAGGATAAAGTCTTAAAGGCAATAGAAGATGGGCTAAATATCCCTGATTATTTATGCAAAGAATCAGGTTATCAATTCTATAACACAAGCAAATTCAACCTTAAAAACTTGCTAAACGATTCTGATAATCTTAAAGACAATCTAAAAGCTTATATCGATGGTTTTTCTGATAATGTAAAGGTTATTTTTAACGGCGAAAAAGAAGATAAAGCTAAAGATAAAGATGGTCATGAGGGTTTAGATTTTAATAAAGAAATTGATAAAATGGCAAAATCTAACCGCCTTTATTCTGTAGTTAAGGCTTTTTCAGAATTAAATTTAGACCCTGAAACTGTTGATAATATGAAAATGGGTTATATGTTTGAAGATATTATCAGACGTTATTCAACCAATGCAGAAGCCGGCGATCACTATACCCCAAGAGAGGTCATAAAACTACTCGTTAACATATTACTTTCAGAAGGTAGTGATGATTTGCATCAAGAAGGTAAAGTTACAACCGTTCTTGATATGGCTTGCGGTACTGGTGGTATGTTATCAACTGCTTACCAGTTCTTAAAACAAATCAATCCTAAAATGGATATAAAACTTTTTGGGCAAGAAGTTAATGGTGAATCTTATGCAATCTGCTTATCTGATATGATGATAAAAGGACAGGACGCTAAAAATATTCAGTTCGCTGACACTATGAAAAAAGATGCTTTCCCAAGCCAATCAATGAGAATGGTAATCGCTAATCCTCCATTTGGTCAAGCATGGGGCGGAAAAGACGCAGGAGAAGGTGTTGAAAAAGCCGTTAAAGCAGAACACGCTAAAAAGCCTAACGGGAGATTTCCTGCCGGATTACCCGGAACAGACGATATGCAATTATTATTTATTCAACATGCTATGGCAAAACTTGATAAAAACGGCAGAGCTGCTATTTTAGAAAATGGTTCTCCATTATTCTCCGGCGGAACATCAAGTGGTGAAAGTCAAATAAGAAGGTGGTTACTTGATAAAGATTATCTTGAAGCAATAATTGGACTTCCCAACCAACTGTTTTATAACACAGATATTGGCATATATGCGTTTATTTTCTCAAAAAACAAAAGACCTGAAAGAAAAAATAAAATTCAATTTATTAATGCAGTTGATTTTTGGCAACCGCTTCGTAAATCTTTAGGTAAAAAAAGAAAAGAAATATCTGATTTGGATATAGAAAAAATTACTGGACTTTATACAAAATTTGAAGAAAATGAGTATTCTAAAATCTTTGACAGAGAAGAATTTTTATACAAAGAATATGCAGTATATCAGCCATTACAAAGAAACTTCATTATTAATGACGAGCGAATAGAACAATTGAATAATTCTGCATTCTTTGACCGTTTATATAATGAAGATAAGTATCAAGAACTTTTAGAAACTAACCCAAGAGAACTTAAACAAGATAAACAAATCAAGGATTATGAAAACGGAAAGAAAGTCAGAGAAGAAATTCTTGATATTTTGAATAAAAACAAATCAGATGTTTTGTATAAAAATTATGATAAATTTAAAATTGTATTAAAAGATTTATTTAAAAATGCTTTCAAAGATAAAACTTCTGCACAAAAGAAAACTCTTATTGAAAATACTGCTTTTGGATTATCCGTTATGGATAAAACTGCTGATATTGTTTATAAATCAGATGGCACACCTGAAATCGATAAAGAAACAAAAGATACAGAGCTTATTAAGGTAAATGATAATGTAGATAAGTATTTTGAAAAAGAAGTATATCCGCATGTACCTGATGCAATGTATTTCTTTGAAGAAGATTTAACTAAAAAAGATAAACCTGTAATCAAGACAGGTGCAGAATTTCCGTTTACAAGATATTTTTATGAATATCAACCACCAGAAAAATCAGAAGTTTTATTAAAGAAATTCTTTGATATTGAAAACAGTCTGAATGAAACCTTGAAGGAGCTGCAAAATGTCTAATGATGTATTCTTTTTAGGAGCAGGCTTTTCAAAAGCAATAAATAATAAATATCCTACACTAAAGGATTTGTCAAAAGAAATAAGGGATAATTATGGTGCTGAAAAAGTTTCAGTTACAATGCATTTACATAATGAGATCCCCGATTGCTATAAAAAAGATATAGAGTTGCTACTAACATTTTTATATTCTAATCTTCCATATAAGACTGATGTTCAGATTTCAACAAACGAAGCGCTTTACAAAGATATTACTAACAAGATTGCAAAATATTTTAACAAAAAATCACAAGAAACCAATTTACAAGAATGTTTAAATAAAACGAGCAGTTTAATTGAATATATAATAAAGAGCAGATGTACATGTGTAACTCTTAATTATGATACACTGCTAGAACAATTGCTGAATGCATACACATTACAAGGAAATAAAACAATAGATTTTGATAGTTTATATAATGCCCCCTTGTCATTATTGACAGCTTCTGGCAGAATTAAAATTCATTATTTTGGAAATCCTGATTCCATGAATAGAAATGAATTACCGGACATTATAAAATTGCATGGTTCTTTAAACTGGGGAGTTGTAAGTAATAATAGTGATACTGTGTATTATGTAGCAGAAGATGATGATGAATATAAAAAATCTCATCTCCAAACTTATATCATTCCTCCCGTTTTGGATAAAACAAACTCATATTCAAATCATGTTATTAAAGCAATCTGGAAGAGGGCATTTGAAAAATTGTCTAATGCCGATAATATTTATATATACGGCTTTTCTTTCCCTCCAACAGATTTATCTGTAAGATTTTTGCTTCAATCTGCATTGAGTAATAATCATAAAAATCCGACAATATTTGTCATAAATACTTCTGATGCATTAAAGAAAGAATCCGAATACTATTTGGAAGACAGATTTAAAGAAATTTTTGAAGGATACAATTTAAACTTTGATTATTGCTGTGATAATTCATTAGAAAAATTTGTGCAAGAAGTCATTGAACCAAAGTTGGAGGTTGCAAATGTGTAGTCTAGATATATTGCAGCCTATATTTACAAAATTCAGTAATATACTATTTAATTTAAATACCTATACTACAGCTTTGGGAGCTTTTGTTGGTGCTGCCGCAGCATTTTTACTTGGTATATATGTTAATAATAGACAAAAGATCAATCAAGAAAAAAGCGAAATTATACTATTTGTTTATGATATGAACATCCTTTTAAAAAGACTATTTCAAGTATATGTTGATATTGATTCAAAATTAGAAAAATTTGCACAAGGAGATAAAAAACAACGGGTTTTTATGTTTTTTGACCCAATTATATTAGATATAAAATCTTTACACTTTATAACAAATGAATGCCCTAGATTATATGAACAAATCGTGCAACAACAAATCGATACAAATATCTTATACCACGCACTTGTTGAATATAATGATGCATGTTGTAACGGCATAAAAGATAGAGAAAAGCTATTGTATGGTATACATAAAAAGTTATTGGAAGTAATACCAATTATACATATTAATATGGTAAGTATGGACGCATATTATAAAAAGTTTTATAGAAGTAGGACTATAATAAAAGATTACTTAGTTAATATAATTACAGAAACAGGGGATTTTTTAATTGAAAAAATAGTTGAATATAAAAAAATTATAGACTCCAAGGAAAAACAAATTAATAGACTTACTGGTAAAAAATATACAAAAGATGAATTAGAAGATTTATCCAAATATATTAATTACTTTATATCTATATTTGGTGATTGGGTTTGTGATTTTAAAAATTTTGATAAAACAAATAAATATTATGTGGAACGATTTGCATCATTAAATTTAGCTAATAAAGAAAAAATTGATTTATTATCTAAATTAATCCAAGAAAATAATAAGAGTCAGGAGGACAAAAATGCCAACTGAGACTTTGATGATGAAAGATAGTAAAATTGGTTCAATAAAAGATATTCCAATTAATTGGGAAATTAAAAAAACAAAATATCTTTTTGATGTTGTAAATGGTTCAACTCCAGATAGTGATTATTACGATTATTGGGATGGCGATATCAATTGGATAACACCTGCAGATATGGTTGATTTTGGCTATGTAAGTATGGGTGAGAGAAGTATAACAAAAAAGGGATATAAATCTTGCGGGACAACACTTGTACCATCAAATAGTATTGTAATATCAACAAGAGCCCCAATCGGTAAAATTAATATTACAAAATCAGAATTATGCACAAATCAAGGTTGCAAATGTTTGGTTTCGGAGAAATTATGTAATAAATATTTTTATTATTTGCTATATTCACAAAAAGAACAACTTATTGATGCTGGTCGAGGCACTACTTTTATAGAGCTTAGCACATTTTCTTTATCTAATTTTTCATTGATTTTACCACCGTTACCAGAACAACAAACGATTGCTGATTTTCTGGATAAAAAGTGCGAAAAGATTGATAAAGTTATTGGGGAGATAGAAGAACAGATTCAGGTATTGGAAGATTATAAAAAATCTTTAATAACAGAAACTGTCACAAAAGGTCTTGATAAAAATGTTCCAATGAAAGATAGTGGTATAGATTATTTAGGTAAAATATCAGCTCATTATAAAATAACAAAATTAAAATATTTGTTAAGCGGGATAACGGATGGGACACATGGTACTTTTGATAGATTTGCTGAAGGCGAGTATTTGCTTAGTGCTAAAAAATGTATTTGAAGATGGTTTACATATAGAAGAAAATGAAAGTCTTATATCGGAAAGAGATTACCGAGAAATTGTAAAAAATGGTTTTCCAAGAAAAGGTGATGTCCTTGTATGCTGTGTAGGAACAATTGGTAGAACCTGTGTTTATAGTTTAGATAAACCTCTTGCTTTTCAAAGAAGCGTGGTATTTTTACGTCCAAATAAGAAAGTAAAAAGCAAATATCTGCAATACCTTATGCAAGCGGAATCTTCACAAATACAAATGCAATTATTTGCAAATGCAAGCGCTCAAGCAGGGATATATATGGGTACACTTCAGACAATTATTGTTATTGAAGTCCCTATTGCAGAACAAGAACAAATTGCAGATTATCTTGATAAGGAATGTACTAAGATTGATAAAACAATAAATGATAAAAAAGAACAGTTAGAAACAATTAAAGAATACAAAAAATCTTTAATTTATGAATATGTTACAGGCAAAAAACGAGTAGCGTGTTGAGGTGAATTATGGAATCAAACAGAATCAAAGAAAGACGAGATTATCAAAGATTAATATTAAATTATCTGCATGATAACAACAAATTTTTAGAACGAGATTCTAAAATTCATTATGATGCTAATCTCGCTATGGATAAAGAACTTTTAATGAAGTTTTTATGGGCTACCCAAAAAGAAAAACTTGAATTTTTACAGACAAAAAGCAGCTATAAAAGTGATTTTGAAGGACAAATAATATCCAATATCAATCGTTACATTTATGATTACAACCTCATAGATGCATTAACAAACGGCGTTGAAATGGACGGGCAAAAGCTGGATTTGATGTACGCAAAACCTGCAATGTCTTATAATGCCGATTTAAATGAAAAATACGAAAATAATATTTTTTCCGTTATGGAAGAAGTTAATCATAAAGAAGATGAAAGAATTGACTTGGTTATATTCTTGAACGGTATTGCTATACTTGCAATTGAGCTTAAATGCAATTTATCAGGGCAGAATTATAAAGATGCAATAAGTCAATATATGTTTGAAAGAGACCCTAAAACAAGACTTCTAGAATTTAAACGCGGAGTTTTGGTTTCTTTTGCAATGGATTTAGAAGAAGTTTGGATGACAACTCATTTGTGCAGAAGAGATACATTCTTCCGACCTTTTAATAAAGGATTCAATAAAGGAGCAGGAAACCCTCCGACAGAAGACAATAATGGTATAAGAGTATCTTATATGTGGGAAGATATCCTTACAAAAGATTCTATTTTATTTTTGATTGATAAATTTATTTTCATTGAATACGAAAAGAAAAAAGATGAAAAAACAGGCAAAACAAAGATTCAGGAAAATTTAATTTTCCCAAGATATCATCAATTAAATGCCATTAAAAGATTAATTGAAGATATGAAAATAAATCATACAAGCAGAAATTACTTGATCGAACATTCTGCAGGTTCTGGTAAAACTAATACTATTGCTTGGTTATCGCATTTGTTAAAATCGTTACACGATAATGATGTTAATATATTCGACACAATTATTATTATGACAGATAGGATTGTTGTTGATCGACAATTGCAGGACGCAGTTTCCGATAAGCATTTTAAGGCTCCTGCCGGAGAAGTTGTTGTTTTAGATGATGATTCAACTTCTGATGATTTAAGAAGAGCATTAAACGGTAATACAAAAATTATTGTAACCACAATTCATAAGTTTAGTTATATTACAGATTCCACAAAAGCACTTAAGAATAAAAAATTTGCAGTAATTATTGATGAAGCACACAGTTCAACTTCAGGTGCTATGATGGAAGCCGTTACAACAACATTGACTAAAGAAGATGAATCAGAAGAAAAAACAACTTACGATTTATTGGTTGATGAAATAAATAGCGCCGGCAAACAAGATAACATCTCAATTATTGCATTTACTGCAACCCCAAAAGGGACAACCCTTCAATTATTTGGTGAAGAAAACGGCGAAGCATTCAGTTTATATTCCATGAAACAAGCTATTCAAGAAGAATATATTCTTGATGTACTTCAGAACTACACTACTTATGAAACGTATTTTGAGGTTAATAAAAAGATTCAGGAAGATCCTTTATTAAAAGAAAGAACTGCAAAACGCAAAATTGCCCATATGATTAATACTGACGATACTAATCTCAAGCAGAAATTAGAAATTATGCTTGACCATTTCACAAGCAAAATCCAGTATATGCTTGACGGACAAGCTAAAGCTATGGTTGTTACATCCTCTCGTGAAGCAGCAGTAAAATACAAAAACCTCTTTGATGAACTTATTAAAGAAAAACAATATACTAATATTGAAGCTCTCGTTGCTTTTTCCGGCAAAATTAAAGTTAATGGTATTGAATATTCAGAACCTAAAATGAATGGAATATCGGAAGTAAAATTGGCAGAAGCATTTGATACAAATGAATATCAAGTATTGATTGTTGCAAATAAATATCAAACAGGATTCGACCAAAAGAAACTTGTTGCAATGTATGTTGATAAAAAATTAAGAGGAATATCTGCCGTTCAAACATTATCAAGATTAAACAGAACTTGTAAAGGCAAAGATTCAACATTTATTCTCGATTTTAAAAACAGTTATGATGATATAATCAACGCATTTAAGCCATACTACGAAGAAACAACTTTAACAAACAGATTAAATCCAAATGATATTTATAAACTGGATAAAAAATTATGGGAGTATGGTTTCTTAAACCAAGAAGATATTGATAAATTTATCGGAATAATTTATCAGGAAAAGTTGACAGACAAAGATAAAGAAAAAGTTGTTGCATTCGTTTCAAATGCTTATAACAAAATACAAGATTTTGATGAAAATATTATAAATGAAATCAGAACTTGCATAAGAAGTTATATAAGGCTTTATAGCTTTATTATTCAGGCTTCTGACTTTGAAGATGTTAGATTACACAAACAATATGTTTTCTCAAAATATCTTTTAAAAGAACTTATTGGAATACAAAGAAGCGTAACAATGGTTTTAAAAGATAAAATCAGTATTAAAAATTTTGTTCAAAACAAGACAGGGGAAATTAAAAAATCCGGTGTTACATCTGATCCAAATGTAAAATTGCCAAGTGCAGAACCGGGAGTAATAATTCCGGAAGCAGAAGAAGAGTTATCAAAAATAATCGATGATATTAATAAAAAATACAGTAAGCATTTTGATAAAGATTTTTCTATTAAAGCTATTTTGCAAATTAAAGATATCATGCTTCAATCAGAAGAACTTAAGCAAGCTGCTAAAGTAAATTCTCAACAGAATTTTAACTTTAAACTTCAAGATATCTTACAAGAATTACTTTTTGCCGGCTTAAAAACGAATAAAGAATTGTATAAAGCGATTCTTAAAGACGACTCTATCAAACAAGCATTGCTTAAAATGCTGTCAGATGATGTATATAAAAAATTAAGAAGTGATGATTAAAAACAATAAAGGATAAGTTATGTTTGAACAAGCATGGAGTGCTCAATCTGCAAAAATATTAGCAGAAAAGCAAACAGAAAAGGAAAGACAAATACAAACACAATTAAATGAATTGCATAAACAGACCTCTACATTAACAGACGTAAAAGAACTGACTAGAATTAATATAGAATGCATTCAAAATGTCGTTAGTCTGACCGCAGAAAATACTGAAACCGTGAAACAAATTGCAAAAATGACAGAAGAAAACCAAAAATCAGCAACAAAACAATTTATTGCATCAATTATTGTTTCTGCTGCAGCTTTGTTAATAGCTGGTGCATCTCTGTTTGTAAGTATTGTTCAATTGTATAAATAAAATTTGGAGGAGTTTTGACTACACAAGAAGATATTGAAAAAGAACAACTTGTCCCAATGTTATTATTGATTTACATAGTGCATGACATTCAAAAAGAAACAATGAAATCGTGGAAAAATCTTTTTAGTGATGAGAATAAAATAAATGATAATACTATTACATCTTTGATTAATAAACTGAAAAATGAATGTGAAATTATCATAAAACCTAATCAAAAATTTTACAGAGCAAGAACATATAAAAATTCTGAAATTAAAACTATATATAATAAGCCTATATGGAATGATTTACTTAATACTTTTAAAACCAATATTCCGGAGTTTGATATACTAGAAATACCCTCAAATAGCATGGAAGAATTTTTTAATTATATTCCTTTCTTGGAATATTTTGATACTAGCAAATTTATACTAAAAAATTGGATTACAAAAACTAAATACGAAAAATTTTGGGGGTATAGTGCTAAAGAAAGCGGGCGAAATTATAAAAATTTAAAAGAAGGACGACTGAATAAAAAAGAAGAACACCATTTATATCTAGCATACGATATTGATACTGCAATAGCAGAAGTTCGTCCGATAAACAAACAGTTAATAAGTGTTGCTACAGTTAATATAAAAAAAGAATTAAAAGTTTTTGATTTGACAAAAAATTTTAAAATGGGCGATGGTACAAAAGATGGAGATTATATAGCATTTGATTATTTAGCTCATTTATGTTCATTGCCTAATTTTAATGAAAACGAATATTATAAACCTACTCAAAAAATTAGCAGTTATATTAAAGAATTAGGTTATGACGGAATTATTTATCCATCAGCATTAAAAGAAAATGGTAAAAATCTCTTAATCTATGAATTTGCTGACTCAAAATTAGATAATGAATATTTTGAAATAATAAGCACCGAAGTTTATACCGCTTCTAATGAAATAAAAATTACAAAAGAACTTCCTTTTAATGAAATACCCTAGGATATTGACTTTTATTCGACTTTAAGTGATGTATACGGTGCGTTAAAGGAGGTCGTATGGAAAAAGTCGGATTTAATATTACTCCAAAGGAGTTCAAGCAGTTAAGCAAGTGGTCGGAGAATATTTATAACACAGCTGTTGTTATAGATTATTTTGTCACAAATCAACCGGAAATTGAAGAATGCTACAATCTCGCACCGGTAGTTAAGCATCTACGAAACGATGCAGATGTGTTGAATGCATTCTTTATTGACCATGAAAAAGATGTCGAAAAATAATTTGAGTTCAAACCTATTTCAAATGTTGTTCAAAAGGTGTTCAACTTGCCGATTAAGATGGGTTAAATTCGTTTTATATATAAATCCTCGTTTCCGTATAAATTTACCCAAAAATCGGCTTTTAGGAAAATTATTCTTCGTAGTGAATTCCTAAAACACTTTCTTCAATTTCTCTAATAACATCCGGTGTCAAACCTTTTGGTTTTGTTTCTGCCATTTTGCGTTTCTCTGCTGCAATTTCATCCTCGTAGGCCTTAACAACTTTAAGCAGGTTAAAAATCTTCATTGCAAAATACATACGTGGCGGTTCAATTTTTTCGCCAAGTGCCATATCGTTTTTAATTGATTTCAAAAGCACTCTGCCTAACTTAAACAAATCATGGTGCAAAGATGACTGGGTTTTGATGAACCTATATTTCTTTTCTTCCCAATTATCTGCCTTTTTCCAACGGCGCAGCGTTTTTTCATTCACTTTCAACTTTTTTGCAATTTCGTTTAATGGCATAAATTTTTCAGCATAAAGCTCTAAGGCATCTTGTGCCAGTGCTAGTTTTTTCATAATTAATCTCCTTTAAAAAACAATAAATTAGGGTGCATACACAGCATAACTCTGATTCGCAGAAACATCAAGTCCTAAATGTGTCTGTATGATACGATTTTGAGATTTCGGGTTGATGTTTCCCATTAAAAGAGCAATGAATGGTGTAGCTTGAAAGGAGCATACTATGATTGAAATTGATAAAAAATACAGATTAAAAAAGCTAAAAGGTTGGTTTGAAAAAGATAGCGAAGAATTTACTGTTGTTTGCTTTGGCGAACATAATGTTGTCGGCTGCGTTGCACCAGATGGCGAAAGATACGTATTTGATAAAGATTTTTTGATTGATCCTGAGAAGCCGGACGAGATATACGCAAATATTAAAATAACGAAAGGTTAAAACCATGGTTGAAAAAGATTACAAGCTATATGGAACAAAGATTTTGAATCTTAAAACACAGGAAATCGGCTTGTTGATTTGTTTATGGGAAAACAAATTTGCCGATAAAATAGTAGATTTTGCCACTTGTGTAGATAAAACCGGCAAACGATACAATATCGAACTTGATAATATCAGAGGGTTTGAAGATGATTTTGAAAAATAAATTAACTAAAGAAACATTGGATATTCCGTATTCTGAATTTAGAATAAAATTTGCAAAAGAAATTCAGGATGCGTTTGAAAGTTACCGCAAAACACAATTAAATAAATATTCTTGGAACTTCAAAGATGACAATTCTTTGGAATTCAATTTTTATTTTGAACTCCATTGGAACTTTAATCATTTTGGAAATAGTAACTGGTATATAGAACGACTTTAAAAATTTTGAGCAATATCCAATAATTGAGCATTATCTTCTGTATTTAAGACATTTACGGGTATAATATAAATTTTAGTTCCGTCAAAATAAGTCCATTCTTTGACCTCATTAAATTTAGATGTTTGCGGATACAATAGTGCAATAGAAACATTTTCTGATTCATTTTCGCGGATAATTGAAGCATAGTTGTATAATTGGTATAAATCTGTTTGGCTTACTCCTAATTTTTCATCATTTATATCTAATTCTTTCCACTTGGCATCTAAAATAAGTTTTCTGTTTTTATCTTTTGATGTAATAATAAAATCCATTTGTGTATTAAATAATTCTTTCTCGCCTGTAAAGATAAGATTATAACGACTATATTGCACTCGATAATCAACATTACTTTGTTTAAACAAGTTTTCAATATAATCTTCAAACATTTTATTTAACGGGAATAACAATGCAGGAAGAGCCGTTCTTCCTCTGCGCGGCATAAAATTGTCGTGCCTTAAAAAGAACTCAGCATATTGTAATGGTCTTGAATAGTATTCGTGAAGTCTGTTTATTTGTTTTTCCTGTAAATCTTTATCAAGATTCGTACACGGAGAAACATCATCAAGCTCAATTAAAAGTCGTCTTAGAGCTTTTTTATTTTCTTCGATTTCTGTTTGTTTTATCAAATATAAACAAGCGGATTTCAAAATTCTGTTTTCCGGTATATCTAAACTAAATTCGCTATATTCGACAAAAAATTTGTTTTTTGAAGTTATATTGTGTTTAATATGTTCTGAAAATTTCAATTTCCCTTTGTAATTGTTCATGTTTTCAGATTTTCTAATATAAGATTTTTTAATCCCTCTTTTTAACAGCTCCAAAATATCCTTACAAAAAACGGATATGAAAATTTCAATTATATGATTATCTTTTCTTGTATCGCTATCACTAATTTTATTATGTTTATATTCTTTGGTTAAATTATGCGATGCAAATACAAGATTCTCAAACACCTTGCGACTATCTTCCAAATTTGTATTTTTATCTATTTTAGGTAGTATTTCAAGATATGTGCCATCCTTAAGTTGTATAACGCCTGTGTATTTATCAAACTTTATACATTTTTCTTTTGGAATGTAATCAAATCCGCAGTCAATGTTTTTATTAATACAATAGTCATAAAGTTCTTTAAAATGTGTAGGTTTACAGTAATTTATACAGCAAGAGCCATCAATATGCTCTGACACACAATTATTGCAGGCTTCGTCACATTTCAAAAGTCTGTCATGTTCGTATGCAACTATTAAATTCTTAGTTGCTGCCATAATTATGCACCTTGAGCTTTACCTAAAATAGAAATAAAATCACTTGTTTTAAGTTCATCTTCGCTGCAATTTAAAATCTCGGCAACGGTTTTTGATTCGTCGTAGAAATATTCATTGAGCAACGGCAATATTCGATTTTTGTAAGCTCTCTCAAGTTGTTCTTTGGTCTTTACATCCATTAAATATGAATGACCAATTTGATGATCTCTATCATATTTGTTTGTAATACGTTCATTTATTCTTGTTAATAAAGTTTGCAAATTAATACCTTCAACAACTTCATCGCCAAGCAATTCAGGTCTTGGCATAATTTCTTCAAAATCAAAACGACGCCTCAATGCTGTGTCAAGAAGTGCTATTGAGCGGTCTGCCGTGTTCATTGTTCCGATAATGTATAAGTTATTAGGTACGCCGAAAGATTCTTTTGAATAAGGTAATGTAATCTTCATCTGATGCTTCCTACCAATACGTTTATCTTCCTCAATTAAAGTAATCAATTCGCCAAATATTTTTGAAACATCACCGCGGTTAATTTCATCAATAATTAGAATATATGGTTTTTCTTCCGCTCTGTTTATATTACCGGTTATAATTTCATTCAAAACATCTGTATTTATTGAAGAATTGTAGTCATCTTTTCCTTCTTTATCTTTATTATAAAATCCATATATTGCTTGTTGTGAGAGCTTCTTATCATAGAATTTTGCAACAGGAATATCATCACCATTGTATAACCAATTTACATTTCTAAACTGGCAGTATCTTATTTCTCTATCATTATGGTATTCATATTCTCCTGTAATTTGTGCAATGGCTTTAATATTTGAATTCCCGTTTGATATTAAAATAATATCGCCAACTCGCATCCAATTTTTAAATATTTCTACTGCTTTTGCGCCCCACGTTGAGTCAAGATTTTTAAATTCTTCCGATGTATTGCATCCTGAAAAATCTTTATCATCACCCCAACCAAGAGCAACTACATTGTTTGTTAAACAGTAGTTATAAATATCTTCTGTTTCATTTTCCCAGTTTGCACCAAGTGACATTTTAAATATTCTTGTCTTTGAAAAATCTATCTTGTGAGAAGTTTTATCGGTTTTAATTTGTCTTGCATTTTTACAAATTTCTTTAAATATTCCGTTTTCACCAATATATCTAACTTCAGTATTATCTGTTGTGCCCCATTCTGGGATATATGGTTTTATTCCTTCAACAAATTCTTCATAAGAATATGATTGATGGAAAGTGACAAATTCAATTCGACCTTCATTTTTATAAATATCAAATTCTTCTTTTAATTTTTTATATTCATCAGATGAATAATCAGTTTTAAAATTTCCTTTTTCATCTTTCATATTTACATAATTAGAACCAATAATTTCCATAGCTTTAACTACGGTGTTATATGTTTTACCTGTCCCCGGAGGTCCGTATAAAATTTGATTTAAAGGAATATTCATCTTATTCTCCTTTTGTTGTGATTTTGATTCAAAAATACTTTCATATCGAGGTATTAAAATTCCAAAACCTGCTTGTAATTCATTTATAATTCTGTTTGATTCTGCTGATACATAGGGTGAATTTACCAACTTAATTGTCTTTATTTTTTTTGATTCCCCTTTTTTAACAGAAGCCAATGCACTTTCTATATTTTGAAAGTTTGTTGCATTTTCATCTTCCCAATAATATTGATTATCATACGCAAATGTTGCATTTAATGTTTTCAAAAAGTTTTCATAATCTTTGCTTTTTGCGTTTTTATCATCTATTTCAGTTTCAATACACAATTTGGTCTTACCATTTTCCTTGATTACAAACATTGATATGCTACAAGGACTATCCTGCCAGTTTTTATGTTTGAATTGGATCCATAAATATGGATAAATTTTTCCGCTATTTTGCCATGAAGTACAATACGATAGTGTATAATCCGAGAATTTAGATACAACAGCATTTCCGAGTTTTTTAAATTCTTCTATTACTTTCGGTCCTTTTGTTCCGCTGTCAGAATTACCTGCAGAATGATATTTACCAAGATAATTAATTGCCCAATCTTCTATTAATTCAAAATTGATTTCTTGTTTATCAGTTTTCGAAAGAGTTCTTAGCCAATTTATGTAACCTCCATATTTTTGATTAAAGAAATCTTTTAAACGATTTGTGCTAGACATGTAAGAATTATATGTATTTGCAGGCCTTTTCTCTTTTAATACCTGATAATATCTCTCTAAATTATCATCATTTTCAAATATTTTCCAAAAATATATATTGTTTTCTTTACAAAAATCCTTTATATCTGTAGATCTATCGTTTATCAAGTAGAATGGATCATACTCATAAGTCTTATCATACCCACTCGGATATAGATTATTCAAATAAGATTTAAATTCTTTTTTTAAATTTTCAAGAATGTTTTTTTTAGAATTGGGATTTTCATTGTTTCCTATGCGAGGTAGAATTTCGTAATAAGCAGAAAAAGAAGTTTTAATACTTGTTGCGGTTATTTTGTTCTCATATTCTAAACCTTTTGCAACACGCATTTGCTCATATATAAGTTTGATTGCATACCTGTTATTCTTGTACAATATAGAATATTCTTCACCAGTGTTATCAGATTTATAATTTTTTGTTGTATTTGTTGATAAAAATTCCAATGCATTTTCAATATCTGTTTTTGAGTATTCTACTCCTTCTTTAATAAATTTTTCTTCATTACGCATTTCTTCCATAGACCATTCCTTTTTTCTTTTAGGGTATCACAAACATGGATTTGAACATATTTTGAACGGTTATAAAACGGGGTTTGAATTAATTTGGCAGTTTATCCATTCCATGATTATGGAAACGAGGTATTCTTGTTCAGTTTGGGTTAGTTCTCTGTGTTGAGGAAATTTGTGCCATTTTTCGATACAACCGCGACAGCAAGTTGCCGTTGCGTGTTGAGCAATAAATACAGGGTGTCCACGCATTGGAGTTTGTTTGCCATCATTCACAGGTTCTGCTGGAGCAACTCTATCCCTAATAAAATCACAGGCATGAGAATGAATCGTATCAAGTCCCTTATCTTTGATATATTCAAGTTCTTTTGCCCGGAGTTTAAATCTGCTTCTGAATTTTGATTTTGCTAATCTGTCTAAAATATCCATATTTGTTAATTCAAAATCCTTTTGTAAATTTCAATAATTGCATCGTTTATGTCAATAAAAATAACTTTTTCAAGGCAATCATTATTAGCAATAAAATTTTTAACGGTATCTGTTGCTATTTGGCAGGCTTCTTCTAATGGAAAATGATAAACTCCGCAGGAGATAGCAGGGAATGCTATTGTTTTAATTCCGTTTTCTTTTGCTAAATTCAAAGATGTGCTATAGCAGGATTTAAGTAGTTCTCTCTCGTTTTTATTGCCTCCATGCCAGACTGGGCCGACCGTATGGATTACATATTTCGCTGGCAGATTATAGCCTTTTGTAATTTTTGAGTGTCCTGTTTGGCAGCCGTTTAAAGTTCTGCATTCTTCCAAAAGTTCAGGCCCTGCAGCACAATGAACAGCGCCATCTACTCCGCCGCCACCTAATAAACTCGTATTTGCAGTATTGACTATTGCATCAACTTCTAACTTTGTTATATCGCCTTTTAAAACTTCAATTTGGGTCATAAACTCACAATCTCCTAACACCAATTATAGCACTGATTTTTAGATTTGATTTACATTTTTTTACACGAAAAATTGAGCAAATCTTACACTTTTTTACAGGAAAATTTGGGGTAAAATTCCATTTTTTTACAGGAAAGTTATAAAATCTGAAAATTGTTATTCAATTTTTGAGGAAGTAAGAAGTTGTACCTGCTTTCAAAATCAGTCAGTTTATAAAAGCCTAAATTCCTGCTGATTATGTTTATTTGCACGTTTTTATCAAGCAACAGTTTTATGTGAGTGTTTAACAACAGGTCAAAATTGTCTATTTTAACATCTTTGAAAAGCAATCCCTTTTTCTTTTTAGGTGTTTTATTAAATAAAATATCCGGTATTTTTAATATTCTTATCTTATATTTTGCTCTGATATTTTCGACATTTCCTTTGTTTTTAAATTTACTAATATTTACGGTTTTATCGATAAAATTAATATCCGTATAATACAAAGCACCAAGTTCAGCTATATTTATTCCGGTTGCTAAAATCCATAATTCCTGTATTTTACTGTCGTCTTTAATTATCTGTTGAATTTCTGAATCAGTTAAAACTCTGTTTTCAAGTGAGGGTAAAATTGTTTCTTGTGTCGAAAACAGAAGATGGCTGGCATTTGAATATTTTTTCATGATTTTCTGAAAGGTACTTATAAACCGCTTTATACTTGCAACGGAATAACCTTCGGATAACATTTTGCTTTGATAATTAATCAAAGTTTCTTGCGTAATATCTTTAAACTTGTATTTGCCAAAATATGAATATAAGTGATTTTGGATATAACCTCTTGCACAAATCGAATTTTCATCTTGCTTATTTTCAAGCGTTTTCAGGTAATCATCAAACGCCGTGCTGACTTTTTCGTATGTTATTTTATCTGTTTCAACTGAAGATATTTTGCGAAGCTCGGGAAGTTTTAAACTTTCGCTTCGTCTTTTCTTAATATATTCCGCAGAAAAGTTTTTAGTCAGGGCTCTTCTAAAAGATTGAACACTTGAAATTTGTTCATTTGGGTGTCTGCTTCTTAATATCTCCCAAGCGATTCTTACCGAATAATTTTTTGGGGTTAAATAGATTTCTTCAAACTCTTTTAATTGTTCTTTTGTTACTAAACTTTTATGTTGCGGAGGGTTATAAGCTTTCATTAAACCCAATAAACCGTTTCTTGCGTAAGAGGATTTCCATCTTATAAAAGTGCTATATCCCATTTTATAATCCGGATTTTTCTTGGCTATTTCATTTAGCATTTTTGAGGTTTCTTTAAACGACAAACCGCTTGTTAATCTGAATAAATTCAAACATTTTATAATATGGCGTTTATTGTATTCCGCGGCATTATTGAATAATTCTTGTGCTTCCTTGTTATCAGATAATAATGTGGTAATATCAAAGCACAACTCTGGTTTGGGTTGTTTTGGTGAGTTTTTTTGAGGCAATGTTTCCATTTGTGGATCTGAAACAATATCCGGTACATAGGCAAATTCTGTTTCAGAAATTTTGCTTATAACTTTTTCTGCTATCAATTCCTGTAAGATGTTTTGAATCTCTTCATCAGGAAGTTCTAAAATACTTGCAATTTCATCAAAATTAAACCTGCTCAGCTGTTTGCACAGTTTCTTTATCTGCTGCTTCATCGTTTAAAATCTCCTTAATTATAATTTCATCAATAGAATTTAAGCCGTTTGCTTTTGCATAACATTCAGCTTTATTTATAATTTTTACTATCTGCCGGAATCGGTTGACATTAGCGCAAATGCATTTTATCGCACATTCTGTCATTTCAATTTCTGATAATTCTTTAATAATTCCTGCTATATCGCTTTTAGAAAACGGTTTAAATTGCATAATTTCAGAAAGCCTATCGTATAAGTGCTTAAACCTTTTTATTCTTGATTTAGCGTTTGACATACCGACTAAAACAATAGGGACATTCGTTTTATCGTGAATGTCCCTTAAAGTTTCTATTGCTCTAGAATCAATCGTCAAATAATCAACCTCATCAACGATTATAACCTGCGGTTCTGTTAGCAGATTCCTTATAATAATTTTGAAGCAATCAGCCAATCGCCCGCAGTTAACTTCACCCATTTCATCCATAATTTCATTTAATAGCCACCGAGCGGTCATAAGCTGCGTACACCGAACAAGTATTGCATTATTCTTAAAAGCCCACCAATTGATTGTTTGAGTTTTGCCTAACCCCGGCTCACTATAAACTAAACCCATCCCAGGAACTCCTTCCGCTCGGTTTTGCAAGTTGTTCATCATCGTGATAAACCGCTTAACATTGTTTGTTTTTACGAAAATTTTTTTCATATCAAAATTCCTATTTCTGTCATCATTAACATTAATCACTTGTCTTAGCAGAAATTGGAACTGTTTTTATCTTTTTGTGTCTAAAATTATTAGTTTGGAAGGCTATTTTTATAGTTCAGTTAATAAATGTAAAGCATGAAAATATAATGGTAATCATGCTTTTGAATGATATTCATTATTTATCATCATTACAATCTTGAAATAAGCATGCTAACATGTTATAATGTAAGTATTAGTGCAGACCAAGCCTCTTTACAATGCTAAAATGGGTCTGCCTTTTTTGTTAGATAGGGGAACAAGTTTGGAAAAATTTGAAAAAGAATCTTTAACCGCAGAGGAGCAACTTAATTTACTTATTAAAAGAAATTTAAAAGTAGACAATTTTAAATCTGCTGTCGATATCTTAAAAAGAATAGGATATTATCATTTATCTTCCTATATGCGATTATTTCAAGAAGGAGAAAATCATATATTTAAGGATAATATTGAGTTTGCAGATTTAATAAATTTGTTTAATTTTGATAGTGAACTTAGACATATTACTTTCAAAGCAATAGAAAAAATAGAAGTTGCATATAGAGTAGCTATTTCAAATGTAATGTGTAAGAAGTATGGTTCTCATTGGTTTACCAATAAGGAAACTTTTAAAACTAAAATAGATCCTAACACAAGCCAAGAAATTGACTATGTCGGAATTTGCAAAGAAATCATTAATAAAGAAATTAAGAAAAAAGATGATGAATATGCTGAAACATTTATCGCCAATTACTACAATAAGTATAATGAGCCAGAACTCCCTCCATTTTGGATGGTTGTTGAAACATTTACAATTGGTTCTTTAAATAAACTTTATCAGAATATCAACCCGAAAGATAAAAAAGAAATTATCGAGTATTTAGGATTTAATGCGGATGCAAAATTTATAAGATTTTCAAATTGGCTATACGCATTGAGTGTAATAAGAAATATATGTGCTCACCATTCAAGATTATTTAACAGAATATTTAGAATATCTCCATCTAAGCATGATAAAATACAAGAATTCCAAGGGATCGATAATAATAGATTTTATTATGTTTCAATGATAATTAATTACTATTTAGTAACTATATTAAAGGATAAATCTTTTGAAATAGATTTACAAAGATTATTTAGTAAATATAAATCAATTTATAAAACCAAAATGGGATTCCCAAAAGATTGGAATAGTTTTAGTCTTACACCAATTGGTAAAAATATAATAAAAACGCTATAAATATGTAATTTAATTAGGAATATATTTCTTTGTATTCATCCGATTTTATGTATTTTGCAAGCCAAGTTCTATCTTCAGGACAGATACAGCCATTCTGCATATGCCATTCGTAGCGTTCATAAGAAGATTTAAATATCGGCCTTGCAACTATTGAAGTCTTAACCTTTGGCTCAAAATCTTGCTTTGGCTTTGGTTCTGTTTTTTGTTCAGGTTGAACCGTTATTTCTTTAATCGGCTTGGATTTAGGCAAGCTGATATTTTGCATTAATTCTTTTTCAAGATAATCCATATCTTCTAAATTGAAATGCTCACGAACTGCCTTAATTGTTTTCCTGCGAAGCTTTTGCTGTTTTTCAATCTTTTGTTTATAGTCCTCAATATCTTTAATATCGCCCATCTGATAAGCAAGCGGATGAGTTTCTGTTATGCGATTTGCTTTGCAGATAAATTCTCCCTTCATCGAATAAACTTTGATATAAGAAAGGTCGAACAGACTGTACTTTATGACGGTTTTCTCTTTGATACCATAAAGTGCCTCATCAAAATAATCCGCTTTCAAAAATCTTATTCCGTTTCTACCGATTGATTTTATCTCTTGCGCCATCATCAAATCGTCAAGCGAGTTTTCGTCAATATTTTGTTTTTCGATTTCGTTTAAAACTTCTTGAATTGTTTTATCTTTTGCATTCGGACAAGGTTGGGAATGCTTAAATTCAAGCCATTTATCAATCATTTTGAGTGCTTGTTCTATTGTCGGGGTAAAACTATATTTTTCGTGGATATTTTTATGCAACTTTTCGTTTCGCATCAAATATGCCGGCTTATTTTCGATGCTTGTTCCGATATAGCTTGGAACCAGCTTTTCAAAACTTTCCTGAAAATCCAAAAAGAAACGCTCGATGACTTTTGCTCGAGCGTTATATGGAGTGGCATAGACCGGTTTTATTCCGAGTTTGTTGTAAACTCCTGTAAAACCAAGCTCTTCAAATTTCTTATCTCCGTTAAAGAATTTGCTTTTGAAGGCTCTACCGTTATCTTGGTAAACATATTCAGGAATATGGTCCATTTTTAAAATCGCATTACGCAGAGCCAATGCGATATTTTGCGTACATTCTTCAAGCATAATGTCGTAGCCTACAAGACCGCCCGATTTCCAATCCAAGAACCCGAGCAAAGTTGCTCGGCAGGGTTTGCCTGTAAACGGGTTTATAACTTGAAAGTTGAGAGTATGCCCGTCTGCCACAAGCACTTGCCCTGCCTTTAAAAGTGCTGCGTTTCTGACTATAAAAGGGCTTACTCTGTCCTTTAATGCTTTTTCGCCGTCTCTTGCGAGAGTCCATTTATCGAAGTTATTATCTCTAAACCATTCCGCATATCTGCGAAAGGTTATGTCTTTAGGTAAAATCTCTTGCCCGCGTTCTTTTAAAATATGCTTTGTTAAAGAAATGGCTTTACCTATTGAAAACGCACTTGGTGATAACAAAATTTGTATAAATATTTTTATCTGCTCCTCGTTTAAAGTTGTTCTATATTCTTTTCTTGTTGAATATTTATATTGTCCGACTAATGCCGTCCAATCTTTGTTATAATCTAATAACGCTCGCCAACGGTAAAGCGACCCTATTGAGACTTTACCCAATATTTTGAAAATCTCTTCCTGAAACATCCCTGTATTATATAATTGCAGGAATTCTTTATCGGGTACGTTGCCGCCGGGTTTCAATTTATCTCTTTTGTATTCTTTCCTAAAATCAAGCCAAGCATAAATTAAATCATATTTTGCAAGTGCAATTTTTTTTTGGCTTTCGGATATCAGTTTTTCCTGTTTAATATTGAGATTAGATAGTTCAATAACCTCGTTCTCACAAGTTTTATAATCATCATAATATTCCTGAAAATACTTAAGCTGAAGATCTTCTTCAAGCGTTGATAATTTAATCTTGTATGTTTTGCCGCCTCTGATATTTTCGACTTTGTATTCATACTTGTTTTGGTTTAACGCAAGCCGAACTGCTCTGCGAGTAATGTTTTTGAGTTTCGCTAAAGTCTCAACATCAATCCAAATATCGTTATTATTAATGTCTGCCATACTGTATCCTTATTTATTATTGAAGCTACTGTATGTTAGACTGCTTTCTCTCAAAATGGAAGTCATTGAGGGGGAAATGTGTCAGAATGTGTTGCTTGATTTCTACTTTATAAAATTGTATTTTTATTTTTGGCAACAAAATGGCAAAGTGTACTTTGTAAAAATGTTGCTATTTATAAAGAAATATTTCAAGTATTTACATGTAAATACTTGAAATATTATTAGACATGATTTATACTGTAAATATGGATACGACTAAATCAAAAATGAAAAAGAAAATATTATCTGATTCAAATTTTGACAAAATTTGGTCTATTGACGATTTTAAAAAATTCCCAAGGATGGATGTTTTAAAAGCATTTAGCGATTTAGTTAAAGATGGAGTATTAAAAAGAGCAAAGCGCGGTTTTTATTTTAGGAGTAAAAAAACAGTTCTGGGCGAAACCTCATATACAGATATACAATTAGCTTTGTCAAAAGCAAAAAGCAAATGTGATTTTTATTGTATATCCGGACTCGCCGGTTATAATGAACTTGGTTTAACAACACAAGTACCGAATAATATTGTAATTGCTTGTGATTATAATTTAAGATCAGAAAATAAAATAAAATATATCTACAGGAAAAAACCTGTTAATGGCGGCAAAACTGAGCGAATTGTACTTGATGCAATTATTGATATTAAAACTATTCCCGATACAACAATCGAAAAAACAATTAATCAAATAAAAATATTAATTAAAAACAACAAGGTTAGTTTAAAATCACTTGTTAAATCGGCTTTTTATGAGACAACAAGAGTTAAATCTGTTATAGGAGCAATTGCAGAAGAATTTGATTTTGAAAGTGATTTATTAAATAAATTAAAAAATTCTCTGAACCCTTTGTCTATGGTATACTTAAACGTAGGGGATGCGTTAATGTATGCCAATAATTGGCAGATAAGGGCTGATAGGAAATGAAATACCTACACGAGCATGAAGATTTTAAATATTTTATAATTGAAGCTGCTAAGCAAGTAAACTTAAGTGAGTTTATTGCAGAGAAAGATTATTGGGTTACATATCTTCTTAAAAACCTTGTTAAATCAGAATTTGCAAATGAATTTGTATTTAAAGGTGGAACTTGTTTATCTAAAGCATATAATCTTATTGAAAGATTTTCTGAAGATATTGACTTATTAATGATTGAAACTGATAAAACGCAATCCAAAACTCAAAAAGAAAAACGCTTGGTTGCTCTCAGAGAATATATTGACAGCTTAGAATGTTTAAATTGCGATAAAGCTAATAGCAAACGTGCACAATTATATGCAGCATTTAAATTTATTTTTCCAACTGTAAGTACAAATATTACCGACTCTGTCGGAAAAGAAATTTTGCTTGAGCCAGGATATAGAGGTGGCACTGTTCCTAAAATTCAAAAGAAACCAATTACATCTTATGTAGAAAAACTTGTTGACGGTAAATTAGAAGGTTATGATACAAAATCTTTTGAAATAAATGTATTATCGGCTGAGCGTATTTTTGTTGAAAAAGTCTTTGCTTTAAAAGAAATTTATGACAAAGATAATGGTGAAACTCTACAAAAGAAAACGCGTCATTATTATGATATTTATAAACTGTTGCAAACTAATGAAGTTCAAGCTTTATTAAACAATAAAACTAAATTAGAAAGCATCGTTGCTGATATTAATGAAATAAGTCATAAATATTATGATTTAGAACCTGTAGTTTGGGATAATTTGATTAATCATATCGCTCTAAAACCTGATGAAGCATTATTTAATAAATTAAAACTTAGTTATAAAAATGATAAAGCCTTGTATTACAACCAGATTGAATTTGAAAAAATAATATCTGCATTAAAAAATTTATAATGTATAGGTAATAAGTTTCTAATTAGACTATTACATATAAGTTATATTCTCATTTTGCCTTGCTTTCAGAGGGAAATGTGTTGTTTTGTATTCGATTATATCCGAATTTTAAGCAGAAAATTTTATAAAACACTCAAAAAACTATTTTAAAACCCAATTTGAATATAGTTTGAATTTTGGATTTTGCAAAAATCTAGCATTTTCTCTTAATTATGCTTCCAGCTGTGAGGGGTATAATTAATCCAATATTTTTTACATTTAGTTTTGGAAAACTCTTCATAAAGTTTTTGAATTGATTTCGATAAAATCTTTATAAAATAAGGTCAGGGAAGCGATTTCCCTCTTAAAAAATTACTTCCGACTTTCAAACAATAATTATTTTTCAATTACCTCATTTTGCAAAAATTCAAAAATCTTATACGAAAAATCAGCGATTTTTCTGAACGCTAAAAAGCCAATTATACGGGCTTTTGAACGATATTGAACAAAATATAAAACAAAGTGTCCCAAAATAATCAAACTGTCTGTCAAAATTCACAACTTTGTCCGGCGCTAGAATCCAAACACACAGGGCAAATTCAGCAGTATCAAGAAAATTTTAGGAAAATCACCGGACTTTTATATCCTAATAACCGGACATTCTGGACTTTTCGATTACCTCATTCTCCTTTTGAGGGAAGTGCCTCAATCGCCCAAACAATAGAACTTTTTGCCTTCGAAGTAACCACCTACAAATTATCATTGTCACTATTAACTTACACAGGATTTAATGGAATTTATGCAAAACTTGGAATAAAATCAGTTTTTGCAAACCCCTACAATGCTAGAGCAAAAGTTATTGAAAGATTCTTCCTTGAATTTCAAGAAGAGTTTGAAAAAATGATGACAAGTTATATTGGGACAAGTGTTGAAAATAAACCTGCTTGGATGAAACGAGGAGAAAAATTGCATAGAGATATGCATAAAAAACTCTCCAATAATTACATTCCAACTATACAAGAATTAATAAAATACATTGATTGCTGGCTCGA
>CAJMSH010000011.1 GCA_905216055.1 uncultured bacterium | reverse complement strand
AAATCAGCTTGCCTTCCTGACCTCCTGACCTCTGTTCTTCTTCATCCGAAATCAGCTTGCCTTCCTGACCTCCTGACTTCTGCCATTCTTCATCTGAAATCAGCTTGCCTTCCTGACCTCCTGACCTCTGTTCTTCTTCATCCGAAATCAGCTTGCCTTCCTGACCTCCTGACCTCTGTCTTTCTATAACCCTTCTAATCCCTTCATAAACTTTTTCTTGATCGCCTGAAAGTTCAAATAACGGCTCTCTTTCAGTAATCCTCAAAATATCAAGCGGATTTCTGTATAACTCCTCTTGTATAAGTTTTACGCAACCCGATTGCTCAAGTTTTTTTATTGTAGCTCTTGTTGTTTTGGCATATTTTTCAAACAAAATAAGAGGCATTTTGCCTGATTTTTCAAGCAGTTGTAAAACTTGAACCTGTCTTTTTGTTGCACCGTCATATTTTACAAATTCAACCAACTGCTCTGTTTTTGACGCCTTTTCAATTAACTTCATCGGAATTGCAGCATTCAAAACAGTAACCAAATCGCAGCAATAATAATTTGCAACCCATTCAAGCAATTTTAAATAATCAATAGAAAAAAGCGGAGTTTCATCAAGAATTTTATTAATCTTTTTAACCTTAAAATCCCCCGGCAAATAATCGGAAAACCCGACACAAAAAGCATTAATCAGCCCCTGTCTGCCAAAAGGGACAAGCAAAGCTTGTCCGATTTGAATTTTATCCTTCATATCATCAGGGATTAAATAACTGAATGTCTTAACCCCCAATCCTTTTATATTAACAAGTGCTGATGCGTATTTACTCAAAACTTCTCCTTGAATATAAAAACATAAATCTGATTTTATCAGATTTATTCTTCAGCCATGAATTCTTTTCTTGCATCTTGAATAGCTTCTTCCAACAAATCAAGCTGGTCAGGAGTAAAAGTTACACCTTTTTTTGTAGGAAGCCAAGTTGCACCATCATCAGTTGTGTAAAATATTCTCATATTCAAATAACTTTTTCCTTTATATTCGCTGATAGAAATCTGTAATTGTTCAGTGTCACTTCTTTCAATAGCTGCTAAAAGTTTTGCATCTGCCATATTTTCTCTCCTTATTAACTAATCCATATTAATCTTATCACAGAAAAATTTTTTTATGATAAAGTTAAGTTAAAAAAATAAGGAGAAAAATTTTATGATAAAAGTAGCAGTTTGCGGAGCATTAGGGAAAATGGGAAAAGAAGTTGTAGAAGCTGTTACAGCTTGCCCCGACACAGAACTTGTTGCTCAAATAGATATAGCAGGAGCAGAATTTAAAACTATTGAAGAAGCTCATAAAAAATGCCAAATTGATATTTTAGTAGATTTTACACAGCCAAAATCAATTTTTGAAAATGCAAAATATTGCCTTAATAACGGAATAAAAATTGTAATAGGTACAACAGGCTTAAAAGATGAAGAAATTGAATTTTTGAAAAAACTTTCCAAAGAAAAAAATACAGGCTGCCTGATAGCCCCAAACTTTTCAACAGGTGCGGTTTTATTAATGATGTTTGCTCGCCAAGCTGCCAAATACTTTGATAATGCAGAAATTATAGAGCTTCACCATAACCAAAAGAAAGATGCCCCATCAGGTACAGCGATTAAAACAGCTGCAATGATGGCAGAAGTAAAAGATGATTTTACTAAAAATAATTGCCCTGAAACAGAAACAATAGAAGGCGCAAGAGGCGGAAATTCATATTCAAATATTCATATCCATTCTGTCAGAATGCCAGGTTACATCGCATCACAAGAAGTAATCTTCGGTTCATCAGGTCAAATTATGACAATTCGCCACGATTCAATGGACAGGAAATGCTATATGCAAGGCGTTTTACTTGCGATAAAACATGTTGCCGAGAAAAACGACTTTGTCTACGGTCTTGACAATATTATGTAAAACTAAGCCAACAACCTTGATAAAGTTAAATTTCTTTACATAAGCTTAACCTCTCGATATATTTGTGTTTATAATTTAATACAAATTTTGGGGAGGAAACATGAGAAAACCAAATATCGCAATTTTAGGTGCAACAGGAGTTGTCGGAAGAGAAATTACAAAAATTATTGATGAATTAGGAATTGAATTTAATCAAATCAAATTCCTATCAAGTGCAAAATCTGCCGGAACAAAGTTGGAATTTCAAGGGAAAACCTACACGGTTGAAGAAGCTAAACCTGAAAGTTTTGACGGAGTAAATATTGTACTTGCATCAGCAGGAGCTTCAACATCAAAACTGTTTGCCCCAGAAATCGTCAAAAGAGGCGGTGTTTTGGTTGACAATTCATCAGCTTTCAGAATGGAAGCTGATGTTCCATTGGTTATAGCTTATGTAAATGATGAAGATTTGAGAAAACACAAAGGAATTATCGCAAACCCAAATTGCTCAACATCTCAATTAATGCTTGTATTAAAACCGTTAATTGATAAAAATCCTATGAAAAGATTAATCGTTTCAACATATCAAGCCGTATCAGGTGCAGGGCTTGCGGCAATTAACGAATTGACAGCAAATACAAAAGCGACATTGGCAGGTGAAGAATTTGAAAATAAATGTTTCAAAAAACCAATTTCTTTCAACGTTATCCCGCAAATTGACGTATTCTTAGATAACGGCTATACAAAAGAAGAAATGAAGGTTGTAAATGAAACTAAAAAAATTCTACATCTTCCGCAAGATTTGCCAATTTCTTGTACAGCAGCACGTGTTCCTGTATATAACGGCCACTCTGAAGCTGTTGATATTGAATTTGAAAATCCGATTACTCCCGCTGAAGTTCGCGAAATATTGAAAAATTCATTCGGCGTAAAGGTTATAGATAATCCTGACAATTTTGAATACCCGACAACACGTGATGCCTCAGGTGTTGACCCTGTATTTGTCGGAAGAATTAGAAAAAATCTTGCATTTACAAACGGGATTTCTTTATGGTGCGTTGCAGATAATTTAAGAATAGGCGCAGCACTAAATACCGTTAGAATTTGTAAAAAATTAATTGAAATGGAGTTATACTAAAATGCAAATATCTAAATTAACAATTACCCCGCTTTCAAAAGGTTGGGCTTCAACAGTCATAGACAAACCTACAACAGAAAGAGCTAAAATATTAATTAATGACAGATTAAATTCAGGTTTTGCTGACCATGACCGAAAAGCCAGAGTATACAGAAGAATCCCTAAATTTTTAAAAGGATTTGTAAATCCTGCAACAAAAGTTGGGGAAACAAATTTTGTAAAAAATGTATAATTACTAATAAACTGTAAATATTTATTATTACTTTTTGTTAAAACCTTACTATTTTCTTGCCTGTTTTTGGTACAATATGTTTTAAGAGTATAGGGATATGTTAGTAAAAAGAGAAGACATCAAAACATTAATAGATGTTATCCATCACTCAGGCAAAACAGTCGTAACAACAAACGGATGTTTTGATATTTTGCATGTCGGCCATGTGAGATATTTGGAAAAAACTAAATCTTTTGCAGATTTTTTAATAGTTTTGTTAAATTCGGACAAATCCGTCAAAAGTATAAAAGGCCCGTCAAGGCCAATAAACAATGAAAATGATCGTGCCGAAATATTAAGTGCTTTGAAATGTGTGGATTATGTTGTACTATTTGATGAGGATAGTCCTCGTGATCTCTTAGATGAAATGAAGCCTGATGTTTATACAAAAGGTGCAGATTATACTATGGAAACTCTTCCTGAAGCTGATATAATGCGCAAAAATGGGACTAGAGTCGAATTCATTGATTTTGTAGAAGGTAAATCAACTACAAAAACAATTGAAAAAATGCAAAAAGCATAAAGCTTCCTAAAAAGGAGAGAGATAAAATTATGAGCGGATATGTTTATATAGTTTTTGACAAACCTGATAAAAATTTAATAATCGGCATAACATCAAATCTATTAATGCACATGCATGAAATAAAAAATAAAATAAATGATATTTACAAAAACGAATTTTCAACAAACAAACTTGCATACTATGAAAATTATGACGACATATCCGAAGCAATTATCCGCAAAAAAGAATTGGACAATTTGAAAAAAGAAGACTTAATCTCAATGATAAAATTAAATAATCCGAATTGGAATGATTTGCACAGTACAATTTTGAAAATATGGAATGACGCAGCAAATCTTCATGAAAAGACTAAAATTATTAAACACAAAGGAGAAAATATATGAAAACCTTTACATTGGAAGAAATTACACAAATCACAGGTGGTATGTTAACCAAAACACAAGATGTAAAAATTACACATATTGCACCACCTTTATTGTCTGATGAAAACACACTTGCACTTGCACTTGGCGAAGAAGAAATTGCAAACCTTGCAAAATCTAAAGCAAAAGCTGCACTTGTACCATTAGGAGTTCAAATTGACGGATTTACAACAATCGAAGTTGAAAGACCAAGATTAGCAATGATGAAACTTCTAAACTTATTTTACGTAGCTCCAAGAGTTTACAAAGGAGTTCATCCGACAGCCGTTGTTGATGAAACAGCTAAATTAGGAGAAAACGTTGAAATAGGACCAAATGTTGTAATTTCCCATGATGCGGTTATCGGTGACAACACAAAAATCGCTGCAAATACATATATCGGCGGCGGTGTAAAAATCGGTAAAAACTGCTTCTTCCACGCAAATGTAAATGTCGGCGACAGAGTACAAGTTGGTGATGATGTAATCTTACATCACGGAGTATCTTTAGGCGCTGACGGTTTCAGCTTTGTAACCGAAAATCCTGACAACATCGAACAAGCAAGAAAAGATGGAGAAATTAAAGAAGCTAATACAAAACATGTAATCTTTAAAATTCCTTCAATCGGTTCAGTAGTAATAGGCAACAATGTTGAAATCGGTGCAAATACAACAATTGACAGAGGCACAATTGAAAATACAACAATCGGAAATAATACAAAAATTGATGACTTGGTAATGATAGGTCATAACTGCAAAATCGGCGAAGGCTGTTTAATCGTTTCACAAGTCGGAATTGCAGGAAGCTGTGTAATCGGAGATAGAGTAGTTATCGCAGGTCAAGCAGGTCTTGCAGATCATATCGAAATCGGATCAGATACAATTATCACTGCAAAAGCAGGAGTTACAAAATCATTCCCTGAAAAATCAATCGTTGTAGGTATTCCTGCAATGCCAAGAAAAGATTTCATCAAACAACTTAAAACAATGAAAGATGCTCAAGAAATCTTTGCTAAATTCAGAAAATACGAACCGCTTTTAAAAGAATTTGAGGACAATATTAACCATGACCACAATTCTTAAAGAAACATCTATATCAGGCAACGGCTTGATGAAAAATAAACCTTGTACGGTAAATTTTTTTCCGTCAAAAACAGGTAAAATACGCTATTTCATAAAAGGCGAAGAACCGTTTGAAGCTTGTGTTGACAATGTTCTTGCAACAGATCATTGCGTAGTACTCGGTAATAACAAAGCAAAAGCTATGTTAACGGAACATCTTACATCAGCTTTAGCCTTTTGCGGAATAGACAGCATTGATATTTGTATGGACGAGATGGAAGTTCCGGCACTTGATGGAAGTTCTAAAAAATGGGTAGAACTTTTTGAAAAAGCAGGAATTGAAAAACACATATTTTCAAAACCGAAACACTATACAGTATCAGAACCTGTTTATTACCTGAACGGAAAAACAAGTCTTGTAATTTTACCTGCAAATGAGCTTTATATATCTTATGCAGTAAATTACGATCATCCTGATTTGACAAGACAATGGGTTGCGTATAATCCTAAAAATAAACAAGAAATTATTGAAGCAAGAACTTTTGGATTTTATAAAGATCTGAAAAAATTCCAAATGCTCGGTTTTGCACAAGGGGTTACGATTGAAAATACCTTGGGCTTGAAAGATGAAGGCTATACTTCAGAATTACGTTCGGAAAAAGAACCGATTAAGCACAAAATCTTAGATCTTATCGGAGATTTGTACTTAACAGGAATAAATCCGTTAAATATGAAATGCCAAATTCTTGCCAAAGAAGCAGGACATGCAGTTCATCTTAAAACTGCAAAAATGTTAAAAGATAAATTAATTGAATGTAAATAAGGAGAATAAATATGACAGAAGAAATGAAAGAAGAAGTTTTGCACTTTGACACAATGCAAATTATGAGTATGATTCCTCACCGTTATCCATTCTTACTTGTGGACAGAATTACAGAATGTGTTCCGGGCAAATACGCTAAAGGATACAAAAATATGACAATGAATGAACAATTCTTCCAAGGTCATTTTCCAAACAACCCAATCATGCCTGGAGTATTGCAATTAGAAGCTATGGCACAATGTTCAGCACCTATCTTAATGACAATGCCACAATTTAAAGGAAAATTAACTCTTTATGCAGGAGTTGACGGTGTAAGATTTAAAAATATCGTAAGACCCGGCGACAGATTTGATATGGAAGTTGAACTTACAAAAGTAAAAGGCCCTATCTGCAAAGCTCACGGTGTTGGTAAAGTTGATGGCAAAGTTTGCGTTGAAGCAGATATGACATTCGCTCTAAAATAAGATTAAATTTTAATTTTATAGAATTGTAAAGCAGGTTTAAATAAAACCTGCTTTTTATAACAAAAATTTTTTTTCACAGTTTTTATACCCCACACAGGAGAAAGATAAAATTATGCAAATTACAAAAATTACCCCATTTAATATTAATAAAATAAATATTCAACACAATAACAAAAAACAAACTCAAAATTTTAATAACAACCCTCTTCCACAAACACAATCACCACTTCCAACGAGTGCACAATATTTGGCATTCACAGGAGGTTACAGCCTTGACCTTGCAAAAACAATCGAAAGATTAGATATTCTTGCACAAAAAAAATCAAACATATACCCGCCAAATATTAGAGAATGGGCCGGAATGATTTTGGAAGGCGGAAATAAAAAAGGTGAAACTCTTATCGATATTCACAAAAAATTCTATTCAAGCCTTAAAGATTGCACATCAATTGAAGAAGTTAAAGCAAAATTTCCGGAATTTAAAGACGTTTTGTCAGATGATGAAGTTGAATTTGGTAAAGATACAATTTTCAACAAAATAAAAAAAGGTGAAGTAGAATTTTTTGACCCTGAAGAAGATTTGTCACTTCAGCTTTTAAAATTATATTGGGGAGAAGGTTTTTCTCTCAATGACCTAAAAAAATACACAAACGGAACAGATTTGTATCACACAATAAAAAAACTGCATATTCCGACAGTTGACAGAGATTACGGGCATATTTTGAAATTTTCAGACCCTGAATATAATGAACGGCTAACACGTGAAATGACAGAAAAACGTCTTGAAGCTTTGGATCGAAAAGCTCAAAGAGAACAAGGTGAACCTTTATATATAAAACGAGGACACCTTTCTCCGGAACATAGACAAAAAATATCAGAAGGCTTGAGAAGATATTACGAAGAAAATCCTGAACGTATTTACAATATGTCTGAAAGACAAAAAGAATTCTATCGTGATAATCCCGAAAAAGCTGATGAATTGAGAAGAGTTGTAAACAAAGCCTGGAATACTTTTGGTGCCGATAAAATAAAATCTGCTCTTTCTAACTTTATGAAAAAAAATGGAGAAAATCATTTCAATACCAATATAGAACCAATGCAATTGTCAGAAAAACAAGCAAAATTAATGAAAAACTTTTGGCAAGCAAATGAATGGGCAAGAAAATCATTTTCAAAAAACATGAAATATGCTTGGAAAAAAGTCAAAGAAGAAAATGAAATGTCTTTTATAATCAACATAACCCCTAAAAAATTTCAAGAGAAATTTTTCAAATGGGCAAAAGAAAAAAACATTGATACTTCAGACTTAGACTTTAATATGACATACTATCCGCACAAAAGCGAATTAAATGACTTAAACAGAAACAAATTAAGTTTATACACAAGAGATTTCATAGATGATGTATACACCCCTGATAATGATGAAAGCTCAAAAATGGCAAATTCATATTATTTAGCAATTATAAATTCTTTAATAGACTTGAAAAAAGATATTATTAATAAACCTACTAAAGCCAAAAAAGAATTATATACAATGCTTCAATTTGCAGCTTTGCCTTCACTGTTTGAAAGAGATATGTCTTGCAAAGTTATAGATGCACAACAAGCTCAAAAAATATATTCATACATGCTTCAAGTTTGTGCCGAACACCACAACCAAAAAGTAATTGATAATATTGAAAAGAATTTAGACTCAGCATACGACTATCTTGATAAAAACTGGAAAAACGGACAACCTTTAGCATTACCTAAAGATACAGTAAAACTATTTGATTTTTAGAGTCGCGTATTAAATTAATATTAAAATATAGAGAATTCTTCGGCTTTGTACTATAATAATTTTTATAGTTAAAGAAAAGAGAGGAAATTATGATAGACAAAACCGCAATTATCCATCCGACAGCAAAAATTGCTGATGACGCAATTATAGGACCTTACGTTGTTATAGGTGAAAACGTTACAATCGGACACAGAACAAGAGTTATTTCAAATGCTCACATTGAATTTGCAGAAATTGGCGATGATTGTACAATTTCTCCGTTTGCAACAATTGGTTCAGAACCTCAAGACTTGGGTTACAAAGGCGAACCGACAAAAGTTGTAATCGGTGACGGTACAATCATTAAAGAAAATGTTACTGTTCACAGAGGTGCAGCTTGCGGCGACTTTACAACAAGAATAGGTAAAAAATGTTTACTTATGGTAGGTTCTCACGTTGCTCATAACTGCGTTTTAGCTGATGAAGTTATTTTGGCTAACCTTGTAACTTTAGGCGGACACGTTCATGTCGGTTTTGGCGCATTTGTCGGCGGAATGAGCGTATTCCACCAAAATATCAGAATCGGTGATATGGCAATCATTAGCGGATTTTCTGCTTCACGTCAAGATATCTTGCCATACTCTAAAGGTGAAGGAAGACCTCCTGTTCCACGCGGATTGAACGTTATTGCAATGAAACGCAGAGGAGTTCCTCAAGAAATAAGAACAGCAACAAACGAAGCATTCAAACTTTTAATTTCTGAAGAATACAATACATCTCAGGCTATTGAAAAAATTAAAGCAGAAATTCCTATGAATGAATATATTGAAAAAATGATTGAGTTTATCAAAACATCAAAACGTGGTGTACTTTTAAAAACTCACAAATCAGGCCACGAATCATTACAAGACGAATAAGCGTGCCGCTTAACCCGCCATATAGGTTTTGGCAAAAGGCTTTTCAAGTCTTAGCTAAAGTAAGCGTAGCCGCTTAACCCACCACATAGGTTTTGGCAAAAGACTTTTTAAGTCTTAGCTAAAGTAAGCGTACCGCTTAACCCTGAATACATAAATAAAATTTATAGGAGATATCATGCAAAAAACAATCTGGGAAAAATATGCAGAAGTTCTTGTTGATTATTCAACTAACGTGCAAAAAGGCGATCTTGTACAAATAAGAGCTACAAGTATTTATGCTAAAGATTTGGTAAAAGCTGTTTACAAACGAGTAATTCAAAAAGGTGCTCACCCGATTTTAAGAACATCTTTTGAAGATATGTCAGATATTTTTATCAAATACGCATCAGATGAACAACTTGACTACATAGACCCGATTGTTAAGCTTGAATATGAAACTGTTGACAAATTCATATCAATAGGTGCACCGATGAATACAAAAAATATGGCGCGTGCTGATATGAAAAAACTTGCAAGACGTTCAAAAGCATCTCAAGGGCTTTCGAAATTGCTTATGGACAGAGCCGCAAAAGGTGATGCGTCTTGGGTTGTTGCAGATGTTCCGACACACGCTCTTGCACAGGAAGCAAAAATGTCATTTGATGAATACTCAGAATTTCTGTTTAATTCATGCTACCTAAATTTAGACGATCCTGTTGCAAAACTAAAAGAGCTTGATGAAAAACAAACCAAATGGGCAAATTATCTGAATAACGTGAAAAAAGTCAGAATTACAGGTAAAAAAACAGATATAACATTTGGAGTAGAAGGCAGAAAATGGATTAGCTGTTCAGGAATAAACAATTATCCTGACGGAGAAGTATTCACCTCTCCTGTTGAAAACGATATAAACGGTGAAATTTATTTTGACTTTCCACAAAATTACCGAGGCAATTCTGCAACAGGTGTTCATTTATGGATTGAAAACGGTCAGATTGTAAAATTTGATGCTGAAACAGGTCGAGATTTTCTTGAAGCAATGCTTAATACAGATGAAGGTTCTAAAGGCATAGGCGAAATTGCAATCGGCACAAATGACGAAATTCAAGAAATTACAGGCAATATTCTATTTGATGAAAAAATCGGCGGCGCAATCCACATGGCAGTCGGGGCATCTTACCCTGAAACAGGCGGAAAAAATGTTTCAGGCATTCACTGGGACATGATTAAAAACATGAAACATAATTCCGCAATTTATGCCGATGACAAACTTATTTACGAAAACGGAAAATTTCTTATATGATAGTCAGAAAATTTTTAATTGACGATATAAAAGAAGCATCAAAAATATCACATCTTGTATGGGGTGACTTATATAAATGTGAAAATTTTGATTTGCAAAAATTTATTTATGATTTCACCATTGAATATTATTATTTGAACAAAGATTTTTCCTTTGCACTGGATGAAAAAGGCTTGTGCGGATTACTTTTTGCCTCATTAAAAACCGATAAAAATACAGTGCTTAATGACTACAAAAATAAGCTCCAATCATTAAATAATAATGATAAACAAAAAGCTCTAAACCTCATTGAATATGTTGAAAACACAGGTAAAGAAGTTAAAAAAGTTATGAGCGATAACGATTTTATGCTTGGGCTTTTTATAAGCACTCAAAAAGGCGGCGGCAAAATGTTACTCTCACAACTTTACAAAACCGCTATTACAAAAGGTATAAAAAATATTTATCTTTGGACTGATACAACCTGCGATTTTGATTACTATCAAAAAAATAATTTTACACTCGTTAAACAATTTGACTGCACTGTAAATAATCAAAATATAAATACTCTAATTTTTAAAAAAGAAATAGAAAATATAAAGGAATAATTATGATAAAAGTTACACCGGATATGACATCTACTGTCGCAAAAAGATTAACAAAATTGAAATCTGATATTACATTATCAGTCCTATCAGGCAATTATAAAGACTTTAAAACAGCAATGAAAGAACATGCTAAATTAGCAGTAGATAACTTTGAACTTTCAAAAGCAATTAAACAACCAAGCATTTCAGTCCCTCTATTTTCAAAAGCAGGATTAAGAATGGCAAAAGTTTGGGCACTAAACCTTTTTAGAATAAAAACTCCTGAAGAAAAACTTTTGAAAAAAATGTGTAAACAAGAACAATTGAAACAACAAGCTCAAAAGTACATGAAAAATGTTTAATCAGGCTCATACCTGAACAAATCATTAGGGGTGCAATCAAGCGCAAAACAAAGTTTGTTCAAAGTTTCAAACTTTATCCCTTTTACTTCGCCTTTATAAATTCTGTCCAACACGTGTCTATCTATACCGGAAACCTTTGTAATTTCACGTTTAGACATCTTTTTTATTCCCATGTATTCAGAAACTCTATTTTTTATCATGGTATCTATACTAACCATTTTTATTAAAACTTACATTTATTGTTTTATTTATAGCCAAATGGTTAATATACATACCAATTATTTTAATATATATTCATATAGGAGGCTGAAAAATGATTGATGAAAAAGCCAAAACTATCGGGATTATTGAAAGTGCTGCTGTTGAACTAAAAAATTTACTTGATATTGCTCAAACTTTCACTGACGGAAAATCTGATAATAACGATATTAAAGAAATCGATTTTTGTTTATCAAAAATGGAAGAGCATATTTCTAAACTTAACAACCTTTTTAAAAACGGAAATATTGAAAAACTGCTTAATCACTGATTTATAATATCAATTTAAAACTCAAAGTTTCAACTATTGTTTGAATATTTATATTTAAACGAAATTCTTTTTTTGCAGTTTCTATCGCTTTTATATCAGAAATAAGTTTTACTTTTAACGACATATTATCAAGATTTGATTTCAAAAGTGCTTCAATATAATTTTGCATCTGGGTAAAAACTTCTAAAGGGTCAAGCATTTTTGTAATATCCAAAATTTTGTCGTTAAAATCAAGGACTTCATTCCGTTCCAATTCCAAATACCCGTCCATCGCATCTTTTACAAGAGAAAAATCTCTATCCTCATCTTTCATAGACGGAACATAAAAACACTGAGCACGAGAAACAACAGTTGTTATCATATCTGATTTATCTTTGGTTAAGAATATAAACGTTGTATTAGAGGGAGGCTCTTCAAAAGTTTTCAAAAGTGCATTCGCTGCATCTGCCTGAAAATTCTGCTGATTTAATCCCTGAACATTTCCATCTTTATCTTTATCACAGAAAATTAAAACTCTATGATAATCAGAAGTTACAAGCAAGTCGTTTTTAATCATTCTGGCCTGCTCTATTGAAATAACAGTTTTTGATGTATCATCAGAGGGTTTGTTATCGACTTTTGAAATTGTCAAAACAGCGGGGTGATTATTTTCTCTAATCCATTTGCAATTCAAACACTGGCAAGTATCTGTATGATCACCTGTACAATTTAGCATTCTTGCAACCTCGAGTGCCAAATCATATTGAGATTGAATATCAGAACCATAGAACAAAATACAGTGAGAAATTTGTCTGTTTTGTGATGATATTCCGTTATTAAAATACTGCATTAAAAATGGATATTCTTCTTTTAAATTCATTTGTTTATCCTTATTTTTATGATAAAAAATTAGCCCAATAAGAAAATTTTGTTATCTCAAACACTGATTAATGCTTGACATCTTGCCTTCTTACCATCTCAGCTTCTGAACAAAGCATTTTCCACCTCTTTTTCAACATCAAATGCAAGTCCTGATTTTATTCTATATTCAGCATCAGTTAAATTTTCTTTTAGTTTAACCAAATCTTTAAGATTAGTTTTTTTCAATTTTTGCAAATTCAATTTTACAACATATTCATGCATGCCTGTCATTCGAGAAAGCTCCATAGGAGTAGCACTTTGTGCTTTTGCTTTCAAAATTATCCAACGTCTTAGCATAGTTTGTAATGTTGATAAAATTTCAAGCGGATATCTTGTATCCAACAATTTTCGATATTCCAAAAGTGCTCTATCCTTTTGATTTTCCATTAGAAAATCTGAGAAAGCGAACAAATCTTCATTTGAGATACAAATTTCTCTCACCATATCTTCTGTTACCGTATCGCTTGGATATGCAAAAAGTTTTAATTTATCAAGTTCCCCGTCAATTTGGCGAAGATTATTCCCGATTTGAGAAATTATTGCAGTAAGAGAATTTTTATCAAACTTCAAACCTTTAGCTTTTCCTTGTTTTATAATCCAGCTTTCCAATTCTGCAGTTTTATAAGTCGGAATTACGTTGCATTCTATGGCATTATATTTTTTCAAAATTTTAAATAATTTTTTACGGCTATCGAGTTTTTTGCCCTCGTTTCTCGGTAATTGTGCAACAAAAACAATATCTAAGTTTTCGTTATTTCCTTCTAAGGCATTTTCAATTTCTTTTATTTCTTTATCATCAAAAGTTTTTGAAAAATAGTCAAGGCAATTAATAACGATAAGCATTTTGCCAAACATCATCGGCTGAGAGCGGAGGATTGAAATTAAGTCGGGGAATTTTGGATTATCATAAATTTTGAAAGACATTTCAATAAAATTTTTATCAAGACCTTTTTTTAATTTCTCGATTTCCTGCTCAATATTGTAATCTTCTTCGCCATACAAAAAGTAAACTGCCATAAAATAATATTAACATAAAATCAATTCACAGAAAATTTTTTGATTAAAACAAAAAAGTTATACAAAAAATCAGACAAGCTTTTCATTATTATTAAGCTTGTCTGGTTAATTTATAAAATATTTTTTCAAGTCATAAAATTATAAATATTAGCTTTCGATAAGCAAGCTTGCGCCGATAACACCGGCAGTATTACCAAGTTCTGCAGGAACAACTTCTACAACAGAACCTGCAACCTTCATTGCACGTTTCAAAAGTGTTTCTTTCAAAGGTTCAAGCAAGATATCACCTGCTTCTGCAACACCGCCGCCAACAATAATTTTTTCAGGGTTAAGAAGGTTTACAACACTTGCCATACCAATTCCGATATATTGTCCCATAATAGTGAAAATTCTTTGAGCAACAGGATCACCTGCTTTTGCAGCTTCGCAAACAATATAAGGAGTAATTGCTCCGCCTTCTGCCATTTCACGGAATTTTGCAGATTTACCGCCTTTAATATATTCATTTGCCATAGCAACAATTGAAGGGCCTGATGCAAAAGCTTCCAAACATCCTGTATCTCCGCATCCGCAAAGAGGGCCGTCATTCATTTGAAGTTTTATATGACCGATTTCACCTGCAGCGTTAGAAGCACCTCTGACAAGTTTTCCGTTTACGATAAGACCTGAACCGATACCTGTTCCAACAGTAATACAAATCAGGTTTTCGCATCCTCTGCCTGCTCCGTAATTCAATTCACCTAAAGCAGCACATCTTACATCGTTGTCAACACGTGTCGGAATATGAAATTCATCTTCTATAAGTTTTGCAATAGGAACTTCAACCCAACCAGGGATATTTGGAGCATTTCTAACAACCCCTGCTTTATAGTCAACTTGTCCCGGGAAACCAAAACCAATTCCTTGAATATCTTTTGTTGAAAGTTTTGTTTCCTTCAACAAATCATAAATAGCTTGTTTAATATTTTCAACAGTATATTCATAACCCATTTCCGCACGTGTAGGTACAGAATTTGAATATTTAATTTCACCTTTATCACTTACAAGCGCTAATTTAACATTTGTTCCGCCAACATCAATACCAATTCTATTCTTTCCCATATTTACCTCTCCTTTTATACGGCTATAACTATTATATTACAAACAAAAGCGATTTTGTAACAGTTAATCTTTAGAAATATTTTATACTAAAAGCAAAGCATTTGAGTTAAAATAATATAACGATACAAGTACGGAGAAAAAGGATGAATACTGTGTTAGAAAAAAACGACAGAAAAGCAGAAATAAGATCAAGCATTCAAGATTTTGCAAAAATTTGTGAAAAATATTATAACGGAGAACTTTCAATTCCTGAATACAAATCAATTTCAGGAAAGTTTGGGACATATTCAGAACGCGGACATAAAACAGGTATGCTAAGATTAAGAGTTCCCGGTGGAATGCTTGATATAAACAACCTTCAATTTATAATAAAAAGTATTGAAAAATATAACATTGAAAAAATCCACTTCACAACAAACCAATCAATACAGTTACATCATCTAAAACCGGAAGTTATACCAAAAGTTATGTTGGAAGCATTTGATGCAGGAATTTTGACAATAGGCGGCGGCGGAGACAATCCTCGAAACGTTTTATGCTCTCCATTATCAGGAGTTGAAAAAGGTGAATTTTTCGATGTATCTCCTTACGCAAAAAAAGCATCAGAACTTTTAACAGGCTTAATCGGAAAAATTAATCTGCCAAGAAAATTAAAAGTAAGTTTTTCTAACACTAAAGAAAACCTTGTACATGCAACGTACAGAGATATGGGTTTTGTTGCAAAATCAAACGGTAAATTTGATTTATACACAGCAGGCGGCTTAGGAGTAAATCCAGGATTTGGGATAAAAACTGCAGAAGATATCGAGCCTGAAAATATTTTATATTACATAATGACAATGGTTCAAATCTTTATGAAATACGGAAATTACGAAAACCGTGCCAAAGCAAGAACAAGATATATTCCAAGAACAATCGGAGAAGAAAAATATTTATCAGAATTCAATCGTATTCTTGAAGAAATTAAAAATTCTCAAGATTTAACCTTAAATATCACAATCCCGACAATCACAAAACAAGGAAACGGCTCTGTTGCAAAATCTTCAAGAAATATAATTGAACAAAAACAAAACGGTTTGTATGCAGTAAAATATCACCCTGCATTAGGCAACCCTGATTTGAACACACTAAAAAATCTATGCGATAAAGTATCTCAAATAGATGATGCGAAATTAAGACTTTCCACTAAAGAAGAAATGTTTATAACTAACTTGACAGGAGATGAAGCAAACGAAATTTTAAATTTGCTACATTCAGATAACTCAAATACAGAATTGCAAGAATCAGTAAGCTGTGTCGGCGCTACAATTTGTCAACAAGGAATTGCAAATTCAAGCGGACTTCTACAAAAAATTATTGATGTTGATAAAGAAGAAAATTTCAAAGACGGTGTATTACCAAAATTATGTATCTCAGGTTGTCAATCTTCTTGTGCAGCACATGAAACTGCCAACGTAGGATTTAAAGGCGGAAAGAAAAAAATTGACGGCGTACTCTCTGATGTTTTTGACATCTTTTTTGACGGATGCGAAACTCAAGGTGATGAACATTTTGGAGAAGTTCTCGGAACAATTCCTGCCGATAAAATTCCTGAAATGTTTAGAGAATTAGGAAGAAAAATTCAATCCTCAAACTCAACTTTTGACAAGTGGATAATTGATAATAAAAATAATTTTATCGATATTATTAAGGAGTATGCAATTTGAAATGTATAAGTATAAGTTTCAAAACAGCTCCGGAAAATATCAGAAATAAATTTGCATTTACAAATTGTGAAAAAGAAAATTTTTTATCACAATTAAATGAATTTATAACTGATGCAAAATGTATAATTTTAGCCACTTGCAACCGTACTGAAATTTATGTTGAAACACAAAAAAATGTTTTCACAATTCTTGAAAATTTGTTATCGAAAAAATCAGGATTTTCAATTAGCGAAATAAGAAAATATGCAAGATATTATGAAAACAAATCTGCAATTGAACATATTTTTAAAGTAACTTGCGGGCTTGATTCTATGATTGTCGGAGAGAACGAAATTCTTTCACAAGTAAAACAAACTTATCTTGGTTCATTAAAAGAAAAAAGAACAGGTTATGAATTAAATACCGTTTTTTTAAGTGCATTATCCTGTGCAAAAAAAATAAAAACACAAACAGAAATTTCAAAATCCGCACTATCTTTTGCAACATTAGCCTGCAATGAAATTAAAAATTTTATGCAAGAAAATAAAGATTTTTCTCCCACAATTTTAGTAATCGGCGGAAGCGGAAAAATCGGTTCCAGTATTATCAGAAATCTTTTAAATAAAAATTCAAAATTAAAAATTTATGCAACACAAAGATCTCACGGCTGCCCAATAAATTACACAGAAAATGTAGAAATTATTGATTATGCAAAACGTTTTCAATATCTAAAAAATATTGATATTGTAATTTCCGCAACAACAAGTCCGCATTATACAATAAATTTTGATGATACAATTTCAAATATTACACCGTCAAAAAAAATGCTCTTTATTGATTTGGCATCTCCTTATGATATCGATAGAGAAATTTCTAAAATTCAAAATTGCGAACTTATAACCATTGATTATTTTAAAGAAATTGTAAAAAATAATAATGTAAAAAAAGAAAAAGCTGTTGATGATGCTTATGATATTTTAAATCAAGAATTACAAAAAATTTATAAAAATATTATTTATCATAATGCACTAAAAAAAATTCAATCAGAAAATGAAAAATTTAAAGACTTTTCACTTGAAAATTTTTTGTATTATTTAAAAGATAAACTTGATGCAAATTCATTTGAAAATGTTATAAATGCAATAGAAAAAGAATGGAGTTTTGTTTAATAAAAAAATGGCATATTTTCCTTTATTTGTTGATTTAAAAAATAAAAATATTTTAATTATCGGCGGCGGAAAAGTCGCGTTTCGAAAGGTTGTAAAACTTATTCCATTTGAAGGGAAAATTACAATAATTGCACCAAAAATTTGTCAGGAATTAGAAAAATTTTTAAAAGAAAATCGCAATTTAAATTACAAAAAAAAAGAAATTGAAATTGATGATATTAAAAATTTTTTTATGATAATTTCTGCAACAAATAATAAAAAAATAAATAATTTTATTGCAAAAATTTGCAAAGAAAAAAACATTTTTATAAATACAGTTGACGATATCGAAAATTGTTCATTTATTTTCCCAGCACTGATAAAAAAAGATGCTTTTGTTGCAGGTTTTACAACAAGTGGAAAAGCTCCTGATATCTCAGCTTATTTGAAAAATTTAACCGAAAAAAATATACCTGAAAATATCGAAAAAGTTATTGAAAATTTAGGATTTTTAAGACAAGAATTAAAATCTCAAATTCCTGAACAAAATGTTCGAGCAAAAATTATTCATTCACTTTTACAATTTTATGAAAAAAATAATTTTGAACTTAATTACAATGAATTAAAAAAAGAAATGAATAATTTAATAGAAAATATAAGTGTAAAAATTTAATAAAAAAGGTAGTTAATGAATAAAATAAAAATCGGAACACGAGGAAGTAAATTAGCACTCGCACAAACAAAAATTGTAGAAGAAGCTTTGAAAAAACAATTCCCGAATTTGGAAATCGAAATTGTAATTATCAAAACTCAAGGGGACAAAATTTTAGATAAACCGCTTAGCGAAATTGGAGATAAAGGACTTTTTATCAACGAATTTGAAAACGCAATTTTAAATAATGAAATTGATATAGCAATTCATAGTGCAAAAGATTTGCCATCGGAATTACAAAACGGATTAGAAATTATTTGCACACCAAAAAGAGGTGATGCAAGAGATGTTTTGATAAAAAGAAAAAAACAAAAAAATATTTCAAAAATTGGAACAAGTAGTCCAAGAAGAGAATTTTATATGAAAAAATATTTTCCCGAAGCTGAAATAAAAAATATTAGAGGAAATATTGATACAAGATTAAAAAAATTAGCAAGTGGAGAATATGATGCAATAGTTCTTGCAAAAGCAGGTTTAGACAGATTAAAAATATTTGATTTGATGAAAAATGATTTTGATTTTGAATTAATTAATATTGAAAAATTAATCCCTGCAGCGTGCCAAGGGATAATCGCAATTGAAGCAAAAAAAGATTTCAAATTTAAAAAAGAAATTGAAAAAATTAATGATGAAAAAACATTTAAACAATTCAAAATTGAAAGAAAAATTTTAAAAAATTTGCAAGTTAATTGCAGCGAAATAAATGGAATTTATAGCAAATTTTCTGATGAAAATAATATTGAAATTGTAATAATGTATAAGGGTAAAGAAATAAAAAAAAGTGGAGAATTTTCAAAAATTTTTGATGAAATTGAAACACTTGTATCGCAAATAAAATCATAGGAAATTTTAATAATGACAGGCAAAATATATTTAATCGGAGCAGGCTGCGGCGAAGCTGATTTAATTACATTAAAAGGTTTAAAAAAACTTTTAGAATCAGATGTTGTTTTATATGATTCTTTAGTTGATGAAGAATTAATAAACAAACTTTCTAAAAATGTTGAAAAAATTTATGTTGGAAAAAGATATCATCAAAAATCAATGCCGCAAGATGAGATTAACAAATTAATTATAAAATATGCAAAATCAGGAAAAATTGTAGCACGTTTAAAGGGTGGAGATCCTTATGTATTTGGCAGAGGTTCAGAGGAAGCTCAAGCAATAGAAAATGAAAATATTTCCTATGAAGTTATCCCCGGAATTTCATCAGCCATAGCCGTTCCTGAACTTGCAGGAATACCTGTTACACATCGACAAGTGAGCAGAAATTTTACAGTTCTTACAGCTTCATCTGTCGGAATTGATAATAAAGAAAATATTACTCCGATAGATTATCAAGCACTAACAAAACTTGGCGGGACAATTATTTTTTTAATGGGTTATCATCATATCCAAGAAATTATGAACAATTTTTTGACAGCGGGAATGAATGAAAATACACCTTGTGCAATAATTTCAAAAGGCTGTACAAAAGAGCAAAAAATTATCAAAGGAAATATAAAAAATATTTCATCTGAAATTGAAAATAAAAATCTCAAAGCACCTGTCATTATTGTTATTGGAGAATGTGTAAATTTAGATTTGAAAGGAAAAATTTTTGAAAATTTTCAAGAAAAAAATGATTTTGAAAATCTAAAAATTGCAGTCACCGGAACTGATAATTTTGTAAAAAAATTTAGTGAAAAAATTCAATCTAAAAAATGTAAAATTTTTGATTGGGGATTTTTAGATATTATAACAAATGATGAAAAATTACCTGATTTAAAAAATTTTAATTGGATAGTTTTTACAAGTCAAAACGGAATTGAAAAATTTTTTGAAAAATTAAAAAAAGAAAAAAAAGATATAAGATTATTATCTAATTTAAAAATTGCCGTAATAGGTTCAGGCACTAGAGAAAAACTTTTACAATACGGAATTTATGCAGACGTAATTCCTGATAATTTTGATTCAGAAAATCTGACAGAAAAACTTTTATCTGAACTTCAAAAAAATGATAAAATTTTAATTTTTAGAGCAAAAGATGGAAGCGATTTTTTAATAAATAAATTGCAAGAAAACGAATATAAATATACAGATTTTCAAATTTATGAATTAAAAGAAAATACAGAAAAAAAATGTATTCTTTCAACTTTAAAGATAAATTCTTTTGATGTAAATTATTTAGTGTTTGGAAGTGCAAAAGGTGTAACAACATTTTTTGAAAACTTTGGAAATAATTTAAACAAAAATACAAAAATTGTATGCATTGGCAAAAAATGTGCTCAAGCTTTACAAAATTATAATACGGGAAAAATTTTGATTGCTGATACATATAATATTGACGGCATAATAAATTGTATTGAAAAAGATTTTTATAAGGATTAAAAATGAAACGACTAAGAAGATTAAGACAAAATGAAATAATAAGGAATTTGGTAAGAGAAACAAGGTTGAATGTAAAAGATTTTATTTACCCGATTTTTGTAATTGATGGTGAAAATATAAAAGCCCCTATAAATTCAATGCCAAATGTCTATCAATATTCTATTGACAGATTATCAGAAATTCTTGACAAAGTTAAAGAAAGCAAAATTTCAGGCGTTATGTTATTTGGAATTCCAAAACCTGAAGATAAAAATGAATTTGGAACACAAGCTTATGCAGAAAACGGAATAACACAAAGAGCCGTTCGATTTATCAAAAAAAATTATCCTGAAATTTTATGCGTAACAGATATATGTCTCTGTGAATACACATCACACGGACACTGCGGAGTTGTTAAAAACAGCGAAATTCTAAACGATGAAACGTTACCGCTTCTATGTAAAATGGCAGTAAGTTTAGTTGAAGCAGGCGCAGATATGGTAGCCCCGTCTGATATGATGGATGGAAGAATTTCTGCAATAAGAGAGGCTTTGGATAATGCGGGATACAAAAACACACCAATTATGGCATACAGTGCAAAATTTGCATCAGCATATTACGGGCCATTCAGAGATGCCGCACAATCTGCGCCATGCTTTGGAGATAGAAGAAGTTATCAAATGGATTTTACAAACGGACAAGAAGCCTTGAGAGAAATTGAAGCAGATATTGAAGAAAATGCAGATATCGTAATGGTAAAACCCGCATTAGCATATTTGGATATTTTGAAAGAAGCATCCTTAACATATAATATGCCTTTTGCTGTTTATAACGTAAGCGGAGAATATTCAATGGTAAAAGCTGCAGCTATAAATGGCTGGATTGATGAAAAAAGAATTGTAACAGAAAATCTTATTGCAATGAAACGAGCAGGTGCAAATATAATAATCACATATCACGCATTAGATATGGCAAAATGGTTAAATGAGTAACACACAAAAAAGGATTGGTATGACAAAATCAGAAGAATTATTTAAACAAGCACAAAATTTAATACCGGGAGGCGTAAACAGTCCTGTCAGAGCATTCAACGCAGTAAACAGAAACCCGTTCTTTGTAGATAGCGCAAAAGGAGCTTATATTTATGATGTTGATGGAAACAAATATATAGATTATGTCTGTTCATGGGGGCCGGGGATTTTAGGTCATGCACATCCAAAAGTTATTGAAGCCGTAAAAAAAGTTTGTGATAAGGGATTAACCTTTGGCGCACCGACAGAAAAAGAAGTTATTTTAGCAGAACTTATAAAAAAATGTGTTCCTTCAATGCAGATGATGCGACTTGTAAGTTCAGGCACAGAAGCGGTTATGAGTGCCGTAAGAGTAGCAAGAGGATTTACAAGACGTGATAAAATAATAAAATTTGTCGGCTGTTATCACGGTCATTCCGACGGACTTTTGATGAAGGCAGGATCAGGTGTTTTGACAGGAGCTATCCCAAACAGCGCAGGAGTTCCAAAAGATTATGCAAAATACACACTTCTTGCACAATACAATGATGAAAATTCCGTTAGAAAACTAATGGAAGAATACGGGAATGAAATTGCCTGCATAGTAGTTGAACCTGTTGCCGCTAATATGGGAGTTGTTCTTCCAAAACCCGGATTTTTGAAATTTTTACGAGAAATTACAGAAAAATACGGAGCCTTGTTAATTTTTGATGAAGTTATAACAGGTTTTAGATTGGCTCTTGGCGGTGCTCAAGAATATTACGGAATTACGCCTGACTTATCAACATTTGGGAAAATCGTAGGCGGCGGAATGCCTTTAGCAGTATATGGCGGAAGAAAAGATGTAATGTCTTGTGTTGCCCCAATCGGTCCTGTATATCAAGCAGGAACACTTTCTGGAAACCCAATCGCCGTAACTGCAGGAATAGAAACATTAAAAATTTTAATGGATAATAAAGAAATTTATTCAGAACTTGATAAAAAATCTTCTGTAATAGAAGATGCTTACAAAAAAATCGGTCTACAAACCAATAGAGTAGGTTCATTAATGTCAGTATTTTTTACGGATACAAAAATTTATAACTACAATGACGTATCAACTTGCAATCTTGATAAATTCGCAACTTATTTTAACTACATGCTAAATAACGGAATTTATGTTGCACCGTCACAATTTGAATCAATGTTTGTATCCTTGGCACACACTGATGAAATAATTGAACAGACAGCAGATTGTATTTCAAAAATTCCAACTCTGTTTTAAATAATATTGTTTATAACTATTTTTTAATTTGTTTTACTAAATTTTCAGTCCAGCTAATCATATTTGGATATTTTTTAGGATCATGTCCTTTTTTTATCCATTCAGCAACATTTTCTTTTTCAGTGCCAAGACCTTTTAACGATTTGTATATAAATGAATACATGCCGGTTCTGTCAGCTCCTGCTTTACAATGGATATGAACTTTCCCATGATTTTGAGCAATCTTTTTTATCAAATCAAGAAAATTAAATACACCTTTTTTTTCAGGAGAAGCAGAAACAGTCGGGATATTATGATACCTCATGCCTGCCTTTTCAACAACATCTTTTTCCTCAAAATCCAATCCAGAAGCCTTCATTGTTCTAAAATTTATAACATCTGTAACTCCTTGAGCTTTTAGCCATTGAAAATCATCTTTCTTTGGCTGAGCCGAACGAGAAAGAAAACTGTCAACTTTAGCGTAATTATCCGGCATACCTTTAAAAGAAATATTACAAATTCGCATAACATAGTCTCCTATTACAAATTCAGAATACTTAAAATTTTCAAGAATTGTATTATATTTGTATCACAAAATTAATATTTATTGAAAACATGTTTATAGTAACCTATGCAATTATAAATTTCAAAAAATAAAAAACCGACTAAATTTTATAATAGTCGGTTCTTTGTTTTATTATTTTTTTATTCTCTTACTAATTTTTTCTATATCCGCATTTTGTGCAAACACCTTCCAAAGTTAGAGCAATACCACATAAAGGACAGCGATCAATTGTTTTGGTAACCTTGTATTCTTCAGATGCTGTATTATCTCCGCTTACAAAAGTTATTTTTGCAATATTTAATTTGTCTTTCAACAAATCATAGACAATTTTTATCATACCCTCTACTGTCATTGTCTCTTTTGTAACAACAATTCTGCAATCAGGATAAGCTGTTGCCAGCTCGGTTTTAAAAGCTTCGCCCTTCATTGTATTTTGCGGAGCACCGTTTTTAATCCCTTGTTTTTCATAAACCTCTAAAATCGCAGGCAAAAGCGGATCATCCTCACGCAAAATCGTTGCATGGTCAAAATTTTTCAAAACATTCCACGCAGTTTTTTTGATTTCATTGCACGGAAAAACCATATTTACACCCGGATTAATACTGTCTTCAACCTCAATAGTTAAAGTCCCCGTATGCCCGTGCAAATACTGAGCTTCGCCTTTAAAACCGTAAAATCTGTGTGCATACTGCAAGTCAAAAGTGGTAATTGATTTCATATTTTTCCTCCTTTTTTTATAGTTTTATATAAATAAATTGGAATTTGAATTACTACTCTCGGCTATATATTTTGCCACTCCGCCGATTTCGACACCGTCAATAAGTTCTTCTTTTTTGATACCCATTACATCCATACTCATCTGGCAGGCAATAAATTTAACCCCGTTTGCTTGAGCTTGAGTAATAAGTTCTTTTAGAGTTGAAATATTTTTGTTTTTCATAACCCATTTCATCATCATAGAACCGACTCCGCCCATATTCATTTTTGAAAGTGTTAATTTGTCAGCCCCTTTCGGCATCATAAATCCAAACATTTTATCAATAAATGATTTTTTAACATTTACGTTTTCTTTTCTCAAAATATTCAAGCCCCAGAATGTGAAAAATAATGTAACATCATACCCGCTTGCTTTTGCGCCATTTGCAATAATAAATGCAGCAAGAGCTTTATCCAAGTCGTTTGAAAAAACAACTATTGTCTGAGCATGTTTAGTCGGAAGTTGCTTATTTTGATTTTGAGAAATTGCCTGTCCTTTTTGAATTGTTGCTACAATTTTTTTATCTTTGTTATCTAAATTAAGCAAAGTATTATTTGTCGAATTGCACCAAGCCTCTACATCAGCGTAAAATCCCTTATCAGTTGATGAAATTTCTAACACATCACCCTCTTGAATATTTGAGATATTTTCCGCTAACTTCATAATCGGCCCAGGACAAGAAAGCCCGCAAGCATCAACTTTCAAAATATTTTCGCTTGATTTTGCAAGAGCCTGTACACTCATTTTTTTTGTAACTTTATTTTCTTTATCTCTTTGAATTTCTTTATAAAGCTTCATACCTGCCATCAGAGAATACACGTTGTTAAATCCTTTTTGGATTAAAATTCTTGATGCGAGATAACTTGTGTATCCTGAATCGCAAACTAAAATAACTTTTTTATCAGTCGGAATTTCACCAGCTCTTTCTCTCAAACTTGCAAGCGGAATATTTACAGCCCCATCAATAGTTTTTGTATTGTAACTTGCAGGAATTCTGACATCTACGACAAACGAACCTTCAATATCTTCATAATAAGCAGGTTTTACAAAACCTCTCAAAACGTTATCAGCACACATTCCTAAAATATTTACAGGATCTTTTGCCGATGAATAAGGCGGAGCATAGCACAATTCACTATCTAACAAGTCCTGAATATTTCCCCCATTACGCATTACAGAAGATATTACATCAATCCTTTTTTCAACACCTTCTTGACCAACTGCCTGCGCACCAAGAATTTTCCCTTCGTTATTAAATAACAATTTGTAAAAAGTAGATGTTGCATCAGGATAATACCCCGCATGAGAATTTCCAAATGTCAAAATTTTCCAATAAGGAATTCCCTCTCTTTTTAAAAGTTTTTCGTTATAACCGACTGCAGCTACTGTATAATCAAATACTTTCAAAACAGATGTACCTTGAGATTTTTTATACACAGAATTTATCCCAAAAATGTTATCCGCAATAATTCTTCCTTGTCTGTTTGCAGGCCCTGCTAATGGTATAAGCACATCTTCTCCACTCACAAAACTTTTAACCTCAACACTATCCCCGCCTGCAAAAATATCAGAATCAGATGTCTGCATACAATCATTCACCTTAATTCCACGATTAACCTCTAAACCTGCTTTTTGAGCTAAAGTAGTTTCAGGTTTAACACCAATTGATAAAATTACAATGTCAGAAGAAATTTTTCTGCCTGATGTTAATTCGATTTCGTTTTCGCTAAAACTTTTAACCCCGTCTGACAAAATTAATTCCACACCGTTCGCCCTCATCTCATTTTGAGCAAAACATGCAACTTCATAATCAACAGGAGCTAAAATTTGATCCGCTAACTCAACAAGCTTTGTATCAATTCCAAGATGAGCAAGATTTTCAGCCATCTCAACTCCGATAAATCCGCCCCCTACAACAACAGCATTTTTAATATCATTTTTAGCAACGTAATCTTTTATTTTGTCAGCATCTGCTAATGTTCTGACAGTAAAAATATTTTTATTATCAATCCCCTCTAAATTCGGTCTGATAGGATTTGCCCCCTGAGCCAAAACTAATTTGTCATAGTAGAATTTCTCATTATTTTGAGTAAGCACATATTTTTCATTTCTATTAATTTCAACAACTTCACAGTTCAATTGAACATTAATATTAAACATATTTTTAAAACGTTCAGGATTAGATACAAGAATTTTATCTCTATCAGAAATCACATCTGAACAATAATAAGGAAGCCCGCAATTTGCGATAGAAACTTCATTAGTACGTTCCAAAATCGTAATCTCACAATTTTCATCCAGTCTTCTTAATCTTGTTGCACAGCTTGCGCCGCATGCGCCGCCGCCAATTATAATTACTTTCATTTAATCCTCTTTCAAATTTTCATATATTCGTATATTCATATATTTATATTATCAGATTATTTGTTATTCGTCAATAGAAAATTTGACAATATTCGCATATTGTAATATTCTCATAATATGAAAAACGAAAATATAGATATAGAAGAATACACTACGATATTTAAGGCACTTGCGCACCCGACAAGGTTGACAATTGCATATAATTTGATGTCACAGCCTGAGTGTAACGTGAGCAAGATGTGTGAATGCTTGCAAATACCTCAACCAACAGTTTCACAGCATTTGACTATATTGAAAAATGCAAATGTGATTTCAGGCCACCGACACGCAAATCAAATATGTTATAAGGTCGAAAACCCAAAAGTTATAAAGATTTTAAAACAGTTAGAAAATTCATAACTAAAATATTTTACCCTCAAAGTAAAATAAATAAATTTTGTTGCTTGACTAAGAGCAACTATCAAGCAGTATGATAAAATTAAAGTAATAATAAGGAGGCAAATATGTCATCGGATTAGCAACTTTAATTGCATACGATTCTCTCTCATGCAACACTATACATCATAAGAAAATTCTGCTAAAATAAAAAACAGTAAGACTTGGATTAATAACTTAAATTTATAAGAGAGGAAAACACATGAAAAGACGTGATTTCATAATAAATTCAGCTTAGCGATAGGCGGAGCGGCAATTTTATCAGGCTGCGGCAAAAAAGAAATTAAAAAAGCCGAAGGACAAGTCGTAAGAAGAAAATTTGCCAATATCGACACCCCTTTAATTGCACTGGGATGTATGCGACTTCCGATGCGAGATGGGAAAATCGATATGGTAGAATTGGACAAAATGGTTGAGTATGCTATGTCACACGGTGCAAATTACTTTGACACAGCATATATGTATGTAGATGGCAAATCAGAAAATGCGATAGGAGAAATTTTAAAAAAATACCCGAGAGAAAGCTTCATTTTAGCTGATAAATGCCCTGCATATCTTGTAAATTCTCCATCAGATGTAAGAAAACTTTGCGAAGAACAGTTAAAAAAATGCCAGGTTAAATATTTCGATAACTACATGGTACACAATATCAATAAAAATTCTCTAAGCAATTATCGCGATAATAATATGTATCATGAACTTGTAAAATTAAAAAAAGAAGGATTAGTCAAACATATCGGCTTCTCATTCCATGGAGATCCTCAAATGCTTAGAGAAGTAATTAAAGAACATAAATGGGATTTTTGCCAATTACAAATCAACTATTTGGATTGGGAAGTTGTAAATGCTGATGAATTATACCAAATAGCAGATGAAGCAGAAGTTCCGATTATTGTTATGGAACCTTTGCGAGGCGGTGTATTATGCAACCTTCCTCAAAAAGCCAAAGATAAATTAAAACAAGAATGCCCGAATGACACCCAAGCATCATTCGGACTAAGATGGGTTGCAGGTCGTCAAAGAGTGTTCACAATACTTAGCGGAATGAGCAATTTACAACAATTGAAAGAAAATATTGATACATTTGTAAATTACAAAGCTATTACTGAAAAAGAAGAAAAAGTTGCGCATGATATAGCTCAAATAATCCAATCAGGCGGAGCAATAAGTTGTACAGCCTGCAAATACTGTATGGAAGTCTGCCCGAGAGGCATAAATATTCCTGCGATATTCGGGCTATACAATATGTTCAAAGGTAATAGCGCACCTAATGCAAGTTTTATGTTTGTCTACAACTATAATGCGCTTGATGAATCTACAAGGGCAGACAAATGTATAAAATGCGGTCTGTGCAGCAAAAATTGCCCGCAATCGCTGGATATTCCAAAATTGCTTGCAGATGTTGATAAAAAAGTTAAAGAAGTTGAAAAAAGCATGAAATAATGAAACATATATATAAAATTAGATTTTGCAAAACTGGATATAGACAGAATAAAACGCCGCGGATATTCAGAAGCGGTATTTTGTGAATGTAAAACTGAAGAACAATTAACTAAAATATTTGAAAAATTCTATGAAGCAGGTTCAAATATTTTAGGCACACGAGCTAATGAAAAACAAATTAAAGCTCTTAAAGAAAAATTCGGTGACAAAATCAAATATGATGAAACTTCAAAAATTGTAACGCTAATTCAAAATGAAATTAAAAAAGTCGGAGAAATAGCTATCTGTACAGGCGGTACAGGAGATATTCCGGTTGCATTATTAGGGCCTTCAACAGCTTTTCTTGCGATGTGCAGTATTCTAATTGTACAAGCACTATTGTTTGCTGACGGAAGTCTTATGGCTCTTGGATGCAACATTATAAACATGGGAGCTTTAGCATGTTTTGTTGCATATCCGCTTTTTTACAAACCGTTTGAAAAACTCAACAAACCGTTTTTAGGTGCATTCATAGCATCTGTAGCTGCACTTCAATTAGGCTCAATCGGAGTAGTTATTGAAGGCGCATTATCAGGCTCTATTGAGATAAATTCAATCCTTAAATTTACAGGCCTTATGCAGGCAATACATCTTCCTATCGGAATAGTAGAAGGTGTTTTAACAGGTTTTGCCATTTCAGCAGCTAAAAAATTCGATTACAAAAAACTGTCAATGTGCTTTGGCATATTAGGTTTTGTATTGGCAGGTTTTATTTCTCAATACGCTTCTCAAAAACCTGACGGACTTGAATGGTCTTTATTTAATATTCAAAACTCAATTATTCCGCAAGTTCAAGGACAATTATATGCAATTTCACAAGCAGTGCAAGCAAAAACTGCAATTCTCGCGAATATTTCATCAATACCTGCTAATATTTTAGGATTTTTTGCTATAAGCTTTGTAATGTATGCAATTTGTTCACTTATCAGCTTAAAAAAAGGTGCATTATTGAATGAAGAATAAATTTATCAAACTTCAAAAATATTTATCCGAACTGAATGAGCAAGGCTTATGTCTTGCTTTTTCAGGCGGAATTGACAGCACCGTACTTCTTTATTTATGCAAAGACCTAAATACAACAGCAGTAACTTTTAAATCAGTATTCCAAACAGATAAAGAAATTGAAGACACAAAAGACTTATGCAAATTTTACAAAGTTCCTCAAAAAATAATAGAATATTACCCGCTTGAAAATCCGATTATAAAAAATAACCCCAAAGACAGATGCTATCATTGTAAAAAACTATTTTTTTCTCAACTCAAAAATTTCGCAGGCGAAAGATTTGTAATAGACGGGACAAATGCAGATGATCTGAAATCATACAGACCGGGAATAAAAGCTTTACAGGAATTAAACATTCTCTCCCCTCTTGCAAAATTTGGAATTACTAAAGATGAAATCAGAGAATTTGCAAAACTTTCAGGAATAAAAATCTATAACAAACCTTCAACCCCTTGTTTTGCAACCCGTTTCCCATACGGAACAGAATTAAGTGAAACACTTTTAAACACCGCTAAAAAAGGTGAAGAAATCATAAAAAATTACGGTTTTGAAAACTGCAGATTTAGAATTCACAAAGACACAGCCCGTATAGAAATTCCAATAAGTGATATAGAAGAATTCCTTAAACACAGAACAGATATTCTCCAAAATCTGAAAAAAGAAATAAATTTAAAATATTTTACGCTTGATCTCGAAGGCTTGCGAAGCGGAAGCATGGATGTTTAAGAATGATTGATTTTAAATTTTAAATATAACTTTAGCAAAAAATATTTTTACAAGTTTTTTCTTTTATAAAGGAGAAATTTAATGAAAATAAAGTTAAATAAAGAAAATATTATAAAACCTGTCAAAAATAAAATTAATAAGAATAAAGTTAAACCTCAAAAGTTATTTTTCGATGAAAAAGAAATAAAAAACTCTAAAAATGCTTTTGATATATTTGAAAAGAAAGTTACAAAAATCGTAACTAACAAAGGAGATGTAAATTCCAGCTCTTTTGCCGGCGAATTGAAGTGTTTTTTGAACAAATATACTGATTCTAATGAAATAAATAAAATGAATAAAAATTTTGTTAAACTTGCAGAAAAACTTGTTAGTTTTGGGAAAGGCAGCTTGGCAGGTTCGATTTATAGTTTTTTGATAAAAGCCAATAGTAACAATCCTGAGTTAGTAGAACGTTTTGCAATAAATGGTTTGGCTATTGCAAAAAGATTTAATGATCCTGTACATATAATGGCAAGATGTGAAAATTTGAGAAGAATTTACTCTGTAACTGAACCACAAAGTGAAAAATTATTGAAAGTTTTGTATGAAGAAAAAAGAGCATTAAATGATATTTCAAAAAATTATCAAGGTGCTCAAAATAGATTTAAAAGTGTAAAAAGTGAAATGAAGCCTGTTGAACATTATCAGGTTATGCTTAGTGCAATAAAAATACAAATTGCTAAAATTATAAAAAAATCAAAACCAGATGAAGCAATAAAGGAATTAACAGAGGCAAAGGAATTGCTTGGTAAAAATAAAAATGGAGAATTATTACAAGAAGTTGATAAGCTATTATCTGAAATAAATATGTAAATATTTTATTTGTAATGTTAAAAAATTTTTTAAATTTGATTTATTCAACATAATTGTTGTATACTCATCTTGAATTAATTAATGAAAGATATGAATAAGAAATTTACACAAATAGGTATTCCAAGAGCAATTTCATATTATAATAATTACCCTTTTTATTATGGATTTTTCACGTCATTAGGGATTGAAATAGTTTTATCCGATAAAACAACTACAAAAACCATAAATGAAGGAACAAAATATGTAGTTTCAGATACATGCCTGCCGATAAAAGTATTCACAGGACATGTTGTTAATCTTATAGATAAAGGCTGCGAAGCAATTTTTATACCATCTATTCAATCAACAGATTATAAAATTAATAATTGCAGTAAAATCAGAGGCTTACCTGAAATTATCAGGAATGTAATTAACAAACCTTTTACAATGATTGAGCCTACATTAGATAAAACAGAAAATATTAATTTCAACGACTTTTGCACTCAAACTGCAAACGCTTTAGGAATTACGGATAAAAAAGAAATTAAAAAAGCTATAAACAAAGGTTGGGAAGTTTACGATTCATTTATGGAAATGACTCAATCAGGAATAAATTATACCGAAGCCCTTGAAAATGCAATAAAAGGACAATTTATCAAAAAAACAATAGATATTGTAAAACCATTATCCGTTGCAATTATGGCTCACGGGTATAACCTTTTTGATGACAGAATTTCTCTAAATTTAATTAAAAAGTTAGAAAAAATGAATGTAAAAGTTTATACATCATTAAATGTTTCAAGAGAAGATTCTCTAAATTCAATTGACAAACTCGGAGAAATTCAATACTGGGCAAATGAACTTGAGCTCACAGGAACTGCAGCATATTACCTTCTGAACAATAAAGTTGACGGAATTATTGCTCTTTCAGCTTTTGGCTGCGGGCCTGATTCATTAATGGTAGATGAAATTACATATCATTGCAAAGAAAAAGGTATGCCCCTAATTCATCTGACAATTGATGAACATACAGGAGAAGCCGGATTTATTACACGTTTGGAAGCATTTATTGATATGCTTTTGAGAAAGAAAAGAAATCTTCTTACGAAAAAATCAGAAAAATCTAACGAAAATATTCATAACAAAAATATTATTGAAATTAAAAAAGAAAAAATCCTTACAGGCTCAATAAAATAATCAATGAAAAAACAATTTTTTAATTACTTAGGTGCAATCCATATTCATACAAAACTTTCAGACGGCACAGGAGATATAAATTCAATCTCTAAAGCCGCAAAAAAAGCAGGTCTAAATTGGATTATTATTACAGATCATAATAATTTTGATATAAAAGAAGGATTTTATAACGGAGTATGCGTAATAAAAGGGGAAGAAATTTCTCCTTGTTCATCAAATCATTATATTGCTTTAGATATAAAAAACTTAATTAATCCGAGTGATGATACTCAAAAATTTGTAGATGAAGTAAGAGCACAAGGTGGATTTGGTTTTGCAGCACACCCTGATGAAGCTGATAACAGAAAAAATAAAGCACACCCGATAAAATGGACAAATAAATCTGTTATTCCTGATGGGATTGAAATTTGGAATTGGTTTTCTGACTGGGCAGATGATTATGATGAGACAAATATTTTCAAAATAGCTTATTCATACTTTTTTAGACATAAATTAATCCAAGGTCCACACAAAGAAACTCTAAAATGGTGGGATGAATTAAATAAAAAATCTGAAAATATAATTCCTGCAATTGCAGGTGTTGATGCTCATGCCCTAAAAATTTCAAAATATATTATTCCAATAAAAATATTTCCATATAAAGACTGTTTTAAGACATTAGCAAATGTTATCACGCTTGAAAATGAAATACCTAAAGACTTTGAAAGTCAAAAAAAATTAATTCTTTCATCTATAAAAAACGGTAATAACCTAATGATTAACCGTCATATAAAAAAAGAAATCCCATTAATTTATGTTGAGAATAAAACAATTATTGTAAAACTTTCAACAAAAGCTGAGATAAAAATTATTCAAAACGGAACTCAAATTTTTACAGAAAACACAAAAAATTTAAAATTCCCAATTGACGAAAATGCAAAATATCGAATAGAAATTGATTTAAAAAATCAACCTTGGATTTTTTCAAATCAAATTAGCATAAAATAATTTTGTGTTAGTATAATTTTTATGAATAATGTCAAGAAGTTAGAAAAAACAAAAATGGAAAATACAATTCCCACAAAAGACCGTATAATTGCATGGCCTAGAATGGGAAGAATAGATATTCCATTAAAAGCCTTGCTTGTATCATTGGGGGCAAAAGTTGTAATTCCTCCTGCTAACAGCAAAGAAACATTAGAAATCGGAGTAAGAAACAGTATCGAAGGGATTTGTCTTCCTTATAAATTAAATCTAGCAAACTACATTATGGCTCTTGATAAAGGTGCCAACACATTAATGATGTTCCAAGCTCCCGGTTCTTGCAGACTCGGGAATTACACAAAAATGGCTCAAAAAACTCTTAAATCTATGGGCTACAAATTTGATATGGTGATTTTTGACATGTATAAAAGCAAAATGAAACAAACTCTCCACGCTTTTTGGCATGTTACCCATTGTATAAATCCTTGGAGATACTATAAAGGTTTTAGTTTAGGATTTAATAAATTCTTTGCAATAGATACGGCAGAAAGATTACTTTTTTATACAAGACCACGAGAATTAAACAAAGGTGATGCTGAAAAATGCTATGAAAAATGGCTTAAAATTACTGATGAAACAAATTCTGTATGGAAAGCAAAAAAATTAAAAAAACGTATAATCGAAGATTTCAAAAAAATCCCGATAGATAAAAATAAAAAAGTTCCTGTAGTTTATTTAATCGGCGAATTTTTTGTTCTACTTGATCCATACACAAATCAAAATATAGAAAAAGAATTAGGAGAAATGGGGGTAGAAGTCCAACGTCAGATAATGTTTGGGGATTGGCTTGAGCACGTTTTAAAACCTTCACTTTTCTATCACAAGGAATCTCATAGAGAAAGATCCGTCAAATATGCAAAAAAATATATGAAAAGAGCAATCGGCGGTGAATGTATTGAAACAGTCGGCGATACAGTATATGCTTCAAAACATGGAGTAGATGGGATTATACATATCTCACCGTTTTCTTGCATGCCTGAAATAGTCGCTCAAAATATTTTACCAAAAGTTAGTAAAGAAGAAGATATTCCTGTTATGTCATTAGTTTTGGATGAACAGACAGGTAAAGCCGGCTATATTACAAGGATTGAAGCCTTTATTGATTTAATTAAACGTAAAGCAAATAAAAAATTATAACTTACAAGTATTTTTTTAAGAATAGCCAAATGGCTAATTTTTATTGATCGATATTAATATTAAAATTTTTTATATCGTTCTACTAAGAGAGGAATTAATACTACTTGTAAGGGGATTTAAATGGGAAGTAAATCAAGAAATAATATGACATTTGAACGCCTAAAATACTATCGTCATTTAGGCGGCGGAGCTTTAGAATGTATCGCAAGCAGACTTTCAAAAACACCAAAACCGTTATGTTTTTCATTAATGGTTACCAGCAGATGCAATTGCGATTGTGATTTTTGTTTTTGGAAATCTAAAAAAGGTACAGACGATATGCCGACAGATGAAATCGTAAGATTATTAACAGAAGCAGGCAAAATCGGATATATGGACAGCATTTTGTGGGGTGGCGAACCTTTATTAAGAGAAGATTTTGCCCAAATTTGCAAAGCATCACATGATGCAGGTTTATATACAAAAATTGCAACAAACGGCTGGTATTTAGAAACAAATCCTGATTTTGCACAATATACGGATTTGATGTTTGTATCATTAGACGCTATCGGAAAAGCCCATGATGATATAAGACACATGCCTGGAATTTGTGACAAAGTAATGTCAGGTATTGAATATCATAAAGTTCATTCTCCAAAAATGAGAATTTATGTATGCTGCACAGTTTCAACTCAAACTAATTTTGAACAAATTAAAGAAGTTGCACAATACTGTAAAGATGCTGATATTCTATTATATTTCACAGTCAACAAAGCAGCTTCAAGACCAGAAGAAGCACACAACGTTGTTGAAACCGAATTAGAAAATGAACAATTGGCTGATATGTTCATTAAAATAAAAGAATTAAAGAAAAACGGTTATCCGATAAGAAATTCATACTACTTTATGGATTACATAATCAACAAAAAAACTTATTATGAATGCCATTGGCCTCGTATCGCAACAGTAATTTATTCAAATGGCGATATGTTACGTTGCTATGACAGAAAACCTTTTATCAGCGTAAGAAACAGACCTTTAAAAGATGTAATCAAAGATCCTTTATTTATTGAAACAGTAAATAAATGCAAAGACTGCAAACTATCATGTGTCGGCAATTACGCACTTGATGCATCAGGATTATGGAAACTTGAATGGCCTGCGATTAAATCATTAATGGAAATCGCTATTACATAAAATATGTAAAACAAATAAAAACAATCGAATGTAACTATAAAATATAAAAGGTATAATAATGAAAAAAATAATTGCACTATTGTTACTAATGACATTTTGTACAGAAGCTGGAGTATTTGCAGCGACAATAAATAATTCTGCACAAATGAATACTTCAACATCTCAAATGAACATGCAATATCAAAATACACAATCGCAAAATGTATCTTCAAAGTTAAGACAAGTTCAAAATGAAGAAATTGAATTAAATACAAATGCTTTCAGTAATAACTACCAAACATCATTACAAACAAATCAACAAGCTGTTCAATTAAGCCCAATAGAAAAATTATTTAACGGGAAAGAAAGTGAAATTACAGGCATACCACTTCAACAAATAGGATATGACTTATTCACATCTACAACTTCTTCTGTAAACGGAACAGCAGGTAAATTTGATAACAATTATAAATTAAGCATTGGTGAAAAAGTCAATGTATATTTATATGGTGATTCAATAGATGTTATGGCAATTTCAGGTGCAAACTTATTAAACCCGACAACTAAAACAGAAGTTGATTCAAAAGGTTCAATATTCATTCAAGGTGTAGGTCTTGTAAAAGCCGAAAACAGAACCATCAGCGAAGTTGAAAATGAAGCAAACAGATTAGCTTCTCAAAAATATAAAAGTATAAAAGTAAAATTAACCGTAGCTTCAGGTCAAGAATTTTCAGTATTTGTGTATGGTCAGGTAAACAGACCCGGTAAAATTCTTGTAGGAAATAATTCCTCAGTCTTAGATGCTTTAAATGCAGCAGGCGGTGTTAAAAAGACAGGTACTTTGAGAAATATAACATACACATCTAATAACAAATCAAAAAATGTTGACTTATATAAAGCACTATTTTCAGGCAACGATGACGGAATTATTTTAAGACCTAACGATAAAATCTTTGTCGATAAAATAGGTGATGTTGTAGCTATCAAAAACGGTGTTACAGTACCTGGTATTTACGAAATTAAAAACGGTGAAAACTTACAAAAAATTATAAATTTTGCAGGAGGTCTTTTACCTGCAACCCAAGTAACAGAAGTTACATTGACAGGTTATAATGCAAATTCAAAACAACGTACCGCAGAAAATCTTGCTTGGAATGATGCAAAAAATACTAAACTAAAAAGCGGTGATACTGTTGAATTTAGAGAATTATACAACACAGCAGAAAATGTTGTAACAATCCAAGGTAACGTAAAACACCCTGCAACTTATGCTTACAAAGAAGGAATGAGATTATCTGACATTTTAAAAAGTGAAGACGAACTACTTGAAGAAACTTTCATAAATCAAGCAGTCATTCGAAGAATTTCAGGGAAAGATAACACAATAGAAACTATCCCAATATTTTTAAAAGAATTTTTTGCAGGAATGAATGACCCTATATTGAAACCTAAAGATATTATCAATATCTATAAAAATACAAATTCAATGTTTGTAGATGTTTATGGCTGTATAAATACTCCAAAACATCTTACATACACATCAAATATGATGTTGAATGACGTAATGACAGATATTCAATTTTTAGAATCAGATGTTGATGTAAAAGAAACAGAAAATACAAAAGAACCTGAAGTTGCGTATAAAGGATCTGTAGAAGAAAATGATGTTCAATTGGCTGCTAGTACTGCAAATTCAAATAAATTAATTCCTGCAGAAAATGTCGCTGTGGAAATTACAAGTTCAGACGGTACAACTCAGGTGTATTACTTATATGATATTATGATTAATTCTGACAGAATTAAAACAATTCCGATTATGCCTGAAGATAAAATCTTCTTTAGAACTTTGCGCGGAAACGAAGTTATGAAAACCGTAAAAGTTTCAGGTTTTGTTAAAAAACCGGGAGTTTTCACATTCGTTGAAGGCAAAAGATTAAAAGATATGATTGAAATGGCAGGCGGTTTAACTTCTGAAGCCGATTTAAGAGGTGTAGTATTCAAAAGAACAAATCTTCAAGGCAAACAAGTTGAATTGGCTCACAAAAACAACGAAAGAGACATAAAATTAATCGAAGGCAGAATGGCAAGTGCATATAAACCTTCTGAAGGCGATCAAGAATCAAAAATGCAAATGTTAGAAATGCTTAAAGCTGATGATTTGACAATAGCCAACAAATACAACGGACAAATCGCATTAAATATCAAAAGCAATGATTTAGATAAAATAAGAGATCTTGATAATATAGAAGTCCAAGACGGTGACGATATTTATATTCCAAGAACTTCAAACCACGTAAGTGTAATCGGTGAAGTATATAACGAACAATCATTTGTATTCAAAAAAGGAGCAAATGCAAAATATTACATCAAAGAAGTTGGTGGATATACTCCAAATGCAAACAAATTCAGATTATACAAAGTATCAGTTAACGGCCGTGCTGAAAAAATAGGAAACGGCAGCGATATTGAGCCTGGTGATACAATCGTAGTTCCAAGAAGAATTGCTGGTAATGACTGGATTACACCGGTATGTGATACTTTGAAAGGTATAGCTTCAATTATTGTTATGGCATTTGCTATCAACAAATGGTAAAAAATTAATTACCAAAAACTTTAACAGATTTAGGGACGATATTTATTTTAATGTCGTCCTTAAATTTTTGTTTTTCTCCGTCAATATGACCTGTAGAAAATTCATTTTTTATCAATAATTCATTCGTTTGAAAATACATAGCCTTTGAATTTGAATTTTTATAATTAAAAATTATCCCCAAAAATTCTATAAAAAATGTAATCGGATTTTTAACTTTCAAAATAAAAACGTCAAACTTCCCATCTTGCAAATTACAATTATTAGAAATTGATACCAAATTTCTATACATATTACCGGCATTCGCAACGATTATACAGGTTGCAAGAATTAATAGCTTTTTATCGTTGAAAAATATAGTATAACTTTTTTGCCTTAGCCTTAAAGCAAACAAAATTCCTGCTAAAAAATATGCAAAATACCCAAATTTATTTTTCAGAGATTGAGGAGTCTTGCATATTATATCAGAATCATAACCAAAACCTAATCGCAAAATCGAATATTTATCCTGAACTTTCAATATATCAATATCTTTAATATTTAATTTATCAATTATTTCAAGAGCTTTTTTAGGATTAGTCGAAATATTCAATTTTGAAGCAAGTAAATTTGCAGTTCCGCAGGGGATTATCCCTAAAACTTTTTCTGTATTTACAATATATGGAATTACTTTATTTACAGTTCCGTCACCGCCGATTGTTAAAATCGTATCAAAATTTTCAAAATCAGTACTTGTTAATTTGTCAATTTCAATAGTTTTAAAAAAACAATTCTTTCTCAATAAAAATTTTATAACCAGCTTTTTATACTTTACAGCTTTTTTTCTGCCTGCATTAGGATTGTTTATTACAAGTACATTTTTCATATCCAGATTATTGCATAGTTAACATAAGTTAGCAACAGGTCTATATTTATGAAAAGCATGGAGATATTTAAGTTATAATTGAATAATAGCAAGGAGTAATTTATATGAGAGTAGAAAAACAATCAACAGTTTGGCAATCAAACTCAATGGGAAGATTTGACAAGTTAAAATTAAAAGTTAATGACTTTGCAATTGATATGTTATTAAACTATTTAGGACACAATTTCAGCAAAGAAAAATTAATAAATCTTGCAAAAATCTTTGAAAAAATTTCAGGATCAAAAGGTGGTGTAAACCACGCAAGAAGAATGCAATGGCTTTTCAAATCAGAACACCCTCACCTTTATTGGTGGAAAAAGATTTTAACAGAATTAGACCCAAATTGCAGAAACAAATGGATTAAAAATTTCTTTGTAAACGGATATTATGGGGATAATTTGAGAAAACGTTCAGAATTTAATAAAAAGAACGGATTTTTCCCACCAACAGTTTTATTAGCAAGTATTACAAAACGTTGTAATTTTAATTGCAAAGGATGCTGGGCACATGAATATGATGTAAAAGAAGATTTAACAAAAGAAAAATGGAGAGAAATCTTCACAGAAGCTCGTGATGTAATGGGTATTCATATATTTCCAATAGTCGGCGGAGAACCTTTTGCGAGAAAAGAATTTTTAGAATTAGCAGAAGAATTTAATGACTGTACATTTATTACTTTCACAAACGGCTCTTTAATTACAGAAAAAACTGTTGAAAAATTGAAAAAATTAGGTAATGTCCAACCAATGTTTTCAATCGGCGGTTTAAAAGAAAATACAGATGCCGTTCGTGGCGAAGGTTGTTTTGATATGGTTATGGAGAAAATGGATATGCTTAAAAAAGCAGGCATTTTCTTTGGTGCAAGTATAACTGCAACAAGTCAAAATTGTAATGAAGTGACATCTGATGAATTTATGAAAATGTTATCAGATAAAGGTGTTTTGTGGGCTTGGTTTTTCCATTACGTACCTGTTGGTGACAGCCCTGATGTAAGTATGGTACCGAATGCTCAACAAAGACAACAAATCTTAAAAGCAGTTTATAATGCAAGAAATACATTACCTATGATGACAGTAGATTTTTGGGGTGACGGACCTGAAATGATGGGATGTATAGCAGGCGGCAGACAATATATTCACGTAAACCCACGAGGAGATGTTGAACCTTGTACATTTGTTCACTTAGCAACTCACAACCTTAAAGATTGTACATTAACGGAAGCTCTTGCCTCACCGTTTATGCGTGCAATCAGAGATGGTATCCCTTATGAAGACGGTAATATGCTAAGACCTTGTATGATTGTCGACAGACCTGAAATCTTAAGAAAATACTATCAGGAATTCAAACCTTATGAAACACATGAAAATGCTGCAGCATATTTGACAAATCCTGAAATTACATCAAAAATCGATAAATATTCAAAAGATGTAAAAGAAATTTTGGATAAAGATTGGCGAGAAAATCTATGGATGACAATATTCCCGCTTGAAGGTGAATATTACGTAGATAGAAATCACTTCTGTTCAACAGAAAAACCTGTTAAAGAATACTCATGCAGCGGAAATTGTGCTTGCTGCGGTAAATAATATGAAAAAAACATTTTCATTACTAATATTATTTATAATACTCACAGTTTTAATAATCTCTTGTCCCATAATAACTCAATGGGACAGGAGTATTATTATATTCGTTCAGCAAAAACTCTCATTTTTACCTCTCTGGATTCCAATGCTGCCTGATTACATATTGTACACCACAATGATTGCTTTGCCATTGGTTGGTTTTGGAATATTTTTTGTAAAAAAAAGATTATGGGTTGATTTAATTTGCATATATTCAATCCCGCTTATTACATTTTTACTAAATTGCATAATAAAACCAATAATAAAGCGTGAAAGACCTCCAATAGAATTACAAATCACAACAATTCACCCAGATAGTTTCAGCTATGTATCAAGTCACAGTTTGGTAACAATTTGTTTATGGGGAATGGTAATTTGGTATTTATATAAATATTGCACAAACAAAAAATTCCAAATTTTAGGATATTCTATTTCAATTTTGTGGATAATTTTTGTAGGCTTTAGCAGAATATGGCTCGGAGTACATAACCCTACGGATATACTTGGTGCTTATATATTAGGAGCTATTTTATTATGCTTATATGTCAGCGGTGTAAAAAATTATAAAAACTATATTATAAATTTTAATTCAAAAAAGCAAAACAATTAAAAATATAGCTATTTGGCTATATTTATGACGATGTATTTATTATACAATTAACTAATACGCTTTGGAGTATGAATGTTTAATAACACATTGTCAAGATCAATTTTAATAATGTTTTGCTTTGATTTAACAATACTGGTTTTATCCACAATTTATTGGTACAATCATTATAATTTACCTTTAGAATTTATTGATTTAACTGTACTGTTAACAGCATTGACCGGCATTATTGTTCTATTTTTAAAAGATAATTATAAAATTAGGGAATTTAATTCTACATTAAAAAATTCATATCTTCTTTTTGAAGGTATTGTATTTTCACAAATTCCTGCAACAATTCTGCTTTTAACCTTTTATCAAAATGTTAAATCATTCGAATTTATTTTATCTAATTTATTAACTATTTATGCAGCCCTATTCATTTACAGAAGATGTTATCACTATTATTTATTTAACATTAAGAAAATCAAAAATGTGTTGATAATCGGCTCAAATTCCAATGCAAAACTTATTGAAAATGAAATCCTATCTAAAAAAGCACTCAGAATGAATGTCGCAGGTTTTGTTGAATACAAAGAAGAAGATACAATAATTAATAATACTAATATTCGAGTTTTTCCAAAAACTTATGAACTTGATGAAATTATAACAGATAAAAAAATTGATATAGTAATCGTTGCCATAAAACAACGTATGGAAGAAAAATTTTTAACCAAGATGGTAAATAGTATTCCCGAAGATGTGAAGGTTTATAAAATGCCTGAATTTTATGAAATGGTTACAGGTAAATATTTTATAGACAAAATGTCAATAAACTGGCTATTTTATGATTACATGAAAAACCGTTCTAAAGTGTATGATTTTTGCAAACGTGCATACGATATAATCGCAGCGTTGA
>CAJMSH010000010.1 GCA_905216055.1 uncultured bacterium | reverse complement strand
TACCAAAAGATTTTGCGATATTGCAAACACTAACCCCGACACTTCCCGTACCTATAACACCAAGGGTTAAAGTTGATAAATCACGTCCGACAAAATTTGTAAAAATATTATCCTCGTAAGATACTGAATGACAAGCTGCGCAAATATGTCTTACAAGAGCGATTAGCAAACCAACTGTATATTGAGCAACAGGCACTGCTCCATAACCTTCAACATTAATGACGGCAATATTTTTCTCTTCAGCTGCCCTCAAATTTATATGTTCAACACTTGTTGAACGCGTTGAAATTATTCGCAAATTTTTAAACGCATTGATAACATTTTCGCTAACTTCAGAATTTACAAAAACACTTATTACACTAGCACTATCCAAAATATCTTTCGGCAATTCTTCAACGACTTCTTCATTCAAACTTTCATTATAAAAAGTTATCTCAAAATTTTCCAATTCTTGAGTTCCGAAAAATTCTTTTTCGCTGTCACGATAATCAAATACTAACATTTTTATTGCCATAAAAATCTCCTCTTGCACATAAATTATCCCTAAAAAATACACCACTTCTATTGCACAAAAGTATATAAACAAGACTAATTAAATAGATAAAAAGTCGAATGAAATAACAAGAAAAAAAGATTATTCTAAATATGTACAGTTAATTGACTGTAAATTTCGTACCTTAAAGCCGAATTATGCGAATATTACGCTTGCAGGGAAGCGCGGCTCATCTTAATGTACAAAGATGAGAAAATAGTGTGCACAAAATCTGCGCTTTACTTTCGAAGCAGGTGACAGTGATAACCTGCAAACTTCCTGCGAAATAAGCGGCGGGATACGGACGGTTACCCTCAGAGATAATTTATAAACAATAAATATATAGCGCATACACGCAAAATCTCACATAAAGGTAATCGATAAAATAAGACACGGGATGTAAGGTTATTGGCATTCCGTGTCTTTATTTATAATTTCTATTTGTTAATTCAAAAATTTTTTATATTAAATTAACCAACCCTGTTGAATGATCAAAATGACATTTTACAATTTCCAACTTGTCAGCCTTAACAGCTTCATTAATAATAACCGAATGCTGCATCAAGTAATCCTCAACCCATTTTGTATGTTCTTGAGCAAAGAAATTGTGACATGTTATGTCTTCCTTGTGGTTTAAAACAGGATAAACGCATTTCAAAATTGATGAAAAATCCTTCATCGGTTCAGGGTAATGCTCTTTAGCATATTTCATAACCCCGCAATCATCATGCCCGAGAAGTATCAACAAAGGAACCTCAAGTTTTTTAACAGCATATTCAACGCTTTCAATAACATTAGGTCCTGTTGTCATGCCTGCAACTCTAACAACAAACAATTCTCCAATTCCGCAATCAAAAATAATTTCAGGAACGACACGGCTATCAGAGCATGTTAAAACACAGGCATAAGGTTCTTGATGAAATGCAAATTTTTTCAAAGTTTCAATTGACATATTTTTAGATGTCAATGTACCGTTTACAAAATTTTTGTTACCTTGTAATAATTTATCTAATTCTTTTTTAGCTCTTTCTTTCATAATACACATTTTAATTAATTTTATCTAAAAAAGCAAGAAGATTATTCAAAATAATATTTTGCCTTAAAACCAATCAATTAGTGGTCTGATTTCTCCGCATTCAAGTCCGTATTCTTGTGCTTCAGGGCTTCTTAATATCGTATCTATTCGCAAACGCTCTCTAATCGGGTTTTGCAAAAAAACTTCGCCCGTATCTCTGTCAAAAACTTTACTGTAATTTAATCCGACATTCACGCAATACGGAAGTCTTATTCTGTTTGCTTCTTCATCATACCACGCAAGCCCGTGTGTACGACAAACAATTCCTCTGTATTTGTAAAGGCAACACATCTTATTTATCAAAAACGGACATTTGTACAATTTTGGATGACCTTTTTTAAGTCGTTTAATTTCCTCCTTGATAATATGCTTTGTTCCAAAAGGTAATTCCACAAACCCAGACATAAGATATTCAAGCTCTAATCTTGAAAAAGGATATTCACCAACCTCACAACAAGAAGAACATCCGGGTTTACATTTGATAAACTCGCACTGTTCTTCAAAATATTTTTCTAATCTTTTATCCAATTTTTCAAGGAATTTTGCGTATCTTTTAAGCATTAATGAACCTTTACCAGTGAATATTTTCTACCATCAAGTAATATATCAAAATCAAGAGTTTTATCAACCTGAGGCATTTGCTTTTCTTTAACAACAACTACGACATCACGGTCATCAAGAATTCCGCCAAGCTTTGCCATTTCATTTTTATCATCTTGAGAAATGTAATAAACACGGCTCTTTGTATATTTATCAACAGGAGAATTGTAATAATAAAGAACAGAATATTTTCTTTCGTTATTCAAAACAACGATTTTTTTGTTATTTTGTTTTGCATATTTTGCAAATCTCATCAAATCGTTCTGTCCAAATTCATAATCCATGTTATAAAACAATTTTGTTCCAAAAGCAGATGCAATAATTATGAGCAAAGCATAACATGCAAAAACACCTTTGGTCCAATTTTTTACAGCACAAACTATACTGAAAATGCCGAATAAAAGAACAAGTGATATACTGAACCATTTAATTATAAGTAAATCAGAATATACTTGAGCAGGCAAAAAGTATTTTGAAAAACAAGTTACAATCCCTGCCAATATACAAATTCCACCCAAAATATACACTGATATATTAACAGGTTTTTTATATTTGTTATTGAACATATAATTTTCCCATAACGCACCTATTAAGAAAGATGTAAAGAAATAAACAGGTAAAATATATGTAATCAACTTTGTTTTAGAAGCTGAGAAGAATAACATAGTTACCAAAAATGCAATTCCGTTAAATAACAGGAATTTTTTTCTGTCTGACAAATCTTTAAAACTTATATTTTTTATAGCCTTAACCTTGGCAATCGCAATTGCAATTACTGAGAAAATCCAAGGAATTAATCCCCAAAGTAATGTCAAAATATAGAAATAAAACGGTTGTTTTCTGTCAATTTGACTTGAAGAGAAAAATCTGTTTATATGATGCTTCATAATATATTCGTTAAAAAATAACGGATCATGAATTTTAAACATAATAATATGCCAAGGAAGCACGATTAAGAAAAACAGCAAAAATCCCGGCAAAATATATTGAGGCCTAAATACCTGTTTAAAAGTTTTGTTAGCCAGAGTAACAAAAAACATAACGGCAAACGGAACAACAAATCCCGGAATTCCCTTAGCCATAACAGCAAGACCTGAAAATATATAAAATAACCACCACATATATTTTTTGTTTTTGTCTGAAACAAATTGACTTAAAAAGCCAAACATTACAGAAAAACCTATACATGTAGTAACAACAATATCAAGGATTGCAAACTTTGCAAGTATAACAAATTCGAGTGTTGTTGCAAGAATTATCGCAGATATTACGCCAAACCTTCTTGATACAACTTTTTTCCCCGTAAAATACACAAGCAAAGTAGAAAGTGTCCCATACAAAGCAACAGGAAATCTTGCAGTAAATTCATTTACTTTTCCAAAAATTGCAAAAGACAAACACTCTCCCCAAAAATAAAGCGGAGGTTTTTCAAAGAAATAATCCCCGTTTAAATAAAGGGTTAAAAAGTCTTTTCCATGGAACATATCTCTTGCCATTGAAACATATCTTGTTTCATCGACATCCATCAACGCATAATTCCCTATATTAAAGAAAAATACAAAGTAACATATTACCAACAATCCAAGAAACGTGAATAAATCACGATGTTTCTTTATAAAATTAATAGTTTTTTCCATAAATTAATATATCTCCCTAATTACGACAATAATTTTATCATAAAAAGCGAAATCAAATACTAATTTATTAATGCAAATATTTCAAATACAAATACGCAGAGCTTAGAGCCAACGAAACAAAAGTTACAATCACCCCGTATTTCATAAACCGCATAAATGAAATCGGATGACCTTTAACAGCAGCAGTTTCACTAACAATAACATTTGCCGCAGCACCAATAATAGTCAAGTTTCCGCCCAAACAAGCTCCGAGCGACAAAGCCCACCACAAAGGATGATGCCCGACCCCTGCATAAGGCAAAGTATGCTGAACCTGTGCAATCATAGGTGCCATTGTAGCCGTATAAGGAATATTATCAACTATTCCAGATAAAATTCCGGAACCCCACAAAATAAACATTGTAGCAACACTCAAACTTCCATGAGTAAATTCAATAAGCTTATCTGCAAGAAAACTTATTCCACCGTTTGCCTCAAATCCGCCTATAATAATAAATAGCCCGATAAAGAAAAATATAGTAAGCCACTCAACATCTCTATAAACCTCTTTCGGATTTTCAAACAAAAGAAGAAACGCACCGCCTGCAACGGCAAATACATACGCAGGAATTCCCGTCATATCATGAGTTACAAACCCCGCTATAACAAGAATTAACGTAATCATTGAGCGTATCATAAGTTTTTTATCCGTAATTGTTTTAGAATTGTCTAAATTTGCAATATGCTCCATCTTATCAGCAGTTGTCTTGAGTGATTTTCTGAACATAAAAATCAAAATCCCCACACAAACCACAAATATAATACTTACAATCAAAGTAAGCTCATTTACAAAATCCATAAAACTTAAACCCGCCTTAGCACCGATAATAATATTTGGCGGATCACCGATTAATGTAGCAGTACCACCGATATTCGATGCCAAAACCTCAGTTATTAAAAACGGTATTGAATCACATTCCAACTCTTTTGCAATAACAAATGTTACAGGCATAATCAAAACAACAGTCGTAACATTATCCAAAAATGCAGACGCAACCGCAGTAAACAGAGCAAGTGCAAACAAAACAAATTTCGGATGCCCCTTAGTTAATTTCAAAAGCTCTAATGCCATCCACTTGAATACTCCGCTTTTTGCCGCTATATGGACAATTATCATCATTCCGACAAGCAAGAAAATTACATCAAATTCAATATATTCAAACACGGATTTTATATATTTTGCACTCTGAACATCATAATGCCCGTGAAACGGCAAAAGTCCCAAAAGCATAGTCAAAGCAGCTCCTACAAGCGCAACAACAGATTTTTGTATTTTTTCGGAAGCTATAAAAATATACGCAACTAAAAGAATTGCACCTGATATCACCATTCCGTAACTATGAACCAATTCGTTTAACATAATTTCCCCTCATAAAATCATATAGCAACTTTTTCTTTTTCGATTTAACCCACAAATATATCTGCACTCCAAAAAGAAAAACTTCCTGCAAACGGGTATATTTTTTTCAAATTATACTATAAAAACACAAAAAACATTAATTTGTGTAAAAAACGACACAAAAAGACTGGTAAAAATAAGATATTAGAGTTATACTACAAGTGTAATAGGATTTGCTAAATAGGTTGTAACTTATAGGAAAATTATCCGTTTTATAATAAACGGTAAGTTTTGCCGTCTAAATGGCGTATTGTATTTAACAAAAAGTATTATAAAATAGTTTAAGGAATGTAAAACTAAACATCATATCGGGCAAAAATAATTTGTCAGCAGTTTTATAAGAAATAAGTGTGTGTGTAGGTGTAAGTGTTGAACGATAATAAAGAAAAAGAAATTAAAGAAATAAAGGCTAAAAAACCCAAAAAAGCTGACAAGACAGTTTCCAATCCGCTTGCAAAACAGTTGAATGAGCTTAGAAAACCTGCCTTGAAAAAACCTGCCACAATAAAAATTGATACAGCAGAAAAAACTGAAATACAAAAACCGACTCAACCAAAAGCTGCTTCAAACCCTATTGCAGCAGAAACAGACAGTATTGTTGCTCGTATCAACAACTTTAACACTAACAAAACCGCTAACAGAATGTATGCAGGTTATATGAATCAAACTCTTGCTAATTCTCACAGAGTTATTGATTATCCTGAGCTTGTAAACAGTTTAAATGAAGTTTTATCCAACAAAACAAGCGTACATGAACTTTTTACAGCCGTTCATGATTTGTTTACGGACAGATTAAAAAGTGTATTCACAGCATTCGGTGTTTTCCATGAAAAATCCAAATGTATAAACATAAAATTATTCAACTCAATGGGCAGCACATACACATCAAAGCTTTTGCTTTCAGATGAAACAAACCCTGTTATTGAATGCTTTAAGACTGCTCAACCAGTTGTTAGAAATGATAACAAATTCCTTGATATTCCTTATGTCAATGAATCATCAGCATATTTGTTCCCGCTAAATTCTGTCAGCGGTTGCAAAGGTGTTATGGTAATCGGCAAAAACGATATAGATAATCATATCGGTCTATTTTCATTTATAGCTGATTATTGTGCACTTTTTATGGATAACGTTGAGCTTTTGGAACAGACTAACAAGTATGCAAATACAGATACACTTACAGGGCTTTATACACACAGAGGCTTCCAAGAAGTGCTTAAAGCAGAGCTTAAAAAAGCAGAAGAAAATGATTCCAATTTATCAATCATTATGCTTGACGTAAATAATATCTCTAAAATTAACAGAGAACTAGGTCATGCTAAAGGTGATGAGGTAATCAAACTTCTTGCTGAAAAGGTTAAACAAAATATAAGAAGTACAGACAAAGCAGGACGTTACGGCGGAGATGAAATCGCAATAATTTTACCTGACACAAATACACCTGATGCCAAGTATTTGGCTGAATATATAACTTATTGTCTGTCTTGTTGTTTTGTAGATGATGTCGGACCTGTCAAGGTTTCAGTCGGAATTGCTACATATCCTGAATGCAGCAGAGATCAGGAAAAACTCTTAATCCTTGCAGAACAGGCAATGTATATTTCTCAGGCAAAAGGTTATAAAGAGGGCATGTCTGCAATTATAAGTTCATCAGATTTCAATTTCTGGGATGATGATGCACTCAATTCGTTTGCTGAAGTTGTTGCAAAACGTCACTCACAACTCGGAATTGATTTTAACGAAGAACTTATCCACAAATTTAACAATGAACAAATTGTTTCACACAATCACCTTATGGAGCTTGCAAACTCTTTAGCAAGCGCAATTGATGCAAAAGATCCTTATACAAAAGGTCACTCAACATCAGTTTCACGTTATTCGGAAGCTCTTGCACGTGCAGTTAATCTTCCTGAAGAAGAAGTCCAAAGAATTAAACTTGGCGCATTATTACACGATGTCGGCAAAATCGGAATTCCTGAAAACGTACTTAAAAAACCTGGCAAACTTGAAGGTGATGAATGGGAAATTATGAAACAACACCCTGTAATAGGTGCTGAAAAAGTGTTAAAGCCAAACGAAGCTTTGCGTGATTTAATTCCTATCGTAAAATATCACCATGAACATATTGACGGAAGCGGATACCCAGAACATTTGAAAGGTGATGAAATTCCGCTTGCTGCAAGGATTGTTGCTGTTGCAGATACATATCACGCACTTATTTCCGACAGACCTTATCGTAAAGGTATGAGCGTTGAAAAAGCATGCGAAATCTTAAAAGAAGGTGCTGGCAAACTTTGGGACGCTGATTTGGTTCGTCAATTTATCAGTATTGCTCCATCTTTATCAACAAGTATTTAGTGTAGAAAATCCTCGAAATACCCTTGTTTACTACAAATCATCGACATGCTTTACAGTATCTTTTATATACTTTTTAACTGCTGTCGTAATTATAAGGTCAGGCTCTTTCATCGCAAATTCATCAAGAATAATTATACCGCGTTTTTTATTACCGCTTTCAATATATAAAAGCCCAAGCATGACTTTGTTCAAAATATTTGAGCCTTTGCTGTATTCTTGTATTTTTGCATTAACAAGTCCTAAAGATTTATAACATTTTGCAAGATCTTGATAGTATTGAAAATTAAGTCCATATTGGTTAATTGCATCTTCATAAGGCTTTAGAGCCTGACTAGGATAACCTATTGCCATATAGGCATCACCTATATTTTTATAATAAACGGAAGTTGCCTGAGTATTGGGGTTTAAGCTTATTGCAATTTTAAATTCCTGAATTGCAGCATAATAAAGGTGTTCATTCATATATCGCAACCCCATATTATTATGCAAATAAGCGTTTTTTGTCGCATCGATTACATAAACATCAGGTTTTCTGTAACCGGATGCCAAAAAACTTAAAAACATTAAAAGTATTATTAAATATTTTTTCATACTTATAAATTTAATTAAAAATTAGATTAAATCAATTTCCAAACCTTCATAAGCAAACACAATATCGTCTTGTTTATATTTATCACGAATTGCATTTAATTTATTGTCATCATATTCAGGATCATAATGGAAAAATACTAATTTTTCCGCATTAGCTTGTTTTTTAGCTTCAAGAGCCATGTCAAAAGTCGAATGCCCATAACCTTGTTTTGGAGAATAAGCGTCCAAATAATCCTCCATAGTATATTGTGCATCATGGATTAAAACGTTGCAACCTCTTGCAAAGTTTGCAAGTTTTTTATCTCCGCCCGGATAGCTTTCTTTATCCGTTGCATAAACAAGAACTTTATCTTTATAAGAAATCTTGTAAATCAGCACACCTTCTTGAGGGTGAGCATAAGAACGATAACAAGTGATTAAAACATCATCATTTTCGGCTTTTGCATCCACTTCGTTTTCAATTCTTTTGATAATAGGAGTTTCCTCACCGTGACGAAGAATAATACCTTCTGTTTCGCTCAAATCTTTAATATTCAAATTCCCTGCAATATCGCCTAAATCAAGCGGAAAAGATTTTCCGAATAAAAGTTCTGCAAGTTCATCAGACAAGCTTTCGTTGTAATTAACATTCCCGTAAACATTAACAACAGATGACGGAATATGCAAAGGCTTAAAGAAGGTAAACCCTTGAATATGGTCTTGGTGAATATGAGAAATTAATACGGTAGCTTTAATCGGAGTTCTTTCAGACGGGGTTAATCCTGATTTAATATATTTTTCAGTCAATTCACTTCCGATATTAATAAGACCGCTTCCTGCATCAAGGATTATCAAATGTCCGTTTACATTAACCTCTACACAAGAAGTATTTCCGCCGTATTGCAAAAAATCTTTATTAGCAATCGGATAACTGCCTCTTACTCCTCTAAATTTTACACTAAATTCACTCATATTATCTTCCTTATTTTTTTATTGTAATTGTTGCATTTTGATCTTTTTCTTCACCGGAATAAACACTTGTTCCGAATACAAGAATTTTAGCTAGTTTTTGAACATTTTTCAAATTTGTTTCTTTATTTTGAATATTAAAAACAACTTTATTTCTGTAATTTGTAACAGTCACCATTCTGAAAGCGTTTGGATAAGAAACAAGAGCAGGACAACTTACGTATAAAATATTTCCTTTTTGCGTAATTTTTGCGCCATGATAATGTCCCTGAAAAACAGCTATCGGATTTTTATATTTACTAAAAATTGCTTCTACCTTATCAGCATCGAGCAATCTGTGATTTGGGCTGTTATAAGGTTCAAGAATAGGAACGTGCATAAAGATTAAAACAGTATCTTTTGTAGAATTTGCAAGTTCATTATCAAGCCATGCAAGCTGTTCATCACCAATTCTTCCATTCGCAGTCAATCTGTCACGGATTATGGAATCAAGAACGATAACTTTGTAACCCTTTTGAGGAACAAAAGAATAGTATGATTTTTCAAATTTGTAATTTTTATTATATTTATTTACAAGCTCCATATAAACTTTTGGAGTCAAATATCCGCCATACATTGTGTCATGGTTTCCAAAAGCAAAATACCAAGGAGCATTAAGTTTTTCCGTATGCGGAAGAAATGCACTTAATTCCTTTTCAAAAGGTTTGTCTATCAAATCGCCCGTAAACATTACAAAAGAAACATTCGGAATAGCGTTTATCTGAGAAATTGCATCATCTAAAAGTTCAGGAGATTCTCCAATCATTTTATAAGTTGTGTTATTACTTCCCGTATAAAAATGAACATCACTTAATTGAGCAAATTTCAAAGCCGAAGTGCTGCTGTAACATTGCAATCCGTAAAGCATTGCTGCAGCCAATAATAAAGATATTGACCAATTTTTAATTCTTGTCATAATCGGTTCCTTTTTTGTTCTTCTTACTGTTTTTTTATAATGTCTTGTTACGGTCTTTTTCATTTTTTATCCAGAGCTGTTTTTATTTCGTCGTACTTTTTATTAAGTTCTTTATCATTATCAGAAAGAATAATTGCTTTATCTATATTCAACAAAGCACTTGATAGATTGTTCAAAGCATAATCGCACAAACCAAGATATTTGTGAACCTCTGATGTTTGTATATTTTTGGAAAGAAAATTAAATTTTTCCCAAGCTGTATTGTAATCTCCTTTTGCATAATATATTTTTGCTTCTGTCAGTAAATATGAAATATTTTCTTCAATATCAAGAGCCTGCTTAATATCTTTTTCAGCATCAGACAAATTATTCAACTGCATATTAATTTCGGCTCTAAGAGCAAACGCGATATCTGCTTCTTTGTTATATGTCAAATATTTATTCACCATTTTTAAAGCATTGTCATAATCTTTTGTCTTGTCGTAAGAAAGAGCAAGTCCCAAATAATTTTGAGAAAAATCAGGTTTTAGAGAAGCTGCTTTTTGATAATAATTGATTGCGTTTTGATAATCTTCGCTATCATAATAAAATTGTGCAAGCGAATATAAAGCCCAATAATCATTAGTAGCATTTAAAAGAGCTTGAGTTTGTTTTGATTTGTCACCTAATGATTTGTAATTTTGCGCATCACGAATATTCTTATCAGTAGTTGTAAGATATGATTTAGAATATTGATTTATAACTCTTGATAAAACAGCTTTTACATCTTGTGCATCAGTGTTTGAAGGTTCTTCCTGCAAAATTTTATTTATATAAACCAACGCATCATTATACTGTCCATAAGTTGCATAATTTGCGGCAATATCAAAATAATCTTCAGTCATTTCGCTTGCGCTGACAGCTATGCACGGAAATATTAAACATACAAGAAGAAGTTTTTTCATAATAAAATTATATCATAAGTAATCCGAATAGAGGATTATATTAAAGATTTAAAAAATTTTTACGATATAATGAATACTATGGCTAAAAGTTTTTTTGTAAACCCTTTTGAAAAAAAACCAAATAAAGACCCGATGGCACCGTCTTACATAAAGCCTGACGGAACTCAAGTTATCGAACAGAAAACAGAAATAGGTTTATCTGTTTATGAAAAATGTCCTGACGGCACACTACTTTTCAGAGGTTACAATACTAAAAATAGACTAATAATGGATTATGCCAGAGATAGAAATGTTGAAATCTCTCATCATTTTGATGAATTTGGGAAAATGGTTTATAAAAACGAATCTGTTTATGATGAAAATAATGTTTTAGCCAAAAAAGATGAATATGATTATGATTACTATGATAGCGGAGCCAAAAAAACAGAAATTATAACATCTTTTCCTGGAGAAATAACAACATATATGCAGTTTGAAGAAAACGGCAAAAGAATTGAAAAAATTGTAGAACGCGGAACAGTCAAAACTTGGTATGACGAAAATGACAAACCGTTTAAACGTGAAATTGACCGTGGTTCAGGCGGTATTATTACAGAAGATTTAACAAAAAAAGAAAATTAACCTAAAAATTTTGCACTATGATTATCTCTACCACCTAATGGAATTTGCTTGATAAGCATTTATTGCTTGTAATTTTATTACTTTTATTTTTAACCTTTACTTTTTTATTAAATATTCATTGCTTTCAAGATTTCTGTCATATCAACAGGAGCCTTTTTAACATCCGAATTTGAATATTTAATAGCATTATCAGGATCTTTTAAGCCGTTTCCGGTTAAAATACAAACAATTTTTGAGCCTTCTTTTATCTGGTCTTTTACTTTTATTAAACCTGCAACTGATGCAGCACTTGCAGGTTCTGCAAGCACGCCTTCTGATGAAGCTATTAGTCTGTATGCTTTTACGATTTCTTCATCTGTCACAAAGTTTATCATACCGTTACTTTCATCTCTTGCAGCTTCCGCAAACTTCCAGCTTGCAGGGTTTCCTATACGGATTGCGGTTGCAAGAGTTTCAGGGTGCATAATTCTTTCACCTTTTACGATTGCCGCAGCACCTTCTGCCTCAAATCCCATCATTTTTGGCAAGTTTGAAATCTTACCCGCATTATGCCATTCTTTATAACCCTTCCAATATGCAGTAATATTACCTGCATTACCGACCGGAATAAAATGATAATCAGGAGCTTGTCCAAGTGCGTTACAAATCTCAAATGCACCTGTTTTTTGACCTTCTATTCTGTATGGATTAACAGAATTTACAAGGGTAATCGGGTAATTATCAGAGATTTTTCTTACCATTTCTAATGCTTCATCGAAATTACCTTGAATTGCAATAATTTCAGCACCATACATCATTGCCTGAGATAATTTACCTAGTGCTATATATCCGTCAGGAATTAGGACAAAAGTTCTCATGCCAGCCTTCGCACCGTAAGCTGCAGCTGATGCTGAGGTATTCCCAGTTGAGGCACAAATTATTGCACCTGATCCAGCTTCTTTAGCTTTTGAAACAGCCATTGTCATTCCACGATCTTTAAAGCTGCCTGTCGGGTTGCAGCCTTCAAATTTCAAATAAATTTCTGCATCAAGCCCGATTTTTTTAGCTAAATTATCTGCTTTAATTAAAGGTGTATTACCTTCATTTAAAGTTATAACCGGAGTTTTTTCAGTAACCGGCAGATATTCTCTGAATGTATTTATTAAACCCTGATAGTACATACTTCCCTCTTTTTCTTATGACAATATTACTATAAAAAACAATAGAAATAAAGTTTTTTGAATTTTATTACATAAGCAAGTTTTGTCTTAAATATTTTCTATTTTCAGCAATTTTACTATATTATTGTTAAGATTTGTAACAAACAAATATTTATTTTAGCAATTTTATTCAAATAAATTTTTTTTTAAACATGTAAATACTATTTATTAAATTATATTTTTAAATATTAAATCAATATTTGTTTACACGAGTTTATTTTTAAAAGGAGATAGGAAATGCCAAATACTGACAAAATTATGATTGGGAATGTAAGTTTTTATTCATCAGATGTAAAAGATTCTAAAGTTACATACAAAAATGGAGAAAAAATGAATTGTGTTTTTCTCAAAAATGGTACTAAATTAGAATTTAAAGATCAAACTTCTGATTCAAAACCAAGTGTCCAAATGGGTTATGATTCAGGTAATAATAACAAATATGGAACAGGTTTTGTTGGTATAAAAGGACTATCTATTGAAGGTACACAAGCAAGTGATTATTATCATCTGACAAATTGTGATAATTATAATATAAATATTGAAAATGGCGGTAATGACGAAGTTCGTATCCATAATAAAATGAAAGATTTTAATGGAACAATAAATGCTGATCAAGGTGATAAAGTTACATTTTCAAAAAATTCTAAATATATAAATATGAGTGAAGGATTATTTACAAGATAAAACTTTATTAGAAAATATTTAATAAAAAAGCAGATTTAATAAAAATCTGCTTTTTTTTGATTATCTTTACGATTATTTTATTTTAGTATTTTATGTCTACATTAACAACTTTATCAGGATTTTTCAAAATATTATTTAATTCCCTTGCAATCGCTTACGCTTCGTATTTATTATCAGAACTTGCTAAGAAAAATTTTTGTCTTTCTCCGTTTTTTGTTGTCGAATAAATATTATATTTTAAAAGTTGTCTTCTGTTAATACGAGCTTGGTCTGAAGAACTTGCGTTAAAATATTTCCACAAATGGAAAATATCAACTGAACTTGAAACATAAAAATTGCTTATTGTATTTAAATTAACACTTTTTTCTTTTACAGTACGTCAGAAAATATTTTGTTCCGTAATTTTGCATACCGAATATGATGAACATACCAAATTGGATTTAAAAACACTATAATTACAAAATAACAGTATTACTATCGGAATAAGTACCATAATAAATATTTGAGTAGCTGTTAATTTTTGTTTATTTTCAGGCATTTGTCCCTCTTATAAATTATTTTTAGACTTGAACTCTTATCAAACTGTTAACTTTATTTCCGTCTTGTTCAATTAATTTGATTGCATTTTGCATATTTTTTTCTTTAACAAGCTCTGTAATAACAGTAATATCTGCCGTATTATCATCAGATACACAACGTTGAACAATACTTGCAAGACTTATATCATTATCTGCACAAATTGTTCCGATTTTTCCGATTACGCCTTTATTATTTCTTGCATTTATAGAGATGTAATATTTATTAGTAGTTTCTGAAATATCAACCATGATTGCATTTTCAGAATGTCTACACCTCATCATAGGCAAGATATAATCTGATGTATTTAATTCTGCAGCAATTGCAAGAATATCTCCAACAACAGAGCTTGCTGTCGGAAATTCACCTGCTCCCGGGCCTGAAAGTGTAATTCTTCCAACAGGATATCCGCTTAATGAAACTGCATTTGTTACATAATCGATATGGGCAAGTGTTGATTTTTTGGAAACCAACATCGGATGAACTCTTACATCTGCTTGACCTTTATCATCAAGATGAGCCGATGCAATTAATTTTATTTTATAACCCAAATCATTTGCAGCTTTCATATCTTCTGCACGAATTTTTGTAATACCTTCTCTATATACATTTTCTATTTTTATACGTTTTTTAAAAGTTATAGATGCAAGCGTTGCAATTTTATAAGCTGCGTCAAAACCTTCTACATCACCTGTCGGATCAGCTTCTGCATAACCCAGTTTTTGCGCTTCTTTTAACACATCTGAATATTGAGCACCATCAACATCCATCTTTGTTAAAATGTAATTTGTAGTTCCGTTAACAATTGCTTCAATATGATTAATCTTGTTGCCTGCCAAAATTGTTTTAATCGGCATGATTATCGGAATACCTCCTGCAATTGCAGCTTCATATAAAATTACTTTATTATATTTTTCTGCAATCCTGAATAATTCCTCTCCGCGTTTTGCAAGAAGCTCTTTATTTGCGGTAACTATATGTTTGCCATTCTCAATAGCCTTTGCAATTAAATCAAAAGCAGGCTCCAATCCGCCAACAAGCTCTGCAACAATATCTATTTCAGGATTGTTCACAATCTCATAAGGATCTGCCGTAAGCAGGGAGGTATCCAAACCTTCTATATTACGCGGTTTGTTTATATTTTTGACCGCAATTTTTACAATTTCAACATTATCAAAGTGTTTTAAAGTCTTAAAAACTCCGGAACCAACTGTTCCAAGTCCAATTAATCCGATTTTAATTTTCTTATCCATAAAAAAATGATACCATAATTATTAAAATTTGACTAATTATTAAAAAAACCGGAATTTTAAACTCCGGTTTTTGTTATATTTTTAATTGGTTTTATTGTTTTATTAATTTCACCATTTGTAATATCAATTACTACTTTTTCAGGTTGATTTTTTTTATTGAATCTTTGAACTACTGTATGATTTTCATTTAAATAACTTTTTGTTGATTCCAAAGTTTTTACAAGTGAACTTTTTCCATCTCTTTTAATTACATTATAATTTGAAACATACCATTGTGTTGGAATAAAATCTCCTTTTTTATAATTTATTTCTAATGTTTTAGGAGCTTTGCCAGGTATTTCAATAATTCTTTTTAAAGAATTTCCATTATCAGAGAACTTTTCAAGTACAAGATTTTGTACTAAATTTTGGGGCTTAAATCCAATCTTCATAAAATATCCTTTCAAATTTCATTGGGGTAATAAAAAAAACAATAAAACTATTGTAGTCTGTGAATTTTATTTGTAAAGGATTTAATTTTTGTTTTTATTGTTATTACATTAAATATTTTTATTTCTTTTTCATCTCTATTATATTTTATTTTTAAATATGTTAATCCAAAAAATTTATATTTTTTTATTTTATGCATAATATAAATATCATTATCTGTTAAAAATTTTGTCATTTTTTCTTTTGTATATAGAGAGTCTTTTGCTTTTTTCTCTGATTTTGTTTTTACTATAGAATTAGGATTTGTCCAATAATTGTAATAAATATTAGGAACTGTCACTAAACCATCTAAATAAACTAAAACTTGTGCTGTAAATAATCTATCTTCAAAATATACACCGGGTTCAAATAATATATTATAATGATTTAACTTAGAAAGCCTGTATATCTTATTAACTGGATAACATTTATCAGGAACATCACAAAGCAAAATTTTTTTGTTTTTATCATCTGTAAATTCTTCTTTGTTTATTTGTAAATGATATTTCCATTTATAACTTCTATGACGTTTTATTCCTGCAACTGAAATATCCGCGTTATATTTTTTTGCGGCTTTATATAACTTTTCATAAAAATCCAAATCTATCCAATCATCAGAATCCACAAAACCAACATATTCCCCTTTTGCAATACGTAAACCTTTATTTCTTGCACAAGAAGGGCCCATATTAACTTGTGACAACACTTTTATCCTTTTATCTTTTAACTCATATTTTTTTAATATATTAAAGCTTTTATCTGTCGAACCATCATCTATAAATATTATTTCTATATCTGTTAATGTTTGATTGATAATACTATTTACACATTTTTCAAGAAATTTTTCACTATTATAAACTGGAATAATTATACTGATTTTTACCATTTTGCTAATCCAAACATTGAATTTCTTACTTATAATTCTATATTATAACATGAAATTCTATATATTAATTAGAAAAATGTCAACATAATTCCTGTTTTTTATTAGTAATAAAATTAGAAATTAATTTATAAACTATTTAAGAGGGTTTATGTTTAAACAAAAATTTGCTAATAATTTAAAATATTTAAGAAAATCAAGAAAATTAACTCAAGAACAACTTGCAGAACTTGTTGGAGTTGACTTTCGATATATTTCAATTCTTGAAACTGCAAAAAGTTTTCCATCATGCGATGTTATCGAAAAACTTGCTTCTGCATTAAATGTTGATTATTTTGAACTGTTTAATTTTGATTATGATATAACTCGTGAAGAACAAGAAAATAATTTAATAAATATTATTAAATTATTAGATAATCATAAATTACATTTACTTTATAAAATTGCAAAAGATTTAATTTAAGATTTATTTTTTACCAAAAAGTTTTTTCAAAGCAGACATTACCTGTTCAACAATTTTGGTAAATGGTGATTTTTCCTCAGGCATTGTCGGTTCTTTATCGAATGAGAAAATATCACCCTCATCTTTTTTCATAAAGATGCTTTCTTCCAAATATCTTTTTTCCTTTTTTTCTTCCTTTTCCCCTTGAGCCATGTAACCGGGGTTGCCGGCACCGCCGTCATTTTGCATGGATGCCGCTGCTTTGATTACCGGTTGTGTGCTCAAAACATTTACATCGAATGACATTTCAAAACCATTAATTACAACTTTTTATTCGGTTGTAACCCTTTCGTTTTTTTCCCTATATATATAAAGTATTTTTATTAAAAAAATGTTACATAATTTTGTCATTTGTAACAAAATTTTTACAATATGTTATTCCTTGAATTTTAGGACGCTTTGACACTTAAAACCGACTTCAAACAAGTCACGCTTTCTGATTGCGGCTCTCAAATCCGGTTTTTGATTAGGGGTAATCAAGTATAATTCAGCTATACTATCTTTTGAATCATAATTTATTTCTATATTTTCGATTAACCTTTTATGATCTTTATCTAAACCGTCAGAAAGCTTTAATATTCCGCCCAAACGTTTTACGATTTTTCTATCTGTTTTTTCAAGAGTGTTATAAACATCATGTTCAACTTTATCAGGCAAGCTGCCTCTATGATATCTTGCAATACAGCCTATTATTTTTGTTTCTCTTTTATCGAAACCTTCAAGACCATTTTCTATAATCATATACATTGAATGCTTATTATGACCTTTTGCTTCTTTATAATACCCAATATCATGCAATAAGGCTGCTGCATTTAGGTATTCTTTTTCTCTTTCTGTCATTTCAAAAAGCTTCTTATCCGCTTCATCAAAAAGCAACATAGAAATTCTTGCCACTTCTTGTGGGTGAGAAGTGTTTTTTGAAAATTTGTTAAGCATCTGTTGAGCTGTCATTTTCATAATTCCTATTAATTTTAGCAAAAAAATGGATATGGTTCAATATTTTTGATATGATTAAAATAGGTAATATGGTTATGGAAAATATTGAAATAAAAACAACAGATTTTGAAATTCCGGCTGAAGTGCTTGATCAAATTCAGCAAAATATTCAGGATATTATCAGAAATTTTGATATCCCTGACGCTAATAAAGATGATGTTTTAAAAAAGATTAATTTCATGTACTCTCAAACAAGACAAATGACTGTAACAGATGCGCTTACAAAACTTTATAACCGCAGACATTTTGAAAGTAACTTTGAAAGAGAATACATGAGAGCAAAAAGATATAACAGCAATTTGAGTCTTGCAATTGTTGATATTGATTTTTTCAAAAATTTTAATGATACATACGGTCATTCTTGCGGAGATTACGTTTTGAAGGAATTGGCATACCTTTTATTAAATTCTTTCAGACAAACTGATATGGTGTTCAGATACGGCGGAGAAGAATTTGCCGTTATTTTAACGGAAACTCCTAAACAAACGGCATCTGTACCGCTTGAAAGATTTAGAAAATTTATCGAAAATTATAATTTTAAATTTCGTGATAAAGAATTAAATGTGACAATCAGCATTGGAGTAAGCTCAAACACAAGCTTTGAAACTCCTTGGGAAATGTTTGACGATGCCGACAAAGCTTTGTACGAAGCAAAAAATAACGGACGCAACAGAGTTAACTCTGCTGAGTGATAGTAATATGTAAAATTTAAAGGTAGGATTTTTATATGATTAAAAATATTTGTAAATTATTTGTTATGATATTTCTTTTAACAGGTGTTGTTTCAGCAGAAGAATATACACAAGTTCATGCGGAACACATACTTGTAAAAACAGCAGCTCAAGCTCAAGAAATTAAAAAAGAAATTGATAACGGCGGAGATTTTGAATCTTATGCAAGAGCATATTCTCTTTGCCCGTCTGGTAGAAATGGCGGTGATTTAGGTTATTTTGGTAGAGGTCAAATGGTTAGAGAATTTGAAAAAGCTGCTTTTGAAACACCTGTCGGACAAGTATCAAAACCTGTTTACACACAATTTGGTTGGCATTTGATTAAAGTTTTGGATAAAAAATAATTATTTTAATTAATGTTTTGTAAAATTTTATTGTTTTGTTTAGCAAAAAAAATTATTTTCAGGTTTCCTATCACTGGAGGCTAAAATGAAAATAAATAATAACAATAATACAAATTTTACAGGAACTTTTATCTTACAACCAAGAAACTTAAAAACAAAAGAAGAAATACCAAATATTATTAAAAAAGGCAGACAAATTTTTCATAATATTAAATATTATGGAGATGTTACTATTGTAACTAAAGACAAATATGACCATAAGGTAAGAGATTTTATAAAATCTACTCACACTAAATTTGAATATTTTCCTGAAATTTCTACAAAAAGCGGGCTTGATAGCCAGAATTCATTTGGATTACAACAATTACTTTTTGTTAAAAATAATTGTATGATTAATAATTTAAAAACTTTAGATACTTTTTTAAAAAAACATACTCCGCTAAGTAAACAAATTGAATATATACGTAATTCTCTTGATACTTTAAATTTAAATATTGAAATGCCGGAAATTAAAATAGATAAAAATAATCTATTTGTTATTCGTGATGAAGCTAAGAAAAGAACTATTAAATCAACTGGATTTAATGACGGAGATTCATTTATTCATGTAATTCCGGATTCAAAGCTTGAAGAAACAAAAAAATACAGACTTGTTCAAAACGGAAAACGTGTAGATAAAGAATATAAAACTCCTGATGAAATACTTTATTTCCTTAAAATGTTCAAAAAAGCTATTGATAACAAGGATTAATTATCAGAATTTTTTATTCTTTTAGAAATTTCGTCAAAACTATCTCCACCGAATTTTAAAAGAAGTTCGTCTAATAATACGCAGGCAATTCTGTTTTCTGTAACAACAGAACAAGCCTCCACTGCGCATGTATCAGAACGTTCAAAATGCGCTTCGCATTCTGACATATCTTTTAAATCAACGGTTTTTAAAGGTTTTCTCAATGTCGGAATAGGTTTCATAACGGCTGTTACAACAATCGGTTCCCCATTTGTCATACCGCCTTCTATTCCGCCAGCATTATTAGTTTTTCTTACAATTTTACCGTTTTCAAGATACATTTGATCATGAAATTCACTGCCCATTATTTTATAAGCATCAGGATTTCCGATAGAAACTGATTTTACGGCAGGGATACTCATAACTATTTGAGCAATTTTCCCATCAAGCATTCTATCCCAGTGAACAAATGAGCCTAAACCTATCGGCAGATTTTCATATACAACCTCAAATTTTCCGCCTAATGTATCTCCTGCTTCTTTTGCCTTGTCAATTTCACGTTTAAATTCTTCTTCTGATTTTCCTTGCCCTATTTGAATAATCTTTGAATAACATTTTATATTAAACTGTTCAAGAATTTGTTTTGCCAAAGCTCCAACAGCAACTTCTATCGCTGTTTTTCTGGCACTTGAACGTTCTAAAACATTTCTCAAATCTGTTTGATTATATTTTACACTGCCTGCAAAATCTGCATGTCCCGGACGAAATTTTGTAAAGGATTTTTCATCTGTTACATCATCAGGATTTGTGCTCATTATCTTTTGCCAATTTTCAAAATCCCTGTTTTGAATAACAAGAGTAATCGGTGAGCCTAAAGTTTTTCCAAACCTTACACCTGATGTAATTTCAACAGTATCAGATTCAATTTTCATACGTCCGCCACGGCCATAACCTCCTTGACGGCGTTTTAATTCTTTGTTTATGAAATCAGGATTTATTTCAAACCCTGCGGGTACTCCCTCTATTATTGCGGTTAAGCATTTGCCATGACTTTCTCCCGCTGTTAAAAATCTGAATTTTTCGAGCATAATCCTTTTATATTATTTCTTATTGGCATATTTCAAGAAAATTTGTTCTTTTGTTTGCATCAATTCTTCTGTAATTTGCCATTTACCGTTTATTTTCTTAACTACCATGTATGTTTTTAATTTGTAAGTTTCACCTTTAGGTTGTCTTAAAGAACTTACTTTGTAAGCACCATTGCCAAGAGATTTTACAGACACATTAGTGTAAGTGTTTTTGTAACCTCTCATTTTTGCACCTGCTTGACCAATTTTCATTTGTTTTATATAAGTTGCAGTATTTGTTGATACATTGACAAGTTCTCCGTTTGGTTTTACAACCTGTCTTATTATTTTTGCATTTGGAGAATACATTGTTGCAACTGTCGGACTATAAGAATTAGCAGCAGCTACATAGCTGTGAAAGAAGTTTACAGCCTCTTGAGCACTGTCTGCCAATACTTGCAAACCTGTCATCATAAACATTGCAAATAACATTAATATAGATAATAATTTTTTCATTTTTTCCCTTTCTACAAACCAATCTTCCAATAATAGAACAATTTTTGTATAAAATTTGTTCATTTTAATTATATCATATAAACGCTGAATGTCATTAAACGAAGTATGTAGTAAAATTAGAATATGAATACACAGGTATTATCAGAATATTTGGATTTTTTAGAAATTGAAAAAGGTCTTGCGGAAAATACTCTTGAAGCATACAGGAGAGATTTAAGCGGATTTTTTGATTTTTGTTCGGATGAAAATATTAAAAATATTCAAAGAACAAAAGTTAATTCATATATCCGAAATCTGCATGAACAAAAGTATTCACCAACAAGCATTATGCGAAAAACTGCATCACTTCGCGGATTTTTCAAATGGGCTTGTGCAAACGAGATTATAAAAACAAATCCTACTCTAACACTTGAGCAGCCGAAAGTTCCGCAAAAACTCCCTAAAGTTATGACTGTTGAAGAAATTAATACAATCTTAAACCAGAATTTGACTAAATTACACAGAGTAATAATAGAACTTTTATATGGTTGCGGACTCAGAGTTTCAGAGCTTGTTAATCTTAAAATAAATGATTATGACTTAAACGGAAAATATCTTGAATGTACAGGTAAAGGTTCAAAAGACAGACTTGTACCATTGGGCAAAAAAGCAATAAAAGCGATAAAAGAATTTTTGCCCGAGCGTGATTACAATATGCAAAAATACAATTTGCAATCAAAATTTTTGCTCATAAATGAACATGGAAAACATGTTACAAGACAAGAGGTTTATACATTCATTCATGAACAGGGCAAAAAGTTGCACAAATCGATATCTCCACACACACTTCGTCATACATTTGCTACACATTTACTTGAAAACGGCGCAGATTTAAGAGTTGTACAAGAGCTTTTAGGTCACAGTGACGTATCCACAACTCAATTGTATACACACATTAGCAAAAAGCGTCTTAAAGAAGTTTATTTTGCTATTAACGGATAATAAATTCTACTATGCAATAGGAGTTATGAATACTTTATTATTTTTTATTGCATTTATCATTTTTAAATATGTATTAGTTTCAGGATCTAGATATTTAACAGTATTAAAATCAACACTTTCATCAGCTTTTTGAACAAATATCATAAATCCATTATCAGACATATTCATTTCTTTAAAGCCTTTAACATAATCTTTTGAAAATTTTCCAAATTCTTCTATTATTGATTTTGGAGCACAATAAACTTTATCTCCAGATTTTACTATACCTTTCTTGTACCAATCTGTTGCAATATCTTGCAAATATTCTTTTGAAAATTCTTTTGGTTTTTCAAGCATATCTTTAGTTGGAACTTGTAAACTATCTGTTGCCTTCATTATTTGTTTTGCAGTTCTGAACGATACATCAGAATCAAGATGTTTTTTTACAAGTATACCACCTATAACTATTGCTGCTGCTGCTCCTAACCCAACTAATGCCTTTTCAGTATTTGTCATACCTTTTTTACTTGTTTCACTTTTAGGAGAATTTGTTGTTGTTGGTAAATCTCCTCTAAAAGAATTTACGCGACTATTACTATTAAAAGATGAAACAGGATATATCATACTACTACCTTTCGAATAATTTACCTTTACATATTATATAAAAAAATAAAAAAATTAAATTTTGCCTTATTATTACAAAATATTAATACAATTTAAAACCAGTATAAATTCTTTATTTATTCTAAACTATCCCAAAGATTATTCATTGCCTGCATTTCATTTCTTGTTTTTACGTTATTTACAATTTGATTTATTACCGATTGATTGACATTTGTTAATTGGTATGAAAATTCAGAACTTTCATCTCCGCCAACTTTATGCGAAAGCTCATGAAGTGCCATTTCTAAAGCATCACTAAAGCTTGCTGTTTGTAAATAACTTTTATCCAACCAAAAACCTTTAGAAACAGCTTTATCAATAATTGCTTCTGCAGCTACATTTGCATACATTTCCATATCTTTTACTGAATATCTGTTAAACATATAAATATTTGCATTTATTTCATCATCAGTAAATTCATTTTCTTTTAATGCCGGTGCTAATTTATTTAGAGCTTCTTTTATTATTAAAATTTTCTTTTTCTCTACCTCATTTGGAATAACAACATCATGTGCTCTTACATCACCCAATAATTCCTCTATTGTTTGCATTCCTAATTTAGAAAAATTATCTCTACATACATTATATCCTTTTTTTCTCAAATCCCATACCAAATCTTTTGTGGCATTAGAATATGCAACATACTTTTCCGGAAATTTTATATGTAAAACGGAATTCTCTGTACCAATATTTAATAAACCTATAAAACCATCTAATAATTCACCTATATTTGTTATATTTAAATCAATACTTTTATGCCAATATGGTTCAAGTACTTTTAAAAATTTTATTTTATCTGTTTTGGACATTCTATCTTCTGTTGCAAGCCAATAACCCAAATTTCTAAAATTAGAACTATTTAATGATGTTCTATCACGTGAAATATCCAAAACTTTTACAGGAGGTTTTTCCTTTAGAAATATTACATAATTATCTAATCCGTCATAATTTCCATCTACTTCAAATCTTTGACCTGCTATATAAAAACCACCAAAATCATCTCCATGTACTGTTTTTATACCTATTAAATCATTTTCAAAATCTGGACATTTAAAATGTGTATTGCCGGAATTATAAAAACGATTTATCGTTTTTCTCAAAGAATCCAATAATTTTTTATCAGAAGTCTCAAACTCAATATAATTCCCATTAAACTTGTCAACTTTTTCAAGAGAATATGCCAAAACTTTTTTATCGGATAAATTACCATCAACTAAGGTATAATTTACTTTCCAATTGTCAGAAGCTATTTTTACATTATTAGCACCACCATCTTTTAAAAGCTTCAATGTTGCCATTTTTAAACCTTCACCGTAATTACCTGCAGCTTTTGCATCATAACGTTTTGAAGATTCTCCAATATAAATAGCTTTGTCCGGTGTAAATGTTGATTTTCCTTCTATTCTAACCTTATATTTATTATTACTTGTAGGTTCAAAGTGGAATTTGACACCATCTAAAGTTTGACCATGACCATCGAAGAAATTTTGCAATATATCACGTGCGATTTTATCATTATTCCATTGAACTGATTGTGCATAACTTTCCGAAATATTTGTTAACTGATTTTCTACAGGTTTAAAATTTGTAGATGGCGAATGAGTAATTTTTACAATTGAAGACATTGGAAGTTCATAATCGAAACTTCCGTCCGGTTTTATTTCCGGAATATCCTGTTTTTCTATATACATACGATTTGTTGTTCCAACACTTTCAGGCAATGGAATTGCATCATCATAAACCGGTGTTTTTTTTCTGCATACAGTTGGAGGATTTTCAATATCATAACCGTAATCACTATTTTCAATTTTTTCTTTTATTGTTTTAAATAAATGTTCTCTTTGCTCTTTTGGTGCAATGTCACCTTCCAAAAGCTCGGATAAAGATTCTTTTGCTTCTTTAATCTCTTTTTTTAAACTATCGTTCATTTTAGAAAGAGTTTTGTTATTTTCTGTTAAATTTTTAACCATTTTTTTTGATTTGCTCAATTCTTTTATTGTAGCCCTTGAAAGTAAAGAACTAAAAGCACCTGCAAGTGCTATTCCAACTCCTGTTGCAATTCCAAGATAATTATTTAATTCTTCTTTGGTATATGTACTTTTTTGAAAAAAGGCTCTTTTATTTCTGTCTTTTTTTACATTTTCTGATTGAAAATATATTTTATTTGGATAAAGACCAATTGGAGTTATTTGCATTTTTACCTTTCTATATTATTTTTTCTTTATTTGTATTTAAAATTCAAAAATAATTTTTTTTCTTTTTTTTAAAAAAAAGCAGATATTTATTTATATCTGCTTTTACTATCAAATACTTTTTTTTATTTTTATCTGATTTGAACAGGCATAATCAAGCATACGTAATCTTCTTCGCTGTCAGGTCTGAACATTGTAGCTGAAAGCGGTGTGTTTAAGCCAATTTTTACAATATCGGAATCTATATTTTTCAAAGCTTCCAAAACATATTTATAGTTAAATGCAATAACAAGTTCTTCACCTGTATAATTAATGTCCAAACTTTCTTCTGACTTACCTGAATCAGGTGTATCAGCAGTCAATTTCAATGTATTCAGGCTAAATTCTAGTTTTACGATACTTGTTTTTTCGTTAACCATAATTGATACACGTTCTAATGCTGATATCATTTGTGCAACATTTACCAAAGCTTCTTTCGGGCTTTCCTTTGGTATAAGCTGATTATATTTCGGGAATTGACCTTCCAACAATCTTGAAATTGTTGTTGTTCTTTCTGATTTAATTATAATTTTTGATTTTTCAGTGTATATCTTAACAGAATCTTCGTCTATAAAACCGCTCATTTTGATAAATTCATTCAATGTTTTTGAAGGAATTATAAGCTGTTTTGCGTGATTGTCTTTGTTATCAATACTTTCACGAACTCTTGCAAGACGGTTTCCGTCTGTTGATGCGATTTCCATAACATTTTCTGATATATCGCAAACAATACCTGATAAAAGGTTGCTTGTTTCATAGCTTGCAGCAGCAAAACCTGCTTGTTTTACAGCTTTTACAAACGGTCTTATTTCTATTTCAAAACCTTCATCTTCATTCAATTGAATATTTGAAAATTCAGGAGGAAATTCAGATGCTGAAATACCAATAATATCAAATTTTGAATTTTGGCAAGTTATATTAACGGAAGTTTCACCCTCTGCCATCTCAAAGGTTATAAGTTTATCACCTAACTTGGAAACTATTTCGTTGAGAGTCTTTGAAGGTAATGTGATTTTTCCTTCTTCTTCAACTTGAGCATCTACCAATGCAATAACAGTCAAATCCAAATCAGTAGCAACCAATTTTATTGTACTTTTGTCAATTGTTTCTATTAAAATGTTCATCAAAACAGGTTGCAAAGCTTTGACAGATGTAGCTCTTTCAACTATTTTTATACCGTTATACAAATCTTCTTTTTTTACAACAAACTTCATAATTTTACTCCCCGAACTTTATTCTATATTTTGATTATATCAATTAAAAAATCAAAAAAAATAGAATAATACAAAAACTTTACCTTTTTAGTTTTGAACAATATTTTTCTTATTAATTATTATATTAATAAATATAATTATATATTTAATAATAATAATAAGCTAGAATTATTTGTAGAAAACTATTGAAAACTATTGATATTATTAATTTTTAGGTTGTCGATAATTTTGTAGAAAAGTATTTAATAATTTTGTTGTTTTTGTAGAAAACTATATTTTGATAAAAATAATGTAGAAAACTCATGAGTTTTCTACATAAATAAAGGATTTTTTCTACTATATTTCTACAATGTTAATTAAGGGGAGACTGATTTTTTCTTATGGAATATATTGGTAAACTTGTGCCAGCTGTTTTTGAAGAAATCGCCAACTTTATCAAATTTCAATTTGCTTGGTAATTTTTTTAGAGCCGGAAGCCATTTTGATTTAAATTTCCAACCGCCGAAAGCTAATGCACCTATTGCGAGTGTTCCAAACAATACTTTTTTCCAGGTCGGAGTTGAATGTAAATTTTTCTTATCACCTTTGTCGTATTGAAATTCGTCAACTTTTGGTTGAGATAAATTAGGTGCACTTGGAACTTGACCGTTAAATGGAGATGGTTGATTTGACAAACTACCAATATATCTAGGGGTTTGATTTGTTACGTATGATGGTGCATCAAAGTCTAGAACACCGTTCATTGCCAATAAATCTAAGTTATCAGACCAAGCAGGAGCCATTTTTTACCACCTTTTTAAATAACCAAAAATTTATTATTCTACCTTACATTTATATAAAGTTTTTTTTATTGTAAAAATTGCTTTTTATGTATTTATTTGTTAAATTTTGTAATATGAAAGAGATTTTAAAAGATTATAAATACCTTATTTTATTATGGTTATTGACAATTATAGGATTATTTTTTTATTGTGGACATTACTCAAATATATTGATAGATTTTGGACGTGAGGTTTATTATCCTGAACAAATACTTCAGGGAAAAGTTTTGTTTAAGGATTTGTTTAATATTTACGGGCCATTGTCTTATCAGGTGAATGCTTTGTTATACAAGGTTTTTGGAACAAAATTGACAACACTTTACGGTGCAGGATGGATTTGTTCTCTTTTGGCAATTAGCGGAATTTATTTGATTGCTCAAAAATTTTTAGGCAAATTTACTAGTTTTTGTATTGGATTTTTTACTATTTGCGTTTGTGTTACTACAACAAGTATTTTTAGTTTTCATTTTCCGTATTCTTGGGCAATTTTATACGGTTTAATTTCATTCTTGTATTCTTTGTATTTCCTTTTGAATTATTTGGATGATAAAAAAGATTTAAACCTTTGTATAAGTTCATTTTTAGCGGGTTGTTGTATTACAAATAAGTATGATTTTATACTTTATGCCTTTGTAATTTTGTATTTTATTGTAAAAGAAAAAAACTGGAAGGCTTTTTTAAGTTTTATATCAATACCTTTAATTAGTTATGGAACACTTTTTATTCAGGGAATGAAGTTTTCTGATTTATTTAATGCAATACAAATTGTTGGAAAGATGTCAAAAACAAAAACATTGACGTTTTTCTATCAAAATGTAGGAGTTTATTTTCATTACAAAGCAATAATTACTGATATTGTGTTATTTATAAAAAATGCAATTCCTTTTGGATTGATAGCTTACGGTGCATTGCTGTTTGAAAAAAATAAATTAGGTTCTTTTATTGTATCAATAATAGGTTATTTTTTATTAATAGTGTTATTTTCTGCAAATATGGTTGCATCTTTTGGTTTTTTACCAATTTTGCTTTTAATATTAACAATAGTTTGTTTTAAAAAATTGGATATAAAACAAAAAACATTAATAATTGCATCAATTCTTGTTAGTGCAAAGGTTTTTTGGTTATTACATTTGATATTTTACGGAAATTATTATGTATCTGTAATATTAATATCTATTTTTGTTTTGTTGCTTACACTATTACCGAAGAAAATGGAAAAAATAATGAGTATTTATCTTTTAATAACTGCTTTTAGTTTCTTATTTGGAAATATTTATTCATATAAAAATACTTTGGGTAATAAAGTTGAAACAAATCATGGTTTTGTTTATATAAACAATTTTTATTATAAAAGCACAAATGATTTATTAAGCTTTATAAAAAACAAGACAAAACCAAGTGACAGGGTTGTAATTTTTCCTGAAGGAATGATGATAAATTTCTTAGCAGACAGAAAGGGCGATGATTATTATAATTCATTGATTCCTTTGTATGTGGAAACTTTTGGAGAAGATAAGATTACTGAATATTATAAAGAAAAAATGCCGGAATATATTGTTTTTAGCAATTTGAGTATGAAGGATTATTATTTTCAATATATTTGTAATGATTACGCATTAGGATTTTGCGGTTTTGTAAATCAAAATTATACACAAGAAAGTGTTATTGATAAAGATTTCAGATATATGATATTTAAAAGAAAATAGGTTCATGATAAGATAAAAAAAGATAGAAAAAGCCAAAAGGAATAAGAAATGGAAAAGTTTTATTTAACAACAGCAATAGATTATGTAAACGGAGCTCCGCATATCGGTCATGCTTACGAAAAGATATTAACAGATATAATTGCAAGACATTACACTCAACGTTGTGATGATGTTTATTTTCTTACCGGAACTGATGAACACGGTATAAAAATTCAAAAAACAGCAGCCGAAAAAGGAATTACTCCAAAAGAATTGTGTGATGAAAATTCTCAAAAATTCAAAGATGCTTGGAAGGCTCTTGATATTAATTACACAAAATTTATAAGAACAACAGATGAAGATCATGAAAAAATTGTTCAACATATATTTGACAAATTGTTGAAGCAAGGTGATATATATAAACATTCTTATGAAGGATTATATTGTACAGGTTGTGAATGCTTTTTGAATCCAAAAGATTTAACAGAAGACGGACTTTGTCCTGACCACCTTAAAAAACCTGAAGTTATTAAAGAAGAAAATTACTTTTTCAAACTTTCAAAATATAAAGATGAAATAATCAAATACATAAAAGAACACCCTGATTTTATTGTTCCTGCTTTTAGAGCAAATGAGGTTTTGAATCAATTAGAAGATATCCAAGATATTTCGGTTTCTCGTGCAAAATCAAATGTAAAATGGGGAATTGATGTATTAGGTGATGAAGATCAATCAATTTATGTATGGATTGATGCTTTATCAAACTATATAACAGCTTTAGGTTATGATACCGAAAATCCTTCTGAAAACTTTAAAAAATATTGGCCATGCGATGTTCATGTAATCGGAAAAGATATATTAAAATTCCACAGCATATATTGGCCAGCATTTTTGTTAGCTTTAAAATTACCGTTGCCAAAACACATTTTTGCACACGGTTGGATTACGATAGATGAATCCAAGATGTCAAAATCATTGGGTAATGTAATATCTCCGACATCTGTTCTTGAAACATTCAAGCTTGAACACCCTGATGCTTTCAGATATTATATGGCAACATCTGCACCTTGCGGACGTGACGGAAACTATTCAGATGACGATTTTAAAGAAAAAGTTAATGCTCATCTTGCAAACAGTATGGGAAATCTATTGAACAGAACATTATCAATGCTTGTAAAATATTTTGACGGTGAAGTAAAAGAAGAATTCAAGGGAGAAAATCCTTTGGCTAAAAAAGCATTAGGTACTGTTCAAATTGTTAAAAATCATTTTGATAACTTTGAAATCGCAGAAGCCGGATTGGAAATTACATCACTTGTTGATACAACAAACAAATATGTTCAAGATACAGCTCCTTGGACTTTAGCAAAAGAAGGCAAAATGGTAGAATGCGGTCAGGTATTGACAAATGTACTTGATGTAATGTGTATTATCGCATCTTTAATTTATCCTTATTGTCCGAATATTGCAAAATCTATGGCTTCTCAATTATCATTTGATTTAAAAATAAAATTGGATGATTTGACCGCAGATAATGTAAAATGCGGAAAATTAATAGCTAAAGAAGATATAAAACCTGTATTTTTAAGACTGGATTCTGAATTGGCGGATAAATCTTCTAAAAAGCAATAATAAAAAAGAAAATAATACGTTATATTGTCATTGCGAACTCGTTTCGGAATCTTTTAATTAAATAAGATCCTGAATCAAGTTCAGGATGACGTTATAATTTAATCATCTTACCCATTATCATTCCGAATATATTTCGGAATCTCCAAATTACCTGAGACTCTGAACCGATTTCAAAGTGACGCAAGTATTTAAGTCATGCTGAATTTATTTCAGCATCTTGTAATTAGATCCTGAACCAAGTTCAGGATGACGTTATAATTTAATCATCTTACCCATTGTCATTCCGAACTTGTTTCGGAATCTCTAAATTAGATAAGAAATTGGAACCGAGTTCAAAGTGACATAAGTATACAATTTAAGTCATGCTGATAATATTATCAGCATGACTTAAATTTTGTTATTTCTTTATTTAGTTTTTCAGTTGTAAGATTTTTTATTCATCTTCTTGTTGTTTAATCATACTTCCAACAGCTGCATACATAGCTGCTGAAATTTCTGCGGTTGAAGAAAACGGCCCGTATTTTTTGATGAAGTCTGCTACATCAAATGTGTTCAAATAATTTTGTAATGCAGCAGAAGATTCGTCAGTCAAATTAGTTACAAACATAATGTTTTTTAAATAGTTTGTAGCTTTTTCTTCGACATCATCTTCATCATAGTCAGAAGAAGAGAACTGTGTTGTATCTTTTTCTTCTTTTTCTTTTGCCGTAACACCATATTCTTTGGTTTCTTCGGTAGCTTGTTCTTCTTGCTCTTCTTGAACTTTGTCTTCTTCTTCAACGGCAGATGCTGCTGAGGTATAAGATGATACTCCTGAAATTTCCATAATACCTATCCTTTCTGTGAAATATTTTACACAGATTGTATATCGGACACTTTATAAAAAAACTTTAGAATTTTGTAAATGTATGTAAATAAATATTTTATTATGTTATAATACCCCTATGAGAAAACCGATTGTAGCAATAGTAGGACGCCCGAATGTGGGCAAATCAACATTTGTAAACCGTCTTGTAGGGTCAAGAAACTCGATAGTTGACGATTTACCTGGTGTTACGCGTGATAGAATTTATTTTGATGTTGAATGGCAAAATAAATTGTTTACGGTAATTGACACTGGCGGAATTGTTCCGGGTGATGATGATGAAATTATGTTGTCAATTTTTGATCAGGCAAAAATTGCTTGTGAAGAAGCTGATAAAATAATTTTTATTGTAGATGGAAAAGAAGGAGTAAATCCTGTAGATTATGATATTGCAAATATCTTAAGACAGTCAGGAAAACCTGTTTTTCTTGCCGTAAACAAATCTGACAACCCTGATTCTTTGATGATGATAAATGATTTTTATTCACTTGCAATGGGTGAACCGATAGGGATTTCAGCACTTCACGGTTCAGGTGGAGTCGGTGATCTTCTTGACTTGGTTACTGAAGATTTTTCTCAAGATATTGAACAAAAAGATGATGAACGCATAAGAATTGCAATTGTCGGAAGACCAAATGCGGGAAAATCATCAATTGTTAATGCGCTTTTGAATGAAAACAGAGTTATAGTATCTGATGTTTCAGGTACAACTCGTGACAGCATTGACAGCACCATAAAATATAATGATAGAGAATTTGTAATTGTCGATACAGCAGGTATAAGAAAAAAATCCAAAGTAAATTGGGGTGTTGAAAAATTTGCTGTTGATAGGGCAATCCGCTCAATCAGAGATTGCGATGTTGCTCTTCTTGTAATTGATGCAACTCAAGGTATCTCGGATCAGGATAAAAAGATAGCTTCAATTATTACGGAAGCAGGTAAAGGTCTGATTATCGCTATTAATAAATGGGATTTAATCGAAGATAAAAAATCAAATACAATTAATCAATATAACAAAAAACTTGCAAATGATATTCCGTTCTTGGAATTTGCACCAAAAATTTACATCTCTGCGGTTACAAAACAAAGACTTCATCAAATCTATACGGAAGCTGAAAAAGTTTATGCAGAATGTACAAAACGTATCTCAACAGGTCTTTTGAATAAAGTTATAAAAGAAGCATATATGCTCAATCCTCCGACATCTTCTAAAGGTAAGAGATTAAAGATTATGTATGTTACTCAAACAGGTATTCAGCCGCCGCATATTGTTATTTTTGCAAACAATGCGGATTTGATGAAAGATCATTATAAACGCTATATCGAAAATAAGTTGCGTGAAGCTTTCGGATTTTTCGGTACAACAATAAAACTCTCTGTCAGAGAACGTTCCGAAAAAGATAAAAAATAAAACAAAGTAAAAAAGTAAATCAAAAATAAAAAAAAGAGGGTATTTTAAAGCCCTCTTTTTATTCTTCAAGTGTGGTGATGAAATTGATAATGTCAAACACATCGATTTTGCTTTCATCAATAGAAAGTTTGTATTTTTCTAAAATTTCATCATTAATAATTAAATCTTCAGCTCCCAAAATTGTTTGAATAAGGGGTTCGTTTTTCATCTTTCATACTCCTAAATTTATTTGTATAACTATTTTTTTCTAAGCTATTGCTTCGGATACGTAATTAGCCATTTCGTCAAACATGTTCTGTAAGGGTAATGTAATATCCACCATTGTTTGTTTTTGAATGTTTGCAAGTTCTTTATCAAGAATTTTTGCGGGTTTAATTTCTTTTGCAATCGGTTGTTCAAAAGTATTTTGTTCAAGCTGGTGTAATAAATCTCTTGAGAAATCCGTTGTGTTTCTGAGTGAAGCTAAAATTGCGCTATCAATTCTGAATAAATCTTCTGAACTCAACTCACTGCTAAGCATTCTCTCCATTTTGTCAATGTCATTGATATCCCGCATAATGCCATTGGCAACAGTGTTACAGTCTTGGACCATAACATTTTCAATTTTTGACTTCATCTAAAAATCTACCTCCAATTAATTATTGCTCTGTCTGTAAATTTAATCTCGGTAAATTTATCCAAAAACTTTAATAAAAAACTTGCTTTGTTACATTAAGTTTACAAAAGCTTAAAAACCTTGTAAAATCAAATATAAAGCTTCCCCCGAAAAAGAAAGTCTCGTCGTTTGACAAGACTTATAAATATACATTTACCCCACACTCTTTATAGCATAAAAAAGATATCTTGTCAAGCTTTTTATTAAAATATTTGAATAATTAAAATATAATAGAAATTAATAAATTAATTAATAATAAAAAATGTAATAGAATAAATGTATAATAATAAAAATATGTAAAAAAAAAGAAAATAAATTTAAGAGTATTATAAAAATCTGTTATTTGTGAAATAAAGTGAATAATAAAAGAAATTTTTATAGTAATATAATAATTATAGAGGGAATAATGTTGCAAGAAAAAAGTTTAAGAAATAATATTTTACAAGGTGATTGTATTGAAAAAATGAAAAATATACCAGATAATTCAATTGATTGTTGTATAACAGATCCACCATATAATTATGAATTTATTGGGCAAAATTGGAATGAAAAAGAAATAGAACGAAGAACAAATAGAGTAAAAAATACTAATACACTTGTTAAAAATATTCCTTATGGTAGTGGTCTAGCAGGTGGGATAAGAAATAAACGATGGTATGAAAGAAATAGAGAAAATATATTACAATATCAAGATTGGATAAGACAATGGGGAAGTGAATTATATAGGATATTAAAACCAGGTGCATATATTTACACATTTAATAGTACAAGAACAATAGCTCATGTGCAAACAGCATTGGAAGATGTCGGTTTTTATGCAAGAGATATTATTGTATGGCGTAGACATAGTGGTATTCCGAAAGGTTTAAATGTGGAAAAAAAATTACAAAAAATGGGGATTGAAAATTCTAAAAATTGGAATGGGTGGCATAGTTGTTTACGAAATGAGTGGGAAGCAATATCATTAGTTCAAAAACCATTAATAAATAATTATATAGAAACATTATCAAAATATGGTGTAGGATTATTGAATGCAAAAGATAATAATGGTTTTAAATCAAATATTATTGAAAATATAAAAAGAGATAAAAATGAAAAATTTAATATTCATGCAACAGTTAAACCAATAGATTTAATAAAATATCTTATTCGTATGACAGTTCCATTAAATTCTAATTATATTGTAATAGATCCTTTTTTAGGTAGTGGTACAACAGCTGTAGCTTGTAAAGAATTAGGAGTAAATTATATAGGAATAGAGAAAAGTAAAAAATATGTAGAAATTTCAAATATTCGGTTAAATACATGTGCTTATATTAATAAATAGAATATTTACCAGAATATTCGGTTAAAAAATTTTTTAAATTAAAATTACTTATACTTTTTACAAAGTCAAAAGATTGGTCACCGGTATATATTGTCCAGTTCCCTTTTTTACATGCATGTATAGCTTGTGGAAGATTATCATTTCTTAAGAGAAGTATAATAGGTTCGTAACCCATTGATGTTATTAACTGTCCATATTGTGTAAATTTTTTTAATGTACCTGAATCTCCAGAACCAAGTCTATATTTTGTATCTATTGCAAAATTTCCTATTAATAAATCATATGGCTCGCTTTTATTGATTTTTGTGGCAGGTTTATATAATGTTGGAACAGTTTCTTTGAAAACAATATTAATTATTTTTTCCCAAAGTTTACCTAATTCTCTACCCCAGTATTGCTAATTTTTATTTTTTATACTTTGTGATAAGCAAAATATATCCATTAGTACATCAGTATCATTATTATCTTCTTTAAACATTTTAGTAATAAAATGTCTATGGTAAAATTCAAACTCTTTTTGTATCTTTTCTTTCATAAATAAAATAATATATAAATTTATTATTTTATACATCATATATTATAATGAACAATTTTATTTGGTTAAAATAGTATTCAAAATTTAATAACCAAGCTGACAAAAGGCAAACATGTTGATTTGAAGTTGAGCACTCTTGAAAAAATTGCCAAATTCTTTGGTTGCAGTGTTTTAGATATATTAGAAGAAGTTGACGGGTAAAACTTTAAAATACTTCTTCAGGTGCCAATTCAAATGCCTCTACGATTGAATAATCGGTCGGCAATATAAATGTTATTTTGTCTGAAGTTGCTTTTTTATCCAATTTCATTAATTCAAGCATTTTTTTGTTGTTGAATTGCGGAATTGAGCGGAAATTAAATTTTTTCATTACATCTTCAGCAAGAAATTTGTAATTTTTATCGATTAAATTTCTTTTTACGGCTAGATTAAAGGCAAATTTCATTCCTTCAACGATAGCTTCTCCGTGTGTGTATTTTTTGTATTTGGTAAATTTTTCGATAGCATGACCGTATGTGTGACCAAAATTCAAAATTCTTCTCAAACCGTTTTCTTTTTCGTCTTTTTCAACGACCGAAATTTTTAATTTTACACATATTTCAATAAGTTTTGATAAAGTTTTTTCATCTCGGCTTAAGATTTGTTCTGATTTTTCGCTCAAAAAATTAGTCAAATTCAAATCTTCATCATCACATTTGCAGCTTTTTTCAATAAAAGAATATTTTACAACTTCGCCCATTCCTGTCTTAAACTGCCTGTCATCAAGAGTTTTTAAAAATATTGGATCAATAAAAACTATTTTAGGCTGATAAAAAGCACCGACAAGATTTTTGCCAAAATCTGTATCAATAGCGACTTTTCCACCGACAGAGCTGTCAACTGCCGCAAGTAATGTTGTCGGAACTTGGATAAAATCAATTCCGCGCATGTATGTTGCTGCTGCAAAGCCTGTAATATCTCCGACAACTCCTCCGCCTATTGCAATCATTAAGTCTTTACGGGTAAGTTTCATTTTTAGTGCACGATTGAGAATTTTTTTGTAGTTTTTGAAATTCTTTTCTTTTTCGCCGTCTTTTAGGATAAACTTGTTTTCTTTGGGGATATTTAATTTTTTACCGTACAATTTTTCAACTTTTTGTGAAATTACGGCAAGATAATTTTTCCCTTTTGTAAAGGTTAACAAGTTTTTTGACAAATCCGAAATATCTTCATTATTAATAATAATCGGATAACAATTTTCACTGCTTTTAATTTTTACTGATAATTCAACCATTTAATTTTAAAGCTCCGAGAATTTCTTTTACAACATCGTAAGTTGTTTTGCCTGTTGTGTCAATGGTTATATCGGCTTTTTGATAATTTTTTTCACGAAGTTTCATAATAGATGCAATTTTTTCAACAGAGAAATTTTTTCTTAAGAGTGGTCTGTGATTTTCTTCTTTTATTCTTTCATAAATAGCTTCCGGTGTAGCTTTCAGATAAATTACATGAGATGTTTCAAGCATGATTTTACGATTATCTTCATATTCAAAAGCTCCGCCGCCTGCTGATATTATGTAATTTGTTTCTTTGCAAAATTTACGGATTTTATCGCTTTCAAGCATTCTGAAAAAAGCTTCGCCATGCCTCAGAAAAATCTCTGAAATCTTTTTTTGAGTGCTTTTTTCAATCTCTGAATCTATATCAACATAATGATAGTCAGGTAGAAATTCACTTAACTGTCTGCCTGTTGTGGTTTTTCCACTTCCCATCATGCCTATAAGTACGATATTACTTTTCATAATATTATTTTACAATAAACAAAGAGACTTGCCTGTTTATTTTAGGCAAGTCTTTTGTATTTTTGTAAATATTTTTATTTTGTATCTATTGAGCGGCAATTTCTTGTCCGTTAGTCATTTTTGTTAAGACCTCAACTGCTTTTTTAAGTTGTACGTCATTTTTATTTTTAACATCATCTTCAGTTAATTTTACTTCGATATCAGGAGTTATACCTTTTTTGTTAATATCAGTTCCGTTTGGTGTCAAATATTTTTGGATTGTGATATTTATACCTGATTCGTAAGGGAGCTTGTTAATTTCTTGAACAAGACCTTTTCCGAAGGATTGTTCACCGATGATTACGGCTCTGTGGTTATCTTTCATAGCACCTGAGAAAATTTCCGATGCTGAAGCTGAACCTTTGTTAATCAATACAACAACCGGTTTGTTTGTATAAACACCTGCTGATGCTCTTTGAGTTTCTTTATAGCCATCTCTGTCAACTGTGCTGACAATTGTTCCGCCATCCAAGAACATATCTGAAATGTATATTGCGTTTGTCAAAAGTCCGCCCGGATTTGAACGAAGGTCTATTATAAAGCCTTTTTTGTTGCTGTTGTTATTCAAAATTGTTCCAAATTCTGTTGCTGCATTTCTGCTGATGAATGAGCTTAATCTGATATAGCAAATGTCATCAGGAATTTTTACATCATCAGGAAGTTTTTGAGAAATTGATTTAATTTCTATTTCTGCACGAGTGATTGTGTACAATTTTGGTTGAGCATCTTTTCTTTTAACAAGTAAAGTAACTTGTGTTCCTTCTTTACCTCTGATTTTGTCGGCAGCTTTGTCAACAGTAATACCTTTTGTGCTGACACCGTCAATTTCAAGAATTTCATCATCGGCTTTCAAGCCTGCTTTTTCTGCAGGTGTATCTTCAATCGGTGCAATTACCATCAATTTTCCGTCTTTAACAGCGATTTGAATACCGATACCTTTTAAAGAACCTTTGATTGAGCTTGTTTCATCTGCAAATTCTTTAGGATCCAAGAACTTTGTATAAGGGTCATTCAAGCTTGCTACCATTGTATTGATAGCAACATAGGCGTCTTCATTTGTACGAATTTTGTTGTCATATTTGTGACGCCATTTTGCCCAATCCTGTTGGTTATTGGATTGATCAACAAATTTGTTGTTGATTAAACGCCATACATTGTCGTATAAATCGACAGGACCGTAAGCAAAGACATTATCTCTGATTACCCAGCCTGATAGGAACAAAAATGCTCCAAGGAATATAATACTTTTTTTCATAACATTTCTCATTCTTTAAATATTTCCTCCAAATACTCTTAACCTTTTTTACTGCACAACTTATTTATTAAGATGTAAATTTAATAAAAAAGTTTCCTAACTTGCAATATAAATTGTCAAAAGTTTTTTTGAGATAATAATAACATAATTATGAGAAAAAAGGAAATTTTCATTCTACTATAAAACTATTTTTTATCCTCTTGTAATAGCAAATATGTCATAATATCTAATCTGCTCATAATTTCAATATAACTTTCCAAGGATAATTCAAGATTATTTTTAGCTGATTGTCTTGTAATATCAATGCTTTTGAGAATTTCTTTTGTCATTTTTTGATTAATCATAGAACCCTCCTATATTTTTACAAATTTATGATAAAACAAAAACAAAAAAAATCAATAAAAAAAGGAAATAAAATTAAAAATAAAAATTTTAAAGGGAAAACAATGTCAATAAGACTGATTTTCAGAATTATCAATAAAGTTGATAATAAAAAAATGGATAATGAATATCTGAAGAAGTTTGCTAAACATTTAAAACAAATCAGAAAAGAGAAAAATATTAAACAAGATGACTTTTTAGATGTGAATGGAATTTCTCGTTCTACAATCGCAATGGTTGAAACGGGTAAGACAGATATTACATTATCAAAATTAAAGATTATTGCAGATGTTTTGGGGGTTAATTTAAAAGAATTGCTTGATTTTGATTAATCAAAAGTGATTACGGCAATTTCAGGCGGGCAATTAAATCTGATTGGTAAAATGCTTGTCCCAAGCCCTTTTGTTGTATATATTTTTTTGCCGTTATCGTTTAAAAATCCGTTTGCATATTTATCTTTGTAAATGGATGGCACCAACAAAGCTCTGTTAAGTCTGATTTGACCGCCATGAAGATGTCCTGCCAATGTCAAATTTACATTATTTGGCACATTTGGCATTATATCAGGTGTATGTGTCAGCAAAATAACGGGTTTTGTAATATTTGCCAAAGCTTTATTTATATCGGGATTGCCTGTTTGCAAGTCGTCAACCCCTGATATACAAAAGTTTTCAAAACATTTGTTTTCATTGAATAAAACTGTAATTTTATTTTTTTCAAGCTCTTTTATACATTCTTCTTTGCCTTGCCAGCCGTCATGATTGCCGATTACTGCGTATGTACCGTATTTTGAATTAATTTTAGAAAATTCTTGTGCGATTTTGTCAATTTTCATTGACATTCCTTTTTTATGTCCGTTTACATAATCACCGCCAAGCAAAACAATATCTGCATTTTGTTTATTTATGGCTTTTATTATACGTTTTAGTCTGAACATTTCATAAGGTTTTATATGGAAATCGCTTGCAAAAACTATCTTCAATCCCTTTAAAGACGCATCATTAATTGTTACTTTTTTTATTGTCAGAATATATGGCTCGACAAAAATCGACCAAAACGCGGTTAAAATTATAAAACAAATTATTAATAAGTATGTGAATTTCATTTTTTTATTATATATCTTAAGAAAATGATTAGTCAAAAGTTTATATTTTGTAAATTTGGAACTATTATTAATCTTAATTTATCAAATTTTACAAAAAACGGTTCAAATTTTGAAGAGATATTATTAAAGAAAATTATCCGATTTAATTTGACAATTCCGCCTCAAATTTATATAATAACTCTATGACTAAAATTATAAAAGTACAAAAAGGAACAAAAGACATTTTACCTCAAGAAATTGAACAATGGCATAAACTTGAGAAAAATGCCCTTGATATATTTACCCGTTACGGTTACAAAGAGATTAGAACACCGATTTTTGAAGCAACAGAACTTTTTGCTCGTGGTGTCGGTGATACAACAGATATTGTTAATAAAGAAATGTACACGTTTGAAAAAAGTGATCGTTCTTTAACTTTAAGACCCGAAAATACAGCAGGTGTTGTTCGTTCATTTATTGAAAACGGAATGGCAAGACTTTCCGCTCCCGTAAAATTGTGGTACAAAGGTCCGATGTTTCGTTATGAACGTCCTCAGGCAGGCAGACAAAGACAATTTCATCAGGTCGGGGTTGAAATGTTCGGTATAAAAGAACCGACTGCTGATGCTGAAGTTATTCTTCTGGCTGTTGATTATTTGAAGTCACTTGGTTTAAACGATTTGGAAGTTGAAATTAATTCTTTGGGCTGTCCAAAATGCCGTGAAGAATATAAACGTAAGATTAAAGAGGTTTTAAAACCTGAATTTGACAATTTGTGCGAAGATTGCCAAAACAGATATGAAAAAAATCCTTTAAGACTTTTGGATTGCAAGGTTGAATCTTGCAAAGAAATTTTTGCAAAACCTGAAATTCAAAAAGTTATTCAATCTGACTTTATATGTGATGAATGTGCAGCTCATTACAAAGAATTAAAATCATATTTAGACAGTTTACATATAAAATATGTTGAAAATAAACTTCTTGTAAGAGGTTTGGATTATTACAACAGAACCGTTTTTGAAGTTAAATCAAATAATTTGGGTTCTCAAAATGCGGTTTGCGGTGGCGGACGTTATGACAGTCTTGTTCGTAATTTAGGCGGTGAAGATACCCCTGCTGTCGGTTGGGCTATGGGTATGGAAAGGTTAAACTCTTTATTGCCTGAAATTGAACCTGAAAAATTGGACGGTTATATTGTTTCAAATTCTTCTGTTGATGCTTTCAAACTTGCACAAGAGTTGAGAGAACAGGGATTTAATATAGAATTAGATTTAGCAAATAAAAAATTCACAAAACAGCTTGAAAAAGCTTCAAAAGTCGCAAAATATGCGTTGATTTTAGGCGAAGACGAAATTAAAGCAAATAAAGTTTCAATAAAAAATCTGGCAACATCAGAACAAGTTACGGTTGACAGAGATGAGGTTACTGAAAATATAAAAGGATAAGTTATGGCTAATTCTGTTGATGAAGTTATTGCAAAATTATCTAAAGCTTTTAATCGCGTTTTTAATGATTTTAAAGGAATGTTTTTGTTCGGTATTCATACTGACGGCAAAATGCATGATGGCGAAGATATAGAACTTGCGGCACTTTTTGATGTGGAAGACAAATCAAAACGTGAACAGATTTGGCCGATTATCGGAAAAATAGAAACGGAAATGGATGTATGTATAGATTTATACCCTTATACACCTGAATCGTTTAAAAAAGACGAAGATATTTATCAAGAGGTTATGGTAGAAGGGATTTTCTATAACAACAAAGGGGAGCGTAGCCGCTCCACCCACCAATCAGATTTTGGTAAAACTTAAATACTAAAAACTAAAGAAAGGAGCGTAGCTGCTCCATCCGCCAATCAGAGTTTGGTAAAGCATAAGTAAAGCATAAATACTAAAAGCTAAAAAAAGAGCATAATCGCTCCACACACAAATCAGTTTTTGAAAAAACTTAAAAAAAGGATTTAATAAAAGTATTAAAAAAGAGGTAAAAAAATGAGTCAAATTACAATTCGTTCAGACAGAAAAGATGATTACAAATTCTTTTACAAAGGAGAAGAAGTTGTGCTGGGTGCAGGAAAGATTATCAGTATTGCATCAGGACTTGATGATGTAGTTCTTCCTACTTGTGCTATGAAAATTATCAACAATCTTATTGTTGTAAAAGAAGATGTTAAACACAAAAAAGAAGCTTAATTAAAGCTTTTTAATCTGTTTTTATCAAAGATTTTGTTTAATAATATCGCAAATAACTTTCAAGATTTTTTGAAAGTTATTTGTGTTTCAAATTTGCACAAGTTTTTTTAATAAAATATTATAAAACAATTTGTGTACCGAGAATAATTCTATGGCTATCTTCAGTGTCTTCATTATCACAGAATACGTAATTTAGGATTAAACGAAGTGCCTGACCTTTAATAAAATAGTTCAAACCTATTGAATATTCTCTGCGTTTATTATCTGCTATATCACGATTTGGGTCAAATTGGTCGTAACGTGCAAGAATGTGTAATTTTTGTGTAAGCCTGTATGCTATAGTTGTATAAAACCCTGTTGCTTTATCTGTACTTATATAGGTTCCGTTATACCCGTCCGCGATTGCATATTCAAAATTAGCCATAAATTTTTTGTATTTGTAGCTTGCGTAAGCTCCCCCTACTGTATAATCAGTATTGTTATGACCTGCATTCAGACCTCCGCCTAATACAAGTGTTCCGTATTTGCCGTCAGTTTTTCCAAGGGGTTTAAAGTTTACCCAGCCTGTAAATTCTATTCCAGGAAAAAATTCTTTAAAAAATCTGTCAGAGCTGTTTAGAGCTAAGCTGTAATCTATTAAATCATAATCACCAACGACTCTTAAGCCCAATGCTCTTGTATTACCAAATGTTCTCGAGATTTGTGAACGCATTGCGAATGGTAAAACGTAAGAGCCCATACCACCTTCAAAACCTACCTGATTTCTGGAATTTCCGACAATGATTTTATGGTGTGGAATTCTTGTATTCATAATATATGCATCAGTTACAAGACCTTGAAGATATGTTCTGTTTTCACCTGGTTTGAAATTGAATTGTAATTTAAAATCGGTATTTTTGTCCTTGAAATCCCCGATAACACCGGCTTCCATAAATCCAAAGCCGTAATCGGTATCATAATCACTACCTTCAAAATTAAATCCTAAATTTCCCTGATAAGCTCCATAAAATTGAACTTTATCAATCGGACCTTTTTTGTATTTAAAAGTCAGTTCATCTTGCAAAAGAAATGAAGGTATTGATGTTCTTTCAAGTTTTTTCTTGTAAATTTTCCCGAAAAGAGATTCTTCTTCAATTTTGAAAGGATGCTCTGATTCTGTATTTGTGTCAATAAGGTTATCAAAAATTGAAAACTCTGTATCAACGTTATCTCTGATAACGTCTTTTTGAATCCATTCTGTATTTTCTGCTTTTTCTTTTTTAGTAAGGTTTGTTTGAGGAGTTTCTGTTTCATTTTTTGTAACATCAAGATGTATAACTTCTTGAGTTTCTGTCGAATTTTTACCTGTGTGTTGAATTTTGCCAAATGCAAACACCGGCGGGGCAAGAAGCAGAAGAATTAGTATTATGGCTATTCTTTTAAAAAAACAGTTCACAAATATTAATCTAACACAAAATATGTGCAAAAAAAATTTTTTTTAGTGTATATTAATAATTATGACGCATGTAACAAAAAAAGCTATGAATAAAATATCTGAAAATAAATATACAAAAGTTAAAGTAAAAGCCCCGATTGTAGAAGCATTAAAAAATGCTTATGAAAATCCGACTTATCAGTTTCATATCCCTGGGCATACAAAGGGTAACGGCTCTTTACCTGAATTTAAAAAATTGATAGGTGCAAAAGCTCTTTCTATCGATACAACCGATGAATTTGACGGATTGGGTACATTACACCCTGCAACAGGTCCTATTAAAGAAGCTCAAGAATTGGCTGCAAAAGCTTTCGGAGCTAAAAAAACTTTCTTTTTACTTAACGGCTCAACTGCAGGTAATCTTGCTCTTGCAATGGGTTTGACTAAAAAAGGGCAAAAAATTGTTACTAACAGAAATTGCCACAGATCAATTCTTACAGGCATGATAATATCAGGTGCGGAACCTTTATGGCTTATCCCTAAAAAGTTTGATGAATGGGGAATTTGGGGTAATGTTACTCCTGAAAGCGTTGAAGAAATGTTAGCTAAAAACCCTGATGCGTCAATGGTTTGGATTACAAATCCGACTTATGAAGGAGTTGTATCAGATATTAAATCGATTTCAGAAATCTGTAAACGTTATAATGTGCCTTTGATTGTTGATGAAGCACATGCCTGCCTTTGGAATTTTAACAATCATCTTCCGACAACTGCTTTAAAACTTGGTGCGGATGCTGTTGTTCATTCTTTACACAAGACAGGTGGGAGTATGAGTCAAAGCTCTATGTTACATATTGCTGAAAATTCCATGATAGATTGCGATGCTGTTGAAAAAGCGTTGAAACTTTTACATACAACAAGCCCTTCTTTAATGCTTTTGGCAAGTCTTGATGCTGCTCGTGCAAATCTTGACAGTCCAAGAGGAAGAAAACAACTTGAACGTGCAGTTCAAAACGCAAAATATTTAAGACGTGAAATTGATAAATTAGAACATATCCATCATCTTCAACCTGATTTTGGGTATAAAACTGATATTACAAAAGTATTTATCAGAGATGACAGACTGTCAGGCAAACGTCTTGAATCTATTTTGGAAATTGATTTTAATATAGAAGTTGAAAGTGCATCTGATGCAGGACTTTTAATACTTTCAAATATCGGCAATACGAGAGCTGATATGCAATATCTTGTAAAATGCTTACAAAAGATTGATAAGACAAATTACACTGATATTTATTATCTTGAAAAGAAAAAACACATGCCGATGTTGACACCTATTATCAAGATGACACTTCGCGAAGCTTTTTATTCACACAAAGAAGTTATCCAGAAAGAGCATGCAGTAGGTAGAATTGCAGCGGAAGTTATAGCAGAGTGTCCTCCTGGGATTGCTGTTTTATTGCCTGGTGAATTGATAACAGAAGAACATTTGCCATATCTTGTTGATTATGAAACAATAGAAGTAATTAAATAAATAAATTAAGTGTATGATTTCAAAACCTCCATTCAATGATAAAATTTTTGCGGAGGTTATGAATATGATTATGACAAATATTGAAACTGTGCCTGGAATGAATATCGTTGCACAATTTGGTCTTGTTACAGGCAGCACTGTGAGAGCTAAAAATGCTATCAAAGATTTTGGTGCAGGTCTTAAAAATATGGTTGGCGGAGAGTTAAAAAGTTATACGGAACTTTTGACAGAAGCTCGTAAAGAAGCAATTTCAAGAATGCAGGAACAAGCATATAGAATGGGAGCAAATGCTGTTATTAATATAAGACTTGCAACATCATCAGTTACAGTTGGTGCAGCTGAAGTTTATGCATACGGAACAGCAGTAAAAGTTGAACCGAAAGGATAAAAAATGAGCGATATAATATTTTTATTAATTCTTTTAGGTGTAACTTTTCTTACAGGTTCAATTATTGAAAAACGCCATTTTGAAAATATCAGAAAAAGAGAAATTGCCCTAATAAGAAAGCCAATAATAAACTTTGGTGCAAAAACCTGGCATACAAACAGAAAAATTAAAAAAATTGAATTTGTTACAGGAGAATGCGTAATCAGTGGAGATTATTTTAAAAACTTTGTTGCGTCTTTAAAAAACTTTTTTGGCGGAAGATTAACAACATTTGAATCAGTTTTAGATAGAGGCAGACGCGAAGCAATTTTGCGTATGAGAGAAAAAGCAAGAGGTGCAAATTTTATTATAAATGCGCGTATAGAATCTGTTATGATTAACGATAATTATCAAAAAGATACAGTTCCTCAATGTGCAATAATTGCTTATGGCACGGCGATAACTTATGAATAAAGATTTAGAAGAAAGATATTTAAACGTAATAAATGACAATGTGAATGTTGGCAAATCAAATCCAATGGCAGAATTTATTATCCTGCTTGCGGGAATTGCTGTTCTGTTTGTGTTTTTATACTTTTTTGCAGATGCAATAGGTTGCTTTTTTATCGACAAAATGTCTGATAAGACACAAATGAAAATAGAAAACGCTTTTTCACTCGGCATAAATCCCAAAATGTATCAAACAACAAATGATACAAAACGGCTTGAAAAGATTAGGGACAAAATAGTTCCGTTAGATAAAAAATTACAAGGAAAATCAAAATTCCCTATATACGAAGTTTCTGAAAAAGATATAAACGCCTTTGTAACCCCGAATGGTACAATATTTTTTACAAAAGGTCTTTTGACTCAAATAAAAGATGAGGAAACTTTAACTTTTGTTCTGGCCCATGAACTTGGACATTACGCACATAGAGATCATTTGAAAAGTATAAGCAGACAAATTATTATTAGTCTTATTTTGTCTATGTTTTCATCAGGAAATAATAATGTAGATATGACAATTGGCAGTATTTCTGATTTAAACGCTCTATCATATTCCCGCAATCAAGAAAAAAATGCTGATATGTATGCAAATAAAGTTGTGTACAGGTTATATGGGAATAATCAAGGGGCTGTTGAATTTTTCAAATTTTTAGAGAAAAAAGAAAAAATGCCTGAATATTTCCAATATTTTTCAACTCACCCATCAACTAAACAAAGATTAAAGTTAATCCAGAACGGACGGTAAAAACTATGCATATTAATAACGTTTCACAAAAAACATCTTTAAGTATGTCAATAATGTTTGGAATTTTTAGCACAATTTATACGGTTACTCTTTTATCAGCTTATTTTATGAATATTACTGGAACTGTATCAATAGAAAGTTTTTGTAATTGGTTAAAGGAAGCGTTTAATTATGTCTTATCAAGCACTCCTGACGGATCTTGGATGGCTTGGGTTTTATTTGTAATTTTGCCTGCTGTAGCTTATTTAGGATTTATTTCTGCAGTTATTCTAAGGCAAAAAGCGGTAAAGGAATTTAATTCTAAATTAAATCTCAAATCCGTTGATTTTTTACAAGATAGAGTGAATTTTAATTTTAACAGACCTCAATACAATTTTGTATGCGGTTATCAGGATATAAATGCTCTTGAAATGACTATTGTTACAGATTTGATGCAAACAAAATACGGATATACAACTGTTTTAAAAGAAATTGTATTAAAATTTTCAGTTTTAAATAATAAAACATTTTCTCTTTCAAATACATCAAGTTTTTTGATGCGGACAATTTATAAAATTATTGATTACACAAGGGGTGTAAACAATTTTACATATAATTTTACAGGGCCGGGTAATACTAATGACGTTAAAGAAAAAATTGACAATTATTTAAGTAAAGGTTTTAAACAAATATTATCAAAAGATGGAGAAAACAATTTTAAATATTTATCAATTGTATTTTTTGTAATAGGAATTACATGTTTATTTGCCACAAAAGATTTAATTGAATCTGCATACAATAGAAATCAATTTATTATGTGTTTGCCATTTTCTATTATGTTAATTGCATCATTTGTAATTGATATTTGGCTTATCGCAGATAAATTAAGAGAAAGAAAATATAGAGGGTATTAATATGAACAAAGAAGAATTCCAATCAAGACTTGAAAAACTTGAAAGTTTTATTGAGTGTATCGACCCCCTAACTTTAGACTCAAAAAAAGATGAAATAGAAAAATTAATAAACGAAATTAATGAGCTTTTAGCATTTGAACCTGAAAATACAGAAGTTCTATCTTTGAAAGGATTTTTTTATGAATTAATCAACGATTATAAAAATGCTCTTGTTACATATAAAAGAATTTTAGAAATTGATCCTAATAATGAAATTGCAAAAAAATCTGTAGAAGATTGTACTTATTATGAGAAAAATTTACAGGATTTAGATCAAAGACTTAATAATCACAGTAAAAAATTTAGTTCACCGTTAATTTTTGAAAAATTACCTGTAAGTGTTTTAGTATCAGTGAAAATAATAATATTATTAATTATTATATTTTGTTATTTTCCGTTTTTTATTTTCGGCTATAACGATAAGAATATTTTAAAAAATAATAATTATTCAAATTTTGAAGTTTTAAATGTAAATTCTCCCTCTGAATATGATTATTTATCAAAACAACAGATATTTGATATCAGAAAAAATCATGTTAAAAATTCACTGTTTAATAATGCAAGTTATGAACCAAACACGGAAGTATTTGGAAATATAATTGATAATAAGCCTTGGTGGGGCTCAATCAGATGTAATCAACTAAACTATAAAGGTGACTATCATGAAAATATTGAAGGGCCGTCAAATGTCAGTGTTCAAATGAATAATCCAAATGCTTTAGTTGGTTTGAGTATGCCTTATATACCTTGGGATATTGGTAATAATAAAGAGTTTTGTACATCTGATTATGCAAAATTTTTACCGTTATCATTGCAATATAATAGAAAAGATAAGCTAATTGTTGCAAAATATAAATTGACAAAAAAATTCTTGAAATTAAGAACAAATATAAATGGGAAATTAACAAGATATGTAATTCAATTATCAGGATTAAATGCGAGAGATTTTGGATATGATTATATGTATATTTTTAATGAAAACAATATAAAAATGTATTCGGAATATAATAATGCAACAGAGGATATATCAACTTTTAGAGATTATATTCATCTTGGTGGCAGTTGTAAATATAAAGACGGTTGCAACAATATTTCTCCAATGCAAAATAACCTAATGTTTTCAGTTACACATCTGCCTGCAGAAATTAATATAAAATTGTGGAAAAAGAAACCTATAAACAAATATGTAAAAGCAGATATGTATTATAGAATTATTTTTGATAAATAAACAAAAAAGACAGACAAATTTTTGTCTGTCTTTTTTGTATTTTGATTAATTATTAGTCAAAAACGTAATCAATAATTGCAGCTTCTCTAGCACGTTTAATTGCTGTTGCAATCATTCTTTGGTGCTTAGCGCAGTTACCTGTAATTCTGCGAGGAATAATTTTTCCTGCTTCTGTCAAGTATCTTTTCAATTTAGCTGCGTCTTTGTAATCGATGGTTTCAACTTTGTCAGCACAAAGACTGCAATTTTTACGTTTTTTCTTTTCGTCGTTGTTTTGTCTTGCCATTTTTTTATTTAGCCTTTCTAGCCTGTGTTATTGTGTACTTTCAAATATTTTTTAGGGATATTCCCTTTTTGGTTTACGTTTACAACGCCTTTTTTGTTTTTGATTTAGCCTTAAGTGGCTGGTGGAGCGGCTACGCTCCTATTATCTTTAGTCATAGTCTTGTAAATTTATACAAAACTTAAGTGGCGGGTGGAGCGGCTACGCTCCTAGAATGGAATTTCGTCTTCGTTAATTAATTCGTTAGACAAGTCGTCTGATTCAAATTTAACGATTTCTTCTGTTCCAAATTTCTGATTTGCAGGTGCAGAAGCTTCGCCTAATCTTTCGATAGTATTTGCATCGATTTCATAAATTCTTCTTTCTGACCCGTCATCAGATTTAACGGTAGCTGTTTGAAGTCTGCCTTCAACAAGTACCCTTTCGCCCTTTGTTAGTGATGAAACGATTTCATCAAGAGCATTTCTTTTTGAAAGAACTCTTATAAGAGTTTCTTCTCTTTCACCGATATTGAGAACAAAAGCAGATACCGCAACGTTATTTTGTGTAAAACGTTTTTCCGGTGCTCTATATAAAGTTCCTGTTACAACAGCTTTTGCTAGACTCATTTTTCCTTCTCTTTCTTTTAATTAGGTCTGTATAAACTTATACAGCAGCTTTTGAAGCTTCAAGAAACATTGTTCTCAAAATGTTGTCGCTTAGTCTTAATTGACGTCTGAATTCAGCAACTTTTTCTTCCGGCAAGCTTACAACAGTAGTTACGAAAAATCCGTCTCTAAAGTTTTGAATATCGTAAGCTAATTTTTTTCTTCCTGTTTTGTCAGTAGAAACAACTTTTCCGCCCAAATCGGATACTGTTTTTCCGAGAGCTTCGATAGCTTTATCTACTTCTTCTGCATCTAAACTTGGTTTAAATACAGTTAGTAATTCGTAATTTTTCATTTTTTCAATTTCTCCTATTCTAGTGTATGGAATTATAATATCATGGAAACAGCTTATTTTACAATATATACTCTGCAAAAAAACTGTAATTAGCCGAACCTATTAAATAAATATCTTTTTGTGTATCTTCCTTAGAACCTTGCCATTCAACAAATACAGGCCCACCTAAAAGATTAACTTTTACTTTTTGTTCTGTTAAGTTATTTAAAACACATGCTACAACACTTGCACACGCACCTGTTCCGCAAGCCAAAGTTATTCCGCATCCTCTTTCATACACTCTCATATCAATTTCCATACGAGATTTTATTTTTACAAATTCCGTATTGGTTTTTTCAGGGAAAAATTCGTGTTTTTCGATTACAGGTCCGTATTTTTCCGCCAATTTCATCGGATCATCTTCTGTAATAATTACGCAGTGAGGGTTTCCCATAGAAACGGGAGTTATATCAAATTCTTTATCGAGAGCGGTTATTTTTCTTTCGCCCCAGAATGGAATTTTTTTGTCTTCCAAAATGGGTTTGCCCATATTTACTTTGATTAAACCGTTGTCCAAGAGTTCGGGTTTAATAATTCCTGCAAGAGTTTTTACGCTAAAGGCTTTTTTATCGACAAGTTTGTTATCATAAGCGTATTTTGCAAAGCATCTCATACCGTTTCCGCACATTTGAGCCGTTGAGCCGTCAGAATTATAAAAATCCCAGCTTAAATCAGTATCTTTTGCATCTGTAATAGGGATAATCATTCCATCTGCGCCTATCCCGTAGTGTCTGTCGCATAATTTTACGGCAAGCTCACTTGCTTTCATGCCTGTTTTTTCAAATTCGGGGTAATCAACGATTACGAAATCATTTCCGCAACCCTGCATTTTTGTTATTTTTATTGTTTTCATTAATCTTTATCCTTTCAATTATGCTTTATTATAGCATAACAGAAGGAAGTTTTGAAATAGCCAGATTTAAAAATATTTCAGCCAGTCCGCCTTTGTAAACTACATCTTTTGCAGTTTCAATGTCAAACCATTCTGCCCCGTCAACTTCTTGTGATAATGCGAAATTTTCATCTTTAGCCTGTACTATAAAATTGCAAATAAGCGTGTTTGAACCTTTATAGTATTGTGATTCATTAAATTTGTATGATTTTACATCAAGATTAATTTCTTCTTTTATTTCTCTAACAAGAGCTGATGAAAGGTTTTCTCCTTTGTTTACGTAGCCTGCAACAAGGATATTCCTTGGTCTGCCGTACTGTTGGATTAGTAAAATTTTTGAAAATTCAGGGTTAAAAATAACAGCACTGACTGCTACATTGTATTTTGGAAATCTAAATTCGTTACATTTAGGGCAATATGGAATCATTCCATCACTTATCCCAAAATTTATACATTCTTTTTCGGTTAATTCTGTACCGCATTCGCTACAATATTTCATATTACTATTATACGCAAAAATTTTGATTTTTGAGTATTATTTTATTATGTTGAAAATTAATCCCGTAAAACCGACAATAAAACTTTATAGGAATGATGAAACAAGAAAATTGTGCTCTTTTGTTGTTCCTGAAAACAAGGCCGGAGAATTGAACATAAATGTTAAAGAGGATAAATCCGGAAAAGATTATTTATTTATTACGGAGTTAAGAAACAGGTTAAATAAGCTTTTAGGTTTTGAGCATTTTTCACATCATAACAATAGTGAAAATATGACTGGCTTGTATATTTATGTTAATCCTGAATATCGCCAAAAACATTACTTTTTCGGGGAAATTCTACGTTTGGTAAGTATAATTCAGATGCTTGAAAATAAGATTAAAACATTTTCGATAGTATCAAAAGATTCCGCTATCTATTTTCATTCCAAGTATAAATTTCAGCCTTCTGTAACCTCTTTTTCTAATCGAGATAAGTTGTTATCAACTCTTGTGAATGATAAAGCACCTGATTTTCAGGATTTGTCGCTAAAGGGGAAAGAGCTTACGGAACAGATTAAAAATAACTCTTCTCCTGACAAACAGCGTATGTATTGTAATGAAGCAAACCAGCTATTTTCGCAATACATAAATCGTGCCTTGTCTAATCATGATATCAAGTCCCATAAATTTGATTGGGTAATGGATATGAAATTAACACGTGAAAATGTTTTTGAGAACAAAGAATTTTATAACGAACTTTTTGAAAAGCACGGAATAGATTATAAAATATAATTTACAATATAATAATGTTAAGGAAAAATATGAAAGTCTCTAATATAAACAGATTATATTTTAATAATGTAAGTTATAAAAATATTTCATTTAATGGAATTGAAAACCCTGACGCTCCTTGTATGTTTGTTTATGACTTAGACGGAACACTTGCAAATGGAAATAATACTCAAATTAATGATGTTTTGGAAATTTCAAAAAAAAGAAATGCAAAAATTATATATGCAACAGGGCGTGGATTAGAAGAATTTAAAATGCTTCAGAGCGAATTATCTTCAAAAGGTATTAGATTATATTTTCCTGATTTTCTTGTTGCTAATAACGGAGAAAATATTTATACAAATCTTGATGGACAACTTTGTAAGAATTTTGAATATTCTCAATTAATAAAAAAGAATACAAATTTTAATAAAACTGATACAGCTAAAAAAATTTTATCCGTAAATAGTGAACTTGAGAAAATAGAGAGTAGTTCAATGACATTAAAATATAATGTTCCAGTGAATATTAATATAAAAAAATTAAAGAAAAATATTTTAGATAAATTAGCGCAAGACAAAATAAAAGTTTTATGTGGTTATAAAGGAGAAGGAACAACTAATCAAACATTATTTATAGCTCCGTTTAATAAAGCAACTGCTATAAATTATCTGAAGAAACATTTGAATATTCCATATACTGAAATTTTAATGGCAGGTAATGATAATAATGATATATCAATGGCGAAATTATCAAAATATGGAGCAAAATTTATTTGTTTGAATAATGCAAAACCAAATCTTATAAAAGTTTGTAAACAGCTTAGTCATGAAAATACAAATATACATTTTTCATTGTCTTCCGGTACAAAAGGTATTCTCGAAGGTTTATTAAAAATTTTAAATAAAGTATAAAAATAAACTATTTAATTATGTCATTCCGAATTTATTTCGGAATCTCAAAATTACTAAAGACTCTGAAACGAGTTCAGAGTGACGCAAGTATTTAAGTCATGCTGAATTTATTTCAGCATCTTGTAATTAGATCCTGAACCAAGTTCAGGATGACGAAATAATTTTATTTCTATTGTCATT
>CAJMSH010000009.1 GCA_905216055.1 uncultured bacterium | reverse complement strand
TAAACCTTTCCAAAGGAGAAAGAGTTGTTTTGCATGTCGAACCTGTTTCTGACACGGTTTCAACCGCCGATGATGTAGATTTCTTTATCGCAGATATTAAACGTGATAAACAAATATATATCTTTACAGGCATATTCTTTGCGCTGCTTTTGCTTATAGGCAAGAAAAAAGGCTTAACAAGTATTATTTCAATCATATCTACAATAACACTTGTATTTTTCATGCTTTTACCAATGATATTAAAAGGTTTTTCACCAATTGCATCAGCAGTTTTAACAGGCATCTTATCGACAATTATAACGATTTATCTTGTTGGAGGATTAAATTCAAAAAGTTCTTCCGCAATAATTGGTGCTGCGATAAGCCTCGTTTTTGCAGGCGGACTTTCTATGCTTGCAATATATTTTGCACATCTTACAGGCTTTGCAGGTGAAGAAAACATGTTTTTATACACAGCAAGACCTGATTTAAGCTTTACAGGAATTCTTGCAGCCTCAATGATTATAAGCGCATTAGGAGCACTAATGGATACATCGGTATCAATTGCAAGTACCGTAAACGAAATTTTTGAAACAGATAAAACACTTTCAATAAAGCAATTATTCAAATCAGGAATGAATGTAGGACGTGATATTATAGGTACAATGTCAAACACACTTATTCTGGTATATCTTGGCGGAGCATTATCACTTGTTCTTTTATCAAATAATATTGATATGAACAAATTTTTCAACCTAAACCAAGTAGCAACAGAAATTCTATCCGCAATCACAGGGAGTATCGCAATTTTATTTTGCGTTCCAATTACGGCAATTATTGCAGCATACTTAATTAAACGTAGCAGCAATAAACAAAAAACTGATTTTAACTTAAATCAAATCGATATACATTAATATGTTATAATTACTTTATTATAAAAAGCAAAACAAAAATTTTTATAAAAAAAAGGAGAGTTAAAAAACTCTCCTTTTCCCAGTTTTTATTATATACCTACTTTGAAGAAGAACAACAATCACAAGCAGCAGACTTTAAAATATCTGCTTTATCTGTTCTTTCCCAAGGTACATCGATATCAGTTCTACCCATGTGACCGTAAGCAGCTAATAATTGATAGAACTTACCGCCATTTTTAGCAGGCAAACCGCGCAAGTCAAACTGATTAATAATAGCAGCAGGTCTTAAATCAAAGTATTTGAATACTAATTTAGAAATTTCATCATCAGAAATTTTACCAGTGCCGAATGTATCAACCATAATTGAAACAGGTTCTGCAACACCTATTGCATAAGCCAATTCAATTTCGCATTTATCAGCTAAACCAGCAGCAACGATGTTTTTAGCAACCCATCTTGCAGCATAAGCAGCAGATCTGTCAACTTTTGTAGGATCCTTACCTGAAAAAGCTCCGCCGCCATGACGAGAATAACCACCGTAAGTATCAACAATAATCTTACGACCTGTCAAACCGGCATCACCTTGAGGACCACCAACAACGAAACGTCCTGATGGGTTTACAAGAATTTTTGTTTCACTATCTAATTTAATAGCTTCGTGAGCAAAAACTTCGTCAATTACATAAGCTGTAATATCTCTTTTTATAATTTCTTGAACTTTGTGATTATCAGACACACCGTCAATTTCAGGATCATGCTGAGTAGAAATCAAAACAGTATGAATTCTTGAAGGCTTTCCATCAACATATTCAACAGTAACCTGAGATTTTCCATCCGGCCTTAAATATTTAAGAATACCTTGTTTTCTAACCTGAGCTAATCTATAAGATAATTTATGAGCTAAGCTGATTGGCAAAGGCATCAATTCAGGAGTTTCGTTACAAGCGTAACCAAACATAATTCCCTGATCACCTGCACCGATATCATCAGTTTCAGAAGCTGAAGTATCAGCATTATCAGATCTTGTTTCAAATGCTTTATTAACTCCACCTGCGATATCACAAGATTGTTCATCAATACTTGTCAAAACTGCGCAAGTATCAGCATCAAAACCACCACCTGAAGCACCTGAATAACCGATATTTTTAATAGTGCTTCTTACAACTGATGGAATATCAACATAACAATCAGATGTAATTTCACCGCAAACAAGAGCCATACCTGTTGTAACAGTAGTTTCTGCAGCAACTCTTGATTGAGGGTATTTTGTCAAAAACTCGTCCAAAATAGCATCAGAAATCTGATCGCATACTTTGTCGGGGTGTCCTTCCGTAACTGATTCGGAAGTGAATAAAAAGTTTCTTGGTGTCATTTCAAATTCTCCTTAATTTGTATTTTAGGATTCGGCGAACCTATCACCGTCAATCCGCCGGTAAGGTTTTTAATTCCGACCCGGCAACATCATTAAGAACCATTGTACTACCAAAAATTTTGAAAAGCAAACATTCTATGAAAATATATTAAATTATTTATTATAAGAAACACTGACAACAATATCTTTTTCATTCAAATCAATTATTGCCCAGCGAACAATATTTGAATATGTATTAATCAATTGCTTTTCAATATATTCATCATCAAAATTATCAACTCTTGTTATTCTTATTGTATCTGATTTAATCATAACTTGATTTTACTACAAATAGAATTGATTTTATAAATATTATCTGTTAACCTATAAAATATGAAAGAAAGATTAGACAAATACCTGACTGATTTAGGATATTTTGAAACAAAAAGCAAAGCTGCTGCTGCTATTCTTGCAGGACATGTAAAAATTAATGATGAATATATTACAAAATCAGGTTTTCAAATTAATCCTGCAAAAGAATATGATATTCAAGTTAAATCAATGCCGTTTGTTTCAAGAGGTGGATTTAAGCTAAAAAAAGCACTGGATACATTTCCTGTAAAAGTTGAGGGAAGAATTTGCTTTGATGCCGGTGCATCTACAGGAGGTTTTACAGATTGTCTGCTTCAAAACGGTGCAAAATTTGTATACGCAGTTGATGTCGGCTACGGACAATTAGATTGGAAAATCCGCTCTGATAAAAGAGTTAAAACAATAGAAAGAACAAATCTTAAAATATGTTCTTTTCAAGATATTTATTCAGAAAATGAGCCGATTGCAGACCTTTTGGTGAGCGATTTGTCTTTTATTTCGTTGACAAAAGTTCTTGGGAATTTACAAAAACTTCTCAACCCTGAATATCATGAAATGATTTGTCTTATAAAACCTCAATTTGAAGCAGGTAAAGAAAAAGTTGAAAAAGGCGGGGTTGTACGAGATAAAAAAGTACATTTTAAAGTTATTGAAAATGTAATAAATTTTGCCAAAAATCTTGGATATACAATTAAAGGCCTTACATTTTCATCAATAAAAGGCCCGTCAGGGAATATTGAATATTTAGTTTGGCTTTCAACAAATAAAACTGAAGAAGCTGAAGATTTTAATATCAAAGAAATTATTGATACTGCATTTGAAACTTTAAATTCCTAAATTTTAGGAAGACCAACAACTGGAGTTGCGCCGTATAAATCAATATATCTAAAGAAATTCAAAACAACTCCTGGTTGGAAAAAGTAATTGTTATTTGTCGGGGTAATTTTTAGCATAGAATGATTACTGTCAACTTTTACAACACTTGCTAGATAATCCTTATTTACGGCATTAAACAATATATAACCTGTTTTAGACTGCATCTCCTCAACCGTAAATCTGTTTGCATTAGCACTTGCAAGAGCCATATAAAACAATTTTTCAGGTGAAAGTTTATAAGTTCTTGTGCAAATATTAAAATTTACATTTTGCGGAGTTACAAGTGTACTCAACAATAAATCATCAGCCTTTACAGGAATTTGACTTAAAAATAAAACACATAAAAAAGTTATAAAATATCTTATTGTTCTTTCCATGATTCACCTACATTCACGTCGACAACAAGCGGAACTGACAAAGGTTGATTCAATTCCATTGCCTCTTTTACTAATTTTGATACGATCTCAAGTTCTGATTTATAAACCTCAACCACAAGTTCATCGTGAACCTGCATTATCATTTTTGATTTCAAATTATTTTCTTTTAATTTTTTTGCAAAATCAATCATTGCAATTTTCATTAAATCAGCAGCAGTACCTTGCATTGGCTGATTAATTGCAGCACGTTTTGCAAATTCTCTTATCATACCGTTTGAGCTTGAAAGTTCGGTTGATAAATACCTTTTGCGGCCGAATATTGTTTGCACATAACCATTTTCTTCGGCTTGCAAAACTGTAGCCTCCATATACGCTTTTACTTTAGGATAAGTTGCAAAATATTTATTTATAAAAGTTTCCGCCTCAGCATTTGAAATTCCTAAAGCTTTTGCAAGACCATATTTGCTTTGTCCGTAAATTATCCCAAAATTTACAGCTTTTGATTTATAACGCATTTCTTTAGTAACTTCTTCAACAGGTACATCAAAAACCTTTGAAGCAGTTAAGGTATGAACATCTACTCCGCTATTAAATGCTTCTTGCAGATGCTTATCCTGACTTATATGAGCTAACAATCTTAGCTCAATTTGAGAATAATCCGCTGATAATATAAGTCCGTTTTCTCTATCTCCAGCAACAAAAGCGTTTCTAATTTTATTTCCTTCTTCAGTTCTGACAGGTATATTTTGCAAATTAGGATTTGAAGAAGACAATCTACCTGTTGCAGTAACAGTCTGATTATAAGTTGTATGAATTCTGTTATCTTTTCGATCAATCAATGCCGGAAGCGCCTCTGTATAAGTTGATCTCAACTTTGTATACTTTCTGTAATCCAAAATTAATTGTGCAATCTCGTAATCTTCAGCGAGTTCTTCAAGCACAGCAGCATTTGTAGAATAAGTTGTTTTACCACGTTTTTTCTTTGCCTTTAACCCCAATTTATCAAATAAAACTTCTCCAACCTGACGAGGAGAATTTATATTAAACGGAATTCCAGCCAAATCGTAGATTTTTCCTTCGATTTTTGCCAATTCATTATTCATAAATGTTGTCAATTTATGCAAATAACTTTCATCAACTGCAACACCTGTATATTCCATATCAGCAAGTACAAATGTTAATGGAACTTCTACATTATAAGTGAGTTCAAGCTCTTTATCATCAAGATTTTTAACCCAATAACGAGTAAGTTCAAGAATACAAAAAACTTCATCTGATGCAAAATCAAAAACACTATCAAGATTTGCATCTTTAAATGAGATTTGCTTTTTCTTATTCTTTTCAAATGGTGCAAAAGCAGGAACTGCATGGTTTAATTGTTCCATAGCCTGAATATCAAGTTCATGATTTCGTTGCGGATCTTTCACATAACTTGCTAATACAGTATCAAAAATTATTCCTTTTGCATTAATATCAATATTTCTTAAAATATTAAACTGCGTTTTCGAATCATGAGCAGTCTTTTTTATATTCTCATCTTCAAATATTGGTTTTAACAAACCAATTACATCATCAATTCTCAATTGATTTTCTGCACTTGAATGCTTCAGCGGAATATAAAAAGTTTTTGTCACGCTATCGCTATCTACCTGAAGTGATATTTTAGAATCACCAGAAATATTTGAATTATATGCAAACGCAACACCTATAACATCTGACGTAATCGCATTTTTTACATCAGCGTAAATATTAAATGCAATCAATGACTGACCTTTCAATTCATCAATCATTTGTGATAAATCTGAAGAATCAGTAATCAATTTTTTATCAAATTTGAAATCACTTTCTTTATTAATTTCTTCATTTACAGCATCAGCAAAAAATCCTAACTGCATAGTTCCTTTTTTTTCAACTGAAGGAATATTTGCGGCGCCTTCAACCTTGTCAAAAGAATATAAAATCTCATTAATATTTTTGATAAATGTATAAAACTGCATCTTTTTCAAAAATTCAGTAACTACAGAAACCTCAGGCAAATCAACCTTTGTTTTATCAAAATCGAAATCAATATCAAGATCTCTAACAATAGTTGCAAGATATTGACTTAACTTAGCCTGCTCTTTTCCTGCACAAATTTTTTCTCTTATAGATTTTTCAGGAATATTTTCACAATCAGCAAGAACATTATCCAGAGTTGAATATTTAGCAAGAAGTTTTTGTGCAGTTTTTTCACCTATTCCCTTAACTCCGGGTATGCAGTCAGACACATCTCCCCTCAAGCCTTTATAATCTATAACCTGATTTGGATAAACCCCTAATTTTTCATAAATTTTATCCCAATTATATTCAATCAACTCACCTTTTGAAGGTAAAATAACCTTCACACAACCATCTTTATCAACAAGCTGAAAAGCATCCTGATCACCTGTCAAAATTAAAACTTTATGTCCAAGTTCGCATGCTTTTTTAGAAATTGTTCCTATAACATCGTCCGCCTCAAATCCCTCTTTTGTATAAATAGGAATATTAAAAGCTTTTAATCCCTCAAAAATTAAACCCATTTGGATTTGCATATTATCAGGCATAGCAGCACGATTTGATTTATAATCCGAAAAAGTTTCAGTACGAAAAGTTCTATGGCTAACATCAAATGCAACTGCAATAGCATCAGCATTCAAATCATTATTTTTCAAAAGGTCAAATATAGCTTTAAAAAAGCCATAAACAGCCCAGGTCGGAGTACCGTCAGAAGTCCTCATATTACTTCTTTCTAAAGCATAATACTGTCTGAAAGCCAGCGCATGTCCATCAATTAATATTAAAGTTTTATTTTTTGCCATACATATATTTTTTCATAAAACCGCATGTTTTACAAATATGTTAAGGAATTAATTACAAAAAAAGGCGATTTTTAAAACCGCCTTTTATAACTTATTCTATGCTGTAATTTCCTTATCTTTTACAGTTGTTGGAAGAGGTACAACCTCAGCATTTTTTCTGTTCCTTACCATATCAGCAGTTACAACAAATTTTGTTATATCCTTTTTGGTTGGAACATCATACATAACATCAAGCATAATCTCTTCAACAATTGATCTTAATGCTCTTGCACCTGTCTTACGTTTGATAGCTTCTTGAGCAATCAAATCAATAGCTTCAGGTTCAAATTCCAAATCAACACCATCCATTTCCAATAAACATTTATATTGTTTTAGAACAGCATTTTTAGGTTCTGTCAAAATCATCTTCAATGTTTTTTCATTCAATTCATCAAGAACTGCATAAATTGGAACACGACCTATAAATTCAGGAATTAAACCGAATTTTAACAAGTCTTCAGGCTGCAATTTCTTAAGCATTTTAACAGCAGCAGCATCTTTTTCAGCTTGAGTCATAGGAGCTTTTGCCCCAAACCCAACAGAAATTCCTTCGCCAGCTCTGCGCTCAACGATTTTTTCCAAACCTACAAACGCACCGCCAACAATAAATAATATATTGCTTGTATCAATTTCGATAAATTCTTGATGTGGATGTTTTCTTCCTCCTTGAGGCGGAACATGTGCAACAGTACCTTCAATCATCTTTAATAAAGCCTGTTGAACACCTTCACCTGAAACATCACGTGTAATAGATGTATTTTCAGATTTTCTTGAAATCTTATCAATTTCATCGATATATATAATACCTCTTTCAGCTTTTGAAGAATCAAAATCAGCATTTTGATATAAACGAAGTAATATATTTTCAACATCATCACCGACATACCCTGCTTCAGTCAAAGTAGTTGCATCAGCAACAGCAAAAGGTACATCTAACATTTTTGCAAGCGTTTGAGCCAATAAAGTTTTACCAGAACCGGTAGGACCGACAAGAAGAATGTTTGATTTTTGAATTTCAACATTATCCTTCAAATCAGCTTCTTTATTGTGTTTTAATCTCTTGTAGTGATTATAAACAGCAACTGACAAAACTTTTTTGGCATCATCCTGACCAACAATATATTCATCAAGATATGCTTTTATTTCATGAGGTTTCGGAATAGGTTTTTCTTCAGCTTTAGCTTCTTCTCCACCGTTTTCCTTATCTTTATTTTCAAAGAATTCTTCATCAAGTATCTGATTACAAAGTTCTACACATTCATCGCAAATATAAACTTCAGGACCTGCAATCAATTTTTTTACTTGATCTTGTGATTTCCCACAAAATGAACATTTTAATCTACTGTCATCATGTTTTGGCATTTTTTACACCACAGCCTACATTTTTAAATAATAATACTTAAAAATACAAGCCTATCCTTTCTTTCTTTCTTACTTAATTGCATCTCTTGAAATAACTTTATCAATCATACCGTATTCAAGTGCTTCAGCAGGAGTCATAATATAATCACGATCTGTATCTTTTTCAATTTTCTTAATAGACTGACCTGTATTTGAAGCAAGAATTTCGTTCAATGATTTTTTAATTCTGATAATTTCAGCAGCTTGAATTTCAATATCAGTAGCCTGACCTTGAGCACCGCCAAGAGGTTGGTGAATAAGTACACGAGAATGAGGTAAAGCCATACGTTTTCCTTTAGTACCTGAAGATAAAAGGAATGCGCCCATTGAAGCAGCCTGACCTAAACAAATAGTAGAAACATCTGCTCTTATATGCTGCATAGTGTCATAAATAGCAAAACCTGCAGTTACAGATCCACCAGGGCTGTTTATATAAAGCATAATATCTTTTTCAGGATTTTCACTATCTAACAATAACAATTGAGCAACAATTAAATTTGCAACCATGTCATCAATAGGAGTTCCCAAGAAAATAATTCTCTCTCTCAACAATCTTGAAAAGATATCAAAAGAACGTTCACCTCTGCTAGATTGTTCTATTACAACGGGTACAAAACTCATGATTAATTCCCTTTCTTTTTATCTCGTGTTTGATAATACTTTTTACCAAACATATTAATATTCATTATATAACTTTTTATAATATTAATCAAAAATGTGCCGTTGTAAATACGGCACATATATTATTTAAAATTCTTACTTGATTTCAACTTTGTTGTTTGCGTTCAAGAAATCTCTAACTTTGTCGTTCAAAGCTTGTTGAGAAATAGAAGCAAGAACTTGAGGATTTTGACCTAATTGTTTAATTAAATCTTGAGGTTTCAATCCATAAGCTGCACTCAATTGAGCGAATTTATTTTCAACGTCTTTTTGTTCAAGCTTGATATTTTCTTCTTTTGCAATCTTATCAATTACTAAAGAATTTTTAATTCTTACAAGTGCATCTTCATTCAAGTTTTTCAATAATTGATCTTCGCCTTGAGATTTAACAAGAGCATCCCAATCAATACCTTGAGCTGCAAGTCTTTGTTTATATTCTTCTCTCAAAGAATTTGCTTCTCTGTCAATCATAGATTGAGGGATATCAACTTTTGCAGCATCTACAACAGTTTTGAATACTTCGTTTTCAGAATTCATTTTATTAGTTCTTTCACGTTGAGATTCAAGATATTTTTGAATATCAGCTTTTAATTCATCAACTGTTTTGAATGGACCAACTTTTTGAGCAAATTCATCATTAAGTTCAGGAACTTTTCTTTCTTTAATTTCGTTAATTTTAATTTTGAAAGTTGCAGGTTGACCTTTCAATTTTTCATCGTGGTAATCTTCAGGGAAAGTTACCTTGATATCAAATTCATCATTCAAGTTTTTACCAACGATTTGTTCAGCAAAACCAGGAATAAAATTAGAATGAGCTAAATCAAGAGGATAATTTTTTGCATCTCCGCCTTTGATTTTTTCACCGTTTGCAGTTCCTTCAAAATCAATTACTGCGATATCAGTATCTTTTGTAGGTCTGTCAATAACTGTAACTTGTTCACTATGTTGTTTCAAAAGATTATCGATAGATTTTTGCATTGCATCTTCTTCGATTGGAGAATCTTTTACTTCAAGAGTCAAACCTTTATATTGACCAAGAGTAACCTCCGGTCTTAATTCAGCTTTTGCAGTAACTGTCAAATCTTCACCAACATTGAAATTGTAATTTGTAATATATGGTTGAGCGATTAAATCCAAGTCGTTATCAACAACAGCTTGGTTAATTGCTTTTGGCATCAAGTTTTCAATAGCTTCCTGTTTAATTCTTTCAGTACCAACATGTCTTTCAACAACAGCACGTGGAGCTTTTCCTTTTCTGAAGCCGTCAATATTTACATATTGAGAAATTTTGTGAACTGCTTTGTTATAAGCATCTGCTGCATCTTTTGCAGGAATTGTAATATCTAATTTTACTACATTTTCTTTTTCTTTTTCTAAAGTTACTTTCATATTTTCATCCTTTATTTTACTTAATACTTATGCAATAATCATACCGCAAAAAAGAATTTGTGCAAGTTTAGCGATTTACAAATATAACAATTAATAACAGATTTTATGGTATAATCAGAGCATGGTAAGATTGATTAATGATAGTAACCTTAAATTTATAACAAATGCAGTATATAGGATTTTAAGATTCCAAGAAATATTTACACATATAGAAAATCATAATCATCCGCAAAATCCACCCTGCATATTTGCCTTATGGCATGCAAACCAATTACTTGTACATGGGATTAAAGACAGAAAAAATTTAAGTGTGCTAATCAGTAATTCTATTGACGGGCACATTGTAGCAAATGTTTGTGAAAATTGGGGATTTAAAGTTGTTAGAGGCTCTTCCGGCAAAAAAGGTTCTGTTGAATCTACAATGCAAATGCTTGAAAGATTAAAGAATGGCGAGAGCGTTGCAATAATGGTTGACGGGCCTCACGGGCCACTACACAAAGTTAAAAACGGAGCTATTAAATTGGCTCAACTTTCTGGAGCACCGATTATTCCGGTTACTTGGTTTTCTCCACAAAAATCATTCATAAGTCTTCCTTCTTGGGATAAAATGAAAGTGCCTTGTGGGTCATGTAATATTTTAAATATATACAGTGAACCAATATATGTTAAACAAGATGCTTCTAATGAAGAACTTTCAGAAGTTAGAGAAAAAATTAAAAATGAACTTTTAAATTTAGATGCAAAAGCACCTGAATTATATAACGAGGCTAAAAAACAAAAATTATGGAACAAAAAGAAAAAAAGCTAAACATATCTGCAATACAGATGTGTTCTAAGATTGGGGATAAAAAAGCAAATTTTGATAAAGTATCATCTCTTGTTCAAAGAGATATCAAAAAAGGAGTTGATATTATTGTTTTGCCTGAAGTTTGGACTGTCGGATGGGCGCCAAAACATTTTAGAGAATCGGCAGAAGAAGTTAAAAACAGCGAAACTATTAACCTTCTTTCAGGCATAGCAAAAGATTATAATACATGGGTTGTTGGCGGAAGCTTCATTTCTAAATCAGATGAACATTACTACAACACCTGCCCAGTATTAAACAGAAAAGGCGAACTCGTTGCTTTATATTCCAAAAACCACTTATTCTCATATTACGGGAGTGATGAAGGAACATTTGTAGAAGTTGGCAAAAATCCTGTTATGGTTGATATTGAAGGGGTAAAAACAGGCTTGACAATATGTTATGATATTAGATTTCCTGAAATTTACAGAGCATACAGAAAAGCAGGAGCCGATCTTTTTATAAATTGTGCAGCCTGGGGATTAAAAAAGCCTATACCGTGGGAATGTATGACAAGATGCAGAGCTGTTGAAAACCAAGCATATATGGTTGCTCTAACTCAATCAGGATACATAGAAAACGGCGAATGGAATATCGGCCACTCAAGAATCATTGATTACAAAGGAGATACAATATCAGAAATCAAAGACCAAAAAGAAGGCGCATTTTCAGCAAGCTTAGATTTTGCTCCAATGTATGAATTCAGAGAAAAATGTACTTGTATGAATGATATAAGAAAATCTTATGAGGTTGAAATAATTAAATGAAAAAAATCTTAGTTCTTTTGATGAGTTTAACAGTAATATTAGGGATACAATCAAAAGCTTTTGCTTCTGCAATTGATTCAACAATTTCAGATTCAGGCATAAACAAAGGGAGTGTATCAGTTTCTGTCAGAGATTTAGAAACAGGCAAACCTGTTTATGAGCTTCATGAAAACAAACCTTCCATGCCTGCATCAACAATGAAACTTATAACACTGACAGCATCAGTAGATAAACTAGGAAAGGATTACGAGTTTTCAACAAAATTATATAAAAATACCAATAACGAATTATTTGTAAAACTTGGGGCAGATCCATTCTTAACCTCAGCAGGATTAAATAGTTTGTTTGAAAAGGCCGTAAAAGAAAAAAAAGTAATTTCTCCAAAAGCCATATATATTGATGACTATATTTTTGACAGCACAGAATGGGGAGAAGGCTGGCAATGGGATGATGATTTAAATCCTCTTATGCCAAAATTCAGTTCCTATAACATTGACGGAAACAAGCTCGGTATAATTATTGCCCCTACAACACTTGGAGCACCTGCATCAATTTACACATCAAAATTCTACCCGACGACATTTATGAACCTCGTAACAACAGGGAAAGAAAATGAGGTAGAAATTAGCAGAAATAACAGTATTTCTCCTGATATTTTAAAAGTTGAAGGGACAATAAATAAACAAATTACTCAATATATTCCAATCAACCACCCTAAAAGATATTTTATTTTAAGACTGGAAGATGCAATTCGATCTGCAAAAATGGATTACTACGGAGCATTTATGCAGAAAAAAGTTCCGTCCTCAAATGTTTATCTGGTATCAGAAGTAAAACATCCGATAGACAAAGCTATTGAAGAAATACTTGTAAAAAGCAACAATTTTGTCGCAGAATCAGTCTTTAAATTAGCCGGAGCAAAATACGTTAATAACACAGGCTCTTTAGCTAATTCACAAAAAATGCTAAACGCCTATTTTGATAAAATAGCAATTAATCATGATGATATCAAAATAATTGACGGAAGCGGCGTATCAAAAAATAACATCGTAACAACAGATTTTATGAGTGACTTTTTAACACACAAAGAAGTATACGCATTTTTAAAAGACACCTTACCAACAGCTGGCGAAGGCACTTTGAAAAACAGAATGCTATATTTTAAAGACAATTTATATGCTAAAACAGGAACATTATCAGATGTAAGTGCAATTGCAGGATATATCACATCAAGAAACGGTAAGACTTACGCATTTTCAATCATAATTAATGATTCAAAAACAAAACCGCAAACAAAAAAATCTCTTGAAGAATATATAATCAGGGAAATATACACAAACTACTAAATATCAGACTTATCGCCAAACATTATCCTTCCCAAAATACCTGCTAATGCACCGATAACACCAAAAACGATAGCTGTTTGAACACGAGCTTTTGGCAGAAAATCTTTTACAGCTCTATACGCTTTTGAATATTTTGGGACATTTAAAAGTTCCGCGAGCTTTGCATCTTCTGAATTATTTTTAGCAGCATATTGAAGAATTTTTCTGCCCTCAACAATAATATCAAATGCGTTTTTTTGTTCTTTTCCTGCCTTTTGCATAATATCTTTTGGGAAAGATTTTTCAAACACATCAGGCTTTTGAGTTAAAAGTTGCTCAAGATTATATTTTCTTGGAGCAATCGAATAACCAACACCGGCAGAGACAACACCTGTCATAATTCCCATTTCCGCAGGCGAAACTGAAGTATACTGAGACATAACAACCTCCTATACCACTCTTAATAAACACTACTACTTATATTTAAACTCACTTTTAGACATTTTTGTTGTAATTTTTATATATAATTTACATCTCGTAACAATTCGTAAAATCAGCAGTATTGTGTTATTATAGAGAATAATACAAAGAGAATAAAGGGATAAAATATGGAACCTTACGTAACAATTATTACACCAACACATAATTTATTAGAAAACAATCTGGCAGATGATTTTAATCTTTTAATATCTCTACTGGATTTGCAAACATATCCTTATATTGAGCACATGGTAATTGATAAAGCTTCAAACGACGGAACTATTGAAATGCTTAAAGATTACAAAAACAAAGGATTTTTTACATTTTTCTCAGAACCTGATACAGGGAAATTTGATGCTTACAATAAAGGAGTAATGAGAGCAAAAGGTAAATATATAACATTTTTGAGCTGCGATGATTTTATCCATGACATAACATCTATTGCCGATATAGTTAATCTTATGGAAGCAAGTAACGCAGATTTTACATTTGCACCTGCATATTGCAGACACCCTGAAGGTTTTGTATTCTTATTTGCTCCTTCTATGTACAACGCATTTCAGGCAATGCCTTGCGCAAGACAAGCAATGTTTTTTAAAAAGTCAATGATTGAAAAAGAAAATTACTTTGATTTAAAATTTAAAACAATGTCAGATTTTGACTTTATTATGAGAATAATCATGAAAAGATATACTCCGGCTTATTTTGATACCAACTACGTAACATATAAGCTTGGAACTAAACCTATGGAAAATCCACAAAGATCTGAAGAAGAAATAAAAGCTATTTATTATAAAAATTTCAGATCAATTTACCCGATAAATGATGATATGTTAGATAGAATGGCAAAATATTCGGAATTTCCAAAAGGTCTTTTAGATAAATTATCAGTCTATTTTCCTGAAGCTGATAGAGAACTTTTCTACAACAAGTGTGAAGAAATGCACCAATTAAGATTGACAGCATATAAACAACAGCGACAAAATGCAAACAATAATATGTAAAAAATTTGCAAAATTATCTTTGAGTAGTATGATATAAAAAGAGCGTGCAAGACTTTTGCACAAATAATTAATAAACATTAAGAGAAATTAGGGAATTTAAAAATGAAAGAACAAAAAGTTGCAGTAATAGGCTGCGGTGTATGGGGAAGAAACATTGTCCGCAATTTTTACAACTTAAATGTATTAGATACCGTATGCGATATTGATGAAGAAAATTTGAAAAAAGTTACGGAGCAATATCCGGGAGTAAAAGTTACAAAAGATTTTAACGATATAATTAATAACAGTACAATAACAGGTGTATGCGTTGTTACCCCAAGTCATACACATTATAAAATGGTTAAAGCAATGCTTGAAGCAGGCAAAAATGTTTATGTTGAAAAACCTATTTCAACAGTTGCCGCTGAAGCTAGAGATTTAACAAGACTTGCTCATGAAAAAGGTCTTGTTTTAATGGTTGGTCATTTATTACTTTACCATCCTGCTGTTAACCGTTTGAAAATGCTTATTGAAGAAGGTGCTTTAGGTAAAATTCTTTATGCTCAAAGTGACAGATTGAATGTTAACTTCTTCAAAAATGACAGAAGTGTAATGTGGGATTTAGCTCCGCATGATGTATCTTTAATCAGCTATGTAACAGGGAAAGCTCCTGTACATGTTCTTTCAGCTCTTGGCTGTTCTTCAGAACAAAATGATATTATGGATATTACTCATATTGGTATTCAATTTGAAGACGGAATGATTGGACATATTTCAGAAAGTTGGATTACTCCAAGAAAACATGTTCAACTTTTAGTTAGAGGAACAAAAGCTACTGCTATTTTAGATGATACAGTTCCTGAACATAAACTTGTTATTTACGATAACTTTGTTAAAGACAGCTCTCAAAATATTAAACTTGATTATCTGGAAATTGAACCTTTAAAACTAGAATGTCAACATTTTGTAAGCTGCTGTGCAACAGGTAAAAAAGCTCGTTCAGACGGCGATAACGGTTGTATGGTTACTCAAATCTTAGAAGAAGCTGAAAAAATTATGCTTGGAGATAGAGTAAAAGAACTTGATCAAGTAAACTTTGCTCTTTCAAGAACAAAAAAATAAAAATTAAGAATTAAAACAATTTAGTTGGAGAGACATCTTTTATGAATATTAAAAATAATCTTGCAAATATTGTATCAGTATCACGAGTATTTGTTGCATATATTGCAATTGCAATGCTTTATATGCAAACAACTTGGGCATATTTAATAGCATTTATTTTAACAATAATTGCATTTTCTATGGACGGTCTTGATGGGTACTTGGCAAGAAAGCTTAATCAATCCTCAGAATGGGGTTCTGTTCTTGATATTTTGGGTGATAGAATTGTTGAAGTTTCATATTGGACAGCTTTTGCTGTTTTAGGTTGGATTAATATTTTATTTCCTCTTGTTTGTGTTGCAAGAGCATTCACAACAGATGGGATTAGAAGTGTGGCATTATCTCAAGGAATGACTGCATTTGGAGACAAATCTATGCAATCTACAAAATGGGGAAAATTTATCTGCGCATCAAGATTTATGAGAATAAGTTATGCAGTCGCAAAAGTTCTTGCATTCTTACTTTTAATAGCAGTAAATACACCAGGACTTGAACTTTGGGCAGGAACCCCAACACTTCATATTATAACAATGATATTTGCTTGGGCTGCAATTATATTTTGTGTTGTCAGAGCAATCCCTGTAATTGTTGAAAGTCCAAAATTATTCAATAAGGATTAATTACAAAATGGCAAAACTTAATATAGTATTATATGAACCTGAAATTCCACAAAATACAGGAAATATTGCAAGACTTTGTGCCTGTACTGGAGCAAGTCTTTACCTTGTCGGGAAATTAGGATTTTCTCTTTCAAGCAAATACACAAAAAGAGCAGGATTAGACTATTGGGATAGTGTAGATATACATAAAATTGATACAATGGATGAATTGCTTGAAGCGAACAAATCTGCTAATTTTTATTATCTGACAACTAAAGCAAAGAAAATATACACAGATATAAAATTCCAAGACGGAGATTTTATAGTTTTTGGACCTGAAACAAGAGGTTTGCCTGACATTTATGTAAAAGATAAAAATGCTCTAACAATTCCGATGAAAGAAGGTCAAAGAAGTTTAAATTTGTCAAACTCCGTTGCAATAGTTGCTTATGAGGCTATAAGACAAAATGGATTATAATATACCAAAACTTCCTTTTAGAGATGAAAATTCAAATAAAGGAACATTCGGGAAAATTTTAAACGTATCAGGATCAGAATATATGACAGGTGCAGCTTGTCTATCATCAATTGCAGCTTTAAAAATAGGGGCAGGTTATGTTGAACTTGCAAGTCATGAAAATGTTTTAAGAGCAGCAGCTACACTTGCACCTGAAATTGTTCTTGCGCCAACTGAAAGAATTTTAGAACTAACTAAAACATCAACAGTTTTACTTATAGGATGCGGGCTTTCAGCATCTGAAGAAGCGACCAAAATATTTAAAGAAACAATATCGTCATCCATAAATCTTCCAACTGTGATTGATGCAGACGGGCTTAATATACTTTCCAAAAATAAAATTAAGTTACCGGAAAATGTTGTACTAACCCCACACCCTAAAGAAGCATCACGACTTTTAGATACAACACTGGACAAAGTTTTGCAATCTCCTGAAGAAGCTGCACTTGAAATATGTAAAAAATATAATTGCGTAACTGTATTAAAACTACACAGAACAATAGTTGCATCTCAATACGGAACAATATATTACAACAAAACAGGCAACAGCGCTCTTGCGAAAGCAGGCAGCGGAGATGTTCTTGCCGGAATGATTGCAGGTTTGCTTGCACAACACATGAATATTTTTGACGCATCAGTTTTAGGAGTTTATCTTCACGGATTAGCAGGAGATTTGGCAAAAAATGACCTGACTGCTTACGGAGTTTTAGCCTCCGACACAATCAGGTACATTCCTTATGCAATAAAAAAACTAGATATATAAATTAATTCTTTTTGTTGCAGCAGCTTCATCAGCAAGTTCTTTTGCAATTGAATTACCGGTTGGAGCAAATGGGCTTGTATATACAGCTTGAGGTTCAATAGGTTGAGCAATTTTTACCTTAGGCAATGACGGTAAAATTGAAGAAGAAGAAACAAATTCTTGAGCTTTTGGAGCTGCTTTTTTCAATCCATCTGTTAACATAGTTTCTCTACCTGTAAATGCTACTTTATTTATCATATTAATCTCCTTTTTGCTTTTGTTTGATAAATTGTACACCTTAAAGAATACTACTGAAAAATTATAATTGCTAAAAAGAATAATAAGATTTACAATAGTTAATAAAACAATAACAAAATAAGATTAAAAATCAATTAGCTAGTTTTCCTAAAATAACTCTTTTAGAAGCTCCGGTACAAGACGGCAAATTATTAGGGATACCATAATAAGTACAATAACCTAGCAGAGCAAAAGCCATGACTTCTTTAAAATTATTTGAAATTCCATAAGCTTCATGCGTTTTCAAATCGATATGTTTTGGAAGATAGTGTCTGATATATTTCATTAATGTAGGGTTATATGCCCCACCGCCACCAATAATAACTTCTTTGACATCAATATCCGGATAAATAAATCTTTCATAAGCTGATGTTATAGTTTTGGCAGTAAGAGCAGTTGCTGTCGCAACAATATCTTCCGGATTTTTCGGCCCGAATCGAAGAGCATTTTCAATATATTCTGCTGAAAAATATTCTCTACCCGTCGTTTTAGGTGGAGTTTTAAAATAATATTCATCCTGCATTAAACATTCTAGCCAGCTTTGAGACACTTTACCTGAATCTGCAATTTTCCCATCTTTATCATAAGGCATTTTAAAATATTTGTTAGTGCAATAATCAATCATAATATTTCCAAGTCCTGTATCAAATCCAAATGTTGGAAAATCTTCAGAAATTACAGTAACATTAGAAATACCACCGATATTTTGGACAAGCAGATTTTTCTTTAAAGGCTTGAACCATTTTTCATCAGCAAAGCAAACCAAAGGAGCTCCCTCGCCACCTGCGGCAATATCAGCTTCTCTAAAATTTGAAATAGTTAAGCAACCTGTTTCTTGAGCAATAACAGAACTTTCGCCAATTTGTAACGTACTTTTCAAAGAAATTTTATCTAACTTTTCATCAATCGGAAAATGAAATATTGTCTGCCCATGACTTGCAATAAAATCAGGTTTCCCATGCTCTGAAATCAAAACTTTACAAGCTTCAGCAAAACAATGCCCGATTGCAAAATTCATCTGACAAACATCTTTAACAGAAACATTACCGGAAAAAAGTTGAAAAATTTTTGCTCTAATATGTTCCGGATACTTATAATTTATACCGGAAATTAATTTTACAGACAAATCAGGATGCACTTCGCATAAACCTGCATCAATACTGTCACAAGATGTACCTGACATTAATCCTATTACAAGTTTTGTCTGCAACTCATCAACCATATACTATATAATATAAAAAAGCTTGCACTTTAGCAAGCTTTTTTCATTTACAACTATCTCCTAATCCCCTAAAAAATTTTTTTTAACTCCTGTAAAACTTTTAATAATACAAAATTTAAATAAAAAAATAATATCCCTAATCGTTCTCTGCACTTCCAAAAGTATCTTTTTGTTTCCTCTTTTAAACCCTTTTCACAACTATCGGACTTTGCCATCACCTCTCTTTTTCATTTCCGATTTTTTAACTATCCGGCAGCCGTTCTGAATTTCTTTTATTCAGTTCCTTGCCCCTCCACATTTTTTAATGTAAATCTAAGTTAAAAGTTTGACAAGTAAAGAAAAATAAAATAAAATTTACAATTGACCATGCCCCTATATTTATCAAGCAAAAATTCAAGTTCTTAAATCTTAATGAAGAAAACTTAATGAAATTAAGTAAAAATAAAATTTTTTTTAATTGACATTTAATAATTAGCGATAACATTATACGCTAATTACATGCCCTTAAACAATTATTATTTTTATAGTAAACTATTAATTATGGGGAAAATACAATGAAAGAGTTTATAAAAAATCAAAAAGTTACATACAACCTAATGTCATTCACAGGTTTTAAAGCTCTTCTTATTTTTTCGCTACTTGCTGAAGGACCAAAATCCTATGAAGAAATTAGTCAGTATCTTTTTAACCACCCATATTTAAGAGAAAAAATATCAATAGATACACTAAGAGTTTACATAAATTCTTTAAAACGCTTAGGTTGCGAAGTCAAAAGGTTTAGAGGGGAAGATAAAATTTCAAGATATGTTATAACCAAACATCCTTTTGAACTAAAGCTAAGCCAAGAACAAATCCAAAGCATAATCAAGGTTTACAAAAGTATTGTTAAAAGTATGGATATCAAAGAAATTATTTCAATGGCACATTTCTTTGAAAAAATAGGTACATATATTAAAAATCAGGAATTTGTAGCCGAAATCAAAAAGATTTCGATGCTAAATGATGTGGATATCAAGCTTTTGGAAGATTTGGTTGAATGTTGCGACAAAAAAGAACAAATTGTTATTTTATATAATTCTCCAAATTCAGGTAAAAAAAATGTAGAATTAATTGCTGACAAAATAGCAACTTCCAATGGTAAAATTTATTTGTATGGCACAGGTTTTGAATACTTGCAATACGGGAGTTTTCTTGTTAGCAGAATTATTAAAATTAACGAAATCAAATTACACCACAATATTCCAAATGATATAAAAAATTTAAAAATAATATATGAACTGAAATGTGACTCAAAAAAAGTTAAATTAGATGCTAATGAAAAAATTATAAACACTGATAACAACAAAACAGTTATTGAAATGGATACATCTAATGACTTTTTAGCAAAACAAAGACTTTTAGAATACGGACCATTGTGTACAATATTAGAACCTGAAAATTTCAAAAAAGATTTTATAAATCTTTTGAAAGATATGAAAGCGGGGTATTATTGTGACTAAAAAATTAACCGAGAAATACAATGATTCCTGCATAAAATTATTCACCTTTATAAAAATGCTATATGAAGGGGATGTTGAATTTAAAAAAGTTATTGATTTGTTATCAGACGGAAATTATGATGGGACATCAAACACACATGTTACCCTTAACAAATATCTGAATGCCATGAAAATATTTGGGCTTAAGGTAAAAAAGATTAAGGGCAAATATCACATGTTTAGCTCTATTTATAAAATTAAATTTAGCCTTGAAGATATAAAAAGTGTCAATTTATTAAAAGAAGCAGGTTCAATTCTTCCTGATGGGAAAAATAAAACGAATTTTGAAAGTTTTATAAACAGTATTGAAATGCGCTATGATGAATCTGCACAAAGTCTTGAACAAATTGAAAATAATACAAAGAACTTAAATCTCTCATTTTACCATTCTGAAATGGTAGAACAAGTAAAGAAATGCGAAAAATATTGCCAGGATAAATTAAAATTAGAAATTATTTACACCGATGACAAAGGTGAAGAAATAAATCTGGTGTGCTCACCTATTGAACAAATTTATCAAAAAAGAAAAATTTGTCTGAAAGCAATCGGACAAAACGGAAGCAGAGTATATGAAATTCCGATTGAAAATATAATATCAATAAAACAATTACCGTCATCATCTTCATCTCAATCAATTCCAACAACAGTTGTTTACAGAATAAAAAACAGACTGGCAAGAAACTATAAAATTCGTGACTGGGAAAGATTAGACAAAATTGAATCTGACGGAAGCCACATAATAGTAAATAAAAACGAAGATTTGCATTCTCTAATAAACAGACTTATGAGATATGGAAGACAATGCGAAATTATATCTCCAAAATTTTTAAAAGAAGAAATGATTGAAAATATAAATAAAACACTTGCAAATTACGAATAATTTATTAAATTTTCTATTTATTGAATTTATAAATTACATTATTTAACATTCAATTCCTTCTTAAATTCAGACATGCTAAAATTTTAATTATGGATAAGAATACACAATTTGTACCACTACATCTTCACAGTGAATTTTCATTACTGGACGGGGCTATAAAGCTAAAAGAACTTTGCAAATTTGCAAAAGAAAACAACATGCCTGCCGTTGCAATTACTGATCACGGTGTCATGTACGGTGCACTTGACTTATATTTGGAAGCAAAAGAAGCAGGAATAAAGCCAATTATAGGTTGTGAATTTTACGTCCATAACGGAGATATTACAGAAAGAGATCCGAATAACAACCCGAGATATCACTTAATCCTTTTAGCAAAAAACAACGAAGGCTACATGAACCTTGTAAAGCTTGCATCAGATGCAGCTTGCAAAGGATTTTACATGAAACCGCGTATTAACTTTGAGTTATTAAAAGAACGCCATGAAGGAATAATTTGCTGTTCGGCATGCTTAGGCGGAGAAGTTTTACAAAACTTGCTAAAAGGTGATTATGAAGAAGCCAAAGCAGTTGCAAAACGCTATAAAGATTTATTCGGAGACGATTATTATATAGAACTTCAAGATCACGGACTGGAAGAACAAAAAAGAACTAACCCTGATTTAATTAAAATTGCAAAAGAGCTTGGGATAAAAATGATTATCACAAACGATTCCCACTATTTGCGAAAGGAAGATGCTGACTGGCATGATACATTACTTTGTATGCAAACTCAGTCTATGAAGGATGAAGAGAACCGTTTCCATTTCCCGAATAACGAATTTTATGTAAAAACAGTTTCTGAAATGCGTGACGCATTCAAATGGATGGATTCTGAAACTTTTGACGAATGTATTAAAAACACAGTCGATATTGCAGAACAATGTCATGTAACAATTAAATGGGAAGCTCCTTTACCAGATTTTCCGGTTCCTCCAAATCATACAACCGATTCTTATTTGGAAGAACTTGTAATGCAAGGTTTAAAAAAGAAATACAAAGAAGAACAGATAACTCCGGAATTAAAAGAACGTGTAAAATATGAACTCGGAATTATTGAAAAAATGGGATTTTCCGCATACTTCTTAATAACTTGGGATTTTATCCATTTTGCAAAAACTCATGATATTCCGGTAGGTCCAGGTAGAGGTTCAGCGGCAGGTTCAGTTGTTGCATACGCACTAGATATTACAGATTTGGATCCTATCAGGCACCATCTGTTGTTTGAAAGATTTTTGAACCCTGAACGTTTCAGCATGCCTGATATTGATACAGACTTTTGTATTGAAAAACGTGGAGAAGTTATCGATTACGTTGTAAAAAAATACGGAGCAGATAAAGTTTGCCAAATTATTACCTTCAATACACTTGCTGCCAGAAACGCATTCAAAAGTGTTGCAAGAGTCTTTGGCATGGAATATGCAAAGAGTAACAAAACGGCATCTTTAATTGAAGATACAATTGAAGGTTCAATGATTGAAGGTTCAGAACTTAAAAATTTATATGACACTGATCCTGAAATAAAAAGAGTAATTGATACAGCCAAAAATGTTGAAGGTATAAAATGCGGTATAGGTATGCACGCTGCAGGTGTAATCATTTCTTACAAACCGCTTGATCAAATCGTACCTGTTCAGCCATCTAAAGACGGAATTATTATTACGCAATACCACAGAGAAATTTTAGAGAAAATGAAACTTCTAAAAATGGACTTTTTGGGTTTGCGTAACCTTACAATGATTCATAAAACCGTAAAACTCGTAAAAAAATGTCAGGGAATTGATGTTGATATAAATCACATTCCACTCGATGACAAACCGACTTATGACATGCTTGTTCGAGGAGAAACAGTCGGAGTATTCCAGCTTGAATCTTCCGGCATGACAAATTTGGTAAAGAAATTAAAACCTGACGTTTTTGAAGATTTAGGCGCTTTAGTTGCACTATTCAGACCTGGACCTTTAGGATCCGGCATGGTAGATGACTTCGTAGAAAGAAAACACGGTCGTCAGGCTATTACTTATGCTCACCCAAGATTGGAGCCTATCTTAAAAGATACATACGGAACAATGGTTTACCAAGAACAGATTATGCAAATCTTCCAGGTTATGGCAGATTATTCTCTTGGGCAAGCTGACCAGGTTCGCCGTATGATGGGGCACAAAGACCCTGTTGCCATGGCTGCTCAAAAAGATAAGTTAATCGAAGGGTCAGCAAAATATGGCATGAAAGCAGAAGATGCTACAAAACTTTTTGAACAAATTCAAAATTTCGCCGCATACTGCTTTAACAGAGCCCATTCATCAGCCTATGCGTTCGTTGCATATCAAACAGCCTATTTGAAATGCCATTATCCTGTTGAATACTTATCAGCTCTATTATCTAGTGTTGCTGGAGATCAGGATAAAACTCAAAGCTATATTGAAGAAGCTTTGAAATACGGAATAAAAGTTTTACCGCCAGATATTAACAAATCATATCTTGAATACGCACCTGACGGGCATAACATAAGATTTGGACTTGCTTCAATTAAACAAGTAGGAGAAGGTGTAATTGAAGAAATTATAAAAGAAAGAGAAGAAAACGGCGAATATAAATCAATATATGATTATATTAAACGTTTAGATACAAAATGTTCAAACAAAAAAACGCTTGAAGGCTTGATTAAAGCAGGCGCATTTGCATCAATTGAAAAAAGCAGAAAACAATTGATGGATAATATTGAATATATAACAGCAACAGCATCAAAAGAATCAAAAGCAAAAGAATCAGGACAAGGAAGTTTGTTTGACATGCTTGGCGATACAGCAGAAATTGCAGATGCGAAATTTCAACTTTCAGGTTCAGATGAAGAATATGATGCAAGAACATTACAAAATTTTGAAAAAGAATTTTTGGGCTTTTATGTAACAAGTCACCCGCTATCAACAATAAGGGATAAATTACCGTTTCTTATGACTCATAAAATTTCAGAAATTCCTGAACTTCCGAATGACAAGATTGTAACTATCTGCGGACTTGTTACTACAATGCGACAAATTCCGACTAAAAAAGATCCGACAAAATTCATACGCTTTTTAACAATAGAAGATTTGTCAGGGAAAATAGAAGCTATCGCTTTTAACAGAAAAATTGCGGAATACGGAGATATTCTACAAAGCGAACAACGCGTAATTATTTCAGGCAAAGTAAACAGAAGAAGCGATGACGAACCGCCATCTATTGTTATAGAAAGCGTAAAAACTGTTGATAATTCAAATATATTTACAATAACACTTCTTGATGATTTTAAATTTGAAGAAATAGTACTTTTAAAAAATATTTTATGCCAACATTCAGGCTCAGATCCTGTTATGTTTAAACTAAAAGATTTTGATACTGATGTAAAAATATTATCAGCATCAATTTTCTGGGTTGAAAGTTCAAATGAGCTGGTAAATCAATTAAAAAAACAATTCGGCGAAAGGCTTGAAACCAATATAAGTTCTATGGATACAAACGAAAAACCGGAAGAAGAACCAACCGCTGCATAAAATAATATAAAAAAACACTTGCAAAAAAAAAATGTTTATGTAATACTAAAAAAGTACCCGATGCGGGGGTAATTCAGTGGTAGAATGCCTCCTTGCCAAGGAGGATGTCGCGAGTTCGAGCCTCGTCTCCCGCTAATTAAAAAAGGATTGGATTTATTCCAGTCCTTTTTTAATTTATAGAGATACAGGTGAGAACTTATTTTGAGTTCGAGCGAACTGCGAGCAGAAGTGTTTAACGCGAGCAGGTCAAGACAGCCTAGTCTCCCGCTCCATAAAAAAGCTTCATCATTAGATGGATCTTTTTTATTTTACTGATTTATTACAATATAGAATAATATCTACATTACATTTACTTAATTTATTTTCTTGGTACATATAAACACGCATACTTATCAAAATAAAACAATATTCGTCCATCTTTTAACAGAACTGAATACCCTCCAGGTCTTTTATAAGGCATATTTTTTATCAATACAGATTTACCTGTTTCAGGATTGAATATTTCAGTTCGATTTTCATATATACCATCTCCTGAAAAATTACCGGATTTTTCAATATTTTGACCTCCATTTACTAAAATATTTCCATCTGGTAATAATGTCATGTTATACAAATAAACTGATCCTCTCGGAACAATTAATTTTCCTAGTTCAACAATTGTATCTTTTTCAGGATTATATCGTTTCAAAATCATCTGATTACCTAATTTATCAGAAACATAACTTACTAATACAATATCTCCATTTTTTAATTGAAGAAAAGTTTTACCATTCACTTCACTCTTTGATTCTCTTAAATTATTTGTCTTTAAATTGTATAAATAAAATCTGTTATCAGCTACAATTAATAAATTATCATTATAAAGATACAAATCGTTAATATTATTAAAAATTTTAGGGGATTTTATAAGCGAAAATTTATTTGTATCAGGATTATAGACTTCAAATACACTTGCTTTTCTAGACACACCTGAATCACTAATTCCGATAGGTATAGAATTATCTCTTTGAACAAAACCGCCAAATAAAAGCACACTACCATCTTTTAACAAAACTTTTTTTGAATTGGATCTTCTTAAATTTAATTTACCAGTATATTCGAAATTATAAGAATTAATATCAAATAATTGGGCATACATTGATTTTTTATAATCTTCAATATAATCATAATATTTTTTTATTAAATCCGGATCTTTTTTTAGATAGGGTAAATAAATTTTTTCTCTTTCTATTTCTGGTAATTGTTTATAAGCACGCCAAGCATCTCTTGTTGTCTTAATATTTTTATCTCTAAAATATAATGATTTGTATTTATATAAATCATTAAGAATTAACCAATAAATTTCGTGTTCAAACTGTTCTGAAGGTTCTTTAAATAAAGGTGCTATAAACAAAATTTTATTTTTGTTTAATCCAATAGCTTTAGTATTATCATGCTTATTAATCGAAGTATTGAGAGTCGCAATTTTCTTGAATTTATTAGTATTAGGATCAAAATTTATAATATTATCATCAGAAATTATAAATACTCTACCGTCATTAAATTGAACAGGCATCCCCAAATGATAATCAGTATTTATTTTTTCAAAATGTCCGTTTTTATAATCTAAAGCATAAACATCAGATGGAATTATCAAATAAAAAAATAATATTACAATTAATAAAAATATTCTTTTATAAACCATCATCATTCACAATAAACTCCAACTCTTATCATAAATAAAAGATTAGGGAATTTTACACATTTTGTCAAGCTAAAAAATAATTTTTCAAAAGAATTTTACTTGCATGATTTATACATATTTGATAAACTTATAAAGTTAAAAAATAATAAATTGCGGAAGTAATTCAGTGGTAGAATGCAACCTTCCCAAGGTTGACGTCGCGGGTTCGAGTCCCGTCTTCCGCTTTTTTATAAGGTTAGGGGAGCTATGAAAAAGAAAGAATACATTATCTTTGGGTTAACAATTGTACTTGCAATTATTTTAAGAATATTATTTATCGATAAACCTGCTGGATTTTGGCACAATGAAATGGTTATGTATAACCAAACCATAGCAGGCGGACCATTAGATATCATTAAAGCAGCCGTAGATGCAGATGTGCATTTCCCGCTATATCAGCTTATGCTTGCTGTATGGATGAAAGTTTTTGGAAATGGCGATATTACTATAAGATTATTCTCAGTTCTTGCAGGTGTTTTAAACGTTGTTATGGCATTTTTTGTCGGAAAAGAAATTAAAGACATAAAAACAGGTAATATTTTTGCTTTCTTAACTGCGATAAATTCAACACTAATTTTCTATTCGCAAGAAGTTAAATTTTACATATTTTTAGCATTATTTGTAACAATATCCCTGTATTTTATAATAAGAATTCTGAAATACAATAAAAATATTGACTATGCAGGCTATATTGTATCTAATGCAGCAATAGTCTACACATTTACTATTGGAGTTTTATATGCTATTGCTCAAGGAATTATCGTACTTGCATACATTCTGTGGAAAAATAAAAATATTTTAAAAAAATTTTTAATATCAAATATTATATTAATCGGAATTATATCTCCTTTTGCAATTTATATCCTAACTCACATGGATAAATATGAAGGTGCAAACTGGATTTTTACAAGCAATATATTTACAACATTCGTTTTAATTCAAAATTATTTTTCTCCTTACTTGATAGGGATTTACAACAATCCAAAAATTTATATTCCAACTTTTGGAATTCTACAAATTATATTTATCTATATTCCGATTGGTATCGCTTTTTATTCAATGTATAGAGCAATAAGACAAGATAAAAGAAATTACCTGATACTTGCATTACCGCTTTTATTTCTTGCATTTGAAACAATTTTATGTATGAATAGCGGACTTAGGATGCTAACAAGATATACAATTTTAGCTATTCCGCCGTTCCTTATGCTTGTAAGCTTAGGTCTGAGAGAGTTAAATAATAAAACACTGAAAATATTAATATCTTACCTTTTAATAGTAAATATATTCTACTTGCTATTATCCCCAATAAGCGCAGTAAGAGGGTATAGAGAATTAGGAGAAAAACCGACTGCAATTGTTTTAAATAACCAGAATATAAATAATAATGACACAATAATTTTAGCATTAAGGAAAAATGACTTTGATAAATATATGCCAAATTATCAGGGAAGGAAATTTAGCATACTTCAGGACTTTGTCCACCAACCATATTCTCTGAACCCAAATAAACAAGATAGGTATGACAAATACAAAGATTATGTTCTTAATCCTGAACTTATAAATAAAGACTTTGAAAAAGATTTTGTATCAAAAGTAATTTCTCCAATGAAAAAGCATGACAGAATTTTCTATATATGGGATGAAAATTACAATTCATACCCGCTAAAAAGCCTTGAAGAATATAAAAAGATACCGGTCATGACAGGCAGTATTTCCAGAATGAATGCGGAAGCCTTCATGCTTTGTCAAAAATATTTAACAATTAAATCAGCCACAAAATTAAAATATTATAGAATATTCGTTTTTGAAAAGTAAAATTTTACCATTTTTTAAATATAAAAAATGCTGCAAAAACAATAAAAATAAATCCAACAAGGTAATTCCACTTAAATTCTTCTTTCAAATACAAAACTGAGAAGAAACTAAATACAATAAGTGTAATTACTTCTTGTATTGTTTTTAATTGAGCTGCAGAATATACACTGCTTCCTATTCTGTTTGCAGGGACTTGAAAGCAATATTCAAAAAACGCTATTCCCCAGCTGATAAGAATAACCGCCCAAAGAGCAGTAGATTTGTGTTTTAAATGCCCATACCAGGCAAAAGTCATAAATATATTAGAAATTGCTAATAATAAAATTGGAGTAAAATATCTAGTCATATAAAATACCTTTCAAAATTTCAAAAATATTATACATCAAATACGAAAGAGAGTATTGACATTTAAATATTTTCTTAATACAATAGTTCATGTGACTTGCCGACTTGGCTCAATGGTAGAGCAACGGTTTTGTAAACCGTAGGTTGTAGGTTCGATTCCTATAGTCGGCATTTTTATTTAAATAAAAAAGCCCTTGTGGCATTTGCCTTTGTGGCGCAGGGGTAGCGCACTCCCTTGGTAAGGGAGAGGCCACGGGTTCAAATCCCGTCAAAGGCAAATTTTTGAAAAACAAATATGGGTAGGTGCCCGAGTGGCTAAAGGGAGCAGACTGTAAATCTGCCGTCGCGAGACTACGGTGGTTCGAATCCACCCCTGCCCACCATTTTAAAAGATTTCCGAATTAGGAAATCTTTTTTTTGTTTAAATGGGAATGAAGAAGCCTCATTTTTAAGTTAGAGCATAAGTGAGCTTGAGGCTTGAGTATTTTGCAATAAAATGTAATCTAGCAAAATACAGAATTGCGTTATTTATTTCATTTGCTCTGGAGTCATAATCCACAAATCTATATTATGACAATTTGCGACTGATTTTACACGTTTTATATATTTTTCATCACTTTGATCATTTTCAGAAATTAAAACAATTCCGGCTTTTTTATGAAGTTGTTGACCATAATACAAAGATTGTCCGATACTTTCTGCCCATTTTTTTGTGAAATCAAATTCAATGGCATGAGTTTTTGTCACACAATCAACCCTTGTTTTATCAGGCAAAATTACCTCTGTTATGCCACCATTGGCCCTACACCAAGCATTTTGATATTCTTTTTCATAGTATATATGAGTTTTTGGAGTAGAAGCATATACAGACAACGAAATAATATTCATTATTAAAATCAATAATAAAAATTGCTTCATGAACTAATTTTACAATTTTAGTGATAATTATAAAATTAGCTAAACGTGTAAAATAATTATTTTAGATATTACCAAAAGAATAAATTATTGTTCTGTTATACTTTTCTCCTTTTTTCAAAATAGGCTTTTCATCAAACGTATTAATAGAATCTGGGAAGAATTGAGGTTCTATACACAAAGCAGAATGTTTTTCATATCTTTTCCCGTCTTTGCCTAAAGGTTGAAAATCTTTTCCTAAATTATTTGCCGTATAAAATTGAAATCCTGGTAAATTGGTTGATACATTCATATTTATTCCTGATTTTTCAGATTTTACTCTTGCAACTTCTATTAAAGATTTTCCGTCATAATTATCGACTACAAAATTCTGATCATATCCGTTTTTATTCATTTGAGATAATTTTTTAGGAGTTCTGAAATCAAAATCTGTACCTTCAACAAATTTTATTTCTCCTGTCGGAATTGCGATTTCATTTACAGGAGTGTATTTAGAAGAATTTGGGAGTTGAACTATATGTTCCATTACAGAATTTTCATAAGCATTTTCCGCACCGTCAAGATTAAAATAAGAATGATTTGTCAAATTTAAAATAGTATCACTATCCGATTGAGCCTCATATTTTACTGACAATTTATTATTATTGTCAAATTTATATGTTACAGACATTTTGACATTAGCAGGATAACCGCCTTCCATATCTTTCTTTGTATATGTAAATTTAACACCGTCTTTCAAAACTTCAGGCTTCCAATTTTTAACATCAAGTCCTTCTTTCCCGCCATGAGAATGTGTTTGTCCGTTATCTTTGTTACAATCAAGCTTATATTCTTTTTCTCCAAGCTTAAATGTACCTTTATTAATTTTATTTGCACAAGGTCCAATTGTACCTCCTGCATGTCCTACGGGAGATTTTTCATAAGGAGTAACAGAATCATATCCTTGAGTAACGTCTATTAATTTTCCGTTTTTATCAGGGACTTTTATTGATGTTATTGTTGCACCAAAAGATGACAAGCTGACACTTGCGCCATTTTTATTTGTAATAGTAAACAATTGAGCTTGAGTGCCTGTTTTTTCAATCTTGCCAAAAGATTTTTGCTCAATTTTTATTCCATCATACAAAGCATTGTCATTCAAAGATGGAGTTTGAACTGTTTTTGTAAAAGTATCCTGAATTGGTTGATAAGCTAAAAAATTTGAATTAACAATATTTTGCAATACAGGTCTGTTATTATTAACAAATAAAATATTCGGATTAAAATCAATCGGCATATTTAGCACTCCTTGTTACGAGAAAATAATAACACAAATTTTAAAACAAAAGGAAAATAAAAAATGCCATAAATTATTAAAAGTAACATAACTTTATTAAATATTGCCGTTAAAAGCTTTTACATGTAAGATATTAATGGAATATTTATACATAGGAGAGTAGAATATGAAAAACTTAATTAAACTGGCGTTATCTGCACTGGTCACATTAGTTATCACAATACCTGCTTTTGCTTATCCTGATGTTACACCTGAGCATTGGGCTGCAAAACAAATTGAAATTTTAACAGAAAAAGGTGTCATTGTAGGTTATCCTGACGGAACATTCAAGCCTGATGACAATGTTTCAAGAGCAGAATTTGCATCAATGGCAATTAAAGCTTTGGGACAAGAGCATACAACAGTTGCTCAACCTGTAAAATTTAATGATATTCAACCGGGATTTTGGGCTTATGATGCGATACAAAAAGCATTATATTTTGATTTAATTGCCTGCCCTCCACAAGGAGAACCTTTCAGACCTGATGATACCGTAACTAGAGCCGAATCAATTTCTGTTGCTGTTAATGCTTTAACAACAGAACAAATTAGCGATATGAAAGCAAAAGAAGTTCTTTCAAAAAAATTTGCTGATGTAAATGAAGTTCCTGAATGGTTTGTAATTCCTGCCGGTAAAGCTGAAATTTTGCACATGCTTGTTACAATACCTTCAGCAAATAAAGCTAAAGTAGAAGCAAACAGACCTGCAACAAGAGCAGAAGTTGCAGCTATTCTTTATGAAATGATGGAACAGGCAAAACTTAATCCAAATGCAAAACTTGCAGAAGCTATGAGAAAAAAGACTGGTAACGGTTACGTTGTAGAAAGCGCATTTGTTCAAGGAAGCGTTGGCACAATTCCAGCAGGCGCTATAGTTCCTGTAAAATTAACAAAATACATAAGCTCTCAAACATCTCAACCGGGAGATATATATTCTGCTACGGCACCTGAAAATTACATAACTAAAGACAAATACATTCTTGTATATAAAGATTCTTCTCTGAAAGGACAACTTTTGGATGTAAGAAAAGGCAAATGGTTTGTAAGAAACGGTGTCTTAGTTTTAGATAATTCATTATTAACTACAAACAATGACCAAACAGTTTCTTTTAACGGTGTTGGAGAAATCACAAAACACAGAAATTGGTTTATGAAAATAGTAAGAGCAACTCTAAAAGGCGAAAAACTTAACGTTGAACCTGAAGGTGTTGTATATATAAAACTTTTAAAACCAATAAAAGTTGATTTAACAAACGGTTGGATTTTAGAATAAATAAAAATATATAACAAATAATAAAAACAGCTTCTAAAAAAGATAGAAGCTGTTTTTTTATACAAAAATAAAAAAGAACACCCGTACCAAGGAGTTAAGATACGGGTATTAAATCAGTAAAAGAGACATCAACAACAGTATGAAACATTTAAAAATAAAGTCAAATTTTTGTGGAAAAATTTTTCGATTTATTTTATAATCCTCTTATGAGAAGATTTTGCTTAATTTTAACTTTAATAATTTTGAGTGCTAATTGTACATTTGCACTTCCGTTTAATTTGAAAAAAGAAGAAAATAAATTTGTACAATCAGACCAATATAAAACCGTAACAGAGCAGGCAAATGTCTACTACGCACAAAATGACATAAAAAACGCCTTCAATATACTCCTGACAATACCTGATGAAGAACGTTCCGCTCAAAACTGGCTTTTGCTTGGAAATATTTTGCAAGACCAGGGCAAAATTGATGAAGCTGTTTTTATGTACAACAAAGCAATCGAAGTAGATAGCAAATATTACAAAGCATATTATAACTTAGGGAATGCTTATTTAAACGATGGTCGCCCTAATATGGCAATAGAGCAATATAAAAAGGTTATTGATATCAATCCTGAATATGCTTATGCACACTACAACTTAGCCTGTGCGTATATCAAACTCGGGAAATACAGCAAAGCTAAATACGAGCTATATACCGCAATAGATTTAAAAAATACAATACCAGAGTTTCACTACAATTTAGCGTATGTTTTTAAGCAACTAAAAAAAGAAAAAGATGCAAAAACATATCTGGAATACTATAACAAATTAATACAAGATCAGATATAAAGAGGCAATATGTATAAAGGAATAATTTTTGATTTTAACGGAACATTATTTTGGGATTCGGAAAAACACCAAGAAGCTTGGAGAGAATTTTCAAAACGCTTAAGAGATCATGCTTTTACGGATGAAGAGATGCGTGAATATATGTTTGGCAGAACAAATGAAGATATTATCGCATATCTTATAGGGAAAAAGCCATCTGCAGAGTTAGTAGAAAAGTTTGCACAAGAAAAAGAAGCTGTATACAGAGATATGTGCAGAAAAGACAAAGAACACACCGTTCTTGCTCCCGGTGCAATTGATTTTTTAAATTATCTTGTTGAAAACAATATTCCGCATACAATAGCAACAATGTCAGAAAAAGACAATGTTGAATTTTATATCGAAGAATTTAAACTTGCAAAATGGTTTGATATAGAAAAAATTGTTTACGCAGACGGAACGATTCCCGGAAAACCTGCACCTGATATATACATAAAAGCGGCAAAAAAATTAAATCTAAATCCTCAAGATTGTATTGTTGTAGAAGATGCAATCTCAGGAATAGAATCAGCAAAAAATGCAGGAATCGGAAAAATTATAGCAATTGCATCAATGGAGAGCGTAGATTTGTATAAAAATATTCCTGCCGTTTCTCAAATTATCAAAAACTTTGATGAAATCGACAGAAATATTTTACAAATACCAAGTTTAAAATAAATTTATTATTTTATTTGAACACATTTTTCAAGTTCTTCAAGTTTTTCAAGCCTTCAACTGCATCTTTCATCTGTTGTTGAGCTTCTTGTGCTTGTTCTTTTTGAACCTGCTTTTTAGCGTTATAAGCATCTACTTTTTGCTGAACAGCTTCTTTTACGGCCTTTTTAGTTTCTTGAACCTGTTCCTTTACAGTAGTTTTTTCTATCGCTGATGTATCACAAGTTGATAGCCACTTGAAAGATTTTACTGAACTTTTACTTTCAACACCTCCGTTAAAAGTTACTTTAAAATCTTTATAATTAGTATTTCCTGATGAAAGTTTTGGAATTGATGAGATTTTTTCCTTCTTAGGATCTGATGTTAAGGCGTTTATAAGGTTTCCTGTCAATGTTCCGAATTTAGGAATATAAGATGTCAATTTTGTAACCGACAAATCTCCTAAAGGTCCCAAAACAGATACAACTTCGGCTGAAATTCTTCCAAGCACTGTCACATTAGCCGTTGCATTTAAAAGATTATAACGACCGGTAATATAATATGCCATAGAAGGACCTGTTGTAGTTATCGGATTTAGGTATGCCCAACCGTTATTAAATGACATATTACCTTTTATTGTTTTAAATTCTGCTGTACTTTTTATTGCAGGTAAAGAAGAAACTGAATTTACAGCAGCTTTTATAATACTGTTTGACTGCAAGTTTTGTGCAAGCAACATATTTTCAAATCTTCCGATATTTCCTAAAGATCCGTCATTTATATCAAATGAAGCATCACCTTTTAAATATTTCATCATTTCAACATCGGTTGCACCATGCGTTGTAATATTTGTATTAAAATTCAATGTTCCTGAAAGTGCATTTTTCAAACCTGCTGCACCTGCAATTGCATTTTGTGCATCCATATTTGCACCTTTTAGAGATACTCCGATATTACCGTTTGCAACATTATAAGATATGTTTCCGTTAATCGTACCTTTGAAAGCATCGCCTTTTAAATTTTTAAGATAAAATACATTATTTGTTAAATTAAAATCAGATGCCAAATTTTCTGCAACAATACCACCTGACACAAATTTTTTAAGAGTTCCGCTACCTTTTAAAATCGGACCGTTTAATTTAACCTCCATATTTTCCATTGTCAAAAGCATATCAGGAATTTTTATCGAAGGAATAGATAAATTTCCTTTCAAATAAGGAGATAAAGCTGTTCCTGTAACATCAATATTCCCTGTTGCCGTAAGTTTTGAATTTTTTAATCCGGGAATTGCAAAAGAAATTTTATTTGGAGTATTCAAATTCAAATTTAATTTTTGAGTTTTATATAAATCATTTACGTTTCCATTCAGATATAAAATTCCAGTATTATTAGCAAAAACACCTGCATCAGAAAAAGATAATTTATCATTATCAATCAAAACATTACCTTTTATAACAGTATTTTTGCCTTTTAATTCATCTACATTTAAAATAGAAAGATAAGCAGACGGATTTGACGATAAAGAAAATGCTATATTTTGTTTTTTATCGTTACCGCTAACTGAAACTGAAAGCGGTAAAGCACCTTTTGCTCCTACCTCGTTTCTAAAATCTGCAGGAATCATTGATTTTAAATCTGAAGCAAGTATATTTCCTTTAGCATTCAGATTTATACTCAAATCTTTAGACATATAATCATTTACTTGACCTGTAATATCAATTCTTGAATTATTAAGCATTATATATGCACTTTGAATATTGATATCTTTTTCGCCTAACTTTATTTTTGCAGACGGAGCAGAAATATTAACCATCGGATTAAGAACTTTCACATTTGAAATATCAATTAAACCTGATGTTTTTTTACCGTCAGTTTCAATATTAATAACTGATTTTGGAGCCTTAACCGTTGTATTTGAAGGTAAATTTTTAACATCTACATTATCAACACTAACATTTATTTTCGGCAATATTTTATCCAGTTTTCCTTTCAAAATAACATTTGCACTAACTGTACCGTTATTAATTTTATTTTCCTTCAACAAAGCCATTTGACCTGCTGTTAAAAGAAGGCTCTTTAATTGCAATTTATCAGCATTTATTGCCAAATCAGCAGTAGCGTCATGAGAAACCGTACCTTTTATTGTTAACGGGTGGTTCAATACAGTTAATCCTGCTTTTTTAATATTTATGATGTTATTAGAAAAATCAACATCTGCATTAATTTTATTAATCACAATATTATATAACTTATATGAAATTGAAGCATCAGGAATTTTTAAATACCCTGAAGAATCAACCTTTTTCAAATCGGATTTTAAACTAAAATCAGCATCAATTCCTCCAGTTGCACTAAGTGTATCTAAATCATTGTAATCAAAAGATTTTGCAACACTATCAATCATATCAATTATGCTTTTAAATTTTGCATTAGATTTACAATTTAATTCAATTTTAGGCTTTTTACCTATTTTAAAATCCCCGATAACTTCGGTAATTTCTTTATCAGCAGTATACAATTTTGAATACATATTGATATGATTACCTTTTAATTTTAAATCAATATTACTTTGCGGAAGTTTCTTTCCATCCACAGCAACACCTAAATTTGTAACATTTGCAGAACCGTCAAAATGTATATCCTCAAATGTTCCGCTTGTTTTTACATCAGCCACCATATCAGCAGTTAAGTAGTTATTGTGAATAGCTTTGAAAATATCAATAACATTTACGAAAGTTCCTTCAGGCTTTTCTTGATTTTCTTCTTGAGGCGTACTCAACAAATCATTCAAATCAATATCAGGCATAACTCTGTTTAAGAGTTTTATATCATAGTTAAACTGAACTCTATCCTGAAGCATAAATTTACCATCAGCAATAAGTTTAAATTTCTTATTTATAATAAAATCGCTTAAAGAAACATTATTCCCGTATATTGAATAAGTTTTGTCAGTCGGAATATCAATAAAAGAAATATTGTAATTATTAATAATAATATTTGGCAAATGATTAGAAAGTTTTAACCCAAACGGAAGGGTGAAAGGTTGTTGGCTTGGCTGAGTATCATCACTCTTTGAATTTTCAGATGATTTTAAATAATCCTCTAACAAAAATTTTCCGTCTTTTTTAACCTTTAAATTCAAATTGATATTATCAGCACCAACCATATCAATTTCTATCCTACGAATTAAAATAGGCAAAACAGATAATTTTCCCTGAACATTATCAGCAGTAAAAAATTTATCTCCATTTGGCAAGCTAACTTCCAAATGACCGACACCGGCACCAACTGTTAACTTTGGGGTTGTTAATACTTTTATATTTTCAAGTTTTAATTTTAATCCGCAGCTATCTTCAACTAATTTTGAAATTGTTCCACTATATGAATTTGCAATTCCTGTCAAGAAAAACGGGACAACTAAAAACAATATATATAAACTAACTAAAATTACAGAAACACTAATACCCGTATATTTCAAAAATTTATTCATATAACACACCCCTTATTTGTCAGTAATTATATCATAACTAAATTATTTTTTCTTCTTTTCAGGATAACAATTCCACTTTATATTTTCATTTTTCCGAAACCAAGTAAGCTGACGTTTTGCATAATTTCTGGTATTTTGTTTTAATAACTCTTTTGCTCTTTCAAGAGAAATATCACCGTCTAAATAAGCTATAATTTCTCTATAACCTATCGTATCAACAATATTTGGGATTCTACCATATTTACTTAAAAGATTTTTTGTTTCATCAATTAGCCCTTCATCAATCATTAAATCAACACGCTTATTTATTCTTTCGTACAACTCTTCTCGCGGAAAATTTAATCCAATCCATTCAATATCAAATTCATCTTCATCTTTTTTCCCTCGAGCTTTCGATAAAGGCAAACCAGTTAATTTTACAACTTCTATATATCTGATTAATTTCTTTTTATCATTCCGCTCAACAGACTCAGCAGATTCTTTATCAAGTCCGTATAAAATATCATATAATTCATCAAAACTTAATTTTGCTAATTCATCTCTCAATTTATAATCAGGTTCAATATTAGGTAAATCATAATTTTCGAGCAAAACTCTTATATATAAACCTGTTCCACCAGCAACTATCGGAGTTTTGCCACGAGAAAGAACATCTTTAATACATTCCTTTGCCTGCTTTGCATAAAGTCCTGCAGAATAATTGAAATCAGGTTCAACAATATCAATCATATAATGCGGAATACCTTTTCTTTCATCAATACTAGGCTTTGCAGTTCCGATATCCAATCCCTTATACACATATCTTGAATCTGCAGAAATAATTTCACCATCAATTTTTTGTGCAAGTTCAACAGCATAAGCGGTCTTTCCGCTTGCAGTAGCACCAACAATTGCAATAACTTTGTTATTTTTCATCTTCTGAAGAATCCGTAATTACATATTTTCTATCAAAATATAAGAATATTAATACAACAAAATAAACAGAAAAATAGAATAACACAATACTCATAAGTATATATGCAAATGGATTAATAACAGCAAATGTGTTTATGAACAAAAGAATAAATCCTGTAAACCATAGAATTAAAAACAATCTCACAGTAGTGAAAAAATCCTTGAACAATTTTACAAGTGATCTCCAAAGTGCTAACAAAGGATTAATAGTAAAATAAATAATTTCCGGAATCCAAAGCATTAGAAGATACATTATAACAGATGTAACAGCCGTAAATAAAAGACTCCATTTCCCAAAAAATACAATTTGATCGATTGATAAAGCATCAATAAAAGCTGCCATACCATCACCAGAGGACATTGTACTATCCATTGTCAATTTTTGTAAATGCTGCATTGATTCAGCATCCAAACCACCAATTATATTTACGCCGAGAATATAAACCAAAGGAGTTGCTATAGTTTGAATAAGTAGGAAAATGAAATACACACCGACAAAAGATAAAAAATACTTTCCGACACCTTCAGGGAAAACTTTAAATAAATTCAAAGCAGCCTTTGCTCTATCATCGTCCAATACAAAAACTTTTTTTGATAAAGAAATTGCACCCTTTATCATTAAAAACCAACCTGAGCAAAACACCCCGAACATAAATAAAACAGTTATAGAGGCGATTAAAAATTTTAAAGTTGAATCTACATTGTTTCTTGAATACAAAGAATATAAATCAAGTAACTTTATAAATATAATTAATGGAATAGTCAAAATTATATTATAATTTGTAATTTTAATAGCATCTTTAAATAATTCACGCATAATTATATAATCACCTTTAATTTCAAAAAATATAATAACCGATTTACTTAATAAGTTCAGCCGGTTTTTCCTGTACTTTAGCCTTAGAAAGCTTACGTTTACGACGTCTCATTAAATCAACAAAAGCTTCCAATCTTGTCAAATAACCTGCTTTACCGGTCTGTTCATCCATAATCAAAGGTAATATCGGAATTTCACAATTTTCTCTCATAGCAGGGAAAATATTTTGCGACATAATCTCAGGCATACAAGTAAACGGACTTATATGGATAATACCGTCAATTCCGCGTTCATCAGCATAAGCAACATCAGATACACATTCTAACGAATCACCGCCGATATCACGCATCAAATAAGGTTTTGCAAGTCTGTTTGCTCTTTGAAGGTGAGTTTCACCCTTTCTAAATATTTTTGGAATAATTGCATCTTTCAAAAAGCTGCTTATTGTCAAGCTGCGTCTTGTCTGAACGCCCATTTTACCCAATTCTCTAGCAATATTTTGATTTGAAAATTGATCACAAACAAGATATATTTCACCTGTCAAATCAACATTCAAAACTTCCTTATTTTTATCAATAGCAGTTTTTTCCATTTCTGCGAAAGCAAGTTTTTTAGCTTTATTCAAACTTCTTGTATTATCTGCATCTTTAATATATTGCAAAGCTTTGTTATAATTTTTTTCGGCATCGCCAAAATTTATTTCACGGGCTCTATAATAAGACAAAGAATTTTCCAAATCATCTAGCACAAACATTTTTCTTATAGCAATATTTATAGCTCTTGCAAAAAGAATAGGATCATTCTTCCCGCTAATTTTTTGAAGGAAATCATACATTCCCTTTAATCCGTCATACAAAGTCAATTCAATATATTTTGCCTTATAACCGAGATCAGTTAAAGCATTATGAATACAATTACCATATTCTCCAAGTCTGCAACATCCAGGAGATGAAATCATTGCAACATAATCAGTTCCACCCTCTATTGCTTCAATAAAATTACCTAAAATCAATTTATAAGGCAAACAAATTGCCTCAGGGGAATGTTTTGTTCCAAGTGATAAAGTCTTTTTACTTGTATAAGGCGGAACAAAAGGCTCTACACCAATTTTTTTCAATGCAGCTGACCATGCTATATATACTGTTCCCATATGGGGAAATGCAACTTTTAATTTTTTCTTATCTTTTGTCATATTATCTGTTTCTCGTTTTCTTTATTATTGTACAAACTTTAAATCCGGATGACGAGCTGCAAGCGTCTCATCCAATCGTTTAACCGGAGTTGTATGAGGAGCTGAAATTAATTTTTCAGGATTTGTCTTTGCTTCCTGCGCAATCTTCAACATTGCCTCAACAAACTCATCTAAAACTTCTTTTGTTTCAGATTCAGTAGGTTCAATCATTATTGCCTCATGAACGATTAATGGGAAATAAACCGTTGGCGGATGAGTATTTTCATCCATCAAAGCTTTTGCAATATTTAATGTAGAAACCCCATTTTCATGTTTTTGCTTTTCACCTGACAAAACAAATTCATGCATACAAGGTTCATCATAAGGTAATAAATATGCACCTTTTAATTTTTCTTTTAAATAATTAGCATTTAAAACTGCATTTTCACTAGCCTCTTTTAAGTTATCACCCATCATTAAAATATAAGCATAAGCTCTAACTAAAACGCCAAAGTTTCCGTAAAAACCTTTAACACTACCGATTGAATGCTTGATATTGTAATTTCTGAAATATTTTTCTCCGTCATAATCAATAAAAGGCGCAGGCAAAAATTCTTTTAAATCTTCTACAACACAAACAGGGCCGGCACCAGGTCCGCCACCACCGTGAGGAGTTGAAAATGTTTTATGCAAATTCAAATGAACGACATCAAATCCCATTAATTTCGGATTTGTATATCCCATAATAGCATTGAAATTAGCTCCGTCATAATACAATAGTGAGCCGTTTTCATGCATTAATTTTGAAATTTCCAAAACATTTTCTTCAAACAATCCTAAAGTATTAGGGTTGGTCATCATAATAGCAGCAACATCACTGTCTAAAAGACGTTTTAATTCTTCAATATCAACTTGTCCTCTTTCGTTAGATTTTACAGGAACAATATCAAATCCGCACAAATGAGCACTTGCAGGATTTGTACCATGAGCAGAATCAGGGATAAGAACTTTTTTACGCTTATCACCTTTTACCTCAAAGTATTTTTTTATAATCATCATCCCTGTAAGCTCACCATGAGCTCCTGCAGCGGGTTGCAAAGTCACAGCATCCATTCCTGTAACTTTTTTCAAGGCTTCCTGTAATTTATACATCAATTCCAAAGCGCCTTGACAATCAACATCATCAGATAGAGGATGTAAATTTACAAAATTTTCAAGAGAAGCCAAAAGCTCATTAACCTTTGGATTATATTTCATAGTGCATGAACCTAAAGGATAAAAGCCTTTTTCAATACAAAAATTTTCATCAGAAAGTGCTTTGTAATGTCTCAATGCCTCTAGTTCACTAACACTTGGCAATCCTATTTCATTTTTTCTTAACAAACTTTGATTTAAGAAGTTCAAGTCTTCTTTTTCATCCGTTAAAGTTATTCCCTGAACTCCGTTACTTTTTTCAAAAATAGTTTTCACTAAATAATCCCCTGTCTTTTCAAATCCAACTTAATTTTATCTAATCCTGATTGTATAATACGTGAAATTCGTGATTGGGAAATATTAAATTCTTCAGCAATTTCTCTTAATTTTTTTTCTTTAAAGAATTTATATTCAATTAATTCTCTTTCTCTTGGCGGAAGTTTTTTCATAGATTCTATAATTTCAGCCTTAAGTTCAGATAATTCAATACATTCTTCAGGAGTTTTATCTTCAGCTTTAATCTGAATAGGAACTTCTGCGTCTTGCATTTCATCTATTGATAAAATTGTTTTATAAACTTCTTCTCTAAGATTATCATTTTCTTCAGCAGCTCTAAGTTTTCTGTTTTTCAAAGAATACCATTTATAACGACGTCTGACTTCGTTTCTGATAGCCCACTTTATAGCTGTTGAAAGATAAGTATTGTTGTAATTTTCAGGAGAATGATTTTTGAATAATATATATAAAGTGTGATTTCCGATATTAATAAGCTCAGGCAATTCAATAAGATGAGAATTTGAAAACTTCTGATACTCAACTTTTGCAATCGTTTCAATTAAATCTTTATAATCTCTTAAATTTATCTTTTGCTGAACATTTTGTTTTGCTGTCATAACTATAACATATTCCTATCAAAAACATTTCCCTAAAAATATAATAGCAGAAAAAAATATAGAATACCAGACAATGTAATTTTCCTTAACATAAATTATATTTATTGGAGCAATTTAATTTTAATAAAGGAGAAAATATATGAAAATATTATTCTGTACAGACGGCTCAAAAATAAGTTTTAATGCTCTAAAAAACATATCGCACTGGGTAAAAAAGGCCGAAATAGATACAATATGCGTAATAGATTGGTCATTTTTACCAGATGAAATAAATATTGAGGATGAGAATTTTTCATATTCATGCGCCAATATGGCAGATAGTGTTTTAAATTATGCAAAAGAAGAAATTAATAAATTACAAATGCAAAACGGAGAACAAATAAAAAGTTGCGGTTCTGCAATAGAGGGAATAATCGAGCAAGCGGATAAAAAAGATTATGACTTAATCCTTATGGGTTCTCACGGCAAAAAAGGAATGCAAAAATGGTTAGGTTCTGTATCTCAGGCAATTATAAATAACAGCGAAATATCCGATTATATTTCAAAAGAAGAAAATAAATGTAAAAAAATCTTACTAACAACAGATGGCTCTCTTTGTTCTTTAGATATTATGAATAAAATAATTCCCAATATAAATTTTGAAGATAAAGAAATACATATTTGTATGGTAAATGAAGATCCGAATTTTTTATTTCTTGACGGAACATTAGATACAAATTGGCTTCTTGATATTCAAAAACAGCAACAGATATACGCAGCAAAAGCCATTGATAAAATCAAAGAGATACTTACAACAAACTGCAATAAAGATGTTGATGAAACAGCTATATTATCAGGTATTCCAGCACAAAAAATAATTGATTATGCGAGAACAAGAGAAATTGATTTAATAGTTATGGGTTACAAAAGCAAGACAAAATTAGACCGATTTTTGACAGGATCAGTCAGCAAACGAGTCCTTGAAAATGTAGTAAGTGATATCTGGCTTGCAAGATGCAAAAATTAATACGGCATTTCCCAATTATTATTTACGATTAAGCCAAAGCAACCCTTTGCATCAGTTCTTGAAGCACAAGAAGCTCCGATTGCAGCTCTAACATCTTTCGGATTGGTTTTACCAGATCCGCATGATGTACCGGAAGTTCTGCATTCAGGAGGAATACCATCTTCATCAATAGAACCGTCTTTATAATAAGATACGAAATACAAATCACGTCCAGCTACATTTGGGCCAGCTTTTCCGTTAATATCAATTGTAATATGTCCATAGGTAGTATGATATTTAGAATTTTCCAAACACAAAGAAGCACCATTTGCTATTACAAAACAAGGAGCATTTGAACTACCCGGCCAATAACTACCATTGGATAAATCAGAACCATTCATATTTTTATATGTTCCATCATAAAAACAATCTGTAAAATTAGTACAAGATTTTACAACTTTAAAATAGGTATTCATAAAATTTTTAATTTCATTAGAAGAAGTAAGCCCTGCTTCATGAAGATTTAAAGCATTTTTATCATTCATATAACTGACAAAAGCCTGAGATAATAAATTATAAACTTGATTAAGCTGAGTTACATAAGTTTTTCTTTGATGATTTTGCATTAATGTTGGAATTGTCATTGCAGAAACGACACCGATAATACCTAATGTAACCAATACTTCAGCCAACGTAAAAGCAACAAATTTTTTCATATAAAAACTCTCCAATACTATAACTAATATTATTATACAATATTTTCATTATAATTACAATATTTTAAATATTATTCAAATCTTGACCGTTAATCAAAATGATGTCATAATTAAGCTATGTTTAAATATTATGGCAAATACGCACCTTATTTATTTTTATTGCCGGCAGCAGTTGTGCTTGTAATATTCTTTTTTATACCATTTTTTCAAACTTTTTTACTAAGTTTTCTTGATTATTCAAACAATATTTATCAAGCAGAATTTGTGGGGCTTCAAAACTATATAAATTTATTTCACAACCCTATTTTTTATAAAGTTATGTGGAACACATTTTTATATCTTTTTATTGCTGTACCTATTCTTGCAATATTTCCACTGTTTTTAGCGATATTAATCAACCAAAAAATTAGAGGAGTAACCTTATATAAAATATTAATTTATCTTCCTGTTATTGTATCAATAGTTGTTGCAGCAATAGCTTTTAAGTGGCTTTATGCAGATCAGGGGATTTTAAATTATCTTGTCACCAAACTAGGATTTGAACCTATCGGCTGGCTTACTGATCCGAATTTTGCATTATATTCAGTTATTATCGTAACTATTTGGAAGGGTATCGGATATTATATGATAATCTATCTTGCGGCTTTAATGAGTGTTCCAAAAGAGCTTTATGAAGCCTGTGATATCGATGGTGCAAACTTTTTAACAAAACATTTAACCGTTACGGTTCCTCATATAATGCCGACTATCGCACTTGTTACAACAATCAGTGCAATATCTGCAATGAAGGTTTTTGCAGAAATCTATGTTATGACAAAAGGTGGCCCTTTAAATTCAAGCAAAACAATTGTTTATTACATTTATGAAAGAGCTTTTGAAAACCTTGATTTAGGCTTTGCATCTGCTATGGCAGTTGTTCTTCTTGTAATTGTAATGGTGTTCTCACTAATCAACATTTTATGTTTTGAAAGAAACAAATATCAAATTTAATTGAAAGGTTTAAATTTTGAAAGGAATAAAATTTAAAAACTTATATGCACATATTATATTAATAGCAGTTTCGCTTTTATCAATATTTCCGTTTATATGGTTAATATCCACTTCTTTAAAAGGGAATAGCGAAAATATTTTTGCCTACCCACCGCAGATTATTCCTCAAGATTTTACTTGGGCAAATTATAGCGGAGTATGGGACAAAGTTGATTTTATAGGATATTTTATAAATAGTATGATTGTTGCTGGCGGCACTGTAATTCTCAATTTAATTCTTTCTGCAATGGCTGGTTATCCGCTTGCAAGAATGGAATTTAAGGGTAAAAAAATCACATTTTTTGCAGTTCTTGCAACAATTATGATTCCGTTTCAGGCAATAATGCTTCCAGTATATCTTATTACACTAAAACTTCATTTGGTTGACAGTGTAAATAATTTTGCAGGATTTGTCGGGTTAATTATGCCTTTTGCAGTAAACGCATTTGGAATATTTCTTATGCGCCAAGCATTTTTAGGAGTACCAAAAGAGATGGAGGAAGCCGCAATTGTTGATGGATGTAACGTATGGCAAGTATTTTGGAAAGTCTTAATGCCAATGGTAAAACCATCGCTTGCTGTTCTTGCAATTTTCACATTTATCGGATCTTGGGGTGAATTTTTATGGCCAAGTATCGTACTTACAAAAGAGACAATGTACACACTGCCGGTAGGAGTAAATAACCTTCAAGGAATGTTCAGTTCAAATTGGAGATTTATTGCAGCAGGATCAATTCTATCTACAATTCCTATTTTAATATTTTTCTTAGCAATGCAAAGATATTTCATTTCAGGAGAAAACGAAGGTGCTGTTAAAGGATAAGTAAAATAACTTTATTCAACACCAGGAACGTGAACATTATATCTTACATCATCAAATTCACTGTATTCATCGTCAAAGTCTTCTTCAAAAATTTTCTTTGCCGCACAAACTCTTAAATTTTTTATAATAGCATTATCTAAATCATCTGTATAAACCAATTTCCCGTTAACATAAGTAACAGTCGGATTTTCAATATTTGACTTATCATCTTCTGATATTTTTTCAATCAAATCACTGCTTGAGTTTGCAAGAATAGTTCTGGTAACGTCATTCATGACATCAAACACATAACGCTGTCTTGATGCAGTATTTTTCCCGCCATAATTTGCAATTAAAGTTGTTGCCTTTTCCAATTCATCTAAAGATTCCTTGTAGTATTTCAAATGTCTTAACAAAATTGCTAAATTATAGTGAGCTTCATAATTCATCGGATTAAGCTCAATTGCTTTACAATAAGACAAACCTGCTTCTTTATAATCCCCTAAAAGATGATAGGTTAAAGCCAAATTATAACGAGCATCATAATCTTTTTTCAGAATTTTACAAGCCTCTTTATAAGATTCCATAGCCTTTAATAAATATTGACGTCTTAATTCCCATTCATCATCAAGATAAATTGATTTTTGTTTATATGCAACACCTTTATTATAATAAGCCAAGCCCTTATTTACCTTATAACTTTTTCTGTTACTGTAAACAAAAGGAATTGATAAAAGATGTCTTTTAGTCTTTAGAATTTCATCATACTGATTAATTGCGCCATCAAAATCTCCAAGTTTTTCAGCAGAAACAATACCATAATTCATTCTTGCAACAATCATTTTAGGGTTATATTCAAATGCCTTTTCATAAGCATCAACTGCAGAGTAATAATCTTCATATAATACATAAAGATTACCTAAATTATACCAGGCACCATAATGTCCCGGGAATAACTGTACAGCTCGGGTATAATAATTGATAGCTTTTTGAACTTTCAATTTTCTTAAAGCCTTATCCCCCTTATGCACATAATAAACAGATCTAACTTTATCTAACTGAGTTTCAAAAAAAGCAGGATGTAAATATACAAGCGCACCTAATGCCGCGATTACTAATATTGTAAATAGTGCCGAAAAAAACTTTTTCACCTGCTATACCTCATTATAAAACAATTTTACACTTGTTAAACATATTTCGCAATACACTATTGTTACGAAATTGTAACATAAAATTGTTCCAAAACGCAATTTTAAAATACAAAAAGTTTTTATATAAGTAAGGTAGGTTAATAAATCAATTTGGAGGTTAGGTTATGGCAGACTTCAATATGGCTGCAAATATGTACGGAATGTTTCCCAATATGTACAATAACCAAGTAGCATTAAATGACTTAACAGGTTTAGATATGTATTCACCTCTTGGGTTCTACACAAATCCGATGATGAGTATGAACGGAAGCATATTTGGTTCTGGAATGGGAATGGGAATGTATCCAATTATGCCTCCAATGGGAATGGGCTCAGGAAGCTATGAAGATTATTATAAAAACTATGATAAGTATCAAGATTTTATGATAAATTCTCAAGTCAGACAGCAGCAAAAATGGCGAGATGCTGATTTAACACTAAATTCGCCAATGGAAGGTATTGCAAAACAAGCTTCATATCTTCATGAAAGAATTATGAATAATGAACAAGAACAAATTATTCAATCATATCAAAAATTTAAAAATAGCGTAAAAAGTATGTACCCAGGAGCATCTGAGGAAGAAATTTCAAACAGAGCATCAACACTGTACAAACAAGTAACTGGAGTATCAATAACTGATGATATAAGACAATATGGCAGAGGTTCATTTACTCAAGGATTCTTACAAACTGTAACTTTTGGCTTAGCAGATAACAAAACAGCAGAAGAAAACATTGCAGAAATAACAGGTCAACCTGTTGGTAGAAAAGAAAAGACAAAGAAAATTATTGGTAATGCAGTCGGTGGAGCTGTATTTGGAGGCACAGCACTCATAGCAGCTAAAGGTATTTTCAAAGGATTACTGAAAGGTTTGAAAAAGATTCCAATTGTAACAGCATTTATCGGAGGCGGCGCAGCAATTGCAGCAGCAATCGGTATGAGCCAAAACAAATAATAAAAATTTTAAACTCTAAATTATGTGTGAAAAGTGTGTGTGATGAGGTTGATAATTCAACCTCTTTTTTTTTGTTTTCTTTATAAAAAATCAAAGATGTTAATAATCTTGTTAATATTTAACAAAAATATAGTGTTTTTGCTAAAATAAAAATATAGAAAAGAGAGAGGGATTATGGAATTTATAAATACAATTTTAGGACATTTAGTTAATTTTATAGAATATATGATTACCGCAATGGGCCCTTTAGGTATAAGCTTATTGATGGCAATTGAATCATGCAATATCCCGTTACCAAGTGAAGCTATTTTGCCTTTTGCCGGATACATTGTGAGTAAAGGAGAAATGAATTTTCATGTTGCAGCAATAGCCGGAGCATTCGGATGCGTACTTGGCTCAATTCCATCATATTATCTGGGATACTTTGGCGGAAGAAAATTCGTTGAAAAATACGGGAAATACTTTCTTGTATCACATAAAGATCTTGAAGAAGCTGACAAATGGGTTGAGAAATACGGAGACTGGGCATTTTTCTTATGCAGAATGCTTCCTGTTGTAAGAACTTTTATATCACTTCCGGCAGGCATTTTAAAAGCTAAAAAAAGAATATTCTTTACACTAACATTTTTAGGTTCACTTGTATGGAGCTATGTACTTGTATATGTCGGAGTAAAAATGGGCCAAAATATGGAAGCCTTCAAACATATTTGGCATAAATTTGATATAGCAATAGTTGCAATTTTTGCAGTTTTGGGAATTTTATACGTTTACAAACATGTAAAACATTTAAAGGAATCATAAAATATTGCGATATTATCCTTATAATTTAACCATTTTAGGTAAAATTTATATAGCTGAAGATGATGGCTTCATAACAAATATTTCATTTAAAGAATTAAAAGCTCAAAAAGAAGAAACTCCTCTAATAAAAAAGACTTATCTGGAATTAGAGGAATTCTTAAATAAAAAAAGAAAAACTTTTGATATTCCAATTTTACCTAAAGGAACAAATTTTCAAAAACGTGTTTGGGAAGAACTTTTAAAAATCCCATACGGACAAACCGTAACTTATAAAGATATTGCACAAAGAATAGGAAACGAAAAAGCGTGCAGAGCTGTCGGAATGGCAAACAACAAAAATCCGATTGTTATAATAATTCCATGCCATAGAGTAGTAGGCACAAATAACAATTTGACAGGTTATTCAGGTGGAGTTGAAATCAAGCAAAAATTACTGGAATTAGAAAGTATTTAAAATTTTTATTTTTTAGGGATTGAAAAACTAAATCCCAGAATTGTAACTATTTTATACTTTACCCCATTTTCACGTTTATTTTTTAGAGAAAAAATATTTTCCAAAAAAGAACGCTTTTTATTTATATTTTTCATCATAATTTTTATACTTTCATCAGACAAATATTGTTTACACATCTCCATATATTCATCTAAATCTTCGGGTAAAGTCTGCTTATAATGCCACTCTAAAATAGTTCTTTTATAAATTTCAAATTCATTTTCCAATTCAACATAAAAACCAAAAGATACAATTAAGTCTTTTATCAGATCTAAAATCTTAAAAATTTGAAAATTATCTCTTGACTTTGAATTAACTGTTGAAGTTGCTCTATTGCGATAGTTATAAAGACATTTTTTATAATAATAAATAGAATCACAGGCCAACAATGCACCAATTACAAACAAATGATCTTCTGCGCGCTTTGTCGGTGCAAATCTTAATTTATAATGTTTTACAAAATCATTTTTATATAATCTTGTCCAAGCATGCAAATCCAAATTTTGCAGACAAATATCTTTAAAATCTCTCCAATTAAATACCTTCAAGTTTGAAAAATCAGATTTATATATTTTCTTTAAATTATCTGCAAGACAAACATCTTTAAAATCTTTAAATACATCGTCATAATTTCTAAAATCAAATTGAACAACATCAGCATCATTTGCCTCTGCAAAATTATACAAATCTTCTAAAGCACCATCCTCAATCCAATCATCAGGATCAACAAATGCAATATATTTACCTTTTGCTATATCTAAAGCTTTATTCCTCGCAATTCCCTGACCGCAATTTTCTTGATTAATAATAACAAATCGATTATCCTTTGCTGCATATTCTTTTAGAATATCTAGTGAATTATCAACAGAACCGTCATTTACGCAAATAATCTCTATATCAGAAAGAGATTGGTTAACAATCGAATTTAAACAAACTCTTAAATAATTTTCTACATTATATACAGGTATTATTATAGAAATTTTTACCAAAACATTTCCTCTTTAACCTAAAATAACATCAAAATATTATAAACACAAGATAATCAAGATATCGAATTTTCTAAATTGCACAAACAAAATATTTTGCTCAACAAAAAGAAATTATTGTTCCCTTATTTTAAAACAATCTATCTTATAAAAATATGTTTTAATTTCTGCCATAAACTTTTTGTTTGAGAAAAATTTTGTTCAACCTGAGTTTTGGGCGGGAAAAACATAGCAATATTATTAAAAGAAAATTTATGTTTTGGTTGAGAAATAGCATTATCAACCTCTTTTAATTTATCTATATTACGAGAATCAAACCCATATTTTCGATAAAAGACATGTGGTGGATTTGCTTTATCATAACAGTCAGATGAAATAAGATGCAAACGACCATTTAAACCTTTTTGTTTACTAATAGTTTTTGCAAAATCTAAAAATTTTGTACCCAAGCCCTCATTACGCCTAAACACTTTAAGATAATCTATATATAAAGAACGCACACCAGGAAATTCTAAATTAAAATAATAGAAATCTTGCGGATAAGTAATCATTTCACCTAAATATTCACCTGTTTTAGAGCTAAACATTCTATGAGAATCTATACTCTTTTCTTTGTTAAGAGTTCGGCTGTAAAATAAAAATTCCGACAATTTTTTAGGAGAAAAATTTACTATCAATTTTATAATCTCCAAAGATTACAACTTTGCGACACACACACTTTATATAACAAAAAAGACCACAAAGAGTCAAATTTAATAAATGGGGCGGCCAATAGTATAAGGTTAGAACCTTTTTACTCTGATCTAGCTCACTATGCTTTGCATGAAATAGAAACTATGAATAGCATAAAACATTTTCATTATGCTTAATTTTACATACATTTTATTTATGGTAATATTATTACACGTTTTAGCGGGCTATCTTTCATTGAGAAAGGACATTCCCCTTGATAAGTTTTTGAAGCTGAATATACAAATGCAATTGGTGTCTGATTTAAGATAGTTATTTCATTTTGTTCACCACTTGACTTAAGCAAATTTTCATAAGCTGCATTATGTGCATCAACAATTTCTTCTCTTGATATATATCGACCATCGATATTGTAATAATCATTTAATTCATTAAATTTTTTATCTACAATTTGTTCCATTAATAATCCATATTCTTCATTTGTTAAACCCAGTTTTTCCTTGACATCACTTGCAACAGCATGATGTCCACCTTTACCATACATAATTTCTACAAAATCATTATATGATTTTCCAAACCCTGAATCTATATTATAATTGCAAGTTTCTGCAACATTTCTGTTATCAAATTCTGAAATAATTCCTTCTGTACGACCTGAAAAAGTCCTTGCAGCATTAGCTTTTAACAAAGAATTTGAGAAAAATACTTTATCATTTTTATTACTTAACAATTCATATAAATTATCAACCCCATGTAAAGTAAAATGTCCCATCAAATAAAAATCATCAGGCAATTTAGTTTTTCTAAGATCTATAACTTGACATTCGACACCATCAATAATTTGAGTTTCCCAATTAGGTTCATGATCTTTTGCTGTTACAGAGTTGACAACCTGCATATTTTGGTAAACTCTTTTTTGAGCATCCTCAATTGGTTTTGTATCTACATTATTATTAGGATTTATTACATCTTCAATAAGTTTAGAAAGTTTTAATGTTCCAAATCTAGTATTTACAGCAACCTTATTTGCATTATTTTCTGGATTTAGATCTGGGTATGAATGTGCACCACTACTTTTTACATTTTCAGGATCATATTTCCTTGCGATATCAATATCAACGACACCGCCATTAAATTCTTTACTCCAGCCAGAATATGCAACCAAGTCTGAAAGAGCATATTTTTGAGCTTCAGTAAGATTAAATCTTTCCAAAATTGCACTAGCAAAATCACCATTTTTATAACGTCTGTGCATTATATCAAGAGCGATACCATCATTGTCAATTGTAAAAGATTTCTCAACAACATTCGGAGTTGAATCTACATCATTAAATGCTCTTAACATCAAAGCTAGTTTTGCCATTTTTTGTTCATCAGCAGATAAAGTTTTGTATTGAGAATTATTTACAAGTGATTGCATTTCTTTTAATACAGTAACATCAACTCTCTGACCATCTGAACCAATTTTTCCAACAAGCATTGCAAATTCAGGGAAATCCTTTGTTAATGAATTATATACCGCATTCAATGCAGGATCTGAATTCAAGACTTTATTATTTTGGAATTTTTCAATACACTGTTTAACTTTTTGTTCAATATTAGCTAAATTTTGTGGAGCATCCATTTGAGGTTTCGTAATTATACCTTCAATTTTACCATCACTTAAAGTCAAGCCAAAAGAATTTAAAACATCATTTGCCCTTGCTTGAGGTAAGTCTTTTACAGCATCAATAATATCTTTTTCAAATTGCTCTCTTGAATACTCAAGTTCAATTCCTCTGCTAACATCACTGTTAGACAAAGTATTATCTAAAGTTTCAATTGTTTTTTCAAATTGACTTTGAGCTTGTTGTGAAACTTCTGATTTTCTGTTGAATTGATTTTTTTTGGAACTAACTATGTAATCAATATTTATTCCATACTTATTTAAAATTACTTTATCCTGAGGACTTAAATCACGTTCAATATGCCATTCCTCATTACCTTTAACTGTTTCTCCCTTAACATAAGGAAGTAACCAAGATTTATCCTTAATAAGCCCATATAAATCATCCGGTAAAGATGCGTAATAATACAAATCATTTAAATTAATACCTTTACCGTTTGTATCAGAAGTTTTTCTTAACGCGAACATACCGCCTTTTTTAACAGCTTCCATAATTTGGTCGGCCTTCTCAGGATTTTCCTTTATTGTATTATACAAATTACTTACAGTACAACGGTTAAAAGCATTATCAACATCGAGATCAAGGTCTTTTACTATATCTTTTAGTTCAGACTCAACAATTTTAAGTTTATCAAAATCAATTTTGCCATCTAACATGTAATGTTTTGATATATCATAATTACAAGGTGGAGCATAGCGACTATAATAATCTTCTTTTCTAAGAGTCATAGATCTTGCAAGAGGAGAATTTTCCAATAATTCAAAAATTTCATTGTTTACAATGCCATTTTCATCATACAAAATATGTGGATCTTGATTTAATTTTTTTAATGTATTTAATACTCCTACATTACGATAATCTTTTTGCTTGTTTTTAATTAAACGCAACATAGTCATATCAAGAATACCATCTTTATTTCTATAATTTTTAAGAATGTCTACTGCTTCATACTTGCTAATTCTTAAATCATTTATCATATAATCTACAGCAAAGCAGTTTTGAACATTAAGATTACCATCAACATTACATAAGTTTCTTAAAGGCTCTGCATATTTATCATGATAAAGGTTAGTTTCATATTCACGAGTTCTCGCATTATATTCTTCGACTTCTTTTTCTGGTTGGAAAAATTCTTTTTCAACTTTTTTAATAATATAATTTTGAATATCTTTATCAATAGTTTGTAAATCTATTTCTCCGGTATCCCTATCTTTAGTTAGATTATAATGTACATAATGCCCCATAGGATCAGCGTCTGGGAGGGTCATACCTATTTTAAATCCAATATCATCAAAATATTGAACATAATTTCCGTTCATATCTTTTTTATAATTAATACCATTTTTTGCAATTTCTGCAATCATTAATGAATAAGAATAATCATTATAATTTTTTCTACTTTCAATTTTTTCATCAAATAATTTATAAATAGAATTAAATGCATTCTTGTTAAATGTATATCCGTCTTTAGGATTACCTTCTGTGCAAGCTTCTATAATAGATGATGCAACCCCATTTCTAACATTTGGATGTGAAAATAATTGTTTTAAAGCATCTACCATTTGGCGTTGTACCTCAGGCTTAGCATACTTTAATTCCATACATATAACTCGATTTATTACGCTATTTGAAGAAGTTACAAGATCACTATCTTTACCTTTAGGGATACAGTCTACTAATTCTTTCGCATAACCAAGCATCTCCTCACTTAATAAATTATTATCATAGTCTCTTGACATTGAAGTAAAATCTTCAAGCTTAAATCCATTTATATCATAACTATTATTTTCTAATTCACTGTTTCTTACTGATACTAAAAGTGCTTTAGCTGCAGGGCTTACACTTCCGTCAGCTCTTTTACATAACTCATTACCCTTTGTAATAAATTCAGCATCAGACATTTTAGGAGAAACTCCAGCAGGCAGAGATTCATTGCTTAATATTGTAATTGTACCGTCAGAATTTATTCTATACTTTTTACCGTTAATTTCTTGAATATCACCTTGTTCAACCTGCCAATATCCATCTCCGACAGAAGTTTGTTCAAGGCCTTTTAGATTAGATCCTAATTGGTGAGATCCTAAATGATAAGCTCCACGTTCTGTTGCTTGGTTTACATAACCTTGCATATCTGTATCAGGGCTAATAGTATTTGCAAATTCATCCTTATAAATTCTTGTTAAATATTCATTTAAAGATCCAACTTCTGAAGATTTCATATTATTATAATTTTCTAATAATTTTGCAGTAAATGGACTTTCAAGAATTTCCTGAATTGTAGCATCTTTGTTATGAGTAGGGACAGATTTATCATTCATTATAAGTTCTCTAAGTCCTTGTTCACCATATTGAGCAATAATATCTCGATATTGCAACATATGAGTATATTCATGAGAAATTATTTCTACTAAATCTTTTGCATTATTTTTATACTTATTAATTTGAATTGTACCTTTAGGCCAATTTGCCAAACCGTCGGCACCTTTTTTACCATCAGAACTTTTCATCTCAATGAATTCTATTTTAGGTTCATAACCTTGCATACCCAATTCTTGGGCAAGGATTTTTATAACACCATCTGCAAATTTTTGCTTATCTTTTCCACATTCTTTCGCAAGATTACTAATGTCCTTACTATGATTTTTTGCAATATCTTTAAAAACATTTCCTAATTCGTCATAACGCTGTGTAAGTTTTTCTTTTAATTTACCAGTAAATATTAAAGATGTTACATCACCATTCACTTCTGTAATAGGCTTTCTTAGCCCTGCATTAGGGTCTAAATTTAACAAATCAACCTGTTCTTCTTTAGCACTTGTATGTAAACCATCTTTCATCCATTGTTGCTTCACTTTACCTGCAACTACTTCAGCAGGGTTTTCAGTTTTTGTCTTTTGAATTAAAGCGTCTTCTTCTGTTGTTAAGCCTTTTGGTATATTGTTTAAATTAGAGTTATTTGGATCTTTTTGGGCTCCAACTTCATCAATATTTTCTTTGGTATTTACTTCATTAGCATTATTCGTTACTACATCTAGCTGCATAATTACATGGCACTTAGCAATTGCTTCATCAATAGAATTAGCAATCTCTCTTGTACCATCAGCATATTTTATTTCAAAAACTTCTCTGCCGTTAATTTCGGACTTTTTAATATTTAAATTGTTAATTGTATCACATTTTCTTAAATTTTCTTCCATCATCTGATTTCGGATATTCGCAGCACCTTTATGCATAAATATTAGTTTAGAAATTGCTTTTATTTCTCCTAGCATAGAAGCCTGACCTTTAAATTTTTCCCATAAGAAAGAAGCAAGTCCGTCCTCTGTCAAATCTTTTGGTAAATGTCTTTCTCCATTTTCATCTTTTACCATTAATTCTTTTGCAACTTCATTAGCTGTTTCATATAGTGTAAAACCTGATACTTCTGCAAGAACACCCGCTGATTGTGCTAAAAATCCAGGTTTTTGATTTGTTAAATATGTTTTCATCAAATCTGTACCCGATACTGTTGAATTCTTTTCAAATAATTTACTAACTTTTTGAGTAGCTTTAAGAACAGGTTTTTCAAAAGATTTCATTGTAAAATTAACGACTTTGCCAACCACAGTGGAGTTCAACAACCCTGCCGCAGCACCAAATTTAGCAGACTCAATATTACCTTCTTTATACATTTCCCATTCTTGGTCAGCTTGTTCTCCTTTATATTGAATACCTTTTGTTTTTAAGTTGATATAATTTTTTGAAGAATCCCACAATGCAAAAGTAGCACTAGAAGTTGCCATTGATCCTGTGATTTTACCAATAGTTACAGGATTAGTCCCAATTTTTAGTGCAGTTGTATTAGCCACATTAGATAATGTTTTTGGTATATACGGAGTTAATTTAGAAATAACTTTACCTCCTACATTGACAAGACCTTTTCCAATAGCTTCAGTACCAAGAAGCATTAACACAATATCTCCGGCACCGTCAACATAGTTTTGGAAATCAACTTTGTTTGTTACTTTTTCTACAATTTTATTACCATAAGCTCTGTTGTACGCATCACTCCAATTTACTCCTTCTTTTGAAGCTGTATCAATAAAATTTCGTATATTTTTTTCATTATACTCTATACCTGTGATTTTTTTGAAAGTTTTTCTAAATTCAGCTTCATTTCCGGATTTAGACTTTAAATAACCTACAGCAAAATCACGTTCTTTCTCCAATTTTTTTACAACATCATCAAAACAAGTTGCAATATCTGTAGGATTAATCTTTGATAATAAACTTCCAAGCTTTTCTCTATAAAACCCTACATTCAACCAACCTTGATTTCCTTGATAGTTTTTAATCACTTCTATAGCGTTATCGTAAGCCAAAGCAACGTTTTCCGCAGCAGCTTGTCTAAAACTTTGTTGTTTATATTTTGGACTATTTTGTAATATTTTACGTTCATTTTCAGTCCTTATATTTACAAGCCCGAATCTGTCGGCAATTTGACTGAAAGTTGGATTTTGCATGCCAATAAAATTGTTCGCAGAAATTTTATCCAATTCAGATTGAGGTAATTGAACTAATCTGCTATATACCTGTTTTCCAACCCCACTGTTCAAATCCAATTTTAAAATATCTGTGATAAACATTTCAACAGGGATTTGTTTACTTTGCAGTTTTTGGAAAGCAGGACGTGTATCGAATTGTCCTTTAGCTGTTGTATTTATTATTTTCCCGGAATCGAACATATTGATTTCCGGATAAACTTGCATAATTGTTGCTTTTATTTTGTTAGGATCAGTAATATTTTTTGATTTGCAATATTTTACAACATTTAAAACATTATTTTTTTGATATTGATCTAATGAATTAAATTTTGCATAAAAAATTTGATTTTTTTTATTTGGCGAAAAACCGGCTTCAGAGAGAGTATGAATTGTTTTTTCATCTGCACGTCCTGATGTATATTTAAATTTAGATCCCTTTGTTAACTTTGCGCCTTTATTTAGAATAATAAGTTCATTAGCATAATCATTGATTTGCGCTTTTGTTAAATTGGTATTGCCTTGTTCTGCAAGTAAATCTTTGGCCAAATCATACATATTAGCATAATTTTTATTTAACTGTTTTTGAGAAATATTGGAAGCATAAATTCTTTTAATACTTTGTTTAACTGCAAAATTATTATAACTTTGAATAGCTCCTTCTTTGGTTTTTCTTGTCCTAATAGGATAAGAATCTGCATTAAATTCTCCTGGAATAAGGATATCTTCTCCAACTTGTAAAGTTTTCTTAACAAGTCTTGGATTAATTTCTTTTAATTTACCTAAGTTAATTCCAAATTTTTGAGCAATAATATTTAAAGATTCACCATTTTGAACAACTGTTTTAGTATTACCTTTCGCATCATATTTAACTTCATTAACTTTACCATTTTTAGACATTGTTTGCTGGAAAACTCTATGCGCAGAATTGTTATCATAAGCTTCAATTCCTGAACCTTTATATATAGTCAATACATTCTTGCCATCTGCTTTTTGTTTTTTCTCAACAATATAACCGTTTTCGGAGTAAACATTTATAATATTCCCAGCATTATCTGTTGTTGTTCTGTCAATTAATTTATCTGAAGCTACTTGCCCATTTGCATCAGCCTCAAGAGCAGTTGTTACTACAGTAGAACCATCAGAATTTTTAGTAACTAATTCTACATGCGCAAATATTTCATCAGTTTCTGCAATATAATTCAAGTCTGTTGTTGAAATTTCTTTATCATTTTCTTTTCGTACAAGTTTTATTGGTTTATTTTCAGAATTGTATGTTATAAAATCTTCCATTTTTGAACCATTATCGGAAAGATATTTCTTTACTTCTGTTTTTTGAGTAGTTGTGTTGGTAGAATTATTTATAGTAGCAGAAGTATCTTTAATTAATTTGTCACCCCCTATTTCTTCATTTATATTGTTTTGAGGGAATAGTTGAATTTCTTTACCATCTAAATTATTTTCTCCAGTTATATTTTTGTTTGTCGCAGACATTGCATTCCACAAGCTTTGTGCTTCTCCTGCCTGCAAAATTTTATCCTCACCTGCAAAGATATTGAAAAGTTTTTTTGTTTTTTCATCAGCATCTTTTAGGTCTTCTTCCTTTATTTCTTTGAAGTTAGAAAGCCTAAATTCTCCACCTTTATTAAATTTCAAAAAATCTTCGCCTGACATTACACTTCCTTGTATATAAAAATTAAAATAATTATTTACAATGACATATAAGTGTGTTATCGGAGTTTTTGAAGAATACTTTAATTTTTTTTTATAATTATGTAAAAATCGTTACAATTTATAACCTAAATGCAAATATAATAACAAAAAATGGCACTTTAGAAGTGCCAAAATTAAATGGGGCGGGTGATGGGATTCGAACCCATGCATATCGGAACCACAATCCGAGGTCTTAACCACTTGACGACACCCGCCATCAGTTACACTTTTATGATAACATAAAAAGATTTTTTGTCTACAACTTTTTTAACCAAACTGAAATTATACTCAAAAAAAAAGAATGTCATATAAAAATATGACATTCTTTTTTAATTTTTAGGCTATGTCACAACAAATGGTTGATTTTTGACGAGAAATAGCGTATAATAATAGTAAGAA
>CAJMSH010000008.1 GCA_905216055.1 uncultured bacterium | reverse complement strand
TTTGATTTTTAAATTTTCAATGTCTACCTGATACTCTGTGATTTCTCGTTCTAAAACTAGTAGTGCTGTGTTGCCCATTTTTGTCTCCTTTACTTTTATTGGTCTCATCAGTTAGAGCCTTACTCTAAGACGAGCCGCTTGCACTGTTAGCAGCTCGTTTCGACCTCGTGTAAACCTTAGTCGGGAGGCATTTTTGCAGGGGTAAGCATATCTTCTAAGTCTCGTTCGATCTTAGATAAGATGAAGATTTGTCCTTCAAGAACCTTGCAATCAATTTCACGTTCTTTGGCACAACTCCAGTTATCTTTAACCAGATTTGCATCGGCAAACTTCAATTTTGCATCGTTCAAACGCTCTTCAAGGTCAATTTTTTGATTTCTGATTAATCCCATCATTGCACATTCTTTAGGATCATCAGAACTGTGAGAAACTTCTCCAAAAAATTGGTTTTTCATCATTGAACCCATTGAATCGGTTGTTTTTTCTGCTGTTAGCATCATTTTTTCTCCTTTACTTTCTCTTCTACTACTCAAGTGTGGCCGCACTTTTTTCTTTTAATTTCTTTTTTATTGCCGTTATTGCCTGAATAACTTTACAGGCTTTGGCTCTGGTCAAAAACATAATGTCATCGACCTTAAATTTTGATTTTAAAAACTTTCGCAGGGATTTTTTCGCAAATTTATCATCATTGAAATAGCAGACATCTCTCCACAAACCTTCAATCATTCTGAGTTGTGCATCAGATGCCATATTTTCTGTGCGATTCAAATCCGCATATTTTTTCGGCTGCTTAATCCATTTGTTTATCGCAACGGCTTTATCTTCAAGAATATCCACAAAAATTGCAGCTTCAGTAAATGTCAAATCCTTTGATGATGTAACATCAAAAGACATAAGCATTTCACGATATAAGTCGTCATCCATACCTATAACATTTTTTAATGCGTGAATTTTTCTAATCTGAAAAGTCGTAGCCATACTTTATCCTCTGTCTTGCTCACTCGCAATAAACGGCGTTACAGTTTGGCAAAGCCAAACTTTCAGCCTCTGCTCGTTCGCGCATATCCTCAAGCTGTAACTCTCGTCCGTGCTTGATTCCGATTTGAACTCCCAAAATAAAAATGGCTAGAGCTATTAAAAATATGTGTAACCATAATGAAGTGTCGGGTTGGAATTTCTTACCGTTCATTTAATATCTCCCTTCTTGGCTTGTTCGCATTAAACGGATACGCTGACGCTTTCATCCTCTGCTCACAAGCCGCTATGCCATTAATAATTTGGAAGTTTGTTTAATCACAGCATCATCGACCTCAGCCTTACCGTTAAATTTGGCAATGCTGATGCTGTGGGAAATTAAGTGTTCTAATCTTCTTGTGTTTCCATCCGAATACTGAAGATACGTTTCAGCAAGTTTTGTATTCTGACCGATAGACTCAAGAATTTTTATGACGTCTTGAATCAATATTTTGTCTATAATTTTTGTAAATTTTACTCTTGAATACAGCTGGTCATACTGATTGTTGTAACCTTTCAGGTTTTCAAGCAGAATTCCTCTACCCACTAAAAGGATACCTACACCTGTTTTATCGTGGATACGGCGAGTAATTTCTAAGGCTCTATATGGAAGATTTTCAGCCTCATCAATAATTAAGAGTCTGCCTGATTGGTTTAATTTTCTTACAACTTCATCCATCAAGTCATAAACCGAACCCTTGCCGGAAAGTCCTAAACGTCTGTGAATTTCCTTGAGAAGAGATTTTGCGGTGTAACCTGAATCGCTTTCAATAAGGATTGAATCCATAAATTCTTTGGTATATCTTTTTACGGCAACGGTTTTACCAAGCCCGGCTTTACCCACACAAACTCCGATTTTACCCTGTGTATGGCACAGTCTGCCGATTTCAGTGATGTATTTTACCGTTGAAATATCTACAAAAGGCAAATCGCTGTTGCCGGAACGTTCGTATTCACGTTGGATAAAATTATTTATAGCATCGGTAATTTTATCGTTTTTGCCGTTGTAATTACCGTTCATCCACATACTGATTGTAGATTTAGCAATCCCTGTAGCGGTTGAAACGTATGCTATACTGTAATTTTTATATTCCATCAAATCTTTTAATTCGGCTCTAATATCCATTGGCGACTCCTTTTAATTCTTGGTCGAGAATTTTATCCGTCTCGTATAAATAGAGAGGTTTTTCTTCCGGCTTGTTATCGTTTAAAAACATTGATAAATCGTACTTCCCAAAGGATTCCATCTCTTTACTTTTTTGAATAACTTTATCCATTTTGGTGTTAGCGATTAACGAAACTTTTGGTTTGGCTTGCTTTTCAACGCTTGCGTATGCTGCTTTATAATTTGCACATTTTTCTTCAATACTAATCTCTCGATTCTGTTTAATATATGATTTTGCAATCTTCAAACTGCGTTTTTTAATAGCCATAGCCTCTTTGAAAGCTTCTTTTGAAATTTCGTCTGCGTGAAGTGCCGCAACAGCTTTGACCGCTGTAACCTTGCCGATAAATTCGTTATTATCGGCTCTAAAAGCCCAAGCCTCTTTGTAATTTTGAACATCCCGGCGGAGATAAACTTTTAATCTGGTTTTTGAAACCATCCAATCAGCCCAGTAAGTAATACCGAGTTCATTATCCTTAATGCCGTTTCTAATAATTGTGAATGTTTTAGATGTCCTCATGCAGAACAATTTAAGTGCATCTTTTGATGGTCTGATTTTTTCTGCAAATTCCTGATTAAATAATTGGTTTGGTGATAATCCCGCAAGATTTTTACCTTGTGACGGACGTTTGTTTAAAACATTAATCACAAAATCGTCAAATATTTCCTTAAACTGTTCAAAAGGAATAATCTTCCCTGCTTTAATCTCTTTTGCAAGTTTTTCCGGACGTTCAATAACATTGCCGCCACGATATCCAACACAGTGTTTAGAGAGCAGTTCCTTTATTTTTAAGAAATCTCTTTCAATTGGTTTTGTCTGTGCATTATATGGAAGAGCGAAATGTACATTGACATTTAATTCACCAAGCATAGACCTTGTTTTGCGTTGATTTGTTTCAACTTTAAATTGACGTCCGCCGGCAAAGTCTTTCGAGCGATAGTCCTTGCCGTTATCTATGATGACATCTTTAGGTAAGCCAAATTCATTGACCGCATAATAAAATGATTGAAAAATATGATCCGAATTTGGATTTCCTGATTGCAATATCCAACCGAGCCATTTCCCTGATTTATAATCTCTCCAAGCTGTAACCCAAGGAAATACAACGTTGCCGTCTTGAGTAAGACAGGCAACGTCTATCTGAGCGTGATCTGAAACCCACGCTTCACCGCAAATTACAGTAGAGTAGTCTCTATCAATGTAATTGCCGTATTTCCTATTCCAAGCGGATTCCCCATATCTCGCTAAATAAATACTTTGTTTTGGTACTTCACGTCTTAACCTGCGTTTAAAGGTTGAACAACTTGGGAAATTGACTCTTTCAACTCCGTTTTCTCTCATTGCATAGCCAAGTGTCAAATCCCAACAGGTTTGTAAAGAGGGAGCACCCTCCATCAAATACAAATTTTTGAAGTAATCAAAATAGCAATCTTTTATTATTGATCTGCCTGAATTGTTTCCATATCTTGATAGTAAACCATTTATTCCACAAGCAAAGTATCTATTTCTCATTCTAATTAAGGAAGAATAAGACGTTTGGTTATCAGGATTATTTTTATTCCAATTTTCGATGAACAGTTTTAAGGCTCTGCCTCTCAAACAAAGACTTTTTTGGATAACATCTATGTATTTATCTGCCTGAATGCGTGACCATAAAGGGGCTTCAGAATATTTTTTATTATCAGATTCGTTGTCAATTTTTTTTGATATAGGTAAAGATGAATAACGAATAAAAATTTGTTTTATATTATCTTTTACTTCAATTTTATAAATAAAATCACCTTTGTAGCAGCGATTTTTGAGTGTCTTCTCTTTGACATTCAAAAGATTACACGCTTCTTGAATTGAAATCCAAGCCGGAATATTTGATTTTACTTGCTTGGTTTCATTCATTAATTGTGTAATCCTTTACTTTTATTCCGAAAATCTTTTCAATAATATAAAGGTCAATTTCCGGACACCCTCTCTCCCCAGTCAAATAGCGGCTTACTACACTTTTGGAAATATTCAAAGCCATCTGAATTTCTTTTGATTTAAGATCCAAAAGGGAAAAAATAAATTTAGTTAAAATTTGTTTTTTGCAATAAACACAATTTGACATATTTTTCAATCCTCTCTTGATATAGTTAGTTGTCTATAATCAAGCTGTATAAGATTTTGAAAATTTTTCTATAAGCCGACTGTCCAGTATTTTTTGCACAGCAGAATATGCCTAATAAGGCAATATGACTGGCTCTACCGGGAAATCTTTAACCTATAATTCAATTATATGAAAATTATTTATTTATGGAATAGGCGAAAAATCAACAGCGGGGAATATTCCCCGACTTTTGAAAATAAAAAACAGTAATAACAGGAACAGAAAAAATGAACGAATTTTTTATATTTACTTTAAAATCAGATAACAAAAAGGATAAGGACTATTAAAAAAATCGGGGAAAAGTTTATGAAGAAATATTAAGTAAATTAACTTTTAAATCAAAATAAAGTTCCTCAAATTCCTTGTTTCTCCTCCAGATTCCCTCGGCGAGTTTTTGCAGCAGGTCAACTTTGTTTGAATTGTGAGAGGTAAATCTCGTCAGATAACTGTAAACCTTTTTGAATTCTTGAATTTCAGGTTTTGTAAATGCTTTTTCTTCAGGGCTTTGAAATGATTTTTCACTTACAAAGACCTGATTATCGTAAACATAAAAAGAAAATTCCTCATCGTAAAAAATTCTGTTTCTGCCTTGCTGCGGAGATTTATCATATAGTGATTTTAATTTATTTGTCTGCCGTTCGTAAATTAACTCCCTAAAAATATAATATAATTGCATCGTAGAACTTTCTGCAATACCAATTACGTCTTTGGCTTTATATGCCGGAATTGAAAGGCAAAAACACCGTATTACAATATCCAAAATCTTTGCCGGATAATAAGATAATATGGAATATTTTTTATTAAAACTCTGTTTATTATAAAAATACAGGTCATTTCTTAAAGTTAATTTTCCCTCTTTAACCAATGTCAAGAGAAGTAACTCTAAAACAGCCTCATCAACATCTTCAGCAATAGTTGAAATCTCATCAAGTGTAAATTTATCCAACCTTCTGCAAAGCCTTAAGATTCTGTCTTTCATTTAATAATCCTTTCAATGTATATTCGTCTATCTCATCAATTTTGTTTGTTTCAGACAGTTTTTCTATTTTATTAATCAACTTAACCAGTTGCCTGAATTGGTTTGTCCTTGTTGTAAGGTAATTTATTGCATCAGGAGTAAACTCCAAATCGGTTATTTGTTGAAGAATCTCGGTTATATCTTCAGCATTAAATTGTTCAAATTTCAAAGTTTTATACAGACGATCTACAAGATGCGGATATCTTGCAAGTTTTTTGTCAGCCGCCCCCATTCCGACTAGAACTATCGGACAAGCTGTCCTATCGTGCAAATCCCTTAAAGTCTCAACCGTATGTTTTTCAATCAAATAATCAATCTCATCAACAATAATTATTTTAGGATTCTGCCTTAAATAATTCTCTATGAGTTCAAATGTTTCCTGCGTATGCCAGTAAGGTTCTTCTCCAAGTTCCTCCGCAATTTCAGATAAAAGCCATCTGCTCGTCATCCCTTGCGTTGCCCGAACATATACAGAATCGTTTTTATCTGCCCACCACTGGATTGTCTGAGATTTTCCAAGCCCATGGTCGCCGTAAACTAATGCAAGTTTTGGAATGTTCGGCGGAAGTTTCTGCAACTCATCCATCAAAGCCACAAACCGCTTGACGTTTTTTGTTTTAATAAATGTTTTCTTCATAGATTAATCTCCATATAAGTTGTAATATTCATCGCTTTTTATATAATCCGCAAGCCACTTTCTATCCTGCGGATTTGTTGTTCCGTTTGTCATCAACCATTCATATTTTTCATAATTTGAATTAAACATCGGCACGTTCATCTGCTGTTCACGAGGTGTTTGCTTATGTTCACGTTTCGGCTTTGGTTGTTCTTCTATTTCCAAAACAGGTTCCGGTTCAATTTCTAAAACCTGAAGTTCATCTTTAGTAAATGTCTTTTTAATTTGTTTGATAAGTCTGCTTTTAATTTTCTGTTGCTTTTGGTACTGCTGCTTGTATTCCTCCATATCTTTAACTGTGCCAAGAATATTTGCCATCGGATGCACTTTTTGTACCCTGTGAGCCACGCATAAAAATTCACCTTTCATTGAATAAACATGAACCTTTGAAAGATCAAATAAGCTATATCTGACATAAACCTTATCCCGAAGTCCAAGTATAACGTCACTCCTGTAATGCATTCCGAGAAATGTTATTCCGTGTTTATTTATAGTTCGTGATTCTGTTTGCATCATTAAATAATCGAGTGCAGATTTATTAATATCTTGTTTCCGAACAGAATTTAATACCTCTTGAATTCTCTTTGAACGATCATTAGGACAGGCTTTTTGATTCCTGTATTCAAGCCAGGCATTAATATATTTAATAGTCTCTTGTACTGTCGGAATATTTCCTTTTGTTTGTTGATTATGAAGTTGTAAATGCAGTTTTTCATTTCTATTCATCCACGCAGGACGGTTTTCAATTGAAGTGCCGATATAACTTGGCATAAGTTTTTCAAATTCTTCCTGAAAATCTAAGAAAAATCTTTCTATAACTTTTGCACGTGCATTATATGGTTTGGCAAAAACGGAGTGAATATCTAAATTGGCATACACTCCGTTAAGTATCCCCTCATCAAAATCTGCGTTTTGGAAGAATTTAGATTTAAATGCTTTGCCGTTATCTTGATAAACTACTTTCGGGATAATACCTAAATTAATAATTGCATTTCTAAGGGCAGAGGCTATGCACTGAGTATTTTCAGTCATCATAATTTCATAGCCGACAAGAGCTGTTGACTTCCAGTCTAAAAAACCGACCAAAGTTGCTCTGGTCGGTTTTCCTGTAAACGGATTTATTACTTGAAAATTGAGAACGTGTCCGTCTGCGATTAACACATCTCCAACTTCTATTTTACTTATATCCCTTTCAATATACGGTTCAACCTTATCGTGGTAGGCTTTCATACCCTCACGTCTTAACACCCATTCCGCATAATTATTTTTTCTGAAATGCTCCGCAAACCGTTTAAAAGTTATATTACTCGGCAGAGCATCTTCATCATATCCTTTTTTAATCAATACTTGTTTTGCAAGCCTGATTGCCGTATTGTACCCGAATTTATTCTGATGAAGTAAAAGAGCAAGCAGAACTTTTTTCATATTGTCATCTAAAATGCTGTTATACTCACCCTGCTTTGTTATTTTGTATTGAGGGATTAGAGATTCAGCGTTGCCGGTTTTCTTGTAGGCTTGTATGTATCTCCTTAATGTTCCGATTGAAATACTTCCAAGGAATTCGTATGCTTTTGGTAAATACAAACCTGAATTGTACAGGTCTAAAAATTCAGCATCAGCTTGTTTTATTGTTGGATATTTGTTTCTGTGTTCAAGTGCGGCTTTAACAATATTCATTCTGTGATTTGCCGTCTGTCTTGCTTTATCTGTAATAATAGGCGGTTTGTAATTCAACGGAACAATTGCCGTTGATTTTGTTTCGCATTCCCGAAGTTTTTGTTGTAATTCAGGTTCTAAACTTGAAAACAATATTTCGTATGAGATACCGCCGTTAACTTTGACTTCTCTTGAAATATATTTGCTTTCAGGTTTGTTGATTTCCATTCGGATTGAACGAGTGCTCTTTAACCCCTTAGCCTGTGCGATTTCTTTAATAGTTACATATTCATTCATGGTACACACACATTAACTCTGAAGATGAAGAATTGGAACACTACTTCCGAGCATTGTGTCGGTTTCGTATCAATTAAAAAATTTAACAGAACAGCAGAATTTTCAAAAACCTCAAAAGACTCACTTGCCCGCAATAATCATACCATTTGAACCAAGCCTTAATCACCCTAAAACACAGGCACAAAGAGGATTAAAATCCTTTTGCCCGAAATAATCACACCATCTGCACCGAGTAGAAAAAGAGTAAAAAGAGTAATTACGGTTCACATGGTTTGATTATTTCCCGCCCCTGAAATCCGCTACACAAGCCAATTACCCAAAATAATCGCACCATCTGCCCTACGCAAAACACTCTCTTCAATACAGAGTATTCTCTCCGACACCACATAAAATAAAAACGGGTCTAACAAATGTTAGCCCGTTTTTATAAGGAGGAGGTGGGATTCGAACCCACGGTACGCGTGAACGTACGACAGTTTTCAAGACTGCTCCAATCAACCGCTCTGGCACTCCTCCATACAGTTGTTTGGATGTATTTCAATTGTATTTGATAAATATACTTTGTCAAGCAGATATAAAAAATAAAATCCTAATTACTATACAAAATTTGTTTGATAACTTAAATATTTATAAGCTTTTACAAGTGGTGGGTGGAGCGGCTACGCTCCCCCAAAAAAAAGCTATGTACATTTGAAGTGCATAGCTGTTGATTAGGGATATGTGTATCTTAGTTCTCTAAGGAGTATGGTTATATATTAGCAAACCAAATATTAAATGAAATCGTAAAAATGTATGATGTTTTATTTTTCTCTTTAAAATTTGTAAAATAATGTAAAAATTTTACTATGCAAGTAGCATAAACTAATATTTTTCGACTTATAATTCATGGAAAAAGTAAGTTTGTTTAAGGAAGCATTATGCGAGTACAATCAATTACAGCAACAAGTGTCAGAAAATATTTATCAAATAATACAAAATCTCTTTTGCAAAATAATGCAGACAATATTTCAGATCCTATTTCTGATAAAGTTAATTTTGGTGTAGGAGAAGATTACGGGCTTGATATAAATGCACCTGAAAATCCTGATCCAAACAACAAACCGGGATTTAAAAAAGGTTTGTTAGGAATTGCGACAATTCTTACATTCCCGATTTCTGTGCCGGCATGGCTTCTTTATCAAAAATACAAAGCTAAGCATGATGGCGAAATAAAATCTGATATTAATTACGATAATATTGATGTTTAATTTGTGATATAATACTTTTATGTTTGACAGTTTAAGCGAAAAGTTACAGGAAATTATAGGAAAAACCGGAGGGAAAGAGCTCACTGCTGAAAATATGCAGGAGGCTTTACGCGAAATCAGACGTGCATTTTTAGACGCTGATGTAAATTTGCGTGTCGTAAAAGCTTTTATTTCTTCGATTAAGGATAAAGCTGAGGGTGAAAAGGTTTTAGAGGGTGTAAATCCTTCTCAGCAATTGATTAAAATTGTTAATGACGAACTTGTTAATCTTTTGGGTAAAGAGCAAAAACCGCTTGATTTTTCAGGCAATCCAAATATGATTATGATGCTGGGGCTTCAAGGTTCAGGAAAGACCACATCTTCGGCTAAGCTTGCCGTAAAATTGAAAAAAGAAGGCAGAAATCCGCTTCTTGTAGCTTGTGATGTTTATAGACCGGCTGCTATTTCTCAGTTGCAAACACTTGGGAAAGAAATTGATAACGAAGTTTTTACAATCCCTGAATGCAAAGATGTTCAACAAATTGTGCGCGGGGCGATTGATTATGCAAACCAAAACGGATTTAATACGCTTATTTTAGATACCGCAGGACGTTTGCAAATCGATACTGATATGATGGCAGAACTTTTGTTGATAGACAGAGTTTTCCACCCTACGGAAAAACTGCTTGTAATCGACTCTATGACAGGGCAAGAGGCTGTTAATGTCGCAGAAAACTTTGACGCTCAATTAGGGCTTACAGGTCTTGTTTTGACAAAGCTTGACGGTGACAGCCGAGGTGGTGCGGCATTAAGCGTTGTTTATTGTACAGGAAAACCTATCAAATTGACAGGTACGGGAGAAAAACTTAACGCTTTGGAAGATTTTTATCCTGAACGTATGGCAACTCGTATTCTTGGTATGGGTGATATTGTTTCGCTTGTTGAACGTGCTCAGGAAGTTTTTGATGAAAAGCAGGCTCGCGAGCTTGAAGAAAAAATGAGTAAGAATAATTTTTCTTACAACGATTTTCTAAAGATGCAAAAGCAGATGCAGGCATTCGGTTCTATGGGAAATTTACTCGGAATGCTTCCAGGATTAGGTATCGGGAAAGATGACAGAGATAAAATTTCTCATGAAGGTGAAAAACAATTCAAGAGAATGGAAGTTTTCATCTCCAGCATGACACCTGAAGAACGTGCAAATCCTGATTTGTTGAACACAAGTCGCAAAAAACGTATTGCAAAAGGCTGCGGCATGGATTTGGCAGAAATAAATTCGTATATAAAACAGTTTGATGCAATGCGCATGATGATGAAAGGCATGTCTGATATGAAAGGTATGTTTGGGAAAATGGGGAACATGTCTGACATGAGCAAAATGGGTAATTTAGGCGGTCTTGGCGGTTTCAAAGGGAAATTGGGTAAACACGCGATGAATAAAGCTATGAAAATGATGCGCCGTTTCAAATGAAGCGTGCCGCTTCACCCGTCACATAGGTTTTGTATAAACTTATTATGTCTAAACTAAAGAGGGAGCGTGCCGCTCCACCCGACACTTTGGGCTTTGTACAAACTTATTTTGTCTAAACTAAAGAAGAAGCTTGTCGCTTCACATATTATCTTATTAACTGCATAAAAAAAATTTGAGGGTTGATGTATGAAAAAAATTTTATATTTTGTATTATTTTTACTTTTTACAACTAATATTTGTTTTGCAAGTGATGTTGATTTAAATAAATTTGTTAATGAATACGGGCAAGAAGTTCAAAATATAATAAAAAGCAATTTAAATTATAATGGTACTGAAAATGCAACTACTGCGGTGAATTATATTATTAATAATGACGGAAGTGTTAGTGATATCAAATTGTCGCAGCCAAGCGGTACGGATTTTGATAAAGCAGTGGTAGAAGCTGTCCAAAAATCCGCTCCTTTTAAGCCTTTCCCTAAAGATATTCAAATACTGAATATAAAAATGACAAGCGGTTTTCAACATAGAGTTCAAAAATCATTATCAGCGCGTATGTCCATAATGCCTGTTGAACCTCCTGCTCAAGCTCAAGAGGCTTATAAAAAATATATTGATAAAGTTAATAAATACATATTTGACAGAATTCCGACAATATACAGTCATATTCCTCAAGAACCTGTTATAAGTTGTATTATTTTAAAAGACGGTACAATAAAAGATTTTAAAATTTTGCAATCATCAGGAATAGAAGAATATGATAAAAAAATTATAGAAACATATTCAAATATGAAGCTTGATGCTTTTCCGCAAGAGTTAAGTATTTATGAGGAATTGCCTTATACAGTAAGAATATATAGCCAAATAAGAAGAACGCCATCATTAGGTGTTCCGGGATATTATTTTAGATAAATAAAAAATTTATTTCTTTTTTACAACAACGTCATATCCTAAAATATCAAAAACTTCTAAAAGTTCGCTTACTTTTATAGTACCGTTACGGAGTTTGTTTGTGAGGTTTTCTAAAGAATCTGTTTTGTTATATTTATGATTAATATCTACTTTTAACCTTGTAAGAGTTTTACCTTCAAAGGTTGTTAGTAATTTTATAACATTTCTAATATTATCTTTTGACAAAATATATTCATTTTTCATTCCATTACTATATATTGACAAACTCTTGACAATCTAATGCTATACTTGTATTATCTAACTATACAATTAGATATCATTATTATAGGATTTGGAAAATGCATTCAAAAAAGGTTTTTAATTTATTGAAACATAGTTATGGTAATGGTTTTACTCTTGCAGAAGTTCTTATTACGTTAGGTATTATAGGTGTTGTTGCTGCGATGACAATGCCTTCACTAATTGCAAATTATCAAAATAAGGAACTATTAACAAGAGTAAAAAAAACGTATTCAACATTTTATAATGCTGTTAATTTAGCGTTGGCAGAAACTGGAAGTTCTGAAATCACATCTGTTTTTGATACTTCAAACACTTCCTTACAAACTACTCAAAATATGCAAAAATATTTTAATGGGGCTATTTTATGTACTAAAACAGGAGATTCTTGTCCTTATTACGGTATAAAAGCTCAAAATGGTAAATATAATAAAGTCACTGGTGAAGCGCAATATAGTGAACATATGTCAGTTCCGTATTTAAAATTAGTTGATGGTAGCATTATTAATTTTCATCAATTTTCATCTTGTAAAACAGATAGAACTGCGAAAAGATGTAAAACAGATTCTTCAGGTAATGTTGTATCCAATAGCAGTGGTACAGATTGTGAATATGAAGAATATACTTGGACGGATGTAAGATGTGCTTATGTTGTAATTGATACAAATGGAATTAGGAAACCTAATCAATATGGGGCAGATGTTTATCAAATAGGTATTTATGAAGATGGTAGATTAAAAGAAGTTAGCGGTTATGGTAGTTTAAATACAATTTTATCAAATGACAAGATTGATTATACTAAATATGATGTAAAAGATTAAAACTTTTTCAATTTTGCATAAGCTGCGTCCATAGCCTTTACGCCCTGACGGCCAAAATCGATTGTGTACATCATGCTGTCACCGATTTGTGTAACTTCTTTGATATGACCTATGCCAAGTTTGTCGTGGAAAACTCGTTCTCCTTCATTAAATACATATTCTATCGGAGTTGTTGTTTCCAGTTTCTTTTGGCGTTCTGCTTCTGCCTGTTGCTGCATACGCTCTTTTTGTTTCTTTTCTTCAAGCATGCGTTTTATTGCGTTGTCTTTGAAAAATTCTTTTACTCTTTCTTCATCACGTTGTTTGTTTTCTTTGGATTTTACAAGAATTGTGCGTGATGGAGTTCTTTGCGGTTGTTTATTAATATAGTTTGAATTTTGTTTTTGTCTGTCGCTTTGAGAATTGCCTGTCGCAAGCCCTCTTGTAGGTGCAACAAAACCTTTGCCAAAGCCTGATGACGGTTTTACATATCCGTAGCTGTCAGATTGTGCTGCTGAATATGAAAAATTTGATTTCCCTGTTTTTGCTTTTGATACTGCGTTTTGGAATGTTGATGTTCCGCTTGTTGAACCTTCAAAGCCAACAGTATTCAACAATTGATGAGGAATTTCATCAATAAATCTTGACGGGTTGTAATACTTGTATTCTCCCCACATTTGACGGCGTTTGGCTGAAGTCAGGTACAATTTTTCTTCAGCACGGGTTACACCTACGTACATCAAACGGCGTTCTTCTTCCATTTCTGATGGGATATTAAATGTTCTTTGATGAGGGAATACACCTTCATCGCAACCTGCCAAAAATACAACAGGAAATTCCAAACCTTTTGCTGAGTGGAGTGTCATTAGAGTAACGTTGTTTGAAATATCATCCATACCGTCAAGGTCTGAAACTAATGCAACTTGTTGCAAAAATTCGCCTAAAGCATTGTCGGATTCTTCAGGAACAAATTCGCCCGCAACGTTTACCAATTCCTGCAAGTTTTCGATATCAGCTTCACTTTCAGGAGTGTTTTGGGATTGCAATTCTGCCAAATATCCTGTTTTTTCTATAACCAGAGTTACAAATTCCTGCAAAGAGTATGAGCCTACTGCATCTTTAAATTTTAAAATTAACTGTGAAAAATCTTTCAATTTAGAGCGTGTTCTCGGAGGAATTTCTATTGCTTCTTCAATTCTTTGACAAGCTTGGAAAAGGCTTATATCTTCTTTATCTGCAAAATCTGCAAGATTTTTGATTGTGGTATCGCCTATTGCACGTTTCGGAACGTTTACTATACGTCTGAAGCTTTGTGAATCATCAGGGTTATAGATTAATTTTAAATATGCGATTATGTCTTTAATTTCTTTACGGTCGTAGAATTTCAAGCCGCCGTAAATTCTGTATGGAATTCCTGCTGCCATACAAGCTTCTTCAAGCGCACGGGATTGAGAATTTGTACGGTATAGAATTGCGTAACGGTTGTAATCTCCGCCGGAATCTTGTTTTATTCTGCTTACGATAAAGTTTGCTTCATCAGCCTCGTCTTGAGCTTCAAAGTAGTCAATAAGCTCGCCTTCGCCTTTGTTTGAATATAGAACTTTATCTACACGCTCTGTATTATTTTCGATAATTGCGTTTGCAACATTCAAAATATTTGCGGTTGAACGGTAGTTTTGTTCTAATTTTATTAATTTTGTCTTTTTAAAATCTTTTTGGAAATTCAAAATAATTGTGTAATCGGCACCACGCCAACTGTAAATTGACTGGTCAACATCACCAACTACGCATAGTGAGCGTTCATCCGGAATATCGGGTTCAAGATTTGTGTATAGCATATTAATAAGCTTGTATTGAGCCATGTTTGTATCCTGAAACTCATCTACAAGAATATGTTGAAATCTGTCATAATACAATTGACGAACGTCTTTGCATTGTTCAAGAAGTTTTACGGTAAGCATTAGCATATCGTCAAAATCTATTGCGTTATTGTTGTTTAGTGTATTTTCGTATTCTTCATAAATAGATGCAATTTTTTGTGATTTAAAATCTCTTGCAAAGGTTGCAAATGTATAAGCATCTTGCATTTTATTCTTTGCGTTAGAAATTACGGATTTTACAAGCTTTGGTTGATAAACTTTGTCATCTAAATTTAATTTTTTTATAGCCTGTTTAATTACTGCATTACTGTCAGTTTCGTCATAGATAGAAAAATTCTTGTCTAATTTTTTGCCTGATTGAAAGCTGTAATTTTCAATATTTTCTCTTAAAATTCTTCCGCAAATACCGTGGAAAGTGCCTACCCACATATATTTAACAACATTTTCACCCAAAATGTTTCCAAGACGTTCTTTCATCTCTTTTGCCGCCTTGTTGGTAAATGTAACTGCTAAAATATTTCTCGGTTTTACGCCGTTTTGTATTAAATACGCAATTCTTGAGGTAAGTAATTTCGTTTTTCCGCTGCCTGCACCGGCAAGTACAAGTAATGGACCTTGTACGGTTTGAACAGCTTCTCTCTGCTCTTTGTTAAGATTATCCAATATATTTTCCATATCCCTATTCCCAAAATCAAATTTTTGTGATATAATCAGCATAAACTAAAAATGTAAAGATTGCAATCAGAAAGTGAGAAAAATGGTGAAAACTGACGATATGAAAGTAATTATGGGATCTGAAGACGAAAAAAAAGAAAAACAAAGTTCAATTGTAGTGCCAATCGATGACGATATGGATACAGTGGCGTCAGATTCACCTGATACAGTTGATGAGCTTGCAATGGAATTGGCTACAATTCAACAATCTGCAAAAAGAATTGCTATAATCGGCAGCCGTAATCTTCCTATTACTCATCAACAAATGATTGAAACTTTAACTACCGCACTTGTTATGCAAGGCAATATAATTATTACATCAGGCGGTTCTTCAGGTACAAACGCTGCTGCAATCAGAGGCGCTATGAAGGCTAACCCTGATAAATTGAAAGTTATTTTACCTCAAACAATTGGTCAACAGCCTTCTGATGTTCAAAATCAGCTTATTGGGGTTCCTAATATTGTTGAACATCCTGACAGAGCTATGATGACTCTTGCTGATGCTTCAAGAGTATGCAACAGAGAGATTATTGATGATTGTAATCAATTGATTTGCTTCTTGTCACATACAAGTAAAACTTTGCATAATGCTGTTCAGTACGCTGAAGAAGGGCACAAAGTTATTACAGTATTCTATTTGGATTAATTTTATGTCTGAAAAATTGAAAAAACTGACAGGCAAATTTGGCTACGAAGCTGTTGCAAAACATCTTATTAATGATTGTGATGTTGAGCTTTTTAAAGAGCTTGTTGATAATGATGAATTTTTATTCGATTTTGTAAAAAACAATGTCGCTGATAGGATTGCAAGCCAAATTAACGAAAATAATTATCGTAATTTGCTTGAGTTTATCAAATATTATTCACCTTCTTATGAAGATGTGATTGTTTCTGCTTTCGTAAAATATGCAGATGAAGATTTGACGGATATTTTGCTTGACAAATTTGAATTCGGTACTGTTGAAGAAAAAATTTATGCCGCAAAATATTTTGCTAAAATTCAAGATCCTTTAGCGCACGATTTTTTGAGGATTAATGCTTATTCCGACAATGAATATCTTGCTCAAAATTGTGCTTATGCTCTTGCTCAATGGAATGATAGGGAAGCTTATAATCTTGCGATTGCAAAATTGCATTGCGGTGACGATTTTGATGAACTTTCTGCCGTAAAATTTCTTGTTGCATACGGAGATAAGTCAGCAGTTCCGGCAATTATTGATACTATGAAAAGCTCTGCAATGCCTGAAAATATTGCAGGAGAAATTCCGTATCTCGAAAATTTGAATGATTTGATTGAAACATCTTACGAAGATGCTTTGCTTGTAATTAATTATATTATTAACGGGCTTGGTGAAATTTTGCCGCTTTCTTGTGTTTTTGATTTTGATCTTTTTGATGTTTTTGAAAAGTTAATCAACAATCATACAGATAGCAAACTTGCAGTTGTAATTCTTAATGCTCAGGAAAAGTTTGAAATTCTTACAGAGAATGATGAATATTTGTTTGATGAAGACAAAGATACTAAAAATGAAATTCAAGACATAAAAAAATTGCTGAAAAGTGTTAATAAAAAGAATTTAGAAAAACATATAAATGAAGAATTGAGAGAAGATAGCCCGTTTGTCTTTACTGCACTTGATTTTGCAGAAGATGTAGTTGCAATACGTGAGCTTTTGAAATCAGATAACCAGACACTTATATTAAAAACAGCAGAAGTTTTGAAAAAATTAGGCAACTTTGATGAAACAGCAAGAACTGTTGCATTATTGAAGGTTACGGATATAAATATTAAGGCAATAATAAGAGCTTTGTAATTATTTTCGTGGTAATATTTAGTTATGGAATTTACGGAAAAAACAATTAATTCACAATTAATTTTTGACGGAAGAGTAGTAAAGCTTTATAAAGATAAAATTGAACTTCCAACAGGTCAGGAAAGTTATAGAGAAGTCGTAAAACATTCAGGTGGTGTCGTTATCTTTGCCAAAAAAGAAGATAAAGTGCTTTTGGTTAAACAATTCAGATACCCGATGAAGGAAGTTTTGTATGAACTTCCGGCAGGAAAACTTGAAAAAGGTGAAGATCCTTTTGAAGCAGCTAAAAGAGAATTAGAAGAAGAAACAGGTTATTGCGCAAATAAATGGACTGATTTGGGCTATGTTTACACATCACCCGGTTACAGCGATGAAAAACTTTATCTGTATATGGCTGAAGATTTGGAATTTACTCACTGTCATCCTGATGAAGGTGAAATTTTGCAAGCATTGGAATATAGTTATGAAGATGTTTTGAAAATGATTGCAAATGGTGAAATTAATGACGCAAAAACACTTTGCGCTATTATGAGAGCTCAAATTAAAGGATAGGATTATGCCTGAAGAAAAAAATAAAATAAAAATGGTTGCAACTGATATTGACGGAACAATCGTAAAATGGGATACGGGTTTTTCTGACGGTGTCAAAAATTGTATCAAAAAACTTTGCCAAAAAGGGATTAAAGTTGTGCTTGTAACGGGCAGAATGCATTGTGCTACTCATCATATTACAGAAGAATTGGGGCTTAAAACACCTGTTGTGTCGTATCAAGGCGGTTTGATAAAAGATTATGAGGGCAATACTTTATATCAAGAGAATTTGGATTCTGATGTTGCAAAACAAATTATAAAATGGGCTAGAGAAAATAATATTCATATAAATTTGTACATCGATGACAAATTGTACGTTGAAAAAGACAACGATTATGTGAAAAAATATACGGAAGGGAAATTTGTATCATATACAGTTTGCTCTTTTGATGATTTGGAAATCAAAAATGTTAATAAAATTCTTGCAATTGATTATGGTGATGCGGAAAGAGTTACGGGTTGGGTAAATGAATTACGGGCAAAATACCCGCAACTTTATATTGTTAAATCAACCCCTTATTTCTGTGAAATCGGCAGTGCTCAAGCTAAAAAATCTCTCGGGGTTGAATTTTTAGCCAAAAAATGGGGATTGAAAAAAGACGAAATTTTAACAATCGGTGATCAAAATAATGATATTGAACTTTTGAAAGCAGGCGGGATTAAGGTTGCTATGGGAAACTGCACTCCTGAATTGAGAGAATGCGCTGATTATGTTACTGATACCGTTGAAAATGACGGCTTTGTTAAAGCTATGGAAAAATTTTGCTATTAATTTATAAATAAATTATAATGTTATTTATAAAATTATTGAGAGGGTAAAAATATATGTATAGAATAGGTCTGGGATACGATATTCACAAACTTACTGAAGGTAGAGATTTAATAATCGGCGGGGTTAAAATTACACATGAAAAAGGACTTCTCGGACATTCTGACGCGGATGTTTTAATCCACGCAATAATCGATGCAATGCTTGGGGCTCTTGCTTTATCTGATATTGGCACACTTTTCCCCGATACTGATGAACTATACAAAGATGCTGATAGTACAAAGCTTTTAAGTGATGTTTATAAGTTAATAAAAGAAAAAAAATACACAATAGAAAATCTTGACAGTAATATTATTGCTCAACAACCGAAAATGATGCCTTATATTCCGAAAATGAAAGAAGTCTTATGCCACATTCTTTCAATCGAACCCGACAGGTTGTCTATAAAAGCAAAGACGAATGAGAAAATGGACGCTGTAGGTCAAGAGCTTGCAATCGAAGCTCACGCAGTCGTGCTTTTGAAAAAGGTATAAAAATAGAGAATTATCATTATATGTAAAATATTGAATTTGAAATAAATTCAGTATAACAATAGATAAAAATTTAATACAAATGAGATTCCGAACCAAGTTCGGAATGACGAAAAATGTTTATACTTCGGTTATCCTGAACTTGGTTTAGGATTTATCTTAAAGAAGCTGAAATAAATTCGGAATGACGAAAAAAGTGTATACTCCGGTCATCCTGAACTTGTTTCAGGATCTATCTTAAATATGCTGAAAATAAATTTAGCATGACAATAGGTAAAAATTATTTACTCATTGCTAATAAAATATTATATATATCTTTCAATTTTTCCGGAGGAAAAGTTTTTAGTAATTGATTAATTTCATTTGTGTAATTTATATGTCCTTGTAAAAGAAATACAGGTTTTTGTGTCATTAAAATACTTGGATGAACATTTAATAAATTACACAAATCAGCATAAGTTTCAGCGGTGACAAAATTAATACCTGTTTCTATGCGGTTAATTGTGTTTTTATCTTTCCCGATAAGTTCTGCCAATTTTTCTTGAGTTATATTATTAGCTTTCCTTATTTCTTGAACAGATGAACCAAAAATCTTTTTTATATCATTACCATTCATATTAAACATATTATTTTATTTTTTTATCAATCGCCACTCTGTTTAGTGTAGTATGTATACGTTAAACGTATATATTTAAATATTTGGTGTATGATTATAAATGTTAAATGTATAGCGATTATAAAGGAGTATATTATGACAAACCAAAAAATTACCAAAACCCCTTACATTATCAGATTAATAGTCAATGAAAAAAATTCCGGTACATATAGAGTGAGTAAAGATTTGTTTATTAAAATTAAAAATCTTATTAAACCATATCAGTCTTTTAAAAATAAACCTAAAAAAGTAAAATGCGTTGAAACAGGAGAAATTTTCAAAAACGCAAAAGCTGCTAATGATATGTTAATTAAAAAAGGAATTTCTTCCAGCTATGATGCTTACAATAGGATTAAAGAGGTATGCAACAAAAGAAAAGAAGCTGCTTATGGTTTACATTGGGAGTTTGTTGATTAGAAATAATAAATTTTTAATTTATGCTAAAATCAAGCTATGGATATAAAAGCTAAACTTCTTTTGGAATCGGAAAAAGATTATAAGAATTTTTCTGCCTCACTAATCCCAAATATCGATAATGTACTTGGAGTCAGGTTGCCGATTTTGAGAAAAATTGCAAAAGATATTTATAAAAACGGCGAATGGAAAGAGTTTGTAAATCAGCAAGAATGCGAGTTTATGGAAGAAGTTATGCTTCAGGGAATGGTTATCGGACTTATTAAAGCAGAGCCTAAAAAAATTCTTGAATATGTTAAAAACTTTGTTCCTAAAATCGACAACTGGGCTGTATGTGACAGTTTCTGTAACAGCATTAAATTTACAAATCAAAATAAAGAATTGGTATGGAATTTTTTACAACCTTATTTCAAATCCGAAAAGGAATATGACCTTCGTTTTGGCTATGTAATGCTTTTATCATACTTTATTGATGAGGTTTATATTGATAAGGTTTTGAAATTAATTGATAATTTCAAAGATGAAAGATATTATGCAAAAATGTCTGTTGCCTGGGCGCTTTCAATATGTTATATAAAATTTCCGCAAAAGACGCATGAATATTTGAAAAAATCTCATCTCGATGATTGGACGTTTAATAAAAGTATTCAAAAAGTATGTGAATCATTCAGGGTTGAAAAAGATATTAAAACCATGCTAAAATGTATGAAAAGAAAATGAATATAGTTACAGAAAAAAAATTAGCGGCAGGATTGTCAATAACATCAAATGTCGTAATCATTATATTAAAACTAATCGCAGGTATAATCTCAGGTTCAATAAGTATAATATCCGAAGCAATACATTCTCTGAGTGATTGTTTGGCATCTGTTTTGACCTTTTTTGCGGTTATGAAATCTTCTGAACCTGCTGATAGAGAACATCCGTTCGGGCATGGCAAATATGAAGATATGTCTGGGTTTATCGAAGGCGGATTAATTATTTTTGCAGCTTTTTATATTATGTATGAAGCCGGTAAAAAATTATGTATGAATAAGCCTTTTGAGGTAGATACAACACTTGGTATTGCAGTTATGTTATTTGCTGTTGTTGCCAATTTTGTTGTAAGCAGTATACTTTTCAAGGTTGCTAAAAAATCAAATTCGATTTCACTTTTTGCTGACGGTGAACATTTAAGAACTGATATTTATTCATCTCTTGGTGTTATGGTCGGCTTAATCCTGATAAAAGTCACTGGGATACATATTTTAGACCCGATTATCGCAATTCTTGTGGCTTTATTTATTTTGAAAGCAGGATTTTCGATTTCTAAAGAAACTTTAAACAATTTGCTTGACGGTTCTTTGCCTGCAGAAGATTTGAAATCAATAGAAGAAATAATACATTCTTATAAAAGTGATTATACACTTGATTTTAAAAACTTGAAAGCTCGCCGTTGCGGCCCTTCAACAGATATTGAATTAACAATGCTTTTCCCAAAAGATATGACAATTGAACAATGTCATGATATTTGTGATGAAGTGGAAGAATTAATCAGGCAAAAACTCGGGCATGTTACCATAATGATTCATGCCGAACCTGAATGCCCAAAATGCAAGAATAAATAAGTGCCTTAAACTTTTGTGCGGTTTTGATTGATTTTTGGATATTTTAAGTTTTATATTTACAATTTGTAAATATGACTTTTCAAAACACTGTTTTTAAAGTATGCTTGGCGTGTGTATTTAAACACAAAAGAAAGGTACGGAATTTATGCCAAAATTTAATTTGATGTCATATATTATGCCTCCTGAGGATAAAATGTTCTTTACTTACTTTCAGGATAGTGCAGAGATTTGTCAAAAGACTGCAAGATTGTACGATAAAATTATGCATGACCATTTGAATGATGAATACAAAGAAAAAGCTCTTAAATATAAGAAAAAAGGTAAATTGTCATATAAAGCGGTTTTAAAACAGCTTAACAAAAGTTTTATAACTCCTATTGAAAGAGAAGATATTCAGACAATTGCTGTTCAACTTAATAAAATTACTAAAAAAATTGTAAAAGCCTGCTTGAATTTGGAAGTGTACAGATTAAACAATTACACCGAAGAAATGAAAGAACAGGCTTTAACTTTAGTTCAAGCTACTGACAAGCTTGCTGAAATTATTAAATTGTTTAAAAAAGTTTCTGATGTTGAAAAAATTACAAAATTGAATATTGAGATGAAAGAAATTGAATCTCACGGGGATGAAATTCACAGACGTGCTATGGGAAATTTGTTCTCAGGCAGATATGAAGCCCTTGACGTTATTAAATTGAGAGATATGTATAAGGAAATCGAAAACGCATTTGATGCCTGCTTCTACGTATCTGATACTATTTTGAACGTGGTTTTGAAACAGTCATAGGGAATTTGAGAATATGTCAATAACGATTTTAATTTTAATTGCTGTAATAATAGTGGCATTGGCATTTGAATTTATAAACGGATTTCACGATTGCGCAAATGCTATTGCAACAGTTGTTTCTACAAAAGTTTTATCCCCAAAACAAGCTGTGCTTTTCGGTGCAAGTTTGGAATTTGTCGGAGCACTGACTGGAACTCACGTTGCAAAAACTATCGGTTCAGGTATTGTTAATGCCGATATGATTACGCTAACGGTTATATTCTGTGCACTTTTGGCTGCTGTTATTTGGAATTTGTTTACTTGGCTTTTAGGACTTCCTTCAAGTTCATCTCATGCGCTTATCGGTGGTCTTTTGGGAGCTGCAATTGTTAAGGCAGGACCGAGCGTTGTACATTTCGGAACTCTTATGGATAAAGTTATTATCCCGATGTTTACATCGCCTGTTTTAGGGTTCTGCGTCGGATTTACCTTAATGCTTTTGATTGCTTGGGTTATTCTTATTTTAAGAGAAAACCCTCAAACAGTTAATAAACAATTCAGAAAATTACAACTTATTTCATCAGGATTAATGGCATTAAGCCATGGTTCAAATGATGCGCAAAAAACAATGGGTATTATTACTCTTGCTTTATTAGCAGGGGGTGTATTGCATAAAAGTCCGTCAGGTGAATTTGAAATTCCTCTTTTCGTAATTATTACATGTGCGCTTACTATGGCGGCAGGTACTATGAACGGCGGTTGGAAAATTATCAAAACAATGGGACATAAAATTATCAAATTAAAACCTATACACGGGTTTGCGGCTGAAACTTCTGCTGCAGGTTTGATTTTGACAGCTTCTCATTTCGGTATTCCGTTGAGTACAACCCATGTTATTTCAACTGCTATTATGGGTGTTGGTTCAACATTCCATGCTCACGCTGTTAAATGGCGAATTGTTGGAAATATCGTTATAGCGTGGATTGTGACTATTCCTGCTTGTATGATTATTTCTTCAATAATTTATTATTTAATCTATAAAATAGTTTAATAATTTGACAAATATGATAAAATCACTTATAGTATCGTTTATATACTATAGGTGATTTTTTATATTATGGAACTAAAAGAACTGCCAAAATGTCCTGTCGAAACGACTTTGAAACTGATTGGCGAAAAGTGGAAAATTTTAATAATCAGAGATTTGTTGAACGGAACTAAACGTTTTGGAGAATTAAAAAAAGCTTGTAGTGGAATATCTCAAAAAGTTTTGACAACAAACCTTCGTGCTATGGAAGATGACGGACTTGTTTGCAGAAAAGTTTTTCCGCAAGTGCCACCGCGTGTTGAATACACTTTGACAGATGTCGGATACAGCCTTGCTCCTGTGCTTAACGCTATGGCAAGTTGGGGAACGGATTACAAAACTTTCTTGAAACTTTTACAAAAAAGGGGTTAATATATTATTATTATACCTGACAGGGTAATATTTTGATTATATGAATTGTGTATAATACTTTACATAAAATAGTAAAAATTATTTTATCATGTATTATAGATGTAGGAGAAATTATATGAATTTATTAACGGCAATTCAACAAGCGTTTCCTGAAAAAAAAGAAGATAAACATTTAAAACTTCTTTATTCTAATATGCGTCCTGAAACTAGAGAAGAAATAATATATCGCAAAAATGGAAAATCAATTGATAGAGTTATTGAAATTGATGTTTCAACTGGTTCAAGAGTAAAAACAACTCATTACGATTATTTTAACGATAAAAAAATCCGTTCAATTGATGAATATGACAGAAAATCAGGTAAAAAAATCAGAACTATTAATTATGTTCTATATAAATCAATTGATGAATATGATTTAAATTCAGGTAAAAAAGTTCGGACTATAAATTTTAATATAAAAGATGATACCAAAATTTCTTCAATTCAAGAATATGATACTGAGACAGGGAATATTGTTACTATATCAATTTATAAACGTGATGGCAAGACAGTTAGTATAATCAAAAAAATTGATCCTGAAACTCAAAAGGTTACAAGTTGGATTAATAATAGTAATAGTAGTAATAATATTAATAGTAGCAAAAGCAATAAGATTTCTAATAGTAAGCATATTGAATACAAGCAGGTAGAAACGCCTAAAGTTGTACAACCTGTTTATAATAATATAAAATTCACTGAAAGAAGAAATAAAGAAGATATTGCAAGGTTAATCGACAGCCTGTATAGTAATAAGGTAAAATTTGAAAATATAAGATAGTTAAATGCTTTTATTACAAAATTATGAATTTTTGCTGACTATCTTTTCCTTTTGTTCTTTTAAGCGTTGTTTAAATAAAACTTTTTGGAACAAATTGTACATCTTATCGCTGTTAACAACGGTAATTTGAGTCTTTTTATTTACAAAATCAACATTTACATAAGGTTTTTGGCTAAATATATTATTTTCTATGTTAACAAGTTGAAACAGCCCTTCAGTTAATACACTGATGGGCTCTCTCAAAAATGTTTCAAATGTTTTTCGAATATCAAATTTATTTTTCATGTCTGGTTAATTATTGAGCTTTTACTTTGAATTTTTCAATTTTCTTATTGATATCAGCTTTATCGGCAGCGTTAGGGTTCATTGCAAGATACTGTTGATAGTATTTTATTGCGCCTCTGTAATTTAATTCTTTTTCATAAGACATAGCTTTCAATTTTGCAATTTGTGCGCTGTTATGATAGAAGTCTATTGCGCGGTTGCAATATTCAATTGCTGAAGCATAGTTATTTTGTTGATATTCTCTTTGTGCAATATCAAAGAATTCGTTTGATTTAGTTTCACAAAGATTGATGTATGCAATACCGTTTTTAGCAATAACGTTATCAGGGTCTTTTGTTAAAGCTTTTTGCAGAGCAAGTCTTGCTGTTCTGAACTGTTTGTTATGTACAAGAATTTCTGCAAGGTATAAATCATCATCAACTGAATTTGAGAAATTAATTGCGTTTTCAAATGTATAAACCGCATCTTTTTCTCTACCCATTGCAAGATAAGCTTCACCTTTAATTACGCTATCCATAAGGTTGTTACCTGCTGCTTGAATAATATAATTCAAGCTGTCTCTTGATAGCGGTTCTTGGTGAATTAGTCTTGCAAGTTTTAGTTTTGCAAGGTGAAGTTTCAAATCTTGCGGACATTTTTCAATTGCTTGATTTATGTAGTCATAAGCAAGATAAACTTCTCTATTTGTTGTTATACCTTCATTGTTGCCGCGTTCTTTGGCCATTTCATAATATGTGTTTGCAAGTCCGACGATTGCTTCATCATTGTAGTCTGAATCTCCTACAAGTTTTGAATAATAATCAAGGGCTTGGTCATATTTTCTAATATGAAGTGCCATATTAGCAATTCTCAATTTCCCTTCTTTGTAGTTAGGATTAATTGCGATTGCGGTTTTCAATTGTTCCATTGCAAATTCTTCATCAGCACGGTTTTCGTAAATTGTTGCAAGGTTCAAATAAGGTCTTGAGTTTTCAGGTTTTACGATTTGTGCTTTTTTGAAAGAATTTATTGCAGCAGCTTGGTTACCTTGTTTCAAATACAATTCACCTTGTAAAGTCAATGCAGGTGATGAATTTGGATTTACGTGTACTGAGTGGTTTACCCAAGTCAATGCTTTTGAATAGTTACCTCTGCGAGTTTCAACCTGAGCCATGTGATACCAGGCTGTAGGGTTATGCGTGTTATATTTCATGGCTTTCATGAAATAATTTTCTGCAGAATCGAGGTTTCCGTTCATCATTTCTACAATACCGATGTTATCGTATGCGGTTGCGAATGACGGATTGATTTTCAATGCTGTGTTAAACAAATCTACTGCATCATTTTTATTTCCCAATTTTAATGTTGCAACACCCATTGCATTGTATGCTTCATAATATTTGCTGTTTAAATTTACAGCGTTTACAAATTCTCTTATTGAATTGTTAATCAAGCCTCTTGTATTTTTAATATATGCAACATCTGATGATGTGGTTCTTTGTAAATATACAAGACCTTGTGCATAATGTAAGGTTGGGTTTTTAGGGTATTGTTTTAACAATTTATCTAATTCTTTTTGTGCAGGATCAAGTTTATGTTGTTTAGCCATAGATACTGTTCTCAAGGCTAACAAATTAATATCATTAGGTTTGACGTTTAAAAGTTGTCTTATTTGTTCATCTGCTTCTTCGCAATGATTATATTCAATTAATTTTGAAATTGCCGGGTAAACTTGTGTTGATGATTTTACTGATGCAGATTGAACAGTCTTTGCCTTATTTGCTGTGCTTTTTTGAACTTGTGCTTGCAATTCTTTTGCATTCGCTTGCATAGACAAGGCTGCGATAACGACAATAGATGATGCTATTAATTTTTTATAATTCATAATTTCTCCTGCAGGATTTGATATTTTAATAATTAATTATTTTAATTCTTTTATAAATATTGTATAATAGTCTTTATAAAAAAGCAATAATATAAATGCAGTAGAAAAAGTATATAAAAGGGCGATAAGAAACTTTATGGGTATTAATGATAATTCAAAACAGGATTTGGAAGATTTTAAATCATATATTATAGCTGAGAAGAACTTTTCAAAGCATACGGCAAAGGCTTATTGCTCTGATATTTTGAGTTTTCTTATCTGGATGGATGGCGAATCCTGTGAAGATGTTACTTTCCAAAAGGTTAGGGAATACTTGCATTTTATACAAAAATTTAATTACAAAAAAACTACTGTTGCACGTAAAATTGCTTCATTAAGAACATTTTACAAATATTTATACAGAGAAAGAAGGGTTGATACAAATCCCGCTATAAATCTAAATACTCCTAAAAGACCGAAATCTTTACCTAAATTTTTAACTCCTGATGAAGTTGAACAGATTTTGAATAACATAAAAATAGATACCCCCTCAGGTTACAGAAACAGAACAATTCTTGAACTTTTGTGGGCTACTGGTATGCGTATTTCAGAACTTTCGGGACTAAATTTTGGGGATTTGAACCTTGAACATAATGAAATAAGAGTTTTTGGTAAAGGCGCTAAGGAAAGAATAATCCTTGTGACAGACAGGGCAAAACATTTTCTTGAACGTTATATCGAAACTGCAAGAGCACTTATCCCAAAAGGTTTTCCTGTACCTGATACAAGTGAAGATTCTCCTGTATTTATAAATAATACGGGTTACAGACTGCAGACAAAGACTGTCAGAAATGTAATTAATGATGTTGTCGAAAAAATAAATTTGCCAAAACATGTTACGCCTCACGTTTTTCGACACAGTTTTGCAACACATTTGATTGAAAACGGTGCGGATTTAAGGGTTGTGCAAGAGCTTTTGGGGCATGCAAGCATTTCAAACACCCAAATATACACCCATGTATCCACACAGCATTTGAAAGATGTTTATAACGAAACTCATCCCCGCGCTTAATATACCATGCCTACGATTTTTTACAAATCGCTTTTAAAGACAGTCGAAACATCTTTTCCATATTTCCTTGCAGTCGCTTTATACGACTAACGCACTCGGGTAAGTCATTTTGAACTTGTTTCAAAATCCCAAAGCCTTATCCCTCGCATCTGTTACCATGCCTACGGCTGTTTACAAATCGCTTTTAACGATAATCGAAGCATCTTTCCCGCATTCCCTTATAGTCGCTTTACTCGACTAACGCACTCGTGTGTAGTCATTTTGAACTTGTTTCAAAATCTAATTTCTTATTTTTACAATTCCGCTTTTGTGTGAAAAAACTTGCCTAAAATCCAAAATTCGGCTAAACTCATTTTATGGACGAAATCGTTGAAAAACTTAAAGAAATAGGGCTTAATGAGTATCAAGCAAAGGTTTATATTGCGTTATTGAAAAAATCCCCTGCAACAGGTTATGAAATCGCAAAATTAGCTAATATTCCGCAATCAAGAGCTTATGACACTTTAAAAGTGCTTGAGAGTATGCATATTGCAATCCCTTCAAATACAAAGCCCATAACTTATACCCCTATAAAGCCAAAAGAGCTTACAAAACGTTATAAAAGAAAAATTGATTCAACAATAAATTTTCTTGAAAAAAAACTCCCTGACATAAAGGAAGAAAATTACACAGAGCCGATACTTTCGATTAGCGGAAGAACAAAAATTGTTGATAAGATTGAAGAAATTATAAAAAGTGCGCAAAATAATATATTTATTGCCTTATTTTCGCAGGATTTCAAGTATTTGGAACCTCATTTGCTTGATGCGTATAACAGAGGGTTAGATGTAAAAATTGTAAAATATGACAATTTTATATGTAATTTCGGAAAATCCTTTCAGCACTTAGGTATCCGTATGTTAGAACATTATTTTAACGGAAAATTCTTGTTTTTATGTGTAGATAATTCTGAAGGACTTTTTGGATTGACAATTCCTTCAAAAAACGAGATGCCTGAAGTAATTTGGACTAAAAACCCTGAAGTTCTATTTTTGATAAAGGCATTTATAGCTCATGATATGTATATGATTGATATTCAAGAGAATTTCCCTGAGCAGTTAAGATATTTTTATGGGGCAGGATTGAAAAAATTACGGGATAAAATTTTACATTAATTTACTTTTAAAAATTTTTTAAAAGATGTATAATTAACTTGTTAAAAATAATATAATAATAGTTTTGGGAAGATAGTAAAATTATGGATTTTGGATATTCGTTTGAATTAATAACAGGGCCAATGAGCTGTGGCAAAACGGAAGAACTTTTAAGACGTATCAGACGTTGTATTATTGCAAAAAGAAAGGTAAAAGTTATTTCTCCTGATTTGGATACTCGTTCAAAGGGTGATTATATCGAATCAAGAAACGGGCTTTGGCTGGATGCGATAAAGGTTAAGCATGCTATACAGATTATGAGTATTGTAAAGCCTGAAGATGAAGTTATTGCGATAGACGAACTCCAATTTTTTGACAGCAATATTGTTAAAGTTATTTCAAAGCTTATGGACGAAGGGAAAAAGGTTATCGGAACAGGCTTGGAGCTTGATTTTAAAGCAGAACCTTTCGGAAGTATGCCTGAATTAATGTGTATTGCAACAAAGGTTGATAAATTGCATGCCGTATGTATGAAATGCGGTTGTGAGCATGCTACTCGTACACAAAGATTAATTGACGGCAAACCTGCGGATAAACATTCTCCACTCATTATGATTGGCGGGGATGAAACTTATGAAGCACGTTGTATAAAGTGTTATGAATTGCCTGATATCGAATTGGAAAAGAAAAAACGCGGGTTTAAGGTTTTAAATTTTGTAAAATAAAATGTTTTATACCCTTTTGTGTTGTAACTTACATGTGTTTCTAATATAATAAAGATTATGAAATACAGAGATAATGTAAGAAATTTTTGTATAATTGCCCACATTGACCATGGCAAATCTACACTTGCAGACAGATTGCTTGAAAAAACCGGTACTGTTGCAGAGCGTGATATGCAGAATCAGATTATGGATTCTATGGATATTGAACGTGAACGCGGGATTACGATTAAGTTAAACTCTGCAAGAATGAATTATAAAGCCAAAAACGGCAAAAATTACGAGCTTAACCTTATTGATACTCCGGGGCATGTTGATTTTTCTTACGAAGTATCACGTTCTTTGGCCGCTTGTGAAGGTGCGTTGTTGATTGTAGACGCTACTCAAGGGGTTGAAGCTCAGACGCTTGCAAATGTTTACATGGCAATTGAGCAGAATTTGGAAATTATCCCTGTAATTAATAAAATTGATTTACCTTCAGCCGATGTTGAACGTGTAAAAGAAGAAATTGAAGAGGTTTTGGGAATTGATGCTTCTTTGGCAATCCCTGTCAGCGCAAAGGCAGGAATTGGTATTGATGAAGTTTTGGAGGCTATTGTTGATTTAATCCCTCCGCCTGTTGATAATTCGGACAAACCTTTGAGAGCTCTTGTTTTTGATAGCGCTTATGACCAATATTTAGGAACACTTTGCTTTTTCAAGATTATGGACGGGAAAATCAAACTCGGTGAAAAAGTTAAATTTATGGCATCAGGCAAAGAATATGAGGTTGTTGAGCTTGGGTATCAAACCCCTTCTAGAGTTCAGGTTAATGAACTTGTTTGCGGTGATGTAGGATATTTTGCAGGTTCTATAAAAGAGTTAACTCGTTTTGTCGGTGATACGCTTACATCTGTTGAAAACCCCGCAAAAGAACCGTTACCAGGGTATAAAGAAGCTTTGCCTATGGTATTTTCAGGCTTGTACCCCGTTGATAATGATGATTATGCAGATTTGAAAGAAGCTTTGGAAAAATTAAAGCTTAATGACAGCAGTATTACTTTTGAACCTGAAACATCAACTGCTTTAGGATTTGGTTTTAGATGCGGATTTTTGGGAATGCTGCATATGGAAATTGCTCAAGAGCGTTTGGAACGTGAATATGGACTTTCTATCGTAACAACAGCCCCATCTGTTGTGTATCACGTTTACAAAACAAACGGTGAAATGGTTGAAATCGACAACCCTGCAAATCTTCCGCCTGCTCAACTTAGAGATTATATTGAAGAACCTTATGTAAAAGTTCAAATTATCGCCCCGAATGATTATGTCGGAACTTTGATGGATTTAGCGCAAACTAAACGCGGAATTTTCAAAAATATGTCTTATATTGATAAAGTCCGTGCCAGTTTGGAATATGAAATTCCTTTGAGTGAAGTAATTACTGATTTTTATGACCAGCTGAAATCAAGAACAAAAGGTTATGCAAGCATGGATTATGAATTTAAGGATTACAAACGCTCAAAACTTGTAAAACTTGATATTATGCTTGCAGGTGAAGTTGTTGACGCGCTTTCTGTAATATGCCATGAAGATAGTGCATTTTACATAGGTCAAAAACTTACATCAAAATTAAAAGATATAATTCCTCGTCAATTGTTTGAAGTACCTATTCAGGCTGCAATCGGCGGTCGTGTTATTGCAAGAACTAACATTAAGGCTTTGCGTAAAAACGTATTAGATAAATGTTACGGCGGAGATATTTCGCGTAAGAGAAAGCTTTTGGAAAAGCAAAAGAAAGGTAAAAAACGTATGAAATCTGTCGGACGTGTAGAAGTTCCTCAAGAAGCTTTTATGGCTGTTCTGAGTCTTGAGGAGGAATAATATTATTATCTTTTGCTTTAATCGCTGCAGCAGTCCTGTTTGTAACCCCTAATTTCTTATATATTTGGGTTAGATGAGCTTTTACCGTGTGATTTGTAATGAATAATTTTTTCCCAATTGTTTTGTTGTTGTAGCCGAGAATAACGAATTTTAAAACATCAATTTCTCTTTCGGTCAATCCGTTCGTTTTATGTTTCATATTTCCTGAGTTATTTAATCTTTTTTTAAAATTGCTCTCTCCTACTATTATATTAGCAAATCGATATATTTTTACTACTAGCCATAAGTATATATTTCAGGCGTTTTTATTAAATATTAGAAATTTATAATAAAAACATATTGTAAACTTATGTAACATAATATGTAAAAATTATATATTATTTACGCAATTTTTAAATACAAAATTACTTTATATAAATATGGAAGTCAATTAAACAGGAAAACTTAAGAGATACGAGTATTGTTAAAATATGTTACAAATATCTGTAAATTATGATTTTTAATTAAAGTTTATTAAAAATATGACCGATACAGATATTGTGAGTAAATGAATAACCTTATGCCAGGTGCAAATAGGTTAACAAAGGAGAAAACGGAAATGACAAAAGTTAACGGAAACGGCGGCGACAGAACAAATTTAGAAGCTTTAAAAGCATATTATGAAGCTTTAAACACTAAAAGAGCAGGTAAAGAAGAAAAAGCTCAAGAAGCAAAACCTGTTATTAATTTTACAGGTACAGAAAAAGTTGAAGCTAGTGCTTTAGATGCAACAGCTGCTCAGATTTGGGGAGTTCAACTATCAAAAGTCGATAAATCTGATGCTGCAACACAAAGAAGAATTGAACAATATTTTAATACACCGTTTATGTCAAAATTAGATGAATTGCAAGGTATTGAAGCTGAAGATAACTTTGTAGCTTATGCAATGGCAAATGTTAAAGGTGTTGATCACGACAAACTTACAAAATATATGAGCAAACCGTTAAGTGAAGAAACAGCCGCAGGTGTAACAGAATTTTTGGATGCGATAGTTTAACTACTTATAAATATACACATTTACTCACACTTTATTTAAAGACTGATTAATAAAAAAAGATCAGTCTTTTTATTTTTTACAAACAATAAAAAAGCTCTCAAAATCTTGAGAGTTTTTTTTATAAATTTATGATTCTACATATTCTCTTAAACGTTTGCTTCTGTTTGGGTGACGAAGCTTTCTGAGAGCTTTAGCTTCAATTTGTCTGATACGTTCACGAGTAACGCCGAACAATTGGCCAACTTCTTCCAATGTTCTTTGACGTCCGTCATCCATACCAAAACGCAATCTTAATACATCACGTTCTCTTGGTGATAAAGTGCAAAGAACTTCTGCCAAGTCTTCTCTCAAAAGTTCTGATGCTACTGTTTTAATCGGTGCATCTGCTTCTTTATCTTCGATAAAATCACCTAAACGAGAATCTTCTTCTTTACCTATCGGAGTTTCCAAAGATAAAGGTTCTTGAGCGATTTTAATTATTTCACGAAGTTTTGGAATTGAAACATTCATTTCAATAGCAAGTTCATCTTCGGTCGGTTTTCTTGAAAGTTCTTGAGCCAAACGTCTTGTAACTTTTTTCAATTTATTAATTGTTTCAACCATGTGAACAGGAATACGGATTGTTCTTGCCTGATCAGCGATAGCTCTTGTAATAGCTTGTCTAATCCACCAAGTTGCATAAGTAGAGAATTTGAAACCTCTTTCGTGGTCAAATTTTTCTGCTGCACGGATTAAACCTAAGTTACCTTCTTGAATAAGGTCTAAGAAAAGCATTCCACGTCCGACATATTTTTTAGCGATACTTACAACCAAACGAAGGTTTGCTTGAACAAGTTTTCTTTTAGCGATAGCACCGGGTGTGCCGCCTTCAAGAATTTTTCTTGCAAGTTCAATCTCTTCATTTGCTGATAATAGTTTAATTCTTCCGATTTCTCTCAAATATAATCTAACAGGGTCATCAACAGCTATACCTTTTGTGATTTCCATATCATTTTCAGGAGAATCTTCATTTCTGTTGATCATGTATATATCTTCAAGCGCTGCTTTATTTTCAATCTTTTCAGTTACAATATCTTCAATATTGTCAGTGCTAATATCCATGTTCATATAATTTACGCTGTCTGAGTCAGCGGATAGGGTATCATCTTCGATATCATGCAAGTCCAGATTTTCATCATCCATAATACTTACAATAGAGGAGCTGTTTTGTCTTTTTTTACTCATTCATTTTCTCCAATTTTAATCTGTTATTTATCTTATCTCTAAGCTGCATTTGAATTTTCAGGGCTTCTGTGTCATTATCATTTGCGCTTTTATATAAATTTCTGATTTTTTCTTGTTCTTTTTTAGTTTGACATTCGCTAATTTTGTTTATATTTTCCCTTATTACGGTTACAAAATCGTCGTCGTCAAGGTTTTGGAATGTTTCTGCGATACTTATCAAATCTGTTATAATTTTTTGAGTATCCGGTTGGTCAGCGTAAGCTGTATATAATTTTTCGATTAATTCTTTCACATTATTTACGGTACATGTTAATTTGTCAATTGTAGATTTTACATTTATTAACGTTTCGTCCGTAAATGCCGTGCCATCTATCATTTGCCTGATTTCTTCAAATGAGAAGTGATTGTCGCTTACAAGAAAAACGCTCAATAAATTTTTTTGCGCTTTTTCTGAAATCGATACATTTTTCTTAACAATTCGCCCTAAATCAGGTTTTTTAAGCTCTTGAGATTGTTGAGTGGCTTTTAATTCACTGAACAGTGCATTTTCATCTATTTGCAGGGTATCTGCTATCATTTTTACATATTCTGATTGAATAATTGTGTTTTTTATTTCCAGTAAAAGCGGAATTATTTCTTTAACTGTTTTTGTTTTTTCAATCGGAGTTACGGGTTTTTCTTTCAAAATTGCGTTGAGTTGAAAATCTATCAGCAAAGGAGCATGCTTCATATACTCTTTGTAGCTGTCAGCTCCGACAGAACGGATAAATTCATCGGGATCTTTACCTTCCGGCGGTGCTATAACTCTTATTTCGCAGGAATATTTGTCATCTGTTGTTGAAATATAACTTTCGTCAAATTGTTTTATGTTGCCAAGACCTGTAAATGCTTCTTTTATAAGTTCAGCATTTCTTTTTGTAGCTTTTTGTCCTGCCAAATCCGTATCAAAAGAAAGATAAATTCTTCTTGATGGAGTGTATCTTGAAAGTAATTTTATGTGATCAGCTGTTAATGATGTTCCGCAAGAGGCAACGGCATTTTCAATTCCGTGTGCTTGAGCTGAAATTACATCAAAATAACCTTCCATCAAAATTACGCTGTCTTCATTTTTTATTGCGTCCTTGGCTGTATAAAGCCCGTAGAGAAGCTTACTTTTGTTATAAATTAGTGAATCAGAGGAGTTTAAATATTTTGGAGCTTGGTCTTTTTCAATAGCTCTGGCACCGAAGGCTACGTATTCCCCAAATTCGTTTTGAATCGGAATAATTACACGATGTCTGAAGCGGTCGATATATTCATCTCCTTCTCTGGTTTTGACAATCAAGCCGGCTTTTTCCATAACATTTTCAGAAAATTCATTTCTGAACTTTTTATAAAACATGGCATAAGCTTTTGGGGCAAGTCCTATATGGTATTTTTCAATTATATCTTTTGTAATTCCGCGTCCGCTTAAATAATCTAAAACTGCAGTTGTTTCAGGCTCTTTGTCTTTTAAAAGTCGCAAATTATAAAATTCTGCAGCTTTTGTGCAAGCTTTAATCATTTCTTCTTTAAGCTCTTTAGATTCGGATTTATGGAAATTTTTGGGCATTTCAAGCCCGAATCTGTCTGCGAGTTCTCGTACAACTTCGATGAAATCTTTATTTTGGGTTTTCATAAGGAATGTAAGAGCATCCCCGCCTTCTCCGCAGCCAAAGCATTTGTATATTCCTAAATTCGGATTAACTGAGAATGAGGGGGTTTTTTCTTTGTGAAATGGGCAAAGTCCCCAATAATGTCCGCCGTTTTTCTTTAAGATTACACGTTCTTGTACTACATCGACAATATCAAGGCGGTCTTTTATTTGTGATACCAATTCTTCAATCGTGTTTGCCATAATATTAGTTTAGCATTAACACAAACATAAATCAAAAGTATAGCTTATTAGGTAATTGATTTATAACGTTCCGCAATTATAGTTAATAATTATGAAAAACCTCTTATCCTCACAAGGAGCTCAAGATATCGTTTTTGTTAATAATGTCAGGGAACTTGCTAATGTGAAAGGTCTTGAGGATAAGAAGCTCTGTATTATTAAAACAGATTTTAAAGACCTTAATGATATAAAAAATTTTTGTAAGTCTAACGAAAACCTTGAAGTTTGGCTTGCAACACGGGATATCTCAAGACAAAATGTTTTGAATGCAAATATTTGCGGTGCAAAAAATGTTATAGAATATCCTGTTCGGAAAGAAATTATTAAAGATTTTCTTAATACTAATAATAATTTTAAAGAGAAAAATAACAATAAGCATTCTGTCAGTAAAGAATATGAAAATATAAAGGGATTAAAAGTCTTGATTGTGGACGATAATCCCTTTAATACTGATTTGCTGAAAGAAATGTTGAAATCTTTAGGGTTAAATTTGAGTGTTTATCTCAAACCCAAAGAGGCCGCTTTGGCAGTTGAACATGAAAAATTTGATTTGGCTCTTTTAGATATTATGATGCCTGAAATGTCTGGGTATGAGCTTGCACAAATTATGCAAAACAGCAAATTGAATTGTTATACTCCGATAGTATTTATTTCCGCCTTGTCTGATGCTGAAAATAAAATTAAGGGTTTTAATTTAGGCTCATATATTTATATAGAAAAGCCTTTTAATGTAAAAGTCGTAAAATCTCAAATATGCAGTTTGTTAAATGCTTATAAAGAAAATTCTAACAAATTTAAAGAAAATGATACATATCTTGCAATGATTACTCATGATATGAAAGGTCCTGTTCAGGCGGAAAAATCTGCATTGAAGCTTTTGTTGAACAATTCATTCGGGGATATGAACGATGAGCAAAAGGAAATTCTACAAGATTTGTTAAGCTCTACCGAGTATCTTGAAGATTTGGTTGTAAATATTTTGAGTAAATATAAATATGAAAACGGTAAGATTAAGATAAATAAGCAGATTAATTCCTTTAAAAAGCTTGTCACTGAATGTTGTGAACAGGTTAAATATTTTGCTTCCGAAAAAAATATCGTTATAAAAATTGCCTATGAAGCTAAAGTTGATAAATTATCATTTGATTACAATGAGTTGAAAAGGGTAATACATAATCTTTTGACTAATGCCGTAAAATACAGTTTTAAAAACAGCGAAATTCTTGTAAATATTTCAAGTAACAGAAAAAATTTATCGGTTTCAATAAAAAATTCAGGGTTTGGAGTAAAAACACAAAATCCTAATGAGGTTTTTGATAAATTTATTACTTTCGCAAAAGATAATAAAAGTGTTAATATCGGTTTAGGGCTGTATATTTCAAAGCAAATAATTCTGGCACATAACGGAACTATTAAATTTGAAAGTGTGCCTGAAAAATACACAAAAGTCGTTTTCACGCTTCCGATTAAAAATGATAAGTAAATCTTATAAAACTATTGTGTTGACCATTTTTTCGGATCAAATTTCAAATCTTTTACGTTTAATTTTAGTGATTTTAGATAAGGTTCAAATTTTACTAAGAGTTGAGTTTTTCTAAGGGTTAATTCTTGCGCAACAATCGGATTTTCGCAGGCGATAACCATAATTCCGCCCGCCATCATTGAATATGGCTTTGATTTTTTTGCAAACTTTTCACCTGCAATTTTTCCCCAGAATTTGTAGAGATTATTTCGTGTTATTGCTTTTTTAATCTCTTTTTTCCCGAGTAATTCTTCAACAAGTGATTCAGTTGTTACAAAATCTGTATAGAGAACCTTTTTCATTTGAAACCGAACTTTTTTGTGCTATCATTAAGGAATGGATTGTTCTAAATTAAATGATATCATAAAATCGTCCAAAAATATATTGATAACTTCACACGTGAACCCTGACGGTGATACTTTAGGCTCAATGTGCGGATTGTATTCGGCAATTTTAGACAAATTCAAGAAAAAATGTGATATGGTTGCAATTTCTAAAGTGCCTGATGTTTATTCATATCTCCCGCATTTAAGTGAAGTTAAAGCTGTTGATGATGTTGACAAATCAAGAGAATATGACCTTGTTATAAATGTTGATGTCGCATCGATTGAGAGAATTTGTGATGCGCAAATCCTTTTTGAAAAGGCAAAATTTACGGTTAATATTGATCATCATAAAACAAATAACGGTTATGCAAAGTTGAATTATATTAACCCTGATGCAAGCTCAACAGGCGAAGTGTTGTTTAATTGCTTTAACAATATGGGGTGGAATATAAATCTTGATACCGCAATATGCTTATATACGGCAATTTTGACAGATACAGGTTCTTTCAGGTTTGATAATACAAAGCCTTCAACTTTTGAGGCTGCATCAAAGCTTGTTGAAGTTGGTGTGAATCCTTCTGATATTTATAAAAAGGTTTATGAATCTGATTCTAAAACCCTTGTTATGTTTCAGGCTCATTGTATAAGCAAGGCAAAATTTTTGGAAGATAATAAGATTGCTTATACTTTAGTTTATAAAAAAGATATGGAAAAATTCTCCGCAGGTGACGATTGTATGGAGGGTTTGACAGAAAAATTGCGTGCAATTGTGACTACAAGAGTTGCTTTTGTTGCAAAAGAAATGAAATCAGGCGGGACAAAAATTTCTATGCGCAGCAAATTTGCTGATGTTGCAGAAATTTGTGAAGTTTTTGGTGGCGGAGGTCATAAATTTGCGGCAGGATGTACTATAAAGGCTCCTGTTGAAGAGGCTGCTAAAAAAATAATTAATGAAATTAAGAAAAGAGAAATCTAAAAAAAGGTTTAAAAAAAGTGGAATTTAAAGCTTTTGTAAGAGGTGTAAAAAGATTAATTATATCTGTTATAAAAAACGATTTTTACGGTATGGCCGCAGAAATGGGTTTTATGATGGTTATAGGTATTTTCCCTTTTATGCTCTTTTTGACTGCTGTATTCGGGTGGATGGGCAACAAGGATTTGATGGAGCCGATATTAAGATTTTTGGCAACATTTATGCCTCAGCAGGCTATGGATTTAGTTAAGACTGTTTTATCCGAAGCTATGATTTTTTCTCACGGTCGGCTTATGGCGATTATCGGTTTTTGCGTAACTCTGGTGTTGTCTACAAATGCTGTTGCTGTTGTGCTTAAAGGGATGAACAGAGCTTATAAGGTTACGGAAACCAGAAACTTTATATATACAAGGGCTTTATCTTTATTAATGGTGTTTGTTGATACTATGGTTATGTTTTTGAGTATAAACTTAATCGTATTCGGTAAAGCTATTATAAATCTTATGGTTAGTCATTTTCACATGTCTGCCGGAGTTGCAATTACGCTTTTAACTTTGCGTTGGCCTGTGGCTTTTGCGGCTTTGTATTTAATGGCATTTTTGAGTTATTACATATTGCCTGATTTGAGGGGAAATGACAGGTTTAAAAGAAAGAGTGCGATTCCCGGAACTTGGTTTTTCGTAACTTTTTGGTTAATAGGTTCTTGGGGATTTTCTGTTTACGTTAATAATTTAAAAACTTATAATATGGTTTACGGGACAATCGGTGCGTTTGCGGTATTAATGGTTTGGTTGTATTACACTTCTGTTTTAATCTTGATTGGTGCTGAGATAAATTCTCAGGTATATAACCAGCTTGAACGTAAAGCACAAGAGATTAGAGATGATTTTGCAAGGCTTTCTGTTATCGATAAAATTGTTAATAAAGTTGTGAAAAAATCTGATGATGATGTTGAAAATAAAGCGGGTTAATTATGGTAAAGATTTTGGATTGCACTATTAGAGATGGCGGACATCTTAATAAGTGGAATTTTTCTGATGAATGTGTGTTAGAAACTTTGAAGGTTGCCGAGAGTTCAGGGATTGATTATTTTGAAGCAGGTTATAATATGCCTGAATGTATTAAAGATAAATCTGACAAGCTTAAAATTGGGGTAATGTTGGATGCTAAAGATATTCATCCTGTATCAAAGAAAGCTGATTTTATCAGAGTTGCTTGTTATCCCAATCAGATTAGAACAGGGATTGAGGCGGTTGTTGATTTTAAAAATCAGGGGTTTGAAGTTTTTCTTCATCTTATGACGGCTGATAAATTTGAAGAATACGAGCTTTTGAAAAATTGGAGTGATAAAGAGATTTTGACTTCAATATATTTTGCGGACAGTTTCGGAGCTTTTATGCCGAGTGATGTTGAATTGATTTATAAAAAACTTCAGGATTGCGGGTTTGAGCGTATAAGTTTTCATGCTCATAACAATTTGCAGCTTGCATTTACAAATACTATCAAGGCAATTGAGCTTGGGGCATATAGTGTTGATGCAACTGTTTTCGGTATGGGACGAGGTGGCGGAAATCTTCCTGTTGAAGTTTTGTTGAAGTATCTGGGAAAAGAAAATTCTTGCTATTTGGATTTGATAGAAAAATATTACGTTGATTTATCTAAGAAGAATATTTGGGGATACAACTACAATTCTTTAATCAGCGGTTTGAAAAATATTCATCCTTAGCTAATAAAAGATTAAGTCAAGCGATTGTATGATGCTTAACGAGCTTAGAACATTTATAATTTTTTTAAAATGAGGATTATCAGATGCTTTTAACAGACCATGTTCAAGCGATTATAAAATCGGCAAAATCTATTGTAGTGGCTCGTAATTATCCGGAACTTGCTCCTGAACATTTGATGCTTGCTTTAATGCTTGATCAAAATGACTTGCCAAAAATTCTTTTTGAAAGAGTAGGGTTAGATAACCCTGAAATTGTTGACAGATTAAACAATTATGTTTCAAAGCGTGCATATTTTGCTCGCGGGAAATTTTCAGATGTCAGATTTTCAACAGATACGATAGTTTTGATGAAGGTTGCTCAAGAAGAGGCCGAAAAACACGGAGATGAGCAGGTTAGTATAGAGCATTTGATGCTCGCTTTGTTCAGAATTGATAACAGAACATTAAATCATTTGTGGGAACAATCAGGGATAAATAGGCTTGAGCTTTACGAAAATATGACAAAAGAGGTTAACAGTATCGTTAATGTTGAGGAAACTCAAGATGAGAATGAAAATCCCTCAGAGGCTAAAGATTCTCAAAATAAAACTTCTCAAAGCAAATTGTCTAAAACTTCAACTCCTAAAGAAGACAAGAAAAATGAAGCTCTTTTGAAATACACAACAGATTTAACAGAGCTTGCAAAGCAAAATAAACTTGATCCTGTTATAGGTAGAGATAAGGAAATTCGCCGTACAATACAAATTTTGAACAGACGTTCAAAAAACAATCCTGTTATAATCGGTGAACCCGGTGTTGGGAAAACGGCAGTTGTAGAAGGTTTGGCCCAAAGAATTGTATCGGGAGATGTGCCTGAAAGTTTGAGAAATGACAAAATTTTGTCACTTGATTTAGGAGCATTACTTGCGGGAGCTTCATACAGAGGTGAGTTTGAAGAACGTCTTAAGGCCGTGCTTAAAGGCATAGAAGAAAAGTCTGATGATTTGATGCTTTTTATTGATGAAATTCATACAATTATGGGTGCAGGTTCTTCAGAAGGTTCAGCAGATGCAGGAAATCTTTTAAAACCTATGTTAGCTCGAGGGGGGATAAGAGTTATTGGAGCTACAACAATTGATGAATACCGTCAATATATAGAAAAAGATAAAGCTATGGAAAGACGTTTTCAGCCAGTTATGGTTGAAGAACCTTCTGTTGAAACAACAATTACGATTTTACGCGGATTAAAGGATAAATATGAAGGTTATCATGGTGTAAAAATTACTGATAATGCGCTTGTCGCAGCAGTAAAGCTTTCTAAAAGATATATTGCAGACAGACATCTTCCTGATAAGGCAATTGATTTATTGGATGAGGCTGCATCAGCTTTGAGAATTGAAATTGATACAATGCCTGAAGAAATTGATGGTTTTATAAGAGAAAAAATGCAACTTGAATTGAATAAAAAAGCTCTTGAAAAAGAAGATGATTCTGATTCTCAAAAAAAATTAGAAAAAATTTCCAAAAAAATATCTGATTTAGAATTAAAAATAAATAAACTTAAGGAACAATGGTTAAAGGAAAAGAAATTTATTGATTCTTATGCTGCAGTAAAACGCAATATAGAAAAATTAAAATCTCAAATAGAGTTAAATAAGAAAAATCCGACAATGGCAGCATCTCTTGAATTAAAATATAGCCAAATGTTGGATATGGAAAAGAAATTGAAAGAAATTCAAATGCAATCCGGTAAAAAACGTCTTTTGAAAGAAGAAGTTGATGAAGATGATGTAGCAGCAATTGTTGCCAAATGGACAGGTATTCCTGTTACACGTTTGATGGAGGATGAATCCAAAAAATTGATTGGCATGGAACAAATTATGCATGAACGTGTTATCGGGCAAAATGAAGCAGTTACAAAAATTGCGAATGCAATTCGTTTGTCCCGTTCAGGTTTGCGTGATCCGAAACGTCCTATCGGAACTTTTCTTTTCCTTGGGCCGACAGGTGTTGGAAAAACTGAACTTGGCAAAACGCTTGCTTATATCTTGTTTAACAATGAAGATGCCCTTGTACGTATTGACATGTCTGAATTTATGGAAAAATCAGCAATTTCAAGACTTGTCGGTGCAACAGCAGGTTACGTAGGATATGAAGAAGGCGGACAATTAACAGAAGCTGTCAGACGAAAACCTTATTCCGTTGTACTTTTCGATGAGGTTGAAAAGGCTCACCCTGATATTTTCAATTTAATGCTTCAAATGTTTGATGATGGACGTCTGACAGACGGGCAAGGCAGACTTGTTGATTTTAAAAATACCGTCATTATCATGACAAGCAATCTCGGAAGTGAAATTATCCTTGATAAAAATTTGTCTGAAGATGAGAAAAAAGAACAACTTAATCAAGCTTTAAAACAAAAATTCAAACCTGAATTTTTGAACAGAATTGATGAAATAATCATGTTTGATGCCCTAACCTTAAAAGAACTAACAGGGATTGTTGATATTCAAACAAATTCACTCCAAAAACGTTTGTCAGATCAAGATATTGAGCTTGAAATTACTCAAAGTGCAAAAGATTATCTTGCAAATGAGGGTTACGAACCTCTTTATGGCGCAAGACCTCTAAAACGAGTAATAAGACAACTTGTTGAAATCCCTATGTCAATGAAAATTCTTGAAGGAGAATTTGTTAAAGGTGACAAGATTTTGTTAGATTGCAAAAATAACAACTTAGTTTTTCAAAAACAGTAATATACACCATTTGAATGAGATTTTAACAAAATAAGAAAGTTTTTGAATATTTAGTCCGTATAAAAAATTATTAGATATGAAAAACATTCGTTTTTCATACCTCCTCCCCAAGTCTGGTAGCCGTTCTTACTAAAGAATGGCTTTTTTTTATTTCAAAAAAGGGGCGTTGCATGCTAAATAATCCATGACAAGACAAGTTCATGCCTTTTCTGTGTAGTTAAGTTAATAAGTTAAGTGGCACGCTTATTTTAGCTATGACAAGATAAGCTTCTGCCAAAACCTGTGTTATGGGTTAAGCGGCTACGCTTACTTTAGCCATGACAAGATAAGTTTCTGCCAAGACCTGTGTTATGGGTTAAGCGGCACGCTTATTGGACTTGCATTTCCTTTTCAAATCCAAATAAAGAACTAACTGATTCATCATCATGGATTCTTGCAATAGCTGTTCCAAGTAATGGTGCAACAGATAATTGTTTAATGTTTGGAGGCATTTTGTCCATATCCAAAGGAATTGTATTTGTTACGATACATTCTTTAATCGGTGCATTTGCAAGTCTTTCAATAGCAGGACCTGAAAATACCGGATGTACTGCACAAACATAAATATCTTTAGCACCTTCTTTTTTCAAAAGTTTAGATGCCTCGCATATTGTGCCTGCTGTGTCGATAATATCATCAAACATTACACAAATTTTATCTTTGACATCTCCTATAACGTGTGATGCAATAGCTTCGTTGTGTTTGTCACGACGTTTGTCAATAATTGCAAGTGGACAACCGATAGCTTTTGAGAAATGTCTTGTTCTTTGAACACCGCCTGTGTCAGGGCTTACTGCAACCATGTCATCAGGGTTTATATTTAAACTTTTAATATAATTTGTAAGAATAGAAGTTGCAAAAATGTGATCAACAAGAATATTGAAAAATCCTTGAATTTGTCCGGTGTGCAAATCCATTGCAAGAACTCTGTCAGCACCTGCAGTAGTCAATAAATCAGCAACAAGTTTTGCAGTAATTGCTTCACGTCCTGAAGTTTTTCTATCTTGTCTTGCATAGCCGTAATATGGAATAACAGCGGTAATTGTTTTTGCACTGGCACGTTTAAATGCGTCAATAATGATTAAAAGTTCCATCAAATTTTCATTTACTGGATTGCATAACGGTTGAATGATAAAAACATCATCCCCTCTAACGCTTTCTTTAACTTGAACATAAATTTCGCCGTCAGCAAAATTTTTCACAACCATAGGTCCGATTGAAGTGCCTAAATAATCAGCAATTTCTTGCGCAAGTTTTGTATTCGCACGCCCTGCAAACAATTTAATATCATGAGTCGGATTAATTGTCCGTTCTAACTGAGGGAATGTCATTTCTGCAACCATTTTAATTCCTTTCAATATTTTTGATGCAATATAATTATATAATTTTAAGCTTTTTGGCTCAATATTATTTTAAGTAATATTAAAATAAAAATCGGACATGAAAATTTTTGACATCAAAAAATGAAATTATTTCTAAAAAATAATAAATTATTTTTCAATAAGCGAAAACCCTTTTGGGAGTTGTTCTTCAACAAGTTTAATTAAATCTGAAGTTTTTATATTAAGAGCTTCTGCGATTTTGAATAGTGTTGTGAGCTGAGGATCTTTAATGCCTCTTTCTACAGTGCTGATAATAGATATTGAGATATCATTTTCGCTTGCCATTAAAAATTGACTCTTTTCTCCTCTTAGTTTTTTAACATTTTTCCCAAGAGTTTTCATTATTAAATTTTTGCGTTTATCATTTTGCATTTTCATATATTACAATTTATTAGTTTTAATCGCTTTCACGAACGGGATAATATAAAAAGACAAATTGTTAATTTTTAGTTAAAAAAACAGAAAATGATGTAAAAACGAGTGATAATATAAATGTAGTTAATGAGATATTAATTGAAAGGAAGTGTTAGATATGAAATTTTTAGTTAGAAAAGCACCGGAAAACTTTATAAGAACAGTTAATGATGAAATCAGTTCATTACTAAACAGACACTTTGACAGCTATTTCCCAGAAGCTGCATATTGGGAAGATATGGATAAATTTTCAATGCCAGTAGAAATTTCAGATAAAGGCCGTGATTATGAAGTAAAAGCAGAACTTCCTGGCGTAAAGAAAGAAGATTTAGATATTGATATCGATAAAAATTATATAGTAATCAATGCAAAGAAAGAAGAAGAAAAATCTGAAGACGAAAAAGCATATAAAAAATCAGAATTCAGATACGGAGAATTTTCAAGAACAGTATATTTCCCAGACGAAATAGATGTAGATAAAACAGAAGCTAAATTGGAACATGGTGTATTAAAAGTACACGCACCAAAGAAATATGCAGAAAAAGATGCTAAAAAGAAATTGTCAGTAAAATAATAAAATAAGCATCAAAAACAGATATAAAAAGGGACGGAAAAAATCCGTTCCTTTTTTGTGTAATAAATGCTTGATTTTAAAAAATGTTCATGTTACATTTAATTTTGCAGACGTTAAGGGCTGCTAGCTCAGGTGGTTAGAGCGCACCCCTGATAAGGGTGAGGTCGGTGGTTCGAGTCCACTGCGGCCCATATTAAAGAAGACTCCTAGTTTAAGGGGGTCTTTTTTAATGCAAAAAAGTGCAATTTTATTAATAGGTTTCTGGGACATTGAGACGGAGAAAATTTAATAAAATATCAAACAGACAGCTAATAGGTTTCTGGGACATTGAGACGAGGGAAATTTAATAAAAAATCAAACAGACAGCACGATTGAGGCTGTTTTTTAGTATTGAGATGTATGGGACATTTTGTCTTGGATTATTCGGGGTGTCGGCGGAGTAACGTCCGACCGACACCTTACGGGCTTGCTCGTCTAGCCTCGCATCGCCCTACCGAAAATCCGCTGCACTTAAGTACTCATTTCTTGCACTCTTTTGCACTCCATTTGCAAATTTTTAAGACCACATTAGGCTCAAATCGCCTTGGTGTTTGAAGTTAAACCTAGTGCAAGAAAGTGCAAAAAAGTGCAATTTTATTTTTACTTGTAAATCGAGATATACTAAATTATCAATGAGATTTAGATATTTATATAATTTGAAAATATTAATAAGAATAGAACCATTATAAAAAGGCTCTATTCTTATATTAAAAATCTAAAATTATTTTAGATTGCTCTATAATATCCACGAACTTCTGTTCCATCACTTCTTGTATATGGTTTTACATATACAGTTCCTCCTTTTTGGCTTGACGTTTCTAATTCTTTATTTGTAGGAATTCCTATTGCTTTCATCTGAGCCATTATAGCTGCTTCATTTTCTGAATATTCTTTAGATGTCATTTTATCAATATCTTCTCTTGAATATATTTTCCCACCACCATTTACAGGATTTATATAACCTGAATAATCAACCTCTGGAACTTGTTGTTTTATTAATCCATTCTGCAACTGTTGTTCTATTATTGGTAGATTTTTTTCAAATTCTTCTGCAGACATCTCACCTATTTCCTGTGGAGTATATATGTGATTTCCATTTTGATCCACATTCATCTCAATGCCAACTTTTAGCATTGTTGTATCACTATCTGAACTATCTTGAAAATTAGTCTTTGCAAAATTTTTAACCGCAGTAACTCGATTATTCCAACCTTGTAAATATCTTTGCTGACTTGGATTTGATTTAGCAAATTCATTATATTTTGCTCGCCTTAATTGTTCAAAAGTTTCTGGATCTCCATTGCTTTGCTCTAATAATTTTTTAGCTCTTGAAACTCCCATATTAACTGCTGTATCAAAAACATAAATTGCAAGCTGGGGATTTGTAATCTTATCAGCTCCTGAAGCTTTAAAGTAATTGTTATAATAAATATCTCGAACTTCATCATCTGTAATATACTTTACACTTCTTGTTTGTAAGCCTTTACTCTTCCGATAACTATTATAAGTATTGTGAGTTATACCTTTATTTGTTTCTCCTCCCAAATCGTGAGGATCATTTACATACCCACCCTCGCGTTGCAAAACAAATTTCAACATTTTTTCAAAATTTTCTGTTGTCATAATAAATTTCTCCTTGTTCAACTAAAATACAAAGCAAGACTTATATGTCTGCTAACACAAGGTAAAATGAATTTAATATTATTTTTTTAAAGTATTAAGATATCCTCTTAGTGTTAAAGCTCTTTGTTTTAGAATTTCGGTTCTCCAACCTTCTTTAGTATTAAGATACATTGTTCCTTGAGTATAAGAAGTTAGAGAGTTTATAAATCCATATTCTTTATCTATGTAGTTTTCCCAAGATGTTTGCGATAGTTGTAATTTTTTATAGTCCTCAGCACTTAAAATTTCCTTTAATTCAGCTAAGTTTTTATTTATATCCTTTTCCCATAATTGCTGAGCCTTTTGACTGCACTTGTTCATTTCCTGAGTATCTGCAGTTTTTGATATACAGTCCTGCTCTATTTTATCTATGGGATCAAGGACTTCTATTGCAGCATTTTGATTATTTGTATAGTTGTTTATTTCAAATGCATTACAACTACTTATTGTAGTTATTCCTACTAATACTATAAAAAGACCTGCTATTAAAATTTTCATAAATTCATTTTACACTAAAAATATATTATTGTTAAATTTTATTGAATTCACCTCCTTTCATTTTTCATAACAAATATAGGTACTACTTTATAATACCTTTTTATATTAGTGCTACTTATATTTCATTTTAGGTTTACAGCTTCAGCAGATTTTTAAACTTCTTGTTTGTACTTAATTTTGATAGTAACCATTTTATACTCAGCAGTAAACAGTTTTACTTATTATATCATTTTGAGCATGATTTCGTCAAGAAACTATTTTTAGAATATATTCAATTTATAAATAATTTGGTTTAAAATATTACAGATATTTTTTGTAGTTATTCTTAATAAGTTCTTAATAAAAAGTTTTGAACAAATGACTTGACTTTTATTGCTACAAGAGCGATTAATGTGTATGTAAAAGTTAATAAGGAGGTATTAAAAAAGAACAAATTTAAGATAAATTACATTTTTAACTGAATAGATATAGGCTGATGGTCCCAGTCCACTGAGTGCATGTATAAATATATAAATATATAAATCTATATATTATGAACCTTTATTGGATGCGAAATTTTTTGCAGGTTAATTAATAGGTTTCTGGGACATTGAGACAGATAAAATTTAATAAAAAATCAAACAGACAGCACGATTGAGGCTGTTTTTTAGTATTGAGATGTATGGGTCTTTTCGTCTTGGATTATTCGGGGTGTCGGAAAGTTCTCAGCTTCCCGACACCTTACGGGCTTGCTCGTCAAGCCTCACATCGCCCTACCGAAAATCCGCTGCACTTAAGTACTCTTTTCTTGCACTCTTTTGCACTCCATTTGTAAATTTTTAAGACCACATTAGGCTAAAATCGCCTTGGTGTTTAAAGTTAAGCCCAGTGCAATAAAGTGCAAAAAAGTGCAATTTTATTTTTGCTTGCAAATTGAGATATCCTAAATTATCAATAAGATTGGGATATTAAAGAGTATAATTAAAAATTAAAAAACAGAATAATTCTATTACTCTAATTCAATTTTACAGAATCGTTTTTCATCATTCCAAAACCAATTATACTTGATACAATTTTCTTTATTTATTGAAATCTCTCCATATTGGGTATTTATAATAAGACCTTCTCTACATATTCCACTATCTAAACAAATATCTTTATCATCTTTGATTACATAAAAAACACCAAAAATTAATATGAATAGGATTAAAAAACTTAAAACTATTATTTTAAAGATTTTATTCATGAATCTATTCTAGCATAATATCAATATTTTAAATAAAAACTATTTACCCCCACTTGACTTCTGTCTCAAAACGAGTGATGAATGTGTTGCACAAAGCATTACAAGGATTTTGAGACAATGGAAAACCAAGTTGAGACAATCAAATACACCCCTGAGAAGGCAAAACAAAATGCACTTGCAAAACTTGATTTAATCCGCAAATGGCAGGAGTTTCGCCGTAAAGCTGTCAATAAACTTCAGGCAGACTATGATTTTGTCAAACTGCATAACAGTTCAAATTCCTACCTTTTCAATGTTTTAGGTAAAATCTCACGAGGGAGCCTGCATCGTTGGAAAGCCAGTTTAGACGGGACAGAGGATTACACAAGGTTAATCCCTAATTATAAATACGTTTCTGTAAATGAATACAGAACATGTCTAACAGATGAAGAAATCAAAATATTTATGGGCTTGCTCCTGCACCCTAATAGAATTTGTATCGGCAAAGCAATCGCACTTACAAAATACAAGCTCAAAGAGCAAGGTCAAAGTTTCATCCCTGCAGATATTACATTCAGACGCTACGCAAAATGGTTTAAGGACAACAATTACGACAAATGGGTGCTAGCTCGAGACGGAGAAAAGGCACTTTCTGACAAGGTCGAGCCTTATATTAAAAGAGATGCAAGTCTGCTTGATGTCGGGGATATATTAGTCGCAGACGGGCACAAACTGGCGTTTCAAGTGATTAATCCGTTTACGGGCAAGCCTTGTCGAGCAACTTTAGTCGGATTTTTGGACTGGAAATCAACAGCACTGGTCGGTTATGAAATTATGCTTGAAGAAAACACCCAATGTATCGCAAGTGCACTAAGAAACGCAATAATAAACCTCGATATGATACCTAAAATTGTCTATCAAGACAATGGCAGAGCATTTAGAGCAAAATACTTTACAGATGATAAAGGATTCGGAGAATTAGGCTTTTATGGGCTTTATGCAAAACTTGGGATTGAAACGGTATTTGCAAGACCATATAATGCAAGGTCAAAAGTTATTGAGAGGTTCTTCAAAGAATTTCAAGAAGGATTTGAAAAACTAATGCCAAGTTATGTCGGCTCATCAATTATCAACAAACCCGCATATTTGAAAAGAAACGAAAAATTCCACTCTAACCTGCATAATGCCCTCTTGGTTGGCGGCGTTAAACGGGCACGCAGCGGAGCTGACTCCAGCCCTCTGCCGCCAATCCGCTACATTCCAACAATAGAAGAAACAATCAAAATGATTGATATGTGGCTTAAGTTCAAGAACTCTCAGCCCTGCACAAATGCACCAAATATGACAATCGCAGAGGTTTTGGAAAATCGAAAGAAACAAAATATTAATAAAAGCTTGCTTGATGATTTGATGCTAGCAACTGAAGTCAAAACAATTCAGCGAAATGGTGTAAGGTTCTTGAACTGCGATTATTTTGACGAAAGACTATACGGGCTGAAAGGAAAAGTTCTGGTAAAATACAACCTATTCGATCTAACTAATGTGAAAATTTTTACCCCGAAAGGTGAATATTTATGCACCGCAGAGCGAGTAACAGAAACCCACCCGATGGCAAAGATTTTAGGAACGGTTGAGGATCTAGAGGATTACAAACAAAAAATCCAAAAACAACAAAAACTGAAACGGAAAACGATAAATTCGGTTAAAAAATTATTAACTGATGATGAAATAAAATTTTTAGAATGTCATTCTGAATTTATTTCAGAATCTGCAACACCAGAGACCCTGAAACAAGTTCAGGGTGGCAATAAGTTCAAGCCTCGTTCAAATGGTGTTCAAAAAATAAACAACGGAGAAAAGTCTCTCCCGATTTTCAAAAACAATTCAGAAAAGTACGAATATTTAATAAAACATAACCCAAGCGACACTTGGATTGCAGAATTTAAACAAACAAAGGAGTACAAACTGTTATATGAATAGCGGATTGAAAGCAGAGGGTGAAAGGCGAAGCCGTACCCATTTATTGCGAGCAACCAAGAAAGGATAAAATGAAAAAAATCTTTATAAAAACTCGAAATGTAAGGAATTTTATAGGCTTAGTTGAAGCCCTGAAAAGTAAACCCAAAAACTTTCCTAAAATGGGACTTATATATGGCGAGCCCGGGCTTGGAAAATCTCAAACGGCACTATGGCTAGCCTGCAAATATGACGGGATTTATATTCGAGCCTCAAATCTTATGACAAGCAGGTGGCTTGTTGAAGAAATTGTTAGAGAAATGGACGAACTTCCTCGGTATTTGACCTCAGACAACTTTAATGTCGTGATTAGCAAACTTATCCAAAAGCCCAAAATTATTTTTGTAGATGAAATCGACTACTTAATGAACAATTACAAAAGTGTCGAGACTCTAAGAGATATCCATGATAAAACAGATTGCCCGATAATCTTTGTCGGTATGGGCTTGGCTCTTAGAAAACTTGAAAGATACAAACATCTGTATGACAGATTTAGCGAGATTGTAAAGTTTGAGACCTTTGAAATAGAAGATTTGAGCCAGATTTTTAGCCAACTTTCTGAAATCCCGTTTACCCCTGATTCGATAGAATATATCCACAAAAAATACAATAGATTCAGACAAATAGTACAGCTTATAAGCAAACTTGAAAGTTTTGCAAAAGAAAATAATTTAGAAGAAATTACAAAAGAAGTTATGGAGCAAATTATATGAACATTGAAAAATTAGCAAAGAGATTAAAAGAATTTACCCTTGATGATATTGAATTGATAGCAGAATGCGATTGCAAAACAAAGCTTGAACAGCTTTTGAATAGCAATAAAATACTTTTTGAAAACGGAATTTATAAATACAATGAAGAAACGAAAACAGGTGAAAATTATGAAATATTCAGCCCGCTAAAGAATAAACACCTAAAAATTAGTATAGAAGATGCAAAAGAATATTTTATGAAAAATTATGTCGAAAAATACTGCAAATTCGAGACCTACAGGAACTATAACGCGATTTTTAATTTCAATATTATACCGTTTATAAACTGCTATTACCTGCATGAAATTGATATTGAGTCGATAAAAGAACTTTTTAAGGTCTGTGAATTAAGACGCCTGAAACCTCGCAGAATTAAAAACACGATGGCACTTCTAAATCAATTGATAAAGTATTTCCAACACCTTGGAGTAATTGATAGAAGTTGTGTTTATCAGGTTAAAAAAGTACAAGACAAAAACCATTTTGGAATAGAAAACTTAATTTTTGAGGGATTTTAATGAGCAAAATGAAATTATTTAAACAAGCAGAGCAAATGTATTTAAAAGGTTTGATCATTAGTGAAATCTCTTTAGAACTTGGGATTGTAAAAAGAACTTTGTTTTACTGGAAAAAGCAATATGATTGGGATAAAAAGCGAAAAGAATCAATGTATGATAGAGCACAATTCAAAGACGATTTGCAAAAGTTTGCCCAAAAGCTTATGGAGAAAATCGCAAATAGTAATAAAACTAACAGCCAGATAAGCCAAGCAGAATACTATTCCCTTGTGAATATTTTAAACTTTCTCCCTGAATTGAAAGAAAACAATACTCGAAACGAAACACCGCAAATAAAAACAGAACTTTCTCCTGACTTCATTCGCCAAATCGAGCGTGAAATTTTAGGTATAGAATAACTAACGCCTGCAAATTTTTGTGCTATGCTTAAGAAAAAGGAGTTTTTAGAATGGCAATACCTACATATGATGAATTAATGTATCCTGTTTTAAAAGTATTAAGTGATAATATTGAACGTTCGGGGGATGAGATTTCTAATATTATTGCAGATGAATTGAAATTAAGTGAGGAGGAAAGAAATAGAATATATCCCAATAATCCTAAAAAAATCTTTAAGGATAGGGTTGCTTGGGCAAGAACATATCTAAAAAAAGCGGGTTTGATTTTTTCACCACAAAGAGCTACTTCAAAAATTACAGAAGAAGGATTAAAGGTTATCAAAAAGGCTCCTACAAAATTAGATTTAAAATATCTAGAAAAATTTGAGTCATACAGGCAATTTCGGCATATAGGTTTATCTAATAAAAAAATAACAACGCAAAATGAAGATTATACTTATGTGGAAAAGACACAAACTCCTGATGAAATATTAGATTCTGTTCAGAACTCATATACAGAAAATTTACAAAGTGAACTTCTTTCGAAATTAAAACAAATTGACCCTGTAAAATTTGAGCAAATTGTTCTGCAGCTTATGGAAAAAATGAATTACGGAGTTGGTTCATTAACAAAAATGAGTCATGATGGCGGAGTAGATGGAATAATTGACGAAGATGAATTGGGTTTAGAAAAAATTTACCTACAGGCTAAAAGATATTCTGACAATAAAGTTAATGAAAAAGAAATGCAAAATTTTGCAGGTGCTTTAGGATGTTCACCAGTAAGAAAGGGCGTATTTATAACAACCAGTTTTTTTGATGAAAGAGCCAAAAAGAAAGCAGCATCCATACAGGGAAAAGTCATACGCTTAGTTGATGGTGAAGAATTAACAAAATTGATGATTAAGCATAATTTAGGTGTACAAGTTAAAACTAAAATCGAAATCAAAAAGATTGATGAAGATTTCTTTAGTGAAGAGTAATTTTAAAAATAGGTGTTACTAGATGATTGAATTTTTTAATTCACAATTATTCGGAATAATATTGGGTGCTATATTAACTGGCGGTTTTTCTTTTTTAAGTTGTATATACAAAAGTGCTAGAGATGAAAAAATATATTTAAAACGAAAAAGAGAGTTATTGTATCAAAAAATGTATAATTTCTCAATGAGAATGGAGCAAGATTTTAGAATAAAAAATAAACCCATTTTGTCAAAAGCAACAAAAGATGTATGGAACGAAATTCAAGACGAAAGTATTTTTGGTAAACATGAGACAATGGAAACTTTTTATGATTTATATGAAAATTTATATAATAGTTTTGAATCTTGTTCAAATGAAATTGATCGACATTACAAAAACAATGAATCAATTCTAAAGTTTTATGCACATATAAAAAATGAACTTGGAATTAAAGATTGATAGTGGTTATAGTAATTTACTTTTAATATACTTCGATATTATCAAGCTCTATATTGTATCTTTTGCCTTGTTTATCAACACAAGTTGCGTAATCTATTTCAGCATCTGCAAATTTGTTTTTCCAAATACAAATCAGCAAGCCAATTTCTTGTGTTTTTAAATTCAAAACCTTTGTTCCATAAAGTGCATAGTCTTTTTCTGTCATCATTTTTTCCTTTCAAGTCTTAAATTTGAATAGATATCCTCGGGCTTTTGTGGGTCTAATAAAAACTCCTTCATAAATATAAATCTTTCTCCGTAGGTGTTTTCACAAATTACAGTGTCGAAGTTGTAGAAGCCAATTACTTTGTAATACTCATTATCAAAACTATCAAAACCTTTAATCTTTTTAAGTTTGTATTTTTTACCTAATTCAATCATTGTTAGCCTATATATATTTATAGCAATGACATTCATCACTCTTAATAAGTAAAATATCAAGCAAACTCTTTCAAAACGTATCATTCAGACACAATCCATTTTTTGAACACTTTTTGAACGCCATTTAAACAGGAGTTAAAGACCATTTAAAAATTCTTGTTGTCAGGATAATTTATAAAATAAGCGTTTACAGTATCAGTATCTCGCCTTAAATTTTCAATGATTGGAGTAAGATTATACAGCTCCTCAATCTCTTGTTGCGTCCTGCAAAAATAATCAATAACAGTGACTGTGTTGTAAATCCGCTCAGCTAGTTTTTCTAACTTCCTAAAATCTTTTTGTTTAATCTTGTATTTCTTGATTTTACTCATACGACCTCCTTATTAGGTGTCGTATTCATCACTCAAAATGTTTCAAAATTCAAGTATAAATCTACAAAAGTTCAAATTCATGATAGAATAAAAAAAATACATGAGAGAAATATGAATCCTGAAGAAAAAGCAAGAATTAGAATAGATGAAAATTTAATACAATCTGGTTGGGTAATTCAAGACAGAAAAGATTTTAATAGAAATGCTTCATTAGGCGTTGCTGTTAGAGAATTTTTAATGCAGGACAATACAGAAGCAGATTATTTGCTTTTTGTAGATGGGAAAGCTTGCGGAGTAATTGAAGCTAAAAAAGTCGGAGTTTCATTAAGTGGTGTAGAAAATCAATCAAAAGGTTATGCTTGTCATTTACCAGAAAAAACTCGTTCTTGGCAAATGCCTTTACCATTCATTTATGAAACAAACTCTGAAGAAATCTATTTCACAGATGCAAGAGATATTAATACTTGTTCTCGTAGGATTTTTAATTTTCACAGACCTGAAACCTTGTTAGAATTCTTAAACCAAACATCTACACTAAGAAATAACCTAAAACACATGCCTGCACTGAATACAAAAGGTTTGAGAAACTGTCAGATAGAAGCTATTAAAGGATTAGAACAATCATTAGCAAATAATCAAAAACGTTCTTTAATCCACATGGCAACAGGGGCAGGGAAAACCTTTACAGCTTGTAATTTCGTTTATCGCCTATTAAAGTTTGCAAAAGCCAAAAGAGTATTGTTTTTGGTAGATAGAAACAACTTAGGCAAACAAACGAAAAAAGAATTTGATAACTTCCTTTTACAAGATGAGAATAGAAAATTTACAGAAATATATATTACGCAACAGCTACAACATAATAAAATTGATAAAGATGCGAAAGTTGTTATAACAACTATTCAAAGGCTTTATTCAATGTTATGCGGAGATGAGGACTATGATGAAACAAATGAAGAAGTTTCAGCATACGAAATAGGTTCACTTGGTAAACCCAAAGAAGTTAACTATAATCCACAGATTCCACCTGAATTCTTTGATTTTGTAATTGTTGATGAATGCCACAGAAGTATTTATGGAGATTGGCAACAGGTTCTTCAATATTTTGATGCGTTTACAATTGGACTGACTGCAACACCTTCTGTATACACACTAGGTTATTTTAATAAAAATGTTGTTTCTGAATATCCACTAGAACGCTCAATTATAGACAAAGTAAACGTTGATTGTGAAATTTTTAGAATAAAAACCAAAATTGGAGAATATGGAAGCAAAGTAGAAGCAGGTTTCACTGTTCCAGTAAGAGATAAAAAGACTAGAAAAACAATGTATGAACAATTGACAGATGATATTGTTTATGACAAAAATGCATTAGATAGGTCAGTTCTAGCTCCAAACCAAATAAGAACAGTTATGGAAACATACAAACAAGCTATTTTTACTCAGCTATTTCCAGAACGTGAACCAACTTGGATTCCTAAAACTCTAATTTTTGCAAAAGACGACAATCACGCAGAAGAAATTGTAAGAATTACAAGAGAAGTTTTCGGGAAAGGAAACGATTTTTGTAAAAAGATTACATATAATATAGGACGAGAAAAACCTGAAGAAGTAATTAAAGCATTTAGAGTTGACCCTAATTTTAGAATTGCAGTAACCGTTGATATGATTGCAACAGGTACAGATATAAAACCTCTTGAAGTTCTAATATTTATGCGAGATGTAAAATCTCAATTGTATTATGAGCAAATGAAAGGTCGCGGAGTAAGAACAATTTCTCCAACAGACTTAAAAGGAGTAACTCCAAACGCAGAAGGGAAAAATCATTTTTATCTAATTGATGCAGTTGGTGTTACTGAAAGCAAAAAGACTACATCTCAACCACTTGAAAGAAAAAAATCTGTTTCTTTCAAACGCTTATTAGAAGATGTTGCACAAGGCGCAATAGATGAAGATACTCTATCAACTCTAGCAGGTAGAATTGCAAGACTTGAAGCAAACCTTGAAAAACCTGATATTCAAAAAGTTCAAGACCTTACTCAAGGAAAAACACTCTCTAAAATTGCAAATGAAATAATGGACACTATTGATTATGACCTTATAGAAAATAAGTCTGAAAAAGAAATTGAACACTTGAGAGATGAAGCAGTAAAACCGTTTAATCAACCTGCACTAAGACAATTGTTACTCGACCTCTCAACAAAATCAAAATTGGTTATAGATGTCTATTCTACAGATGAAGTTATAACCTCAGAATTTAGTCTGAAAAAAGCTCAAGATACAGTAAACAGCTTTAAAGAATTTATAGAACAAAACAAAGATAAAATTGACGCACTTTCAATTATCTACAATACGCAATACAAAACACGACATCTGACTTATGAAAAAATCAGAGAACTTTCAAACAAACTTGCAACAGAAATTCCGCCACTAGAACTTGCGGGAATCTGGCATGCATACAAACTTATTGAACAAGACAAAGTCAAAAATACAACAGATCCGGCAAAGCTTTTGACAAACCTAGTCCAACTTGTTCGATTTGCAATCGGTGCAGATAAAGTTTTGGAAGATTTTTCATCAGTAGCAAACTCTCGTTTTGAATTGTGGAAAGGTCGTCAAATCAAACGTGGTATAGAATTTACACAAGAACAAAAGGAACTATTGACAATTATCAAAGATTACATAGTCGCAAATGCCTATGTAAATGCAGATGATATGCAAGATGCACTATCAGACAAAGGCGGAATATTCAAAGCTCGCCAAGTCTTTGGGCAAAACCTTGACTCAATCCTTGATGATTTGTCATTAGCATTAGTGGGGTAGAAATTTGAAATATATAAATAGAATTAAAATAAAATATTTTAGATCAATTTATAATCTTGATATAAAAGATATAAGTTCTTCTTTAACAGTTTTTACAGGGAAAAATGACACAGGGAAATCAAATATCTTAAGAGCTCTTAATCTATTTTTTAATAATGAAATTGATCCGAATGATAAATTAGACTTCAATAGAGATTTTTCTAAGATAAGAAATAAACAAATAGCAGAAAGTAGCAAAGAAAGAAAATTAATTTCAATAGAGATTGAATTTAATAACCCTGGAAGTTATAGAACATTAGAAAAGACTTTTACATACAGAAAATCTTGGGATAGGTATGGAAAGTTAGTTGAAAGTGATTGGAAAAAAGGTGTTACGGAAAAAGCAAAGGGTTCAGCTAATAAGTTTTTAAATTCAATCGAATATATATACATACCTGCAATAAAGGATAAAAATACATTCTCTGATTTGTTGCAACGATTAAAAGCAAGTTTGCCAAAACCCCAAACATTAGAAATTGAAAAATTTAACAACGAAATAAAAACTTATGGAGTAGAATTAAAAAATGACCTTCGTAAAAATATAGGTTTAGAGCCAACTTTATCATTGCCTACATCAATCAATGAGTTATTTTCTTCTTTGGATTTCATTATCGGGGATGGCATTGTAGAAACATCACTATCTCAAAGGGGAGATGGTATTAGATGTAGATTTATCCCTGCCATAATAAATTATATAGCAAAAAACAACTCGACAAAACGATATATATGGGGGCTTGAAGAACCTGAAAACTCTCTTGAATTTGCAAAAGCACTTGAATTAAGTTATACGTTAGAACAGACTTATTCAAAAAAAGCTCAAATCTTTGCAACCTCACATTCCCCTGCATTTGTTGGTGAGATAGAAGAAAACTCATCCAGATGTATTCATTTATTAATAAAAAACGAAAAAAAACTTATTGAAAATAAAGTTATTACTCGAAATATATTGTCAAATGTTATGCTTGATACAGTTAGCGAAGAACTTGGCTATATTAAACTTCAAAAAGAGCTTGCTTATAAATTGAAAGAACATATAAAACTTCTTGCGCAAGCAAAACAAGAACTTGATAAACTAAAAGAAAATATAGAAAATACACAAAATAAATATATTTTATTAGTTGAAGGTTCTACAGACAAAAAATTAATAGAAAAGGCATGGAAGATTTTATATGGTTCAAATTCTCTATTACCATTTCTTATCCATGTTTGTTATTCCTCAAGTCAAATTAGAACTCTTTTATCACAAGAGTCATTGGAAACTTTATACCCAAACAAAGTATTTATTGCAATGTTTGATTTTGATACAGCTTATTCGGACTGGAATGGACTAAAAAATTGGGATATTAAAGAAAACGATGAAAAAAAAGGGTTGCTAAAAAAATCAAAGACAGGTGAAAGATATGCCTTTGTATTACCAATACCAGATAATAGAACTAATATTGCCTCTAAGGAATTTGGTAATACGTCTATGTTAGAAATAGAATTGTTGTTTAATGATAATATTATTAAAAATTATGGAAGGGCAACAACTAAAAAAATAACAGGTGGTACTAAGGTCTGGAATATCACAAGTAATACTAAAAATAATATTATAGAAAACTTAGATAATATAAACAATCAAGAATTTGCAGAATTTAGAAAAATATTTGATTTAATTGAAAATATTCAATCTGGAGTGTATAGATAATGCAAAATAAATTACCGCAAGGGTGGGTTGAATGTCAGCTAGGTGATGTATTTGAAATTATTACAGGAAAAACTCCTCCAAAGAAGAACCCTGAGTATTTTAATGGAGACATACCATTTGTAAAGCCTGGGGACTTAGACAAAGAAATTTATATAACACAAACAGAAGATGATTCATTAACTGTTGAAGGTTTAAAATATGCTCCAAATTTACCTAAAAACACTGTATTAGTTTCTTGTATTGGGAATTTAGGTAAAAAAGCTATTTTAGGAGTTGTTGGGAGTTGTAATCAGCAAATTAACGCCATTATTCCCAATGGTTATATTGAAAACAAATATACTTATTTTTATATTGATAAAATTGTTCCATGGTTAGAAGCAAATGCATCAGCAACAACAGTAAAAATATTAAATAAAGGTAAATTTGAACAGGCTCCATTTTTACTACCACCACAGAATGAGCAAAGGCGGATAGTGGAAAAGATTGAAAGTGAATTTGCAAAGATTGATGAGGGGTTAGAACATCTTGAAAACGCAAAAGAACAAATCAAACAATATCGCCAATCTGTCTTAAAATCTGCTTTCGATGGGAAACTATACAAAACCTCTGAGTGGAAAGAAACTATTTTAAAAGAAGTCTCAAATAAAATTTCTGATGGTTCACATAATCCTCCACCTAAACAACAAGTTGGTATACCAATGTTAAGTGGGCAAAATATTAAAAATAGTCAAATTATTTTTGATGATTTTAGACTTATTTCAGAAAAGGATTTTGACAAAGAATATAAAAGAACACCAATTGAAGAAAATGATATTTTATTAACTATTGTTGGGACAATTGGAGAATCTGCTGTTGTCCCTAAAAACACTCAAAAATTTGTTTTACAGAGAAGTGTTGCATTGATTAAGCCGAATAATATAAATTCGCGTTTTTTAAAATACTATTTTGATTCGCCTATATCAAAATACTATTTTAAAACCCAAGAGCGAGGTACAGCTCAAAAAGGTATTTATTTAAACACACTTAAGAATTTACCAGTATTATTACCTTCGATGATAGAACAAAAACGGATAGTAGAAGAAATAGAAAAAAGATTTGCAATTGCTGATGAGGTTGAAAAGGTTGTTGAAGATAACATTGAAAAAGCAAAACAGTTAAAGCAATCAATTCTTAAAAAAGCATTTGAAGGGAATTTAGTTCCACAAGAACCGACAGACGAACCCGCCTCAACACTCCTCGAAAAAATCAAACAAGAAAGGAGTAAAAAATAAATGTGCATTTATTATGGAGAAAGAGAAGATTTAACATATACATCAAGAGAACATATTTTCCCTGCGACAATAGGGGGCATTGAAACTCTTCCATTAGGTTATGTTTCAGATCAAGCAAATAAATATTTTTCTAAACTTGAATCAAATTTGGTTACTTCATCTTTTATTGGTCTTGATAAATCTTTTTGGGGACCTGGAAAGCGTGGGGGGAAAAAAACTGGCAGGCTTCCAATTACTGTTGTTACAGAAAATGATAAAGAATATTTAGGATACACATTTTGTGGTAAACCTCATCAGATTTCACAGATAATTATAATGGAAGATATTAGGCAAATAGAAATTACTAGAGATTTTTATTATGGAACAAGAAAAGAGTTAGAGAAATTATTAAATAAAATTCAAACTTTTAATGGTAAATATACATATATAAATTCTAAATTAAGTTCTGCAAATTTCATCGTGGGTTTATATGAAAACAGATTATATATTGTAGCTAAAGACAAAGAAAAAATTAATAATTTTATTGAATACATAAAAGAATACATAAAAACTATTGATTTCTCACAAGAACGTCATAGTATTGTTACTCAACCCTGTAATATTATAAACATGCAAGTTACTATGGATAATGATGCTAGAGTTTTTGCCAAAACAGCATTAAACGTTATTGCAAAAATTAGAGGGAATGATTATATCGAGAAGCCTTGTTTTAATGATTTTAAAACTTGGATAATGGGAGAGAAAAACCCTAATTTTGAGCAATTACCAAGAAATCAAAGAATATTACCATTTAACTTTGAAAATAATAAAACTCATTATTGTCTTTTAATGAATGTTGGTGATTCCTTTGTTGCATTTGTTGTTTTTTATGACTATTGGACAATGGCTTTTCAGATATGTAAAAGATTTGATAATTTTTTCAATTATCCATATATTTTATTTTGTGATTGGAAAAATAAAAAAGAATACACGTTACTAGACTTGATTAAATTTAGCATAGGTGAATAAAATGACAGAAAATAATTTGATAACTAAGGTTTGGAATTACGCAACTATTCTGAAGGATAGTGGGGTTGCATATACTGATTATGTAGCACAGCTTACTTATTTGTTGTTTTTGAAAATGGATGATGAATGTGCAACAGTACTTGGACAAAAATCTTTAATCCCAGAAGAATTTCAATGGAAAAACTTAAAAACTCTTGATGGGATAGAATTAGAAACTACTTATAACAAAGCATTGACCGAATTATCAAAGATTAATGGAATTGTTGGTACAATCTATTCAAAAGCGCAAAACAAGATTGCTGAACCAGCTAAGTTAAAAAGGCTTGTATCTTTGGTAGATGAAGAAACTTGGATGGGCTTGGATGTTGATGTAAAGGGAGCTATTTACGAAGGACTTTTACAAAAAAATGCTACAGAAACGAAAGCTGGAGCAGGACAATATTTCACACCACGACCGTTGATAAAAGCTATTGTTGAGGTTATGAGTCCTATGCCTGATGATACAATTTTAGACCCTGCTTGTGGTACTGGTGGTTTTTTACTTGCAGCTTATGATTATATGAAAAAGCAAACTAAGGACAAAGAAAAGTTAAGAGCATTAAGGGAAGAAAAACTTTTTGGAGTTGATATTACCCCGCTTGTTGTTAGTCTATGCGCCATGAACTTGTATTTGCATGGTATTGGAAATGGAGAAAGTCCTGTCAAGCAAGGTGATTCATTGATGTCTGCCGGAGAAAAACGTTTTGATATGGTATTAACGAATCCTCCATTTGGGAAAAAATCCGCTACAAAAATTATGGCCGATGATGGTTCTGTTAAATCAGAAAAGGATGACTATCAAAGAGATGATTTTATTGCAACAACTTCTAATAAACAAATAAACTTTTTACAACATATAATGACAGTTTTAAAAATTGGAGGCAGGGCAGCCGTTGTTGTTCCTGATAACGTATTGTTTGAAGGTGGTGCAGGTGAAAGAGTCCGTAAAAAACTTTTGAAAGATTTTAACCTGCATACAATTTTAAGACTACCTACGGGAATTTTTTACGCTCAAGGTGTTAAGGCGAATGTTCTTTTCTTTGATAAATTATCTCCTTTAGAAGATGGACATAGAACAAATGATATTTGGGTATATGATTTTAGAACAAATGTTAATCTCACTTTGGTTACAAATGCCTTAACTGATGAACATTTAAAAGATTTTATTAAATGTTATTTTGCAGATGATATTTCGAAAAGAGTTGAAAGTGAAAGATTTAAGAAATTCACCTATGATGAAGTAATCAAACGTGATAAAACTAATCTTGATATTACTTGGCTAAAAGATGAAAGTATTGAGGATTTAGACAATCTCCCAGAGCCTGATATTCTAGCACAAGCAATAAAAGAAAATTTAGAAAATGCATTAAAAGCTTTTCAAACTTTAGATGTATAAAATTGTAGGGGCTTATACAGTTTTAATACTGAACTATTACATCTTAAAATCGTTTTATTTTTATATGAGGAAGATGATGAAAAAGTTTTTAGTTTTATTGTTAATGTTGTTCTTTGCAAATGTAGCGTTTGCTGTTAATTCTTATGATAGATATGGACAAAAGACAGGTTCTTACAGGCAAACAACTTCAGGCTACAATTCTTATGACAGATACGGTTCTAAAACTGGCTCGTATAAGGAAACATCATCTGGTTATAATAAATATGACAAGTACGGTCAAAAAACTGGAAGCTATAAAAAGACTTCCTCAGGATATAATTCCTACGATAAATACGGTCAGAAAACTGGAAGTTACAAAACAAATTCTAATGGCGTAACTACAAAATATGATAAGTACGGTCAAAAAGTAGGTTCATTCAAAAAAGACTCATCAGGTAGAATTACCGAATACGACAAATACGGCAGAAAAGTCGGAAGCTACAAATAATTACTTTTAGTCTATTATCCACTATGACATTTCTACAAATAAAAATTCATGTAACTTTCGTCTATTGTATCTTGTTCGATGCCGATGTAGCGGAGCGTTGCTGATGGAGAGGAGTGGTTAAAGATTTTTTGCAGGAGTACTATATCATTATATTTTTTATAATGATGATACCCGAATGTCTTCCTTAGTGTATGAGTTCCGATTCTCTCCTTCACCCCAACGGCTTGTGTAGCCTTATTCAAAATTCTATATGCCTGTGCTCTATCAAGCCTGCAATGTTTTTGAGTATAAAAAAGCGGTTGCTCACTTGGCAATCTTTCAACAAATAAATCAATCTCCTCCTTTAAAAAACTATTAAGCGGAAATTTCTTATACTTATTTGTCTTTTTCTCTCTTATTTCAATATAATCCCTGCCTTTTACATCCCCAATATCAAGCGATAATATATCAGATATTCTAAGTCCTGTATTTATCCCGAAACTAAAAAGCAGTGCATCTCTTGGCTTTTTTGCCAAATATTTTTTAATCTTTTGAATATCTTCTAGCTTTTTTATAGGTTGTACTACATTCATTTTAAACTCGCTTAATCACAGACAATGATTGATTCTTTCCTATAAAAAGTAAAGTCTAATGACACAAAATTTAAACACCTTTTAAACAGCGTTTAAATATCGTTTAAATAGCATTCAAAAACTACCGCCTGAAAAAATCCGTTCACCCCTACCCACATATATTTACCCTCAAAATACAACACAACTTCATTTTGTTGCATTATTTGTCTTTTAAAATATTAGATAATATATTATCTAAATATTGACTTTTTATCAAATTTGGTATAATATACTATCTATGAATAATCCCTTATTTAATCCTAAAACTCCTAATGATATAGCGCATGAATTGGTTGAGAAAATTAAGCAGCATCGAAAAAAGCTTAAAATTTCTCAAGTTCTACTATCTGCAAAATCTGGTGTTAGCCTTGGTTCTATTAAAAGGTTTGAGTCCAAGTATGAAATTTCTTTGAATTCTTTTATAAAAATTCTAATAGCTCTTAATTTGGAGCAGGACTTAGAAAATCTATTCACGCGAAAAAGCTATAACTCAATTGATGAGGTTATAAATGGATAATTATAAATATTTAAAAGTTTTTTATAATGATATTTTAGTTGGTACTCTAGCTAAAACTCCAGATAGAGTTGTTGCTTTTGAATATGATTCAGATTGGTTGAATAATGGGTTTAGTATTTCGCCTTTTAGTTTACCGCTCATCAAGAAAGTTTTTATTCCAAAATATGAGCCATTTGGTGGTTTATTTGGAGTTTTTAATGATAGTTTGCCTGATGGTTGGGGGCGATTACTCGTTGACAGATTATTTTTGAAAAATAAAATTAACCCCAATGAAATTGATAACCTCAATCGACTTGCTGTTGTGCAAGAAAGTGGTATGGGGGCTTTAACTTATAAACCGGAACATAGATTTGAATCAGAAAATAACATTAGTGATTACGATATTCTTGCTCAAGAGTGTTCAAAAATACTGGAATCACAAGATTCAGAAAATTTGGATGAACTTTTTCAACTGGGCGGTTCATCCGGCGGAGCAAGACCCAAAATTTTAACTTCTATAGATAACGAAGATTGGATAATTAAATTTCCGTCATCTGTTGACCCTAAAAATATTGGCGAAAAAGAGTATCAATATTCATTATGCGCAAAAGATTGCGGAATAGATATGCCGGAAACAAGGCTTTTTTCATCAAAAATTTGTTCGGGGTATTTTGGGGTAAAAAGGTTTGACCGTAAAAACGGCAGAAAAATTCATATGGTATCAGCAAGCGGACTGTTAGAAACAAGTCACAGGCTTCCTAATCTGGATTACAATATTTTGATGAAGCTTACGCTTGAACTTACAAGAGATTATAAGGATATTGAACAACTATTCAGGCTGATGTGTTTTAATGTATTTGCACACAATAGAGATGATCATTCAAAGAATTTTTCTTATCTTTATGATGATAATAAAAAAGAATGGCATTTATCTCCTGCGTATGACCTGACTTACAGTTCTTCATTTAATGGAGAACATGCGACAACAATTAATGGCGAGGGTAAAAATCCGACTTTAGATGATATTCTAGTTGTTGCAAAAAATATAGGACTAAAAGAAAATTTCGCAAAAGATATCGCATTAGATATTCAAAAAGAATGTTCAAAATTATTTAATTAAGCTCATCTTTTTTGTCTATTTAATCTTTAAATAGAAGTTTCTTTAAATTTATTTTAATAATAAATATACTTCTTTTTCAAAATAATTGGCTAGCATTTCAATTTTATCTAAAGTAATATTTATTTTACCTTTTTCAAGTTTTGAAACATAAGAATTATCAACTCCCAAAACTAAAGATAATTCTTCTCTGCTTAACTTTTTCTGTGTTCGCAGATTCTTAATATTATTTGCTAATATTTGTCTAATATCTTGACTCATTCTAAAAATTTAAAAATTCAGCTAATGTTAGATTAAAAGCCTTTGCAATATTTAATAATGTAAGATATTTAGGCTCAACTAATCCCTTTTCTATTCTGCTTATTGTAGATGGTTCAAGACCATTCTTATAACATAAAGCACTAATAGTAAGTTTTCGTTCTTTTCGTAATTTTTTTATATGGTTACCTAATTTCTTTAATTCAATATCTTGCATATATGCAATTTTAATGCTATTATGTCATTAAATTTTGCATGCGTGCAAAATTTAAAAGGTTTTATAAGATATGTTCACTAAAAAGATACTTATAGATTTAGACGGTGTACTAAATGAGTATGGAAAAGAAAAATTTAATGAAAATTACATTCCTGAAATTAAGGTCGGAGCTTATGAGTTTTTAGAAACATTATCTCAAAGTGCTGAATTGTATCTTTTTACATCGAGAAATTTGATGCTAGCAACTAAATGGCTAATTAATAACAATTTAGATAAGTTCTTTAAGGATGTTACTAATGTAAAATTGCCGTCTTATCTTTACATTGACGATAGAACGATTTGTTTCAAGGGGGATTATCACAAAACTCTTGAAGAAATTGAAAACTTCAAAGTTTACTGGAAATAATATTTTTAATATTTATATTTCCCCCCACTTGACTTCTGTCTCAAAACGAGTGATGAATGTGTTGCACGAAGCATTATAAAGAAAAAGCTGAAATTTATTTAATAAATTTCAGCTAAATTCTTCATAAAGTTTGTATATATGTATTTATTTTATTATCGCTTCGGAAATAATATTTTTGTTCATTTCTCCGAGCATAGATTTAATTTGTTTATAGAATTTAGAATTTGTTTTGCCTACTGACACAATAAGAATTACTTTATCAGAAGCTGTAATGTTATTTACGAATTCGTTTGAAATATCTGCTTTAACAAAATTTATATTTCTGATGTTTTCAAATTTTGAAAGAATATTATTTGGAATATCTTCAAATGTGATTATACTCATATGTTTATCAGCATTAGCCAGTAATAAAAGTTTTAAATCAGAAAAATCTTCTTCCAAGTTGTAAATAATGTTATCTCCGAGCATTGAATAAGTAAGTTTTTTGTCTGTATTTTCTGCAAAAATTACTGCAAATAATGAAGCAATAAATCCAAATACAATTCCTAATAAAATATTTATTAAAAGTTTTGGAGAAGAATATTCAAAATCTCTAAGTTTTTGTGGTTCTTTAAGAACTAAAACTTTAGAAGAATCAGACATTTCATCAACCATTTTTGCCCATTCAAGCTTTGAAGATAGAGCTGCAACTTTTTCAGCTTCTTCAGTTACTGCAACACGAGATTTTTGTCCTTGGATTACTTGTCCAGTAAGGTTTGCCATTGCTTGTCGAGCAGATTTTGAAAAAGCGCTCATTGCTGATATATTACCAGAAGTTGCCAAAGCTTGTTCAGGAAGTCCGCTTGAGCTGTTTAGTTTTGTATTCAAGGCTTTTTTAGCTTTGTTGTATTCTGCTTCAATAACTTTTTTATCAGATTTTGATTTTTCGCTATTAAGTTGTTTGTGTAATTCTACATAGTTGTTAATAATAGAATTTACTACATTGTATGCAAGTTTAGGATCCTTTGATTTATATTCAATAGTAATAACATTGGTTCCTTTTTTGTTTTCAAAAGATATATTTTTCTTTAAAAAGGCTGCTGTTGAAATATATTCACCTTCTTTTTTGTTTGGAATAATCCCAAATTTCTTTTTGTAAACAAGATTATTTTCTCTGATAACTTTATCTATAACAAGCGGGGATTGCATCAATTCAAGTTCATTAGTTAAAGCACCGTTTCCCCCAGACATAAGAGCAGCCATTCCACCACCTGCTCCAAGTTCTTCAATAGCATAAGGATTAACTTCCATCATGTTTGAGTTGTTGGCTTTATTTATGTATAAATCGGAGTCAACTTTGTATTTTTTCGGAGAAATAAATGTTAAAATAACAAAACATAATAAAATTATAAGAAAAACTTTTGAAATTAAAAATTTTCTACTCCATAAAGAGCAAAAGATTTTTTTTAAATCAATCGTCAATTCTTCATCTAATTCTTGATTATAATTATAATTTTCCATTAATCTCTCCTTTTTAAGTTATTTTAAGATAAAAATGTAAACTAAGCAAGAATACTAGCCACTTGTATTATTTTTTATTAGTTTAATAGTAAAAGTTGTATATCTATATGAAATATAAATTGCGGCAAATAAGAATGAAATAGCGGCTCCATATATACCGAATTTGTGTAATATTATTAATCCTAAAACTGTTAAAGAAGTAGCTTCAAGTTGCATTGGAATTTTTCTTTTTTGATTTCCACTAGCAGTTATGTATGCTCCATATACGGCTGCTTCTGCAACACAAATATTACCAAACATTAGGATTAAAAGTATTGGATAAGCATTTCCGTAATAACTTTGTCCATAGAGCAATAATAAAATGAGTTTACCGAATAAAAGCATAAATAAAAATAATCCGCCTGTGATAAACAACATTATTTTTAAATTCTTTTTTAATATTAATTTTATGTTTTCAATACTGTTATTAATCAAATCAGGCATCATTTTTTGCACTTGTGCGGAAATTAGTAAACCAACTACAGCAGCTATAGTAAATGCTGAAAAATATAGTGCAGCTTGCTCTTTTGGTAAATATGTTGAGACATATAATGATGGGATTTGAGCATAAAGAAAATATGCTATGCTAACTCCAATATAGGCCCAAATACTTTTATCAACCATTTGACAAAATCTTTTGATATGATTTAACACCAAAAGATAATTGATTTTTGCAAAATATGAACATTGAATAAAATTAATTAATCCCAGACAAATATTTAATAATAAGAATTTATATAGAGAAAGTTTAACAATATACGAAAAAATTGCAATTAAAGAAATACAAATAGCATATACAATATTAATTTTAGCAATAGTATTAAAAGTTTTTGTTGCTTGAAAGTAAGGAAGAATTAAAGCAAAAAAAGTTCCGTCAAAAAATGTTCTTATTACTACGAGACAGAATAATATGTGACTATCTAAATTAAAAAAAGTTGAGCCTATAGCTATTAATATTCCAATAAAAATGGCATTTAATAAAAATAACGAAATTTTCAACTTTACTTCTTTTACATTTGCTTTAGATGATACAAGAATGTAGTTTGAAAAATCTAAATTTGCGAACATAAAACAGAAAGTTGCAATGTTTTTATAACTGGAAAACAGCCCAAAATCATATACAGACAAATACCTTGCAATAATAAACAGAATTAAAGTTCCTGCAATTTGTCTTGCATATAAAGATATTGGATATAAGTTGTTTGAAATAATATTCTTTACTTTGTTAAGCATTTTATTTTCCCATTTTCATGATTTTATATTTAATAAAATCTTTCATAAACTGTGGTAATAATCTGTAAATTACAATATAAATAGGTGTTTTTATATATTTTTGTACTCCTGATTTTAAAGTTTTATTTTTTATACAAACATAATCTAAAAATTCTTCTCTATTTTTGTGAGCTTTTGATGATGAATAAATATTAGGATTTCTTTTGGTTGCAACATCTAAAGGCACTTCTTTGAGTTTACAAATTTTTTCTATTTCATTCAATAAATTTTGTCCTTTTTCATTATTTATTAAAATAATAGAAAGTCCTTTCTTATCATTCAAAGACTTATCATATTCATCTACTCCCCAGAAATCTCCGATAGTTATATCTGCAATTCTAGGGATTTTATTGAATTGACAATCTAAGCAAGAAGTATTTATTGCTGCATTATACAAAAAAGCTTTCATATAATTAATTTTTTGTAAAGAATACAATTTTATATTTGTATATATATCTGTAATTGTATGTGAAGAGTTCCAGCCAATGAGTTTTGATCTAAAATTTATATTAATTATTTTTTCATTAGGATTATTTTGCAAAAATTCTTGTTTATATTTTTCAAGAATTAGTGGTGAAGGGACTCCATGACAAATTAAGTCAATAGTAACTAAATTTTCATAATCCTTTTTTAGATATGATTTTAGTCCTGCAATTTGACAAGGAGTTCCTGAGAATAAGACTTTTTTATTATTTTCTAAATCTGTTTTTACTTGTTTAAATGTATCTAGGGTATTTGCTTGAACATACTTAGATGAAAACATCTTTTCTAATTGCTCAATATTTTCTGCTCTAGAATGTACTGCAACAATGTTATCATCCCAAATTACACCATATGTAATACCATTTTGTTCCAGAATTAATTTTGCAAAAGCTGCAAATGCACCTCCAGATGCGCACTTTAAACGAGTTGTTTCATCTTTATTAATTAAAGCGAAGGCTTTAGGTTCATCATTTTTAGATTTATAGTTATCCAAAGGACATATTTTTTCACATAATCCACAATTTGTACATTTACTTTTATCAATAACAGGCTTATAAAATCCATATGTATCACCTTGCATAGTTATTGCATTTACTGGACAAACATTATAGCAGGCTCCACAACCAGTACAATTTGTTTTATTTTCTACTTGCATATTTTGTTCCTCATCAATTTAATTATATTTTTTATAGGAGAAGGTAAATATTTATAGAATATTATTAGCCATAAATTCCATAGTTTTTTTTTGATTTGATATTTTAATGTTGCTTCTTTTTCTAATTCACATACTTTATTTTCCAAAAATTGCTTTCTAGCTTCAATTTTTTCTTCTTTTTTACTAACTGGAGCATCAAGAACTTTTTTTAGAAAATCTATTCCTTTTTGACGTTCTTCATCAATTCTTAGATTAATTTTTTCATAATCTACATTAAAAATACAATTTTTTGTGTAAATTTCATTAATTTTATTTATACTTTGGTCTTCTATACCTAACATTTCAAAAAGGGATTCGAATCTTGCAGAAGCACCCATGTCTTTAGATAATGCAATAAAAGGTTTATTAAAAATTATTGCAAAGCACATTGCATGATAAGAATTTGTAATTAAAAATTTACAATCTTTTATTGCAGATAACCATTCTTCAATAGATAGATTAGAATTCCATAATTCAATAACTTCTGCATTATATTTCTTTAATAAAAATTTATCTACTTTATTATCTTTCTTATCAAACATGCAACTTACAATCTTGCCATTGAAATTTTGGCTAGATTGAGTTGCTAAATTTTCATAATATTTTTTATTCAATATAAAAACTGGGTCAATAATCCATTCGGCATTAACATCAAACAAATATTTGCAAATTTCAACACCAGATTTTTCTCTAACTGATATAAAATCAAATGATTTTAAAGAAGTTTTCATTTTATCAATAGTATTTAAATTAGTTTCATTTATAAATCCTACTCTATCCAAACCAAAACTGGCTGAAAAAGCTATTTTTTTTGCGTTAGGATTTAGATAATCAAAGAGAAAATAATCAAAGTATTTGCGAATATATTTTTTCTTGAAAAATGCTCTAAAAACCTGGTCAGAACCTGTAATAAAAATTGTATTAGATTTATTAATACTTTCAACGTCTAAAAAATTTTTTATCCATTTTGTCGTATTACAATAATTCGTAACAAAAGATTTAAATAAATATAGTTCTTTTTCATGTTTTTGGCTAAGATCTATTAAAAATACATTATAATCCATATTCTCAAGTATTTTATATAGGGCATAAGCTGTTAAACAAGCTCCATAATTGTTAACGTACCAAAAATTTTGTATATATATTTTATTGTCTTTCATTTAATACTTCCTTATAAACTTTTATTAATTCTTGATAATACCTTTCTTCTGTATATTGCGTAATGGCTTTTTGGTAACCATTTTTACCATGTTCTACTACTAAATCTGGATTATTCCAATATTTAAGAATACATTCTTTTAGCTGTTCAACATTTCCAGGTTCAAATAATAATCCATTTATATTATCTTCAACAATTTCAGGGATACCTCCAATATTTGATGCGATAACAGGTTTTCCATTAATAAATGATTCAATATTTGTCATTCCAAAAATCTCAAACCAATTACAAGGTAAAATAGTAGAAATACAATTTTGATATAACTCTTGAATTTCTTCTCTGTTTTTAAAACCTAAAAATTCAACATTATCTAAATTATTTTCTTTTGCATATTTTTTTAATTTACTTTCTTCAGCGCCAGTACCTGCTATTTTTAATTTAATGTCTTTAGGTAAATCTTTCATTGCTTTTAATAAATAAATTACTCCTTTTTCTATTGATAACCTACCAATATACAAAAAATATCCCTTATTTGTATAATTAGGAATTGCTTTTAATTCTTCAGTCGATAAAAAGTTGTTTATTACTACAATATTATTACTATTTATATCACTATTATATTTTATCATAATATCTGCTAATGCCTTTGATGGAGCAATAAATTTTTGAATTTGCTTATCATACCCTGTAAGTTTATTAACAAAACTTATTAGAGCCATTCTTGTACTTTGTTCTACATTGTTTCCACAATTATTTATTACACAAGGTATTTTATTAAAACCTTTGCATAAAACATCTTTACAAACTATTTTGTTTTTTTTCATAAGTGTCATCATCGGGCAAATTAAAAATACATCATGCAATGTCATAATAATTGGAATATTTTGTTCTATACAAGGTTTTAATATAGAATATGTTAATGCAGAAGTTTGTAAACTATGCACATGTATTATATCTGGCTTAAAATCTCTTAATAATTTTGAAATATTTTCTCTGCTTTTAAAATTATAATAAAAGTTTAATAGATTTTTTATATATTTTTTAGGTGTGTTATATGGATCAATAAATAGATTTTCGTATTTATAACTTATTAAACCAGATCTATTTTGCGCAGTAAATACTTCTATTTCGAAATTTTTGGAGTTTAAAATATTATATGTATTTTTTGCAATAACTCCACATCCTGAGCTATTGAGAAAACTTCCATTAACTAATAATATTTTTTTCATAATAACTTCCTTTATGTATAATTTTTTTTGTTTTATTACATATTTTAAGTAATAATCCTTTAGTATTGTATAATGCTATTAGATAAATAAGCGGAATAAATGGAGCCCTACCTCTAAAAACTGCACCTGAGTTATCTAATATCATTCCATAAAAAGTAAAGACAAAAATTATATACAGGAAAGATGAAACTATAATAAAATTTCTATCTTTAAAACCTTTAATTATGCCCATAAAAAATGAAGGCAACAAAAATATATATAAGATAATAGTCTCACTAGCTGAAAAAGCTTGAACTATGTTTTTTGATAATAACCATTGGTGTGGAAATGGTGCAAAAAACATGCAAAAATAACCTATTAATAAAAATAAAGGCAAACACTTCGATAGAGCTACTCTATCAATACCAAAGCTTGAATTTGCTCCACCATAACCCTCTTCACTTACTTTTAAAATTGTATCCATGTCAAATAGGGAAATTATATAATCAATCCTTAAAAAGTTTTGGAAAATAATTAACAATGTTAGTATAACTATTACCATAATAAATACAGTAATCATATATCTATTGGTCTTTATTATAAAATTTTTGTATTTAAGATTGGATACAAGAATTAAATGGGCAGTAATACACGCAATAAATGTAGCTGCTGCTGCATAAGCTCGTATTGGACACAATAAGAAAAAACTGAAGATTGAAAATAATAAATAGTATATATTTTTTTTCTTATAAAAAACATAATAAAAGAAAATTATCATATATGATAATAAAATAATATAAACATCTCTCATTAAAACAGATGTATATGCTGTCACAGTAAAAGAAAAAGTAGTTATATAACCTAAAAATTTAACAGTAAAGTTATCTTTATATATTGTCTCTCCCATTTTAACTATAAAAAAGGATATAAATCCTGAAAATAATGTGTTGATTGCACAAACAGTATATTCATTAACACCAAAAATTTTATATATTATTGCTACTATTTTGGCAAAAAATAAGGTATCATACTGAGGATTTTGTAATAAAATTTTTGCATAGTTATGGTATAATGTCCCGTCATTATCAATTCCAATTCCAGCAAATCCACCTATTGTTGGTAAATTTAGTATTTTATATTTTAAAATTTGTATAAAAATACCAGCTAGAAGATGAAATAATGTAGTAAGTAAATATATTCGTGAATAAAATCTATTTTTTGTGTTAATATTAATAATTACAGCAATTATAAAAGCAATAAACATTGCTATAGAATATGGGATTATAAGAGAATAAGCTACATTTATATCTGTAATAAATAATAAAAACGGAATAATTAAACAAAATATATAAAATATATTAAAAATACTTACTTTGAAAATTTGCATGTCTGTTTATTAAAACTCCATATAAGTTTAGTTATATTTTTATTAGTATTGTCCAAAGAATATTTAGATGCTGTTTCTATACCATTTTTTTCGAATTTTTCTCTGATATTTTTATTTCTTAATATTTTAATAATGGCTTCAGCTGTTTTATTTATATTTTTAATTGGTATAATGATAGAATTTTCGCCATCAACAGCATACTCTTTTGCCCCAACTGTATCTGTAAGTACTACCGCAGTCCCACAAGCCATAGCTTCAAGAGGAGGTAACCCAAAGCTATCTCCATAACTTTGACTTACATAAACTAATGCTTTGGAATATAATAATGCTAAATTATCTTTATCTTTAATAGTACCTAAAAATGTAATATCAGAATCATCAGTATTATATAAATTAGGCCCAACTATTATAGCTTTTAATTCAGGAAACTCTCGTTTTACTAGTTTATAAGATTTTACAAATTCTTTAACCCCCTTTGTTTTAGAACTTCCTATAAACAATATGTAATTTTCCTTTTCAACTTTTCTTGGATAAAAAATATTCGTATTAATACCATTAGGTATTATAATTGCTTCTTTTTTGGCATATTGTAATATTTCTTTTGCAGTAGGGGTTGATACTGCTATAAAGTCATCTATATTATTAACGATTATTGGTAAACGTAGTAGAAAATATATATAATTACCAAACCAATACATTGTCTTGAAATCTTGGAATAAAGATATTACTTTTTCTGTTTTTCCCATTTTCTTAGAATATATTGCATGTATGCTTAAAGGAAAAAATATAGGAATTATTATATCTGATTTTGGAGTTAATTTAAAAAATTGTTTTAAATATATCAACTGAAAAAATATATGTTCAAAATACTTGTTTGGAAATTTTTTAAATGTTTTTATATTAATTCCATTTTGAATATAATCTTTTTTTTCAACATCAGGAGCTATAATATAAACTTCACAATTTTCTTGTGAAGCTAAGTATTTAGCATATTGAAACATTACCAAATTGCCACCTGTTAGTTTTAAAGTTGGAGTATAAAAAGTTATGATCATTTACTAAAGAATCCTTTCAGATATTTTAATCCAAAATTTCCCCATATTAGAGTTAACCAAAAAGCTTTTTGAAAGAAATTATATCTTTTCCAAAAATGTTTTTTGAAAAATTTTTCCATTGATTGAGTGAAAATATAAATACTTTTTATTTTTATTCTTTTGGTTGTTACTCCTCCGATATGAGTTACTATTGCATTTGGATTATATACAACTTCTTTACCTATGTTTTTTGTTCTTATGCCCCAATCAGTTTCTTCTTGGTACATAAAAAATTGTTCATCCATTCCGCCAATTTGTTCAAATAAAGATTTTTTGACCATCATACAGCATCCTGATAATGCCCAACAATTTTGAATTTGTTCTCTATCTAAATGCCATAGTGCATAACCATTAAAATATTCATTTTTAGAAAAAGCTTTTGCAAGCCCTATTAAATGGAATAATGTATCTTTTGGATAAGGTTTGCCTCTGAGGCAAGGTTGTTGAAAACTTCCATTTGGATTTAAAACTTTTGGACCAACCATTCCTACATTAGTATTTTCATCTAAATAATCTGATAAAATTTTAACTACATTATTGTGAAAAATTACATCAGGATTTAATATTAAGAAATTGCGCCCTTTTGCAATTTGCATTACCTGATTATTTGCTTTTGCAAACCCTAAATTTTCTGTACTTTTGATTATTCTGAAATTGTCTTTCCCATCTAAAACATTTTCAATATATTTAAAACTTTCTTCATTTTTATCAGAATTATTATCGATAATTATAACTTCATAATTAATTTCTTGAGTCTGTTGTTCTAAAGATTCAATCGTTTCTTGTAAATATTTCCCTGAATTCCAATTAACAATAATTATTGAAACATCAAAATTCTTATCCATGTCTGCCTCCGAGAGCCAAAAACACTGCTTTTATTAAGATCCCGATTTCCCATAGCAAGTTTCTGTGTTTCAAATAATACAAGTCATATTGAAGTTTTTCTGAAACATCATCTGCTAAAACGCAATGACCTTGGTTGATTTGAGCCCAACCTGTCCAGCCTGTTTTCACCCACATACGGCAAGAGTAATATGATATTTCTTTTGAATATATTTTTACTAAATCTTCCCATTCACATCTTGGGCCTACAATTGACATTTCACCTTTTAAAATATTTACCATTTGAGGAATTTCATCTAGTCTTGCTTTTCTTACAAATTTGCAAAATGGTATAACTCTATTATCTTCATCTTGAGGTTCTGTATGACCTATTTGCCCAGCTTTTGGAACATAATCATTTGCATACATTGTTCTTAATTTATATGCTTTGAATACTTTTCCATCTTTCCCAACTCTGTTTTGGGTATAAATTGCATTTCCGCCATCTGTTAATTTTACACGGATCCCAATATACAAAAGTATTGGAGATGTCACAATAAGTATTATCAACGCTGCGATTATATCGTATGCACGTTTGCAAAAATCATACACTTTAGAACGGTCTTTCATGTAATCATAAAATAGCCAGTTTATT
>CAJMSH010000007.1 GCA_905216055.1 uncultured bacterium | reverse complement strand
AGGATGTCCAGATTAATCCTTCACAAACAATACAGGTCTTTGCATATACAAATCATAAGAACCGCAAGAAGGGAGATCTATAATAACTCTGATACGACGTTTATGAGCTTCATTAATAAATTTTCTTGCCTGATCATTTATTGAAAGTGCACTTTGTTTACTTGCAAGTTGAGGATTTAACGTATTAAATGAAGATGCTGCATATAAAGAACCTGCTGTACCTAATGCTTTCATTTTTCCAACAGGAGTAATCGGCATTACATGAATTGTATTTATCCCCTTTTGAGAAAGTTCAGTAAGCTTTGGAATCGCATTTAAAAAAGTTCCGCTTTCTTCTGCATCATCGAAATCTATTATTCCGTTTTTATTTGTATCTTGAGCACCGAAAGTTCTTATATTAATCTCATAAATAATTGAAGAATTGTTAGTAAACATTCTTCTCAAATCATTTACCCAAACATCTGCGCCAAAAGAATATTGACAAGCTAATATCATTAACGCAAGAGTTATAAATAACTTTTTCATCAAATTCATACATATCCCCCTTCTTGTATATGCTAATATCCTAACAAATAATCCCATTTTTTGCAAATTTTGTATTTTTTATATATAATTTAAAATATATGAAAAATTTTTCAATAGGAATCGATCTTGGCGGAACAAAAATTCTTACGGCACTTGTAGACAGACAAACAGGTGAAGTTGTAGAACACATCAAAAAAAAGACTAAAAAAGAAAAAGGTCCGCAAAATATAATAAAAAAAATGCTTAATGGTATTGATGAGCTTATTGAGTCAAGCGGAGTAAAATTAGAAGATATAAGCTCAATCGGAGTTGGTTCTGCAGGGCAAATTGACAGAGAAAATGGAATTATAATAGCTGCGCCTAACCTTGATTGTTATAATTTAAATTTAAAAAAAACAATATCTGAAAAATTTAATCTTCCTGTTTTTGTCGGTAATGATTTAGAAATTGCAGCAATTGGAGAACAAAAATTCGGAGCAGGCAAAGATTGCGATGATTTTGTATGCGTATTTGTCGGAACGGGAGTCGGTTCATCAATTGTAAAAAATGGTAAAATCATATACGGATCAACAGGAACAGCAGGAGAAATCGGACATATTATAGTCGATTTAAACGGAAGACCTTGTGCATGCGGTGCTCACGGCTGCCTTGAAGCTTACGCTTCACGTTCCGCAATAGAAAAAAGAATTGAAGGAGCTTTAAAAAAAGGTCGAAAATCCGCAATTAGAGAATATCTTGAACCCGGTAAAGCTATAACTTCAAGTATGATAGAAAAATCTATTGAAAAAGGAGATGAACTTGTGTTACAATGCGTAACAGAAGCTTCGGAATATCTATCCGGAGGACTTGCAAGCATCATAAATTTTATTAATCCTGAATTAATAATTTTAGGTGGCGGATTGATAGAAGCAGTTGATTATTTTTATCAAGAAACAATTAAAAAAGCTAAATCAAAATCATTACCGGTTCCGGCAGAAAAAATTAGATTTAAAAAAGCTATGCTTGGTGACTATTCAGGAGTAATAGGGGCAGCATTTTTAGAAGATAGAGGATTCTAAATGACAAAAAAAATAATGTTAGTCAGACTATCATCATTAGGAGATGTTATATTTAACATTCCACTTGCTAACGTACTTAAAGATAACGGATATGAGGTTACTTGGCTTGTATCAGAAAAAGGTATAGATATTGTAAAAAATAATCCTGCTGTGAAAAATGCTGTTTTAATCCCTATTCAAAAATGGAAAAAAGACGGTTTTTCAATAAAAAACTTTTTTGAATTTTTAAAAATATTAAAAAGCTTGAGAGCTGAACATTTTGATATTGCAATCGATACTCAAATGATGTTCAAAAGTATGCTATGGATGAGACTATGCGGAGCTAAAAGAAAAATTTGCTATAAATACGGACGTGAATTTTCATACCTTGGCGGAGATGAACGAATTGATCCGGCTCCAAATCCTAATTGGACGACTCATGCAGTTTTTCAACACATGCAATATGCAAAATATCTTGGGCTAAAAGGAACTGATAAAGTAAAATTTACGCTTCCGAAAACAAGTGAAGAAACAAAAGCTAAAGTAAATATATTATTGAAAAATCTCGACAAATCCAAACCAATGGTTGTAATTTGTCCTGCAACTACTTGGAGACTAAAACATTGGAACAAAGATAATTGGAAAGCTGTTGTCAATGCAATAAAAGATAAATGTTCTCTAGTTTTTACAGGGACAAAAGGTGACAATGATTTAATAAAATATATAGGCGGCGATAATTTTATTAATCTTGCAGGTCAAACAACAATTAAAGATTTAATAGAAATTTTCTCACGCGCAACACTTGTTATGGCTCCGGATTCAGGCAGCGCACACGTTGCAAGAGCGACAGAAATTCCTGCTGTTATCTCAATATTTTGCTGTACACCACCAACATCTTACGGACCTTTCGGAGATGACAAAAAGTATTTTGCAATAAACGGGAAATTAAAATGTCAGCCTTGTCACACAAGAAAATGTCCGCTTAAAGGAGAGGACGCAGAACAATGCGTAAATTATCCGCGACCTGAAGAAATTATAAATATTGTAAACAACGTATTACAAAACTCAAAACATAGTGTATAATAAAGATATGAGTTTTTTCGATAATTTAAAAGATATATACAGAAAAGTCTCTGAAGTAGAAAATGCTGTTTATAACGGTAAACAGGATTATCTTGAAATATATGAACGCAATCTTCAACTGGAAAAAGAAATTGAGGAACGTACAAGAGAATTAAATATCGCAAATAAAAGAATGCTTACATTACAACATATTTGGGATATGATGAATGCTTCCCGTCCGTTACAAAGCGTTCTTGAAACTATTGTAAATAATATTCAGGGAGAACTCGGTTACCTTCACTGCAACATAATTAAAAAATGCGAAGATGAACGAGGGACTTTTTTGACAGTTCTCGCCCAATCAAATGACCCGTCTATAAAAAGAGTTGATAAACTTATAAAAACACCTATACAAGCTCGCAAACTTGTTTATAATAATGAAAGCATATATGCAAAAGCCGCTTCTGAAAGAAAAATTATGCTTACCCTTGATATTGGGGGAACTCTTAAATCAGTAGCACCTGATGTTTCTGACGACATAATAGATGAAATAATTGACGGAAGCGCAAGTAAATCAATTATTACAGTACCTCTGTATTCCAGAAATGTACATTACGGATGGTTTAACGTATTTTCATCAAGACGAGAATTAACTACAGGTGAAACAGAATTTTTAACAATCTTTGCCCAACAAATTGAGATGGCAATAACTATCGCAGATTTGTTTGAAGAAGTCAAAGCCCAAGCCGTAACAGACAGCCTCACAGGGCTTTATAACAGAAGATATTTCGAAGAATATCTGAAAAAAGAAGTAACCCGTGCACTTCGCCAAAATCAATCATTTAGCATAATAGGTTTGGATTTGGATCATTTAAAACAAATAAACGACAAATACGGACACGCATACGGTGATTTGGCAATAAAAACGGTTGCAAATGTTTTGAAAAGGAATGCTCGTTCAATCGATACGGCAGCGAGAATGGGCGGAGAAGAATTTAACGTAATTCTTCCGGGAGTTGACTCAAAAGGTGCAATGATTGCCGCAGAAAGAATCAGAAAAGCATTAGAAGAAGAAAAACTTGATACTATCGGCCATATTACGGCAAGTATCGGGGTTGCAACATTTCTTGAACATTCAGATAATATTGAAGATATTTTAGACTTGACCGATCAAGCTATGTATCAATCAAAAAGAAACGGCAGAAACCAAGTTACACTGGCCAAACCTATTACGGAAACAAGCTGGCAAGAAATCGCAGTTAATACATTTATGGATATTTTATCCAAACATAATATTCCGCTCGACAAAGAATTGTCAGATAAGCTTAAAGAAAAATTACAAGTTCCGAAAAACGAAGTCCACAAAGAAGCTCTATACACAGTAGCAGATATGCTAACTCAAACTTACAATCCTTTGCATCACACAGGTGTAATGAAATCAAAAGTTTTACTTGCCGTAAGTCTTGCCAAAAGATTTGACTTATCCAAAGACGATATCGACAAATTAAGAATTGCAATGCTTTTATACGATATCGGCAACTTGATGCTTCCTGTTGAACTTTTACAAAAAACGACTCCTCTGACAGAAGAAGAAAGAAATCATATAAAAGAACATCCGCTTATTGCCGCAAGAGAAATTTTACAGCCGATAAGCTATATTCAAGATATTCTTCCGATAATCGAACACCACCACGAAAACTGGGACGGAAGCGGTTACCCATCAAAAATTTCAGGGGAAGAAATTCCGATGACATCACAAATTATACTTATTGTTGATGCCTATTTTGCACTAACAGAACCAAGAACTTACAGAGCTGAATTGACACCGAAGCAGGCAATTGAAATAATCAAAAAAGATTCAGGCAAAAAATGGAATTCCGCTTTGGTACAAGAATTTATTTCACTTATTGACCACGACATATAATGAACGAAAAATCACTTATACAAATAATTAAAACAACACTAAATTCCGAATACATAGGAGATGATTGCGCCTATCTTAAAGATTTGGGAATTGTTATAACACAAGACAGCTTAGTTGAAGATATACATTTTAAACGCGAATTTATCACACCGTTTCAATTAGGTTACAAAACAGCAATGGTAAATATCAGCGATGTATGTGCATCAGGTGCAAAGCCTATGTATATGACAATTTCTCTATCATTGCCAAATTCTGTTGACGAAGAATTTGTAAAAGAATTTTATGAAGGTGTAAAAGATGCCTCAAAAGATATAAAAATTGTTGGCGGGGATTTAACAGGCAGTGACAAAATATATATTTCTGCAACAGCAATAGGCAAAACGAAAGGCAGAAAAATATCATCACGTTCAAATGCGAAAGAAAATTATAAAATAATAGTATCAGGCGAACATGGTTCAAGCGCTTACGGGCTAAATCTTTTATTAAACAACAAAACCGAACCTGAATATTTTATAAAAAAACACCTCATGCCTGTTGCGCAAGAAGAATTTTCACGTCAAATAGCCGAAAATTCAACTGAGGATTACGCAATGATGGACACATCAGACGGGCTTGCAGATGCACTTATGCAAATCGCACAAGCAAGCAAAGTAACTCTAATAATAGACAGTTCAAAAATTCCGCATGCTCCTCAGGTTGATATGGAAACTGTCTTGTATGGCGGAGAAGATTATCAGCTTGTAGCAGCAGTTTCCGAGCACTTGTTGAAAAAACTTGATGCTTATACGATAATAGGAGAGGTAAAAAACGGCAATACAGGTTTGATTATTGACGGAAAAGTTTACACTGACATAGACGAGAAATTATACAAACATTTTAAGGAGTAAAACACATGAATTTCAAAGTAAACGCAATAATTCCTGCCGGCGGGACATCATCGCGTTTCGGGAACAAGAACAAACTCTTGGAGAAAATTAACAATAAAGAAGTAATAAAATATACAGTTGAAGCATTCGAAAAATCAGAAGTTGATAAAATTATAATATGTGCAAACATTTCTATAATGGATGAATTAAAAGCAATATTCAAAAACAGTCCGAAAGTAAAAATCATTGAAGGCGGATCAACTCGTCAGGACTCCGTTTTTAACGGACTTCAAGCCTCAGAATGCGATTATGTACTAATCCATGACGGAGCAAGACCAATGATTACAACTGACATAATAAACTTGGCAATTGAAGAAGTTATAACAAAAAAAGCTTTAACTGTTGCGACAAAAACAATTGATACAATAAAAGAAGTTTCAGACGGCAAAATAATAAAAACAATAGACAGAGCAAAACTCTATAACACCCAAACACCTCAGGCCTTTGAATACAACTTAATAAAAAATGCCCACCAAAAACTATACGGACAAAATTTTACAGACGATGCAGGAATGCTTGAACAGTTGGGACAAACCGTCTATATTATAAATGGAAGCTACAAGAATATAAAAATTACAACCCAAAATGATATCCAAATTGCAAAAATTTATCTCGAACAATAAAAAACAAAATTAATATAAAAAAAAGTCCCCTTCTTTGGGGACAAAATTCACACTTAACCTACTAGTTTCTTTCTACATTTTCTACCAAATATGAGGAATCATTAATAATATATATCTTTTATTAAGCAACTGCATTTAATGATCTTTGTTTTAAATATTGAGCCGGATCAAGACCATCTTTTTCAAGAGCGTTTGCTAATTCAGCATAATCTTTACCATAATAATTTTTACCATTGATTCTTATAACAAATTTTTTGTTTTCATATTTAACATTTTCAGAAATTTCAGCTTTATCATCACCTAAAATTTCTCTCATATCATTTCTGAACTCATTTTTTTGTTCTTGAGCTTTTTTAGCATCTGCTTTAGCTTTGTCAGCCTTTTTCTTTGCAGCATCTGCTTTTACTTTATTTTCTTTTGCAGTTGCCATATCTTTTTTGGTTTGTTGAGCTTCTGCCTTTGTAACAGCTTCAGTAATTTTTGTAACAGAGTTGATAACAGCATCTTGATCTACATTAAAATCATCAAGTTCATCGTAACAAACTGCAAATAAACCTGCAATTTTATTTTTGATACCCAATTCTTGAGCTCGTTCATCAAGTGCAACTATAATGTTCCAAATAATGTCCAAGTTTGCTTCAACTGTATTGACTTTATGACCAGGTTCAGGGTTTTTATCAGCTAAACCTGGATTCCACAAACTTTCTTCATCAAATAATGTTTCAATTAAGTTTACATCATTTGTATTTTGTTTATATTGAGATGTCCACATATTCAAAACTGTTGTTACATTGTCTTTTGTAATTTTTTCTGTACCTTTTTTGATTGTGTCATAATTTGTACCCCAAGTATCACCAATAGAACCGCTATAAATATTTTGACAAATCTCTGCTGCTTCATTCTCTTTTTCTTTTTGTTTTTTATCAAATTCTGCTGCAACAGCTTCATCTGCAGATTTGTCTGGATCTTTAGCATCAGCTGTATCATCATCTGCATCATCTGCACCATCTGCGCCATCTGCGCCATCTGCGTCATCTGTGCCATCTGCATCATCTGCATCACCGGCACCATCTGCTTCTGCTTCTTCTGCAGCAGCTTGGACTTCTTCCAAAACTTCTTTAGCTACTTCTGAAGCATTTTCTTTTAATTCTTCAATTTCACCTAAAAGAGCTTCAATTTCTTCAGATTTAAGATCTTGTTTTGCAAGCATTTTTTGAGCTTTTTCTTTTAATGCTTTAACTTGATCAAGAACATCTTGCAATCTTTGTTTTTGAGATTCATCAAGTTTATCTGATTTTAAAATTGATTTAATTTGAGAATCAAATCCTGCAAGGTATCCTACTTGATTTGTCAATTTTTGTTTATCCATCAATAAAGCACCCCACTCAGCAGCTTCTTGAAGACCTTGATTGTTAGTAGGAAACATAGGACTCATTTCGCCAATTAATAATGGGTTTTGTTGATGTGTAAGAATAAGACTTTGAGGTCCAACTATACTTGATAAATTTAAATTTGATAATCCAAAATTTAACATTTCCTAAATCCCCTGAGTTTTTAATCCCCGTATTTATATAAACAAAATTTAGTTATAAAAATTGCTTTATTTTATTTAAAATTTTTCAAAAATCAGCAAAACACTCATAGATAAAGGATTTTGTCTATTTTACATTACTTAACAATTCAATAATATCTTCTTTTTTAATATCAGGATTTACTTCTTTGATAGAGGTAATTGAAGATGTATCAACCTTTTCATTAAATACTTTTTCAAGCAAATTTACATCATAATCATATAATATAGAGCCGTGTTGAAGAATATAATTTTCTTTTCGAAATTGAGCAGAACCGATAAGCTTTTTATTTTGGTAACACAAATCAGCACCTGTTGAAACCAACATACAATAATCAGGGTGTTTTTGAGCTTTCTTAACCCCACCAAAATCGAGTTCAATTCCAATTTTTTCAAATGCCTTAATCAATATTTGAGAGATTTCTTTATATGATTTTACGACATTATCACCATTTTCTAAAATTGATACAGGACATACAAAGCTATATGTAATCTCATTATCATGCAAAAGTGCACGTCCGCCTGTCAAACGCCGAACTATATCAATATTATTTTCTTTTAAAAAATTTTCATCAATAAAATCGCTTTTTTGATTACGACCGAGAGAAACACAAGGCGGATTCCAGCCATAAAGTCTGAATATAGGTTCTTTTTCCTGTGTTTTTATGGCATTTTCAAGCAAATCACTATCGATTTGCATATTTTTTTCACCTGTATTTACTTGGTAAGGGATAAACTTCATTTATCTTTTTCTTCTCTCTTTTTTAAATCCTGTTCAAATTGTGAAAAGACATCGCTTCCGACGAATTGTTCAAGAGCAGCACGTTTTGCATAATAATCTGATTTTGCCTTCATTAAGTTATCCAAAGAAGTTCTGTAATAAGCATCAGTTATCAAAATAACTTCTCGCGACAAATCCTGAGCAAGCTCATAATTTTTCTTTCTTGCCTCAGCAATACTTTCAATAAGCTTTAATCTTTTTCTGGCAGTCATGTAGTTGTAATACAAATCCACTGTTTTTTGCTGCAAATCTTCTATCTTACGAACAAGAATAATCATATCCGCATCAGTAACTTTTGTATATTTATAGTTAAGAGCTTTTGTATCCTGTGACATGATTCCAAGAACATTCCCGCCTAAAATTGAACCTGTTGCAAGAATAGGATTTCCCATACTTGCACCGACAAGTGTTGACATACTTGCGATTGTTGTCAAAACTTTTTTTACAGACTTTTCATCAGGCTTATCTTCATCAGGATTTGCAAGTTTGTACAAAGCAAAATTAATTGTATCACTTTGAGTTGCAGCACCTTGCCACAAAACCGTTAAATCTCCGACCATATCTTCCTGATCCAATTCCAAATCAGCCGCAACTTCTTTAGAAATTTGTTTAATACTTAAATCCGCAAAGGTCAAATCTCTTGAATCAAATTGTTCTGCATCTTTTTTTACGTAAGTTTGATGAACTTTATCTTCTTCAGCAGCTTTTGCCTCCGTATATTCTTTTTCAGGAGTATCAGAAAGACCTGTTCTATATGCAGGCGGTTTTGGGATTTTTAAATCATCTAATGTTATTGAAAGAGAAGGCAATGCCAAATTTAAGGCTAATGCAAGTATCAAAAATTTCTTCATTTTTGCACCGCCTTTTCTCCAACCAATGTTGAATTAAAATTAAACTGATACAAATTCAAATTATCAACGACTTTTTTCCCTGCAAGCCTTTGAAGCTCAAGGTGATATTTTTTAGCACATTCCATATAATAAAATTCTTCCACCCTCATATTGTCGTAAAGCGAAGAAGATATGGAAATTTCGAGCAAATCTTCTTCATCAAGAGCTTTTGCGTAATTTTTATTATATAAAAGCAAACGCTGTCTTGTTTCCTTCAACTGAGAAAGTGAACTTTTATAATTATAATAAGCTGTAATAATTTTATCCTGCAAATTTTCAACCAATCCTGCAAGTTCAATCAATTCGGTATCAGTTAAAGGAATTTCTGTCGGAATATTTTTACGGTTAATCAAATTTTGCGCAAGCCTTCCTGCAGCAAAAGCAGATGATTGTGTAAAATAATCAGCACCAAGTAATGACGGGGCAAGAGAAGCTCCCGCAACAACTGCTGACAAAGTTTTTGCCATAAGAGAAGAATGAATCCTTCTCTGACTTTCCGGTGTCGCAAGCTTTTTCAATGCAAAACCGATAACCTGATTATTTTCAACAGTTCCCTTCCAAAGATTTTCAATATCTTCAACATCCTTGTCTTTCTGCCTTTTAATCAATTCTTGCAAAACCTCTTGGTCATTAACAACAAGAGATTGCTTAGTATTAATATTCGCTTTCGGCAACTGAATTTTTTGAGCTTCCACATTATCAAGCGAAACCTCATCAGCTCGGACAGGGAGATACACACAACCCAAAATTAAAACCAATACCAAATACTTTTTCATAACAAATTTATAGCACAAGAAAAATAATAAATCCAACGATTGATAAACTATACATCAAACGATTGTTCTTCAACTCAGAAAAAAAAACTATCATAAATAAAGAAAGAGGAATATAACTTTGAGCTCCACAATACATAAAGTACAACAACACAAGCCCGAAACTGATTTCTGTGAAAAAGCAGATGCTTTTCGCCGTGAAAAAATGTATAAAGAAGCAGTTTCCAATTACTTAAACGCTATCTTAATAGACAGACAAAATATAGAAAGTTACTACGGGCTTGGAATTTGTTACAAATATTTAAAACAATACGCAAAAGCAATAAGATACTTAACAACAGCCTCAGAATTAAACCCAGAAAGTTATGAAATCTATTTTGAACTCGGGTTATGTCATCTTCTTGAAGGCTCTCCCTGCGGAGCAATAAAAAACTTTATTCAAGCAATTCAAATAAATCCCGATAACCCGGAAGCCATTCTCCAACTTGGTGTAGCCCATGAATTATGTGAAGAATATGACCTTGCCTTAATGATTTATCAAAAATTAATCGAAAATTCTCCTGAATTTATACAAGCATACGACCATAAATCAACACTCTTAATGAAACTCGGCAAATATAAAGAAGCTTCATCAATTCTAAGAGATATATTAAAACACAACCCGACTTATCATAAAGCATACGCAGGTATAGGAGTATGCTTTGATAAACTTGGCAAAAAATGTGATGCCCAAAGATATTACAGAAAATTTTTATCCCAAGAACCGTTTTCTAATAATGCTGAATTTATAAAAAACAGACTTGATAAAATATCAGAACGTAAACATTTAGGTTCACATTTGAAAATTTGTAAATAATCTCTTACTCAAACATGCCAAATTTAAAAATTTTTAAGACTTCTGAAATCTTGTAGATAAAAATTTTTCATGATAGCATAAAGCTTGTAAAATTATTTATATTAAAAAGAGGTAAAAATATGCAAGCCCGTAGAGCTGCCAGAGAATTGGCATTTATATTATTCTCACAATTTGATAAAAAAATTACAAATTATTCAAGAGAAGACTTACAAAACATAATACTTAAATCAGTAAGAATTTTGACAAGCAGTGCAGAAGATGAACTAAAAACCGCACTCGGCTCACTTGTTGCAATGAGAGATCAAATCGAAAATTATGAAGCAGATTCCGAAATTAATTTGAAAAGACCTATCGGAGCAGCAAATATTCCTGTACCAATTCCTATGACATCAGATATGACAGGAAGAATTAACGAAATGATTGACATAGCAGAAAAAGCTGTGCTTGCTCTTGAAATTGCAGAATTTACAACACTTGATTCTCAAAATGATGTCAAAAATTATGCAATTCAAATTGCAGACTTCTTCCAAAAAAATCACAAAGAAGTTGATGATATTATTCAAAAATACGCAAAAAATTGGGATTTAGGCCGTTTGGTAAAAATGGACAAAGATATTTTACGTATAGCAATTGTTGAACTTTTATACATAAAAGATGCTCCAATGAAAGTTGTTGTTGATGAAGCATTAGAACTTGCTAAAAAATATTCAACAGACGACAGCGCTGCATTTATCAACGGAATTCTGGCAAAAGTTATCGTTGATTACGGCATTAACTAAACCACAAATTTTTAACTGAATTATTAATTATGAAAAAGACCTATTCTAATAGGTCTTTTTTATTATCATAAAAAAGATGCAAATTATACAGTTTCATGTTATTATCCCTATATGTTCGGATTTTTTAAAGACAAATTCAATAATCTTAAAGAAACAGTTTCCAATACTGCAAAAGTTCTTGTCGGAAACGTTGTAGATTCCGTTGAAAATGAAGAAGAATTTTCGGAATTTGTACTTGATGATATGGAAGATATGCTTATCAGCGCCGATTTAGGCGTAGGATATGCAGGTGAACTTGTTGATAAATTGAGAAATCAAACAAAAATTAAACCTTCTGAAGTGAAAGCATACCTTAAAGAAGAATTTTTAAATGTCTTGAAAAATGCAGGCGATAACAAACTTAATTTTAAAGAGAACGAATTAAACATCTACTTTATAACAGGTGTAAACGGCGCAGGCAAAACCACTCTAATCGGTAAACTTGCATATAAATTTAAAGAACAGGGCAAAAAAGTTTTAATCGCAGCAGGCGACACATTCAGAGCCGCAGCAGAAGAACAACTGGACATCTGGTCAAAAAGAGCAGGAGCCTCAATCGTAAGACATGATAAAGCAGATCCCGCATCAGTTGTATATGAAGCGATTGAAAAAGCTCAAAAAGAAGGCTTTGATGTAATTTTAGTAGATACAGCAGGTCGTCTGCAAAACAAATTCAACCTTATGGAAGAATTAAAGAAAATCAAATCAGTTATAGATAAAAAAGCCCCTGAAGCTTTAAGAGAATGTATTCTTGTACTTGACGCTAATACGGGACAAAACGGACTTCAACAGGCAAAAGTGTTTACAGAAGCGGTAAATGTAACATCTGTTGCACTCACAAAACTCGACGGTTCAGCAAAAGGGGCAATAGTTCTTGCAGTCGCAAAAGAATTAAAATTACCTGTAAAACTTGTCGGAGTCGGCGAAAAAATGGAAGATTTAAAAGAATTTAACAATGAAGAATTTATAGAGGCTTTATTTGAATAAATTAAAATCAACAAAAACAAAATTAGGAAACGAAGTAGAATTACTCGGCAACAGTAACGGGAAAGCTTTGATAATCGGAGTTATGCACGGAGATGAACCACAAGGTGCATATTTGATTAACGAATATTTGAAAAATCATAATCCTGAAAACCTTTTATTTATCCCCTGCCTAAACCCTGATGGCATGCAAATGAATAAAAGAACAAATGCAAACGGAGTCGATTTAAACAGAAATTTCCCGACAAAAAATTGGGGAAAAAATGAAGGAGAAAATGCGACCTGCGATGACGAAAACTCAAGCTACTACGGGGGAAAGAGTGCAGGGAGCGAAATCGAAACGCAGTTTCTTATCGATACTATTGAAGAATTTAAGCCACAAATAATACTAACATTACACGCTCCATACAAAGTAGTCAACTATGACGGACCTGCAAAAGAAATTGCAGAAAAGATTTCAAAAATAATAAATTATCCTCCAGAAGCAAGTATAGGCTACCCAACCCCAGGGAGTTTCGGAACTTATGCGGGAGTAGAAAGACAAATCCCGACAATTACCCTTGAGCTTGATGAAGAATGTCCTGTGGAAAACTTAACAAATCCTGTATTTAAAATTTTTGAAGAAATAAAAAAGGCGGTTTTATAAAAACCGCCTTTTTCATTTTATTTATTTTTATCTTCTAAGTAAATACTATATTTAAAATCATTTCCTTCATGGCTAAATGTTACTCCACCTTCGCCTTTACTTACTCCTGCATCTGAATAAGCATCTTTTACATCTTTAACATAATATTTATCAAGTCCTTTTTTATTCAGCTCTTTATTTAATTTTGGAGCGAGATTTCCTGACGAATCTTTTTTATCAATTTTACCATCTTGATTTACATCCATTTTGTTAAGAGCCATCTCCATTAAATCATATCCTTCTTTAAAGTTATTACCTCTGGTAAATACGATTTCGTTATTTTTACCTTTTGAAGGATCATATGTTTTACCATTTATTTCAAGCTGTTTGCCAACAGGTACCATGAATGTTTTAGTTTTTTTAGCTTTTTCATCATACATTTTAATCTTTGTGTACCCTTCAGGTACATTGTTGTTTCTTACATTTTTTACTGGTTCAACCATAGATATCTCCTCATGTTATCAACTATTACATACATATTTAATAAATAATTTTTATATATTAAATTGCTTATAATTTAATTTAATTTTACATTTATTAACATTTATATTTTTTGTAGTAAAATTAGTTATATAAAGAGGAATTTTATATGAAATTGCATAATTCTTATACAAACAAGGTGGAAGAATTCACCCCAATAGAAGAGAACAAAGTAAAAATGTATGTGTGCGGCCCGACAGTTTATGATTTTGCACATTTGGGACATGCAAGATGCTACATAACTTGGGACGTTTTATACAGATATTTAAAATTCAAGGGATATGACGTTACATACTGCCGTAACGTAACTGATGTTGATGATAAAATCCTGAAAAAAGCTGAAAAAGAGGGCAAAACTCCTGAAGAAGTTTCTCAATACTGGTATAAGCAATTTGCAAATTCTATGAAAGCCTTAAATACTTTAAAACCTGACATCGAGCCTTTTGCGACCAAAACATTAGGCGAAATGATTGGTATGGTAAAAGATTTAATAAATAAAGGCTTTGCCTACGAAGCTGACGGAGATGTATATTTTAGAGTTAAAAAATTCCCAAGATACGGTTACCTATCAAAACAACCGATAGACCAATTGGAAAGCGGTGCAAGAATTGAAATCGGAGAACACAAAGAAGACCCGCTTGATTTTGCGCTATGGAAAAAAGATGAAAAATTCGGATACAAATCACCTTGGGGAATAGGCAGACCGGGCTGGCATATTGAATGTTCAGCAATGAGCAGAAAATATTTAGGCAAAACAATAGATATTCACGCAGGCGGTGCTGATTTAATTTTCCCTCACCACGAAAATGAAATTGCACAATCTGAATGTGCTAACGGCTGTAAATTCGTAAATTACTGGTTACACAACGGATTTGTAACAATTAACAAAGAAAAAATGTCTAAATCTTTAGGTAACTTCTTAACTATTGATGACTTATTGAAAAAATATGATTCAAATACAATAAGATTTTTCATTTTAACAAACCACTACAGAATGCCTGTTGAATTTTCGGATGAAGCTCTTTCATCTGCTCAAGCAGGCGTAAAACGTATGCTTAATGCTAAACGTACAAAGATTAACGAAGATTTGGATATTACAAAAACAGATGAATACAAAGCGTTCACAGAAGCTATGGACGATGATTTGAATACATCAAAAGCTCTTGCTGTTCTTTTTGAATTAACAAACAAAGCTAATAAAGATGATAAAGATGCGTTTACAATTTTGTATAAATTAGCCACAACACTTGGTTTTACATTTGAAAAACCTACTCTTTCAGAAGATGAATTGAAAAATGCAGTAAAACATGTTTCTGAAAAATTGGGCAAAGATTTTAACTCAATGGATGAATTAATTGCATACAGAAAAGAAGCTCGTGATGCAAAAAATTGGGATATTGCGGATAAAATCAGAATTGCACTGGATGAAGTTAATATTGTCCTAAAAGATTCTAAAGAAGGAACTACTTGGGAAGTTAAGTAAAAATTTCTTTACAAAAAGGCAAAAAAAATTTTTACAGAACTTAATAAGAGTATGGTAGATATAAATATTAAATCCAACCCAATATTATCAACACAACCCAAAGCAGTCGAAAAAACTTCTGATGGGCGAATTATATATGAAACAAAATACCCGGAAACTGGTCAAACAATAAAATTTTCAATTCCTGAAGAAAACCAAGACAAATTTGAAAAACTTGTCCAAGAAATTCACACAAAATATGGGAAATATAATATAAATCCTGAAAAAAAATTTAGCCAAGCCGCACATTTAGCAACTCTTGGCGGTGCAATAATCGGTGGAGCATTAACAGCATCTCTTATAAAAACCAAATCACGAATTGGTAAATTTGCAAAAACAATTGGCGGTGCTGCAGCAGGTGTAATTATTAGTAGTATTGCCCTAACAGGTGCAATATTGCATCCGATAATAAAATATTCAAAAGCTCTAAAAAATATCGGCTACAAACCAATAACAAATCCTTCTCCAATGATTAAAGAAAATCAAGAAGTAAAACCTAAACCAAAAGAAGAAGACGTACAAGAAAAAACAAAAGTAAAAGAAGAAAAAATCGAACAACAACCAAAAACTGAAAAACAATAATTGTTACTTTTGTTTGGTTTGTCATATAATAGTTATATGAAAAAACTGATATATTTAATTACATTTTTGAGCTTTATAACAATTACAACCCCAACTATGGCACAAGTAGTTCCACAGGTGCCTCAAGCGACATTACAAGCAGCAAGAGAAGCTGCTGCTCAAAACATGCCATCATCTGAAGTCGTCAGAGTAGGTATAGGAAACCAAAATTTTGGGACATACCAATACAAAGAAATAACAATCTTTGGAACAGGTGACACCCAAATATATGATAACAGAATGCTCATCGGGAATTATCCAAGCAATCAGGATATCAAAATATCTTACACAAACGGAATGTTTAATATTTATACACCCGGAAATATGTTTCCTGACAAGCTAAAAGGTCCTGTTGAAATCACAAGTAATTACGGACTTTTAGGGGTAACAGGTCTAAAACGTGCAGGCAAACAAGCTTTATATCACGGTGCATTTGAACTTACCCCAAACAGCAACGGCACATTCAACCTCGTTAATATGATTGAAGTTGAAGATTACTTAAAAGGCGTAGTGCCAAACGAAATGCCCGTAAGTTTTGGGCTTGAAGCTTTAAAAGCACAAAGTGTTGCAGCAAGAAATTATGTACTTTCTCCGAGAACTAAATCCTCTAAAAACTACGATGTTGTAGACAGCGTTGCAAGTCAGGTTTACTTTGGAGCAAATACGGAAAAAGCTCTTTCAAACCAAGCAGTAAAAGAAACAGAAGGGATTGTTGCAATTTATGATTGGGATCTAATCCTTGCACAATATTCATCAACTGCTGGAGGTTATACGGAAAGCTATTCAAATGCCTTTTCAGATCCTAAAACAAAAGATTTTCCATCTTCCGAAAAGCCTTATTTGAAAGCTCGTGCAGATATTATAGGACAACCACCTTTGAATAGTGAAAAAGCAGCAAGTGAATATTATAAATCAAAACCTGATGCTTATGATATACGTTCACCATATTTCAGATGGGAAAGAGAATGGGATGCTCAAGAGTTGAAAAAAGCTCTTGAAACAACTCTTATATCCCAATCAGCGACCGGCTTTGTACATCCAGCATTCAAAAAAGGCGACAAACTTGATGACTTGGTTGAATTAAAAGTTATAAGACGTGGCGATTCCGGAAAAATTATAGAAATGGAAGTTGTAACACGTTCTCAAAAATATAAAATTTACAAAGAACTTGTTGTTAGAAGACTTTTGACAAAAGATGGCAAAGCTTTGCCAAGTGCAAATGTCGTATTTGATAATATTCAAGATGAAAACGGAAATTTAATTTCCGTACACGCATACGGCGGAGGTTTTGGCCACGGCGTTGGAATGAGCCAATACGGCGCAGGCTTTATGGGTTCTGAAATGCACTTGCCTTATGAGAAAATTTTGCAACACTACTATACAGGTATAACTCTTGCGACAAAACCTATAATTATTTCAACTGAAATAGGTCAACAAAGTGCAACTCAGAATTTTTACTCTAAAAATAAAAAAGCCAAAATAATAGTTGATAACAAATTTGGAGTAAATACATTAAGCGTTGACATCAATGGAGTTCATCTAAATTTTGAACTTCCAAAAGAAATGCTTATTTACAAAAGATATTCAGAAATCGATATATCTAAATACTTAAAACAAGGCCATAATACAATTACATTCACATCTCCTGAATTTTTCGAAAGTTCTGAGAGAAAAGGCTTAAGATTATACGTTGAAATTGTCGGCAAATCTGACAGTGATTACATTTGGTGATGATAAAGGGAAAACAAATTGGAAACAAGTGAAAAAGAAAAAGACAGCAAATCTATGAGTGTACTCAAAGCGGCCTGGATTATTGCTGTGGTTACAATTATAAGCAAACTTATAGGTTTTATTAGGGATATTATTATAGCCAACTATTATGGCGCAACTTTAGTATCAGACGCATATTATTATGCTTACCAAATTCCATCTCTGTCTTTAATCCTACTTGGCGGAGTCGGAGGGCCTTTCCACAGTGCAACAGTTGCTGTTTTTTCAAAACTTATACCGAATTTAAAGGAAAAACCTGAAGAAGCCGTAAATAAATTATATTCAACTTTTATGACTGCAACAACAATATTTTTCCTTATTTTATCAGTCATAATGTTTATATTCCCTCGTCAGATAATGGGATTAATAATCTCAAACGGCTCTGCTGATATGATAAATTTAGCGGCAGAACATTTAAAAATTATGACACCGCTTTTGATAATCGGTGGGATTGTCGGAATTTATTACGGAATACTTATTATTTACAAACAATTCATGCTACCGAACTTGTCACCGATTATAATGAGTGCGGCAATAATCGGGGTTGTTATGGCTGTTCCAAATGACAACAAGGGATATGCTCTTGCTTGGGCAACCACTATCGGTGCAATATTGCAGCTTGTAATCCAGTACCCGAACGTTAGAAAACTAGGATTTAAATGGCGACCAAACTTTGAATTTACAAATAACCCTAATTTTAAAGAAATTATGGAGCTTTTATTCCCTGCGGTATTAAGTTCTACTGTCGGGCAAATTCATATTTACGTTGATATGTTTTTCACATCATCAATTTCAGAAGGTGCTTGGACTGCAATCGGTTATGCAAACAGAGTATTTCAATTCCCTGTCGGAATTTTAGTTACAGCATTTTTGGTTCCGTTGTTCCCTATTTTTTCAAGACTTGTTGCTGAAAAAGATTTGGACGGAATTAAGACATATTTTAATAAAGGTGTCGGAGTTCTCTTCTTTGCAGCAATTCCAATTATCATAGGGATTTTGACTGTCGGAATGGACGCTGTAAGATTAATATTTGAGCGTGGAGCTTTTGATGCTAACGCTACATTTATGGTAACTGAAGCATTATGGTTCTTATCTGTTTCAATATTACCGTATGTTTTCAGAGATTCTATCACAAGAGTTTATTATTCATTTAACGATTCCAAAACACCTTTTATCGTAGCGTTTTCATCAATCGTTTTAAAATATCTTTTAAACGTAATATTTATTACTGAAATGCACATGGGAATAGGCGGAATTACATTATCTACATCACTTGTAACATTATTCAATGCCTGCGTACTTGGCAGTTTGATTTACAAAAAAGTCAGAATGGATTACAAAAGCCTGTTTACAAACCTTTTAAAAATGTTTATTGCAGGGATTGTATCCCTTATCTTATGCTTTGGATTAGCATATGGATTTGATAAATTCATCCACATGCCAAAAACATTATTTGAAATAATAAAAATTGCATCAGTAGGCATTTTATGTTTGATAAGTTACACAGGACTAAATTTAATATTCAAAATGGAATATGCAAATGAATTAGCTCATAGGCTTATTCAAAAAATAAAAAAATAAAATATATTTAGACCCTGAAACAAGTTCAGGGTGACGAAAGAGAAATATAGTCATTCCGAACTCGTTTCAGAATCTCAAAGTCAAAATCTAAAATCAAACGTCATTCCGAACTCGTTTCGGAATCTCAAAATCCAAAATATAAAACCAAATGTCATTCTGAACTCGTTTCAGAATCTCAAATATTAATTAAACCTAAGACAAAATATTTATGACTAACAAAACCGCATATATTTACATACTAACCAATAAAAATAATAACGTTTTCTATATAGGAGTTACCTCTAATCTCAAAAAGAGAATCTGGGAACACAAAAACAAAGTTGTTGAAGGATTTTCAAAAAAGTATAATTTAAACAAACTTGTATACTATGAAGTTGGAGAAGATATGTTGAGTGCAATCACAAGAGAAAAACAACTTAAAAATTGGCATAGACAATGGAAAATTAATCTTATAAAAACACAAAATCCTAATTTTAACGATTTATATGATGATATTTTGTAATATTTTATTATAGTGAAAAAGACCCTGAAACAAGTTCAGGGTGACGAAAGAAAGATATAGTCATTCCGAACTTGTTTCGGAATCTCAAAGTTCAAAATCTAAAAACAACTGTCATTCTGAACTCGTTTCAGAATCTCCGAAAATTGAACACAAAAACAAATTTTTGCATTATAATTTAATATATGGGAAAAACTATGATTATAGAAAATAAAGAACAAATAAAAGAAGTATTAGAAAATGATGGTGTAATCGCATACGTAACCGATACCGTATGGGGTTTAGGCTGCCTGCCAACATCTGAAAAAGCAGTAAAAAAAATATATGAAATAAAAAAACGCGAAGCTCAAAAACCGCTAATTTTAATGTCAAATGAAACATATAATTTGCTTGAATACGTGAAACCAATACCAAAAATTGGTTGTCGATTAATAAAAAAATATTTTCCCGGAGCTCTCACACTTGTAGTTGAAAAAAGCGACAAAACTCCATATTTTATGACATCAAATATGGAAACAGTCGGGATAAGAGTTCCTGATAACGAAGTTTTTAAAGAAATTTGTGAAATTACACCAGGTCATGTTCTTGCAACAACAAGTGCAAACCTATCACATCAACCGTCTGCAAAAACTTATGAACAAGCATTAGAAAATATGCAAGGGCTTGCAGATTTAATCATTCCTGATTACGGCCATATATGCAAAGGTCTTGAATCAACTGTTTGCGGAGTATTTGGAGATGAATTAAAAATCTTCCGTCAAGGAGCAATAACAATTGAAATTCAATAAAAAATTATAACTTGAAATTTAATAAATCAATAATATTTAACTCTAATGCTTCTGCAATTCGAACTAATGTTGAATATTTAGGATCAATTGAGCCACATTCAATTCTACTAACCGTCCTTGTAGTTAGCCCTGTTTTTAGAGCTAAATCCAACTGTGAAATTTTACGTTTACTCCGTTCAAACTTTATTTTGTAGCCCAATTTTAAAAAATCATCTTTTTGCATTATTTAATTTTAAACTATTGACAAAAATTATTCGATATACTAAAATTCTAATACTAGACATAAAGTATATTAAATAGTAAAGTAGTATAATGGAGAAGATTTTATGATTAAGCGAAATTCTGTATTCGGCTTTACTTTAGCAGAAATTTTAATAACTTTAGGAATTATCGGAGTCGTTGCAGCACTAACAATCCCGACACTTATAGCAAAGCAAAGAAAAACTGTAGTAGAAACAAGATTAGAAAAGTTTTACTCAGTAATGAATCAAGCAATTACTCAATCTGAACTTGAAAATGGCGATAAGTCAACGTGGAATATAGATATGAGTATTGATAAAGATAATAATGATGTTAGTGATACTCTAGAATGGTACAATAAATATTTAGCGAAATATTTAAAAACTTTGAAAGTAAAAAAAACAGCAAATAATTATGTAATAGTATATTTTCCTGATGGAAGTGCTGTAATTATACGACGTGGAGGAAGTACTTATAATTTCTTTCCTGATGCAAAATATCTTGAAGAATTAAATAAAAACGATATTTTTGATCTACAAAACAGTCCTGATAATCAATTATACGGTAAAAATTGTTTTCTGTTTGCTTTTTATCCGAATTCTGAAGATGAAAGATGGAAATACCATAAAAATAAAGGATTAGAACCATATAAATGGATACAAGGTTCAAATTTAGATATAGACTGGAAAGATACTACATACGGATGCAGTGAAAATGGAAGCAAAATATATTGCACCGCACTAATACAAAAAAACGGATGGAAAATTCCGAAAGATTATCCATTAGGATTTTAAAATAACTCAGACGCTCGATAGGAGCTTCTGACTAAAGGTCCAATTTGATAGTGCTTTATCCCAATCTTTTTAGCCAACTGTTTTAATTTTTCATACTCATCAGGTGTATAGTATTTAGAAACCTCTAAATGCTCTTTTGATGGCTGAATATATTGTCCAATTGTCAAAATATCACAGCCGACATTTTTCAAATCAAGCAAAGTTTCTTCGATATCCTCAAAAGTTTCACCCAAACCTATCATCAATCCTGATTTTGTTATAATATCGCTATTATCTTTAATATATTTCAAAACTTCCAATGAACAATCATAATCACCTTGAGGACGAGCTGTTTTAAAGACCTTTCGAACAGTTTCAATATTATGATTAAACACATTGGGATGTGCTTTTATAATGGTATTTAAGGAATCTTTATTCCCCTTAAAATCAGGAGTTAAAATTTCAATTTTTACATCAGGAGAAATTTTTCTGATTTCATAAATACAATTTGCAAAATGTTCTGCCCCACCATCAGGCAAATCATCCCTTGTAACAGATGTAATCACAGCATATTTAAGTCCTAAATCCTTTACTGCTTCTGCAACATGAAAAGGTTCATTCAAATCCAAAGGCTCAGGACGCGAACAGGTAATATTACAATACCTGCAATTTCTTGTACAATTATTGCCCATAATCAAAAATGTCGCAGTATTTTTTGTATAACATTCATTTTTATTAGGGCAACGCGCATTTTCACATACTGTATTTAAGCATTTTGTCTTTAAAATTCTACGTACAGTGCGGGTTTTGTCCGTATCTATAATTGGTCGTTTTAAATAATCAGGTAATCTTTTGTGCATATTTTAAATTATATAGCAAAAATATTGATTTTCATGACTTAAAACGTTATAATGTATATAAGGAACAACAGGAGTAAATTGTATGAAAAAATTTATAACACTATTTTGTTTGTTATGCTTTGCAGGATGTGCTTATGCTGAAGTTTATGAAGTACCTGGCTCTCGTGTAACAACTGAGGAAGAAGTACAAGTTCAACAAAACGAAAATGATCAACAAAAAACAGAAACTAAAGTTGAACGTAAAAGACTATGGCGTCACAAAGATTTAAATCCGACAAATACTTATTGGAATTTTGGGAAAGTTCCTTTCTGGACAGGCACTATCTAAACAAACATTCAAATATGCCTTCTGAATATGTCGGGTGGGCAAAACAAACTTTTTTCAAATCATCAATAGCTATGTTATTTTGCATAGCTATTGTTATTTGTTGAATTAAAGAAGAAGCCTCTTTTGCAACAATATGAGCACCTACAATTTTTCCGTTTTGTGAAAGTATTTTTATAAACCCTTCAGTGCAATTGTCACAATGAGATTTTCCAAGAGCTGAAATTAGTAAATTTGATTTTTTATAACTTCCTTCTTCTAAATCCTGCTCACGTTTTCCAATCCAAGCGATTTCAGGACAGCCATATACAACTGACGGAACTAAAGTTTCATCAAATTCTACACCAGCTACTTCTGCAACAGCCTGCTTTATTGCGAAATGCGCAAGCTGAATTTTTCCGCAAGCATCACCGATACAAGTTACATTTTCAAAACTATTGTTAGGTTTGCGCCCAACTGCCAAAAGCACAAGTTCAGGTTCCAAAACATCACCTGAAGATAAATAAACCTTTTTATCTTCTATTTTTTCAACAGAATTTGCTAAAAACATTTTTATTTTTTTAGCCTTAAAAATTCTTTCCACCCTTTTTGAAACCTCAATATCAGCTAATGGAAGCAAATGTTCTGCAAGCTCCACAATTGAAACTTCTACATCAAACGCTGCAAAAATTCTTGCCCACTCAATTCCGATAGCACCTGATCCTATTATTAAAATACTTTTTGGCAAAGTATCTAAATTTAAAATATCATCAGAGCTAAGTACAAATTCGTGATCAAATCTAAGATTTGGAAAATCTTTTGGTTTTGAACCTGTTGCAGTAATTATACTTGCGCATTCATAAACTTTGTCACCTGCACAAATTTGATTATCTGAAATAACTTTTGCCTCAGAATTTACTGTTTGTACTCCGCTGTTTTTCAAAGCAAGTTCAAGAGATTTTCTGATTTTTTCTACAACTTTGTCTTTTCTTTCCACAACTTTTTTGTAATCCACAGACAAGTTTTCAAGATTTATGCCTAATTCAGAAGCTGATTTCATTTCTTCATACAACTCAGCAGAATGCAAAATTGCTTTTGTCGGAATACACCCTCTGTTAAGGCAAACACCTCCGACTTTGTCTTTTTCAAACAAAATAACAGACAATCCCTTAGCTCTAGCCTGAAAAGCAGCAGTATAACCTGCAGGCCCTGCACCAATTATACCTAAATCAAATTTGCAATTTTCACTCATTTAAAAAACCTATTCCCTTGTATAAACTCTCGGTAATCTAACTTTTAGGCGACAAGTTAATTCGTAATTTATTGTTCCTAAAATTTTTGCCCACTCATCAATTGTATGATTTTCATCCAACAATGTTATAATATCACCTAAGTTTGCATCAACTCCAGTTATATCAAACATCATCTGATCCATTGTAATATTACCGACTTGCGGAACTTCTTTACCGTTCAAAATTCCTGAGATTTTGTTGGAAAGTCCGCGAGGAACACCGTCAGCATAGCCTAAAGGAACTGTTGCAATTTTTCTTGGTCCATGTGCCGTAAAAGTATGCCCATAACTGATACCTTCCCCGTCTTTAGCTTCATGAATATTTACAATTCTGGCTTTCAAAGACATTACAGGCTTTAAATCAGGCTTTTTCACTACACCATCTTCCGGCAAATCAGGATAAAGCCCGTATAGAGCAATTCCCGCTCTTCTCATATTTGAATTTGGTACATCATAACACATTGCACCTGCCGTATTCAAAATATGTAAAAGCAAACCTTTAGTATCAACTTGTGAAATAACCTTATTCCATCTGTCTATTTGAATTTGAGTTTTTTCTCTGTTTTCAGCGTTTGCAAGATGAGTAAATATTCCACGGAAATCTAAATAATCAGCGTTTCTTACATCTTTTATAAATTCAACCGCATCATCAACAGACACCCCAATTCTATTCATGCCAGTATCGAGTTTTACATGAACTTTCGGTTTTATCCCTGTTCTTTCATAAGCCTGACGACAAGCTGATAAATGTTCTTTTGAAAAAATTGCGATAGTCAAATCGGCTTTAACAGCACTTTCAACAGCCCATACAGGAACAGCACCCAAAACCAATATTTCACAATTAATTTTTGCCTGTCTTAAATCAACACCTTCATCAATTGAAGCGACTCCTAACATATCAGCACCTGATGCCAAAAGTGTCGGGGCAAGCATAACAGAGCCATGCCCGTACGCATCAGCTTTTACAACTGCTAAAAGTTTAATTCCTTTAGGAGTATTTTTTCTAATTGAACGCATATTATATGCGATATTTTCTAAATTAATTTCAACCCAGCTATCTCTATGGATATTAATATTTGTTTGTCTTACATTTTTCATAATACATCCAGTATATTACTAAATTATTAACTGTGCAAGAAATCGTCTAATACTTTTATAAAATCCTGAACTGCTAAAGGTAAATATTTTCTGTTATCATAGACTACACAAAATTCTCGAACAGGTTGGCAATTTTTAATTTTATAATAATTTGTATCTTTTTTGTTCCAATATTTTACAAAAAGTTCAGGAACAAAAGATACCCCTAACCCTTCTGCAACAAAAGCATGAGCCGTTTCAACAGTATGACATTCCAATGAAATTTTTGGTTCAAATCCGTTTTTCAAACACAAATCTCTTGAAATTCTACCCAAAAGCTGCTCATTTGCAAGCATTACAAAAGGTTTATCCGCAAATTCAGAAAGTTCAACCTCATCTCCCTTTATATTCCAATCTTTAGGAACATCAAGCAATATATTTTCTTTTATCAATGGAATGCTTGTATAATCAATAGTATTATGATGCGGAGTGTCAATTAAAATATCAATTTTTCCCTCATCCATCATAGAATGCAAAATCGTTGTCGGATGTTCCTCTACAACTATATAACATTGAGGATACAATTTTTTGAATTCCGTAATAACAGGCGGTAAAATACATGTACTGCGATAAGGAGAAATCCCGATTGAAAGCTTGATATTTTTAAGCCCAGAAATATCAGCAATTTTTCTATTTATTTCCTCAGTAGAATTTAAGGTTTTTCTTGCCCATTTAATAAAAACTTCTCCCGCATAAGTAATCTTTAAAGGAGTTGTGCTTCTGTCAAAAATTTTTGTCCCAAGTTCACGCTCAACATTTTGAACGCATTGGCTTAAAGAAGGCTGAGAGACAAAGAGTTTTTGAGCAGCTTTCGAAATATTCAATTCATCTGCTATTGCAACAATATATTTTAATTGGTTCAAGTTCATAGTTAAATTGTATCATAAAATTAATAAATTATAAGAAAAACTTATAATTGTTATAACATTTTATGTATTTTACAGCTCATTTTCAAGTTTTAGAATAAAAATGGAGAAAAATATGACTACCCCTTTTCAAAAACAATTTAAAAATTTATGTATAAATTTAGGTAAAAATAATAAAGCTTTATATGGAGCTTTAACAATTGCCTTATCTAAAGGGATATTACGTCCAACATTTACAATGATGGACAAAAAACAAGAAAAGAATTCCAGAAAATACACGGCATTCAGAGAGGGATTAACCGGAGCGGTAGCTTTCGGCTCATACTTGATAACTGATTCAGGAGTTGAAAGACTTGCAAAACATATTGCAGAAAAAACTAATCACCTCAATGAACTTCCAAAAATGAAATCTACTCTGTCACTTATTAGCGTTAGTCTTACAGCGCTTTTTGTCATACCTGCAATATGTAATGCCGCAACCAAACCTCTCATGAATGCATTGTTACCTGATAATAATAAAAAAGAAACAAAAAGGATACCCCAACAACCAAAGCCCCTTCAAGTTAAAAACTTAGAACAGCCGAATTTCAACGGTTATACAACACCATATTATCATTTCAAGAATTTCTATAATTCAGGAATGAAGATTGGAGGTGTATAATGCTTGACAAAGTAGCAGGAATTTTATTAAATCCAAAGTTTGTAAACTTTGCAAACAATACAAAATACACAGTATCAACAGAATCATTATTCAAAGCCACAGGCAGACCTGCTGCAATTATGATGGATCATAATGTTGATGACAAAACAAGAAAATATGCAGCAACAAAAGAAGGTTTATATCAAGCATTATGTCTTGGAATTTATTTAACAATGATTCCTTTGATATTCCAAAGATACGGGTTTAAAATAGCTCAAAAAATTCTAAAAGGTGATAAAGACCTGCCTGCTTTCAAAAATGCTGCGGAATATCTTAACTATGCAAAACTTGCAAAAATGGAGAAAAAAGACAGACAAGGTCACAAACTTTTATCAAAAATTTCAGATACATTAAAATCCTCTGAAGATGATAAATTAACCTTGAAAGAACATCTGTTAAAAGATGACAAACCGCCTGAATTTCCTGCAGCAAAAGGAGCTATTGAATTAAGCAACCTTACAGGAACAGTCATAGGTCTTGCATGGATTGCATCAGAATTAAGCAACTACATCCTCCACCCATTAATGAGAGGATTAGGCTTTGAAACCAAACCCGCAAATAACAATAACAGTAATAATAAAACAATAAATGTAAAAGCATAAAGGAGAAAAATGAGCGTATTTGAAGCCGGAATGATGGTATGTTTCGGAATTAGCTGGCCTGTAGCCGCTTTAAAAACATATAAATGTAAATGTGTACATGGTAAAAGTATTCACTTTTCAATGTTAATACTATTAGGCTATGTATGCGGTATTGCACATAAAGTATTGGATGATATGGACTGGGTATTTTGGTTATATCTGTTAAATACCTTCTTCCTGCTTATAGATATGTACCTGTATTGGTTATACAAGGATAACAAAGCTCCGGCATCTGATGAAAAAAATGAAGTAGAAATAAATCAAGAAGTTGAAATCGATTAAATTTCTTTGTACTATAATATAATTATGGACAGAAAAGAATTCATTAATGCAAAACGTATCGTTTTCAAATTCGGGACAAATATTTTAAGAGGTGATGACGGATATGTATCACTTCCAAGAGTTTTTTCATTCATTGAAGATATTGCACGCCTTGCAAGACAAGGCAAAGAAGTTATCGTAATAACATCAGGTGCAGTAGGTTTAGGCAAAAAACGGCTTGGTATTGAAAGTACGGAAGGTGTTGCCTTGAAACAAGCCTGTGCGGCAATCGGTCAAGGCAAATTGATGTCGATTTACGAAACAGGTTTTGACACATACGGGCTTATTGCATCTCAAATACTTTTAACAGAAGATGACTTTTCGCTAAGACAAAGATATTTAAGCCTTAGAACTACATTAAACAAACTACTTGAACTTAAAGTAATACCTATTATTAACCAAAATGATACGGTATCAACTGTTGAAGTTCACCCGCAATTTGAACACATGCAGGTATGTTTCTCTGACAATGATAAGTTATCCGCACTTGTGGCAAGTGAATTAGACGCTGATTTACTTATAATTCTATCAGATGTGGAAGGTTTGTACGATAAAAACCCTAAAACAAATCCTGATGCAAAAATTATAAGAAAAGTAGATGAAGTTAATGAAGAAATATTAGCACTCGGGACAGACGCATCAGAAGGCGGCAGAGGCGGAATGAGAACAAAACTTAAAGCAGCTCAAATTGTTACGAGATTTGGCGGAAAAGTTTTGATTGCTAACGGAAAAATCCCTTACGTCATTCAAAAAATCTTTAACGGGGAAGAAATCGGAACAATGTTCTTGCCACAAACTGAAAGCTTGTCTGACAAAAAACGCTGGATTGGTTATGCAACAAATATTATCGGACAAATTGTTGTAAATAAAGGGGCTAAAAAAGCACTTTTAGAACAAAAAAGCCTTTTGCCAATCGGTGTACTGGATGTAATTCACGAATTTAATAAAGGTGATGTTGTCTCAATTCTTGATGAAAACCATAATGAAATTGCAAGGGGAATTGTAAATTACAGCTCGGATTCTTGCAGAAAAGTAATCGGATGTCATTCCGATAACATTATGGAAATTCTCGGATTTAAAAATTACGATGCAATTATCACTAGAGATAATATTACTCTTTTATAAATAATTATAAAAATATTTTTCCCAAACAAGGAGAGAAAAACAATGATTGACTTTGTAAAAATCGCAAAAGATGCAAAAGATGCTTCATTAAAAATTGCGGATTTATCAACTGAATTAAAAAATACTGCTTTATTAAAAATTGCAGACGAAATTGAAGTTAACAAAAAAGAAATTTTTGACGCCAATAAAAAAGATTTGGAAGCAGCAAAAAGTCTTGTAGAATCAGGCGAACTTACAAAATCAACATTCAATCGCCTAAAGCTTGATGAAAACAAAATGCGCGATATGATTCAAGGGATTAGAGATATTGCAAAACTTGAAGATCCTGTGAATAAAAAGCTCTTAGTAAGAGAACTCGACAGCGACTTAACTCTATACAAAGTATCTTGTCCTATCGGGGTTTTAGGGATAATCTTTGAGGCAAGACCTGACGTTATCGCACAAATTTCATCACTTGCAATAAAATCTGCAAATGCTGTAATTTTAAAAGGCGGTAAAGAATCAATTAACACAAATAAAGAAATCCTATCAGTTATAAATTCTGCACTTGAAAAAGTTGCAGGGTTTCCCAAAAACGTTATACAACAAGTATTCACACGTGATGATGTTGCAGAAATGCTAAAATGCGACAAATATATTAACTTGATAATTCCACGAGGCGGAAATAAACTTGTTAAATTCATAAAAGAAAATACAAAAATTCCCGTACTTGGTCACGCAGATGGGATTTGCCATATATTTGTCGATGAAACGGCTGATCTTGATATGGCAATAAAAGTTGTAACAGATGCGAAAACTCAATACCCGAGCGCTTGCAACTCTGTTGAAACTTTGTTAATCCACGAAAAATTCCCAAAAATTGACAACCTGCTTGCCGCATTACAACTATCAGAAATTCAATTGATAGACAAACCTGAAAGCTGGTCACATGAATACGGGGATAAGATTTTATCATTCAAAACCGTAAAAAATGTTGATGAAGCTATTGAACACATAAACACACACGGTTCAGGCCATACAGATAGCATTATTACAAAGAATATAGAAAATGCGGAAAAATTTATGAACAAAGTTGATTCAGCAGGCGTATATTTTAACGCATCAACAAGATTTGCTGACGGTTTCCGCTACGGATTCGGTGCCGAAGTCGGAATTTCAACAAACAAAACCCATGCAAGAGGCCCTGTCGGACTTGAGGGTTTAACGATTTATAAATACAAACTTATAGGTAACGGAAATATTGTAAAAGATTACGTTGACGGAACAAAACATTTCCACCATAAAGATATCAAAATATAAAAAGGAGAGGTGTCCGAGTGGTTTAAGGTGCGGATCTCGAAAGTCTGTGAGGGGTAACACTCTCCGTGGGTTCGAATCCCACCCTCTCCGAATTTTAATTATTACGACTGCAACTTTATCCCAAAAATTTATAAATTAAAAAGAAAAGGGAAATTTTATGTTAAAAGATTTATTAGACAAAAAAGAATGTTTCAAACTTGTATGCGGAGCAGGAAACGAAGATGCAACAGAGGTTGAAAGACTTGTTACAATTTATTCACTTGCAGGCTGCAACTTTTTTGATTTATGTGCAAAACCTGAAATTGTAGATGCAGCAAAAAGAGGTTTGGAAAGAGCAGGGATAAAAGAAGACAGATACTTATGTGTAAGTGTAGGGATTGAGGGTGATCCGCATATTACAAAAGCTGTAATCGACCAGACAAAATGTGTAAAATGCGGGAAATGTAAACTAATTTGTCCTCACGATGCAATAATTGAACTTGATAAATATAAAGTAAAAAAAGCAAGATGTATCGGCTGCTATCAATGTGCTAAAAATTGCCCGAAACAAGCAATTGAAATGGAAAGCCAACTTCAGGATTACAAAGAAGTTTTGCCGAAATTAATTCAAAAAGGAATTGATTGCATTGAATTTCACGCAATTTCAACTGATGAAAAAGATGTAATGGACAAATGGTTACAAATCAACGATTTCTTTGACGGAATGTTATGTATTTCAATCGACAGATCAGAACTAGGTGACAAAAGACTTAAAGAACGTGTAAAAAAAATGTTGAGTCTAAGAAAGCCTTACACAACAATTATTCAGGCTGACGGAATTGCGATGAGCGGAAGTAACGACCACTATGGAACAACATTACAAGCTGTTGCAACTGCACAATTGTTTGAAAACGCGAAATTTCCGGCATACATTATGATGTCAGGCGGAACAAATTCAAAATCAATTGAACTTGCGCACATGTGCGATGTCCGACCACATTGCCTTGCAGTCGGTTCTTATGCAAGAAAAATCGTAAAAGATTACCTTACAAACGATAACCTGTTCAATGATCCAAAATTAATGGAAGAAGCAGTTAAAATTGCAAAAGAACTTGTTCAAACAATCGTAAAGGCTGACAAATAATGATTAACCTAAAAACTAACAAATGGGAAATCAAAAATATTGATACAATATTGTTTGATAAAGACGGAACTTTCATTGATTTGCACTACTTTTGGGGCAAAATGACAGAGATGAGAGTTGAAGAAATTATCAAAAGATTTAATCTTTCAAAAAAACTGTTCCCAAAACTTTGTCTTTACTTAGGTTATGATATTTCAAAAGGTGAAATGCTTCATAATGGCATTACAGCAATGTATTCAAGACCTGTAATTATTGAAATATTTTGCAAAAACCTAAATGACTTAGGTATAAAAATTACAGAAAATGATATTGAAAAAATATTCGATTACGTAAGCAAAGTATTTTATGATAACATGTCTAAATATACAAAACCGATTGAATCCGCAATAAATTTTATAAAAGAAATTAAATCTAAAGGCTTAAAGACAGGAATTGTAACCTCAGATGCAAAAGAATCCACACTTTTGACACTGAAACATTTTCAATGGAAGAATTTATTTGATGTCGTAATCGGCAGAGAATCCACTAAAGAAACTAAAGAAAGCGGCGTTCCTGTAAAACTTGCACTGGAATTATTAAAATCAAATCCTGAAAATACACTTATGATAGGCGATGCCCCGATGGATTTTATTGCAGCAAAAAATGGCGGAGTAAATCACACAATCCTTGTTGCAACAGGACAAATTGATGAAAATACTCTTATGCAGACATCTGAATTTACAACAACTTCACTTGATAATATCGAAATATATTAATCTAAAATTTGTTATAAAAAACAGTATGACTTAATTCATATCTTTCATTATGGTGAGGATTAGGAGTTGAATCTTTTGCAGGATAGCCGATAGGCAAAATTGCAACAGGTTCGAAATTCTCAGGGATATTAAAATATTCCCTCAACAATTCTGTTTTGAAAGAGCCAACCCAAGTTGTACCAAGCCCCAAATTTTCAACCTCAAGCATCATGTGAGTTGTTACGATACTTGCATCAACTGTACCCATTTCAAAGCCGTCATGACCTCTTTTCCAGCTAACTGATTTATCATAGCAAATCAAAAGAGCTAAAGGCGCATTAAAATGATATGGGGTACACTTTTTAAAATTTTCAAGAGCTTCTTGAGATTCTATAACAAGAATTCTTTGCGGCTGAAAATTGACAGCAGTCGGAGCGACTCTGCCTGCTTCCAATATCAAATCTAATTTTTCTTTCTCAACTTTTCTATCATCAAATTTTCTTACAGAATATCTCTTCTTTAAAAGTTCCAATAAATCCATATTATAACCCCCTTTTTATTTAATGATTATACAAAACAATAATTCCTTCGTCAATTTGTATGCTATAATAATTTTATGAAAATAGGAATTATCGGACTAGGCTTAATTGGCGGATCTTTATTCAAAGATTTAAACAAAAAATATGATGTAATAGCTGTTTCTCAATCTCAAAACGGTGATAAAATCTTCAAAACTTATGACGTTTTAAAAGATAGAGATTTAATTTTTGTATGCACTCCAATGAACAAAACTTTAGCAGTGCTGGATGAATTGGAAAATTATTTATCAGCAGAAAACGTTGTCACAGATGTTTGTAGTCTGAAAAAATTTGTATCTGAAAAACAAAGACCATACAAATTTATCCCGTCACACCCTATGGCCGGAACCGAACATAAAGGATTTGAAAACTCATTTGAAGGCCTCTTTAAAAATGCTAAATGGGTAATTATAGGCAATCAAGAGGACAAAAAGGCAAAAGATCTGGAATTATTACTGGAAATTATTAACTATGTCGGCGCAACTCCAATTTTTACAACAGCAGAAAAACACGATGAAGCAGTTGCAATGATTTCTCACATGCCAATGGTAATTGCACAAGGGCTTATGCTTGCCGCAAAAGAAAATCCTCTAGCATTAGAAATTGCCTCAAGCGGTTTTCGAGATATGACGCGTCTTGCAATGTCTAATGAAGAAATGGCAATCGATATGGTCACAATGAACCATAAAAATATTGAACAAGCGATTTTGAAACTATACAAGGCAATAGGTGAATTAACTCACGGCGATTATCCAAAGACAATTGCGGAATTAAAAGAAATTCGCTCTAAAATGTTTAAATAAAAATAGCTTAATCCTTTAATAAGATATTTTTTATATAATCAAAATATTCATTATTTTTGAACTTAACTAAATTCTTCATCAAATCATCTTTTGTAACAAATCCCATACGATATGCAACTTCTTCAAGACAAGCAATTTTTATACCCTGATTTTCTTCAACAGTTCTCACAAACTGGCTTGCCTGCAAAAGTGATTGATGAGTTCCTGTATCAAGCCAAGCAAAACCACGGCCAAAAAGTTCCACATTTAATTGATTTTGCTTCAAATAAATATTATTCAAATCAGTAATTTCTAATTCTCCACGAGCAGAAGGCGATAAATTCTTTGCATACTCAACAACTTTATTATCGTAAAAATAAAGCCCTGTTACAGCGTAATTAGATTTTGGATTTTGTGGTTTTTCTTCTAAAGAAATTACCTTACCATCCTTATCAAATTCAACAACACCAAACCTTTGCGGATCTTTTACGGGATACCCAAACACCGTTGCACCACCATTATTTGTAATATCTGATACAACACGTTTTAATTTTCCTGAAAATCCATCACCATAAAAAATGTTATCACCCAAAATTAATGCGACACAATCATTCCCGATAAATTCATCACCCAGAATAAAAGCTTGAGCAAGTCCATCAGGGGATGGCTGTTCTTTATAAGAAAATCTAACTCCAAATTGGCTTCCATCACCTAAAAGTCTTTTAAAATTAGGTAAATCAACAGGGGTTGAAATAATCAAAATATCTTTAATCCCCGCAAGCATCAAAACAGAAATCGGATGATAAATCATCGGTTTGTCATAAATCGGCAAAAGCTGTTTTGATACAGCAATTGTACTTGGGAATAATCTTGTGCCTGCACCGCCTGCTAATACTATACCTTTCATTAAACACCTCGTTTTTTAGTATTTTACTTGAAATTCAAAAGATTTTCAATATTTAAAATTTTATAAATTATAACATAGCCTCCCTTGTTAAAGGGAGGCTATTTAAAAAAATTATACATTTCGCAATTCAATATAATCTTTCAGCGCAGCTTGCCAGTTTCTGCAAATTTTATCATTATCCATAACGCTATATGTAGGACGTTTTGCAGGGCGAGGAAATTTATCAGTCGTGCAAGGTTTCAAATTAACCTCTAATCCTGCTTGTGCAAAAATTTCTTTTGCAAAGCCATACCAAGTAGTTGCACCTGAACCGCAAATGTGATAAGTTCCATAAGGTTTTGAAAGAATTTTTACAATACCGTTTGCCAATTCAACAGTCCAAGTAGGACAACCCATCTGATCATCAACGACATTAACTTCTTGTCTGTCTGCAAGACTTATCATTGTTTCAACAAAATTCTTTCCATGGTGACCATAAAGCCAAGAAGTTCGAGCTATATAGTATTTTTCACAAAGACTTCTGACAGCTTCTTCTCCTTCATATTTTGTCATTCCATAATTATTTATCGGGTTTGGTCTGTCATCAGGTTTGTAAGGTTCATTTTTTGTACCATCAAATACATAATCCGTTGAAATATATACAAGAGTAATACCAAGTTTTCCGCAGGCCTCTGCTATATTTTCGGTTCCGGTAACATTTATCAATTCAGCAGTTTTCAAATCTTCTTCCGCCTTATCAACATTTGTGTATGCAGCACAATGAATAACAATATCAGGTTTATTTTCGCCTAAAACTTTTGATACCATTTCTGAATTTGTAATATCTAAAGTATTGATATCAGTTTCAACAACTTCAAATCCATTGTCTTCCAATATTGGGCACAAATCCTGACCTAACATTCCGTTTGCACCTGTTACAAGTATTTTTGTCATATTTAATTATCCTCTTTTATATTCATTCTTTTTTTAATTCCGGTAAATATTTCTGAATTGCATAATCATAAGTGTATTCAGAAAAGTTTACATATTCTTCAAAATATTCACGTTTCTTGTCACTATCTGCATTACCTCTTGCAGTCTTTTTTACATATTCTTCTTCTGATTTTGAATAATAATGATTTATACGTATTTTATCTGACAAATGTTTCTTAGTAACAGAACCATATAATATTTCAAAATTTTCATTAACAGCATATTGTCCATTTTTATATATTGCGTAATGAGGATCCATAACCCCCAATACCATTCTAGGATCCATTATTGATTTTATATAAAAACTATTCCTACATCTTGTGTAATTTGCAGTAATTAATCCACCTTGAGCTGTAGGTTTTGTTTTATAACCGTTACTATCAAAAGCTACCCAATTTATACCAACCGAAGGATATTTTTCATAAGCTTTCAAAAATTGAGGAATAGTGTCAGTAGATGTCGGAACGATATATTCATCCAAATCTATTATTGCAAGCCAACGGGTTTGATTTTTATACTTTACAATTGCATCTGCGTAAGCCAAATTTTGTAAACATCTACCCTCTATATAATTATAAACAACAGTACCATCCTTTATATAAGGCTCTAAAACCTCTCGAGTATTATCCGTTGATTCGTTATCATAAAAATAAAACCGTTCAACTCCGACTAGCTTATGGTACTCTATCCATTCTTTTATATATGGGCCTTCATTTTTAGCTATACTTGCTATTGATAAATAAACTTTAGGATTTTTCTTATAATATTTATTTAACTTCTTTAATTTTGGGAAATGTAACCTCTCATATCTTATAGGACCACAGCTATAACGAAGCATATTATATCCCTTACCGGTTGCATAAGCTTCGACTTTTATAAATTTTTTTAAGAATTTTTTTAATTTTTCATTCATTGTTAAACTTTAGCTTTTTTAGCTTCAATAGATTTAATCCAATCTTGATTGTTCAAATACCAATCTATTGTAATTTTAATACCTTCTTCAAAAGTTAATGACGGTTTCCAGCCAAGTTCTGACTGAATTTTATCATTACAAATTGCATAACGTTTGTCATGACCTAATCTGTCTGCAACATATTTAATTGAAGATTCATCTTTTCCCATAGCATCTAAGATAAGATGAGTAATCTCCATGTTAGTTTTTTCATTGTGTCCGCCAATGTTATAAACTTCACCGACTCTACCTTTATGCAATACTGTATCGATTGCAGCACAATGATCATATACGTATAACCAGTCACGAACATTCATACCGTCACCATATACAGGAACTTTTTCACCTTTCAAAAGCTGAGAAATAAAGAAAGGAATAAGTTTTTCAGGATACTGATAAGGTCCGTAGTTATTAGAACATCTTGTCGTCAAAACAGGCATATTATAAGTTTCATGGTACGCTCTGACAAGCATATCAGCAGACGCCTTTGACGCTGAATAAGGGCTGTTAGGAGCAAGAGGTGTAGTTTCTGTGAAATAACCGGTTTTACCTAAAGTGCCATAAACCTCATCTGTTGAAACCTGCAAATATCTTTGAGTTTTAAATTGACGAGCAGCCTGCAATAAATTCAATGTCCCCTTTACATTAGTTTCAATAAAAATTTCAGGGCCTGTAATTGAACGATCCACATGAGATTCAGCTGCAAAATTTACAACTGCATCAACTTGTTCAACTAATTCAGGAACTAATTTTTTATCACAAATATTTCCGTGAACAAATGTATAATTAGGGTTATCTTTTACATCATCAAGATTTTCAATATTACCAGCATACGTTAAAGCATCAAGATTTATAATTTTATAATCAGGATGATTTTTTAACATATATCTAACAAAACAACTTCCGATAAAGCCCGCACCACCGGTTACTAATATTTTTGACATTATTTTGATTTCTCCTTATATTGAGAAGAACAGAAGTCAAGAAGGCAAGAAGACAAGCTATTTACATAAAAATTACTCATCATCTCCCTCCGACAACTTTCTTCTTAACGCATTAATTCTTTTTGTTTTTAATAACTCAATACTATCACGCCAGATTTCTAACTTTCTATACATTAAAGAGCTTGACCTCCTGACATCTTGTCCTCTGCAAGACTACCAAAAATCTCTTTAAGAGATTTTTGCTTCTTGTCTTTTTCAGACAAAACAGGTTCAAAATCAATACCCCAATCAATATTTATATCTTTGTCGCACCACAAAATCCCTCTGTCTGCTTGAGGCGCATATTCCCCGCTTGCTTTGTATAAAAGTTCCGCTTCATCAGATAACACAACAAACCCATGCGCAAACCCTTCAGGAATAAATAACATGTGTTTGTTTTCTTCTGACAATTCAACTTTTACATACTGACCAAAAGTTTCAGATTCAGGTCTGATATCTACTGCAACATCATAAATCCTACCACGTCCGCATCTTACAAGTTTTGCTTGCCCATAAGGCTTTTCTTGATAATGCAAACCTCTTAATACATGTGCAGTTGATTTTGAATGATTATCCTGATTAAATTCTACATCTATTCCATTTGCGAAAAAATCAGATTTTTTATAACTCTCCATAAAAAATCCGCGATTATCACCAAAAACTTTTGGCTTAACTAAAATTACATCTTTAATCTTTTGCGGTTCAAATTCAAACGGCATAATTTTACTCTCCTTATAAATAAATTGTACAATAAATACCTCTAATTAACAAAACGGGTAATAGATTTTTACAAATAAAAAACAAATAATTTTATTAGCAATCAAAAATCAAGAAAGGGGTTTGCATAATTTATGAAAAATTTATTTAAAAAAATTCTTATTTTAGCAAATATATTAACTCTATGCCAATGCGCAGCCTTTGCTCAAATTGACAAAATAAAATTTGACAAACAAACCTACAATTTATCAAACCCCGACAGCGAAATAAAGAATTACGACTACCTTTTAAAAGATGAAAATATCGGAAATTGGCACACGAAACTTCAACTTTCCAATTTCCCGAATTTGACAAATCCGACAGATGCCTCAGCTCAATACGCCCATGAAATTCAAGAAAAAACAAAGGGTGCATCCGTTCTTTTATACCCTGATGCAGCAATAGTCGGATTTTTAACTTTCCCCGAAAATAAAGAATATTATGAATACAATACAGCGATTTACAAACCAGCAAAAACAAAAGGCCTCGACCGATTTTCTTATGCAAAACGATTTTACTCATCAGAACTTGGCGGACAAGAAGAAGCTCGAAAAAAAGCCATAGAATTTGCAGAAAAGAATAACAAAAAATACATGGAACTTGTAACCAAAGAAGCTCCAAAATACAAAGTTGATTAATATATAATTGAACAAAATAGTAACTCTATGTAAAGAATAATTTTAAATTCGCACACAGATTATATTTGTGTTACAATATTATCAAGTAATACAGAAAATCAAATGAGCTGGGGAGAGAAAATGAGTAATCAGCAAAATATGTTCGCGGATGGGAAAATCGTTCCTGTAAATATTAGAGAAGAAATGAAACGTTCATATATCGATTATGCAATGAGTGTAATCGTAGGTCGTGCATTACCGGATGTTCGTGACGGTCTAAAACCTGTTCACAGACGTATTTTGTATGCGATGAACGAACTTGGGATGACTCCTGACAAACCGTTTAAGAAATGTGCGCGTATTGTTGGTGAAGTTTTAGGTAAATACCACCCTCACGGTGATACTGCCGTATATGAAGCATTAGTTCGTATGGCTCAAGATTTCTCTACTCGTTATTTAACCGTAGACGGTCATGGTAACTTCGGTTCAGTTGACGGTGACGGTGCAGCTGCAATGCGTTATACTGAGGCCAGAATGCATAAAATTACGCAATCAATGCTTGCTGATATTGATTGCGAAACAGTTGAATTTGAACCAAACTTTGACGGTTCTTTACAAGAACCTTCCGTATTACCAGTAAGACTTCCAATGCTTTTATTAAACGGTTGTTCAGGTATCGCAGTTGGTATGGCTACAAATATTCCACCTCATAACCTTTGTGAAATCGTTGACGGTACAATTGCTTTGATTGACAATCCTAATATTACCGTATCTGAGCTTATGGAATACGTTAAAGGTCCTGATTTCCCGACAGCAGCAACCATTATAGGCTTAAACGATATCAAACAGGCTTACGAAACAGGTCGTGGCTCTATCAAAATGCAAGCCGTTGCAAACTTTGAAGAAATTGCCGGAGGTAACGGTCGTCAAGGTCGTACGGCAATAGTAGTTACAGAAATTCCTTATCAGGTAAACAAAGCTGTTTTAATCGAAAAAATCGCAGAACTTGTTAAAGATCAAAGAATCACAGGGATTTCAGATATTCGTGATGAATCTGACAGAGAAGGTATGCGTATCGTAATTGAACTTAAACGTGACGCTAAACCTGATGTTGTTAAAAATAATTTATTCAAATACACTCAACTTGCTACAACTTTCGGGGTTAATATGCTTGCTTTATGCGGCAAACAACCTAGATTGATGAACTTGTACGAAGTATTATCAGAATTTGTAGAACACAGAGTTGAAATCGTTACAAGAAGAACTATTTTCTTCTTGAAAAAAGCTAAAATCAGAGCTCACATTTTAGCAGGTTTGATTATTGCACTAGGTTCTATTGATGAAGTAATTGAACTTATCAAAAGTTCAAAAACAACCGATGATGCAAGAAACGGTTTGATGAGCAGATTTGGTCTTGATGTTGATCAGGCAAACGCAATCCTTGAAATGCAATTAAGAAGATTGACAGGATTGGAACAAGACAAAGTTAAGGCTGAATATGATGAATTGGTTAAGAAAATCGCTGAATACGAAGAAATTTTAGCAAGCCGTCAAAAAATCCTTGATATTATCAAAGGTGAACTTTTAGAAGATAAAGAAAAATACGGCGATGACAGAAAAACTCAAATCTTACCTGAACAAGGCGAAGTTACAATCGAAGATTTAACTCCAAATACTCCGATGGCAGTATTTATTACTCACCAAGGATATTTGAAACGTATTTCTTTAGACACATTTGAAAGACAAAATCGTGCAACTCGCGGCAAATCAGGTATTAAAACAAAAGAAGATGATGATATTCAACACTTCTTCACAGCAATGATGCATGATAAAGTATTATTCTTCTCATCTAAAGGAACAGTTTACAGCTTGAATGTTTACGACTTCCCTGAAGGCGGACGTCAGGCAAAAGGATTACCGATAATCAATGTTCTGCCGATAGATCAAGACGAAAGAATTACGGCAGTTGTACCTGTAAGCAACTTCTCACATGATTTGAACTTGATTATGTTGACTAAAAAAGGTTACATCAAACGTATAGAACTTGATAACTTTACAAATATCAGAAGAAACGGTATTATCGCAATCGGTTTGGAAGAAAATGATGAACTTGATTGGGTAAAACTTGCAACTGCAAGAGATGAAATCATCATCGGTACATCTTGTGGTATGGCAATCCGCTTCCCGATTGAAGATTTAAGACCTTTAGGCAGAAGTGCAAGAGGTGTTACATCAATGAAATTACGTACAGGTGATGAAATCGTAGGTTGCGATATTGTACCTCGTGATTACGATGCAGATTTGCTTGTTGTTACATCAGACGGTTTTGGAAAACGTACAAAATTATCAGAATTCAGAAGCCAAAACAGAGGCGGAATAGGTCTTATCGCAACTAAATTCAAATCAACTTCATCAAAACTTGTTGCATTGACTATCGTAAAAGAATCTGATGATATTATGATGGTAACTGCAAACGGAGTTGTTACAAGATTAAATGCAGGTTCAATCTCTCGTCAGGGACGTCCTGCAACAGGTGTAAGAGCTCAAAACTTAACTGAAAATGATACTGTTGTATCAGTAAATAAAATCTTAAATCCTGATGAAGATGAACAGGTTAAAAAAGATGTAGCAGCTATGGATGCTCAAGATGCTCAAAATAATGTTGCGCAAACAAGCCTGTTAGAAAACAACAACTCAGAAGAATAATAAAATTAATCAAAAATAAATAGAAAATAGTGTCTTTATAAGACACTATTTTTTATAAAATTATAAAATTTAATGCACACTTCTTATTGTAATTACTTGTCGTTGTCTATCTACATAATAATCAGTTTTTTCTAAAATATCATTTCCTATTATACCGTCAAAAGCTTTATTGTCAGTCAGCATAATAAACGTTTTCAAATCTCGGAATTCAGAACTGCCTAATTTTATATTCAAATTCGCAATAGGAGTAACTGTTTTTGTTCCGTTCGCAGATTGAGAAATTCCAAAGATGTTAGTTTTTACAGGAATATGTCTGCTTTTTATAAAATTTCCATATACAACAGATGATGTTGCACCTGTATCAATTATAAATTTTGCAGGAAATCCATTAACTGAAACATTTACAAGCATTAACCCGTTTAGATTTTTAAACGGAATACTCTCACTTTTGAATTGAGATGATGAATGATAAGGTTTTCCTGTTATTTCAAAATACTTAGATTTTGCATCAGTTGCACCATTTATATCAAGTTTTGCAGTTTTTGCATAATATTCTGCAGCTAAATCTTTTTTACCGATTTTTTGATACAAAGACGCAAGCATATACAAATCATAAGAGTTGTTACTGAATTTTTCTGCTGCCTCTTTTCTGTATTTTAAAGCATTATTATAATCACCTTTATTTTCATAAATTGAAGCTATAGTTGCCCAAGCTATTTCATATCCTGGGATTAAATCTTTTAATTCCAAAAACAAACTTATCGCTTCATCATCTTTCCCGATATTTGCATAAAAATTTGCCAGAGAAATTTTATAATCTACGTTATCAGGAGAATATTTTACAGCATTTTTCAAATACAATTCAGTATTATCTCTATCACCCAAATTGTAATATACAAGACTTAATAAATAATTACTAAAAGCATCTTGCGGATTTAATTTTAAAAGCTTCATACAAGTTTGCTCAGCCTGATATAATTCATTTTTATTCATCTGAACATTATATTTTAAAATATAAAAATCCTTTGCAATATCACGAGGAGGATTACCTTCAAGCAATTTTTCAGCTTCTTGTAAATTTGCATTTCGAAAAGCATCTTGAGCTGAAATATAATTTTTATGCATTTGAATATTTTCCTGATACATAGAATATCCGACAAATGCACCGATAACTCCTAATACAAGAATACAGCTGATTATTATTGATTGTTTAAAATCCATTCATCTTCCCCTGATTTTTGAAAAAGTATAATATAACTCGAATTATTTTGCAACATAAAATTCTGCCGCAGCAAGAACCTTTTGCGGTCTGTCTTTTGAATAAACCTTCATAAAATAATATCCGCTTTCATTCAACACGAGATAATCAGTAAAATAATTTACTTCCTCATCTTTCAAACGAATATTTCTTGTCTGCATAAGTTTATATCCAAGTCTGCCGTAATCATTATCCTTTTTAACCACTTGGATATAAATATATCTTGATTCAACTTTTTTAGGCATCAAAATAACATAATATATTCTGGAGCCGACAGGAAAATTCGTCGAATAGTCATATATATTTTTTTCAGTAATCGGTTTTGTATTAAATAAAATACCTGCTTTATCCCGCGTACAAGCTGTTGCGGTAAAAAGGGTTAAACACAAAAGAAATATTAATGTTATCTTTTTCATTTTTCGAGATTTTTAATTTTATCTTGTACGCTCTTTGCTACTGCAGCATCTTTATTGTGAGTTAAGAAGATTTTGTAATTGTTAAGAGCCTCTTTTTTATTTCCGTCTTCTTCATAAGCAAGACCAAGAGCGTAGTATGCGTATCCGTAATTAGGATTTAATGTTATTACACGGTGGAAACATTCTTTTGCTTTATTATTGTTATTTTCATTTGCATACACAAGTCCGAGGTTGAACCAACCGTCAGTATAATTCGGATTTACAATAATTGATTTCTTATAGAAACTTATTGCGTTTTTGTTATCTTGTTTTGCATTATAATAAATGTTTCCAATTTTCAAAAGTGTAACTTCATCTGACGGATTGATTTTCAATGCAGCTTGATAATTTTTTACAGCATCATCAAAATTATCTTTCTTAAAGCTTGCATCACCTGCAGCGATTAACTTTTTATTTTGTTCAGTATCAGAAATATCTGATTGTTTAGCATCATCCATAGAAAGAGAAATTTCTTTTATTCCGCCTTCTGATAAAGCTGCGCCTTCAGCACTTTGTTGGACATTTGCAGGTTTATTTACAGATGCGATAAATTCTGTATATTCTTTACTGTACTCACTATTTTGAGGAGATAAAGATATAGCTTTTTCATAATTTTCAGCAGCTCTGTCATTTAAGTCACAAGCTCTGTAAGACCTTGCCAATCCAATATATACAGAACCGTCTTTTGCACCTGATTGAATTGCACGTTCAAAAGTTTCTGTTGCAAGGGAATAATTTTTTTCTTGCAGATACTTATCCCCTTGTGATACCAATGCTGATATCAAATTATTTTGAACATTAGAATTTGATTTTTCTTTCAAAAGCTCTGTATAAATAGCAATTGCATCATTATAATCATTCATTGCGTGCAAAACAAGAGCTTTGTTATATTTTACATCATAATCGTTATTATTTACTGCCAAAACCTCATCATAATATTTCAAAGCATTTGAATAATCTTTTTTCAAATGATAACATTGAGCCAAATCTTCAACAAGGGTAATATCTTTTTTATCTTTTTGAAGAGCAATAGCTTTTTCATAGTTTGCAATAGTATCATCAAGCTTGTTCATACGTTTATAAACAACACCGATATTTTGATAAGCTCTTGCATCGTTGGGATAATTTGTAATATAAATTTTATAATTTGCAATAGCAGCTTCATCTTGCCCCATATCCGCAAGCAAGTTAGCATAATCAAAACGGATAGAATTTAAAGCTGGTTGCTGCCTAAAAACAATATCATACTGAGCAAGTGCTTGATCATTTTTCTCTAACTCTTGATATGCAAGAGCCAAACTTACATGAGCTGATGTATTTTCAGGATTTGCTTCAACAGCTTTTTCCAAAAACTCTGAGGCCTTTTGATAATCTTTTACCTGAAATAAAGCTTGTCCATAATTTGCAAAATTTTTAAATGCAACAGGGTTACGTCTGTATAAATTTTCATACTCATTTACAGCATTTGTAAAATCACCGCTATTCATATAAGAACCAGCAAGATTTTCTCTTGCCTCAACATGCTGGGAATAAGTTGAAAGAAATTTATTATAATTTTCAATTGCAGATTTATAATCTCTTAATTGATATTGAACATTCGCAATGTTTAAATAATTATAGAGATATTCCGGACACATTTCAGCAACTTTGTTATAAGCATTCAAAGCATCTTGGTATTTACCCTGATTTTCATAAATACTTCCGACACTCAAATAAATATACCCGTCAGAAGGTTTTAATTCTATTACTTTTGAATATGTTTGAAGGGCCTTATCATATTCACCCATCTCACTATACACACCTGCAAGTTTTGTATAAATCATTACATCATTGCTTGATAAATTTAAAGCTTGTAACAATTTATCAACTGCGGTTTTGTAATCCTCTTTATATTCAGCGGAACATGCCTGCTGATACAAAGAATTTACCTCAGGAGTCATTGCATTAACTTGAGCGCCTGTCAAAACCAGAGATAACAATGCCGAAAATATCAACTTCTTATTAATAATCTTACTCTCCTTTTAAACCATTTACACCTGTTTCATACCATTAATAATATTATATACGTAAATTATATTTGTGTAAAGCTATGGGAATATATTTCTTTATCTAACAAAATCTTTGCAGCTTTAATAATTTCCGTTTGTTCTTTCGAACTTTCATCAAAATCTACATCTTCCAATTCCCCAAAGTTTTTAACCATATCAGCTAAACTTATATATAATTTATCAACCTCATTTTGAGGTTTGTTTGAATCAATCATTTTCAAAATTCTGACAAGTTCAACATCTTTAGCATCGATAATTGCGGCATCTAAGCCGGCACCGCATGCCAAACAAGCATAAACTCTATTTATTAAAGGTCGACTTTCTTTCGGACAACCGTTAGATATATTTGAAAGCCCGACAACTGTTTTAACAGGCGGATCAAAGCTTTCCTTAATCATTTTTATAGTATTTAAAGCCTCAACCCCTTGTGACTGATCAACACATACAGGCAAAATAAGAGGATCGAAAAATATCTTTTCGCTATCAAAACCTTTTTCAAGACATTTTTCATAAATATTAAACGCAATTTCTAAACGTCCGTCAGAAGTTTTTGGAATTCCTGTTTCCTTACTCAATGTCAAAGCAACAAGATTGCAATCATTTTCTAAAGCCAAATCTATCATATTGCTCAACTTCGGCTCATCTGATGAAGTACTGTTTAAAAACATTTTGCGCTTACATACTTCAACCCCGCTTTTCATCTCTTCAAAATTTGAAGTATCAAAGGAAATATTCAAATCCGATTTACTCTCGACAAGTTCAACAAGCCAAGACAAAATCCCCTGCAAATTTCCCTTTGCAGGTCCGACATTCAAATCAGCATAATCCATATTGGATTGAATTTTTAAAAGCTCAGATATAAAATATTCATCACGATTTGTAAGAGCTTCTCTTACCGATTTTGAAATAACGTGGATATTTTCACCTATTAAAATCATAAATAAAGTTTATCACAAAATAAAAATTTTAAAATATTAAAAATTACTCCAAATACTTTCGTGTCATAAGCACATTCCCATACTCATCAAACGCCTTATCTCTAAGCCAATGTGCAATAAGTTTTCCATCAGGAGAATAAATAAAAGTCTCCTCTCTTGAAGGTCTAAGACTCATATTAACCAATTTCCCCGAAGGTGTATATTTATAAGCTTTATAAGGATATTCAACCCCATCCTTTTTCTCAATATAAATAAGTTCACCATTCTTGGAATAATACCAAACATAATACTTGTTGTTATTATACATAACAGCATAAGTAGAATCAGAGAAAAAAGCCAAAACTCTATCTTTTAATTCAACGTTTCCTTTTAATGAATATTTTAAATTGTCAAAATTATTAGTATCTTTAATATTTTTTGCAACCTCAAAAGGATCAACCTTTTTAATCGGAGTTTGTAACATTTCATCTCTCGCAGATTGCACATTATAATTTACTCCGCCCGTTAACAGAGTTTCTGGAAAAACAGGGGTTACAAAGTTAAATATTACAAAAAATAACAACAAATATTTAATCATACAGAAAAGTATTTAATGATTATCCAGACAAATGTCAAGGTAATCCTTAAGACTACACTCTCGGGTAATTGCAAAAACATATAAATACAGATTTAATATAATTAAATCTTTTTCATACTTCCAGCTATTCTTAATTCCAACGGAGCTTTATCACCTCTATAGGGATTTTCAATCCAGTTTGAAAATTTTTATCAGAGAGTTTGGCTCCTTTTTTTTATTATTTTTATTTTTAAATATTTGGGTATTGCATAAATTTATTGGTTTATTTAAAATTCATATATTAATATCAAAAGTGTAAGGAATTTATATGAAAAAATCTGTTTTAATCTTAATGGCACTATTCACCTGTTTATCTTGTTTTGCAGGCGAAATGAATCCTATTTTAACCAATACTGAACTTTTATATTCACCAAAAGACAAAACATTTTCGGTCGGGAAAGCTTCCGGTAATCAAATTCAACTTTCCAAACACACCTCAACAGGAACAGGGAATTACTCAATATACACATACAATAACAAGAAAATAATGCTCGGTTCAAACTACGAATTTTTATTTGAAGGTCGTTTAATATCTTGTCATAATGCTGATTTAAAACTTTTTGAAGTAATTTATAACGGCAAAAACTTTGAGGAAAAACAATTAACTGATGCGCAAATCCAAGCAATTTTTCCTGATGCGGAAATCATAAAAATTTCTCAATTTAATCAAGATAAAAAATTGACAGTGAAAAAACATTTTTTGGAAAAGAAAGATTTTTTGTTGTTAAATGATACTGATAAATATTTTCATAAATATTCATTCCATCCTCAAAGTGTAAAATTCACTCCCGTTGCAGGACTTTTCAAAGCTTCAACAATCGGGAAAATTACATTCTCACACTTTGATGCAGACAAATATACAATCTATGTAAAAAATAATTTTGGAAAACAAAAATAATGATAAACTCTATCTCTCCAAACACAATTTCTCAAAACAATAACAAAAGAAAAACCCGCAAAAATCTAGTATCTCAAACAGGCTATGCAGCAGCAGGTTTTGGGACAATTTGTGCAATTACAGGGCTGAAACAAGTAAAATTTGCACACAAAATGAAGGTTCATAAACTCAGCGCAATACTTGCTGGTATTGCAACAGTAATGCACATAGGCATTATAAAAGGGTATAATAAAATTTTTCAAAACAAAACTATAACCGAAAGCAAATAAAACTACACTTGAAATCATTAAAAAATATGTTATAATAATAGAAAGGGCGGAGCAAGTTCCAGCTTGCCCCATTAAAAGCCCCTATTTGGTTATTAGAACTAGCAGTATTAACAAAATTATTGCTAGTTCTTCTGTATTTATAACCACTTTATCACCTCCTTTCAAAGTTTCAGCAAATTTTGAGTTTGTGCCTTGAAAGTTGGAGAATAGGGCTTACCCCTCAAAAAATTATAAATTTATGAGCAAAAAAAGTCAATATTATTAAAAATATATATAATTTTATACCCCGTAAATTTCTTTACGTTTTTTGATTACAACAGGATTTTTCAAGTATTCATCATATTTGTTGCGCATATTAATATAACCCTTTGGAGATATTTCAATTATTCTGTCTGCTACTGTCTGGATTAATTGATAATCCTGTGATGTAAATAAAATTGTTCCAGGGAAATCAATCATTGCATTGTTTAATGCTGTAATCGCTTCCAAATCCAAGTGGTTTGTAGGTTAATCAAAAATCATTACATTTGCTTCTGCTATCATCATTTTTGCAAACAGACATCTAACCTTTTCGCCACCTGATAAAACGTTTACTTTTTTATCGGCATCATCACCTGAAAATAACATTCTTCCCAAATATCCGCGCAAAAAGTTTACATGCTGATCAGGAGAATACTGCGCAAGCCACTGCATAATTGTAAGATTGTTTTCAAAATAAAAATTGTTGTCTTTCGGGAAATATGAATGAGTTGCAGTAACACCCCATATAACTTCACCGCTGTCAGGTTTTACGCGGTCTTCCAAAATATCAAAAAGATTTGTAATTATAAAAGGATCACGAGCAATAAATGCAACTTTTTCACCCTGATTAATTTCAAAACTTAAATTCTTAATCAGCAGTTCTCCGTCAACTGATTTGTACAAATTTTTAACCTGAAGAACGTCTTTCCCCGGAATTTTGTTATAAGTAAATCTAATTCTCGGGTATTGTCTTGATGACGGTTTAATTTCTTCCAAAGACAATTTATCAAGCATATTTTTTCTTGAAGTTGCCTGCTTTGCTTTTGATGCGTTCGCACTGAAACGAGCAATAAAGGCTTTTAATTCTTCCATTTTTTCTTCGGTTTTCTTATTTTGTTCTTCTTTTTGTTTTTTAATCAACTGGCTTGCTTGTGACCAGAATGTGTAATTACCTGTGTAGAGCTGAATATTTTTGTAATCAATATCTGCCATGTGAGTACAAACATTATCCAAAAATTTTCTATCGTGAGATACAACAATTACAAGGTTTTGAAAATTGATTAAAAATTCTTCAAGCCACGCGATTGTATTCAAATCCAAGTGGTTTGTAGGTTCATCAAGCAGCAAAATATCAGGGTTGCCAAATAAAGCTTGAGCAAGTAATACTCTAACTTTTTCACTACCTGCAAGTTCAGACATTTGTGCATAATGCAATTCATCAGGAATTCCCAAATCTGATAACAATGATGCTGCCATAGCCTCAGCCTGCCAGCCGTCAAGCTCTGCAAATTGTTCTTCCAAATGCGCTACCTTAATTCCGTCCTCATCGTTAAAATCAGGTTTTGCATACAAAGCATCACGCTCTTGCATAATGTCATAAAGCTTTTTATGGCCCATAATTACGGTATCAATAACTTTGTAATTATCAAATGCAAAGTGGTCTTGACGAAGAACGGCAATTCTTTGACCTTTGGTAATATGCACCTCGCCTGATGTCGGTTCAATATCACCTGCTATAACTTTTAATAACGTACTTTTCCCAGCCCCGTTTGCACCTATTACACCGTAACAGTTACCGGGGGTAAATTTTATACTTACATTTTCAAATAATGTTTGAGATCCGAATCTTACGGTCAATTTATCAGTTGTTATCATACTTTTTCCCTATTTATATAATCAGCTGAATTTCATTATAATATAAAAATAACAAAATTTCTGTCCTTGTGTCTAATGTATTTACACTTTCACAATACAAAATATATTATATGAAAGTTCAGCCTGTAAAAATCAATAATATACTTCCAAAAGTAGCCTCCAAAAAACCTTTAAAAAAGCCGACACCGATAAAAGATGCCCTAATCGTATCAGGTTATTGTTCTTTGCCTATTGTGTTTTATGAGGCAGCCTGTTTTATATCTAAAAAAGTAAACAAAAAATTCTCAAATTCTTTTGAAAATCAATGATGTGTTAATTCCGCCAAATGCAAAGTTATTTGACATAACATAATCAGTTTTGATTTCTCTTCCTTGATCTTGAATATAATCAAGCTTTCCGCATTGAGGATCAACTTCATTAAGGTTTAATGTCGGGTGGAACCAGCCTCTGTTCATCATTTCAATACTTAATATAGCCTCAATTGCGCCACAAGCCCCAAGAGTGTGGCCTGTATAACTTTTTGTCGAGCTTACAGGCACCAATCTTTTAAACACCTGTTCTGTTGCCCAAGTTTCTGCAATATCACCTTGAACAGTCGCTGTTCCGTGGGCGTTTATATAACCGATTTTATCAGGGCTTAAATTTGCATCTTTTAGCGCAAGTTCAAGTGCAATTTTCATAGTTTCTTTATTCGGGTTTGTAATATGTGTACCGTCAGTGTTTGTTCCAAAACCTACAACTTCTGCATAAATCTTTGCGCCACGTTTTTTTGCATGTTCATATTCTTCCAAAATCAAAGTTCCTGCACCTTCTCCCAAAACAAGTCCGTCACGATTTTTATCAAACGGAGAAGGGGTTAATTTAGGTGTATCATTTTTCAAGCTTGTTGCATATAAAGTATCAAAAATTGCAATTTCAGTTGCATGAAGTTCTTCGCCCCCACCTGCAATCATAACGGTTTCATAACCGTTTTTAATAGTTTCATAAGCATATCCAACCCCCATAGAACCTGATGTGCAAGCAGTAGAACAAGGGACAAGTCGTCCTATTGTCTTAAAATAAAGTGAAATATTTACAGGTGCAGTCTGCGGCATCATTTTTACGTAGGAACCTGAATTTAGACCTCTTACAACTTTATCAACCTGCATTCCGTAAAAATCAATTATAGCATCTAATGAACCTGAAGATGAGCCGTAACTTACGCCTGTTTTACCGTTTGTAATAATTTCATCACCTAAAAGCCCTGCATCTTCAAGAGCAAGTTCAGATGTTCTAACAGCCATAATAGATAAAGGTCCCATTGTACGGGTAACCTTTCTGTTATAAGTTGAAGGAATTTCAAACCCTCTTGCACGAGCAGAAAGTCTTGTATTTAATCTTTGATACTGGTCAAGTTCGCTGTTATATTCAACACAATTTTCAAGCTTTTCAAGAGTTTCAAATGCAGTATTAATATCACTTCCTAAAGGGCTTGTAAGCGCCATGCCCGTAACAACCACACGTTTTGTCATAAATAAAGCCCTCCATTAACAGAAATTACCTGACCTGTAATATAAGATGCATCCTCACTCATCAAATAATTTACAAGGCTTGCAACTTCCTTTGCTTGTCCTAAACGTTTCATAGGGATTAATTTTTTAACCTCATCAAGCGGAACATCTTTTATCATATCAGTATCAATTACTCCGGGGGCAACACAGTTAACAGTAATTCCGCGTTTTGCAAGTTCTAATGAGAGAGATTTTGTAGCACCAATAATTCCTGCCTTTGATGCGGAATAATTAACCTGTCCTCTGTTACCTGAAAGTGCTGCAACTGATGACATTGTAACAATTCTTCCCTTAATTCTGTTTGAAATCATAGGCATTACAAGCGGTCTTAAAACATTATAAAACCCTGTCAAATTAGTATTTATAACATCATCCCATTCTTCATCTTCCATCGCAGGGAAAACATTATCCTTTGCAATTCCGGCATTTAATACAATTCCGTAATAAAGTTTGTCAGACAACACATTTGCGCATTCTTCTCTATTTTTTATATCAAACTTTAAGACATCTGCCTTTTGTCCGAGTGCTCTAATTTCATCTGCAGTTTCTTGAGCTTTTGCAAGATTCCCGACATAATGAACATCGATATCAAATCCGTTTTTTGCAAGGTATAATGCGATTTCTTTCCCTATACCTCTGCTTGAACCTGTTACTAAAACCTTTTTCACACTAATATTATTACTCATCATAATTCCTTCAAATACGCTTCAACATCTTTCGGTTGGAATGCATTAATAACCGCCTTAGCCACCTCTTTGTTATCATTATAAATTAAACACTCAAATGAAACAAGTTCATTGTCTGCATATATCGCTTTAGCAGTTATAATGTAGGTTTTACCGTTTTCAAATTTCGTTAATGAATTTTCGTAAAGTCTTGTCCCTAAAAGAAAACCAATTTTGGGAATTTCTTCTCCGTTTTTATAATATGAATAACACCCGATTGTTTGAGCCATAAATTCAATACCGACAAGCGGAGATACGCCATTAATTTCTTTATCAAAAAAAACTTTATCATCATTAATTGTGACAGAGGCTTTTACAAAATCCTCCTCCATATCAACCTCTAAAATATTGTCAATCAATATCATCGGTCTATCATGCGGAAGAACATTTTCCATACTTATATCTGAAAAATCTGTTTTTTTCATTAATTTTCTCCCTTCTTACCGATTATGACAACCGCATTTGTTCCACCAAAGCCGAAAGATGTACACATACATATATTTATCGGGCTTACACGAGTATTTGCATCTACCAAATTTATTTTAGGCAAATTATCATCATAAACACCGTCATATATATGAATTGGCAAATCTCTTTTACCTTGCAAAATTTCATAACAAATAAAGGTTTCGACACTTGCAGCAGCACCAAGACAATGCCCCGTCATAGGTTTTGTAGAACTTGCTGGTGTTTTATCCTTAAAAATTTTATAAATCGCATTTGCTTCCATCAAATCATTTGAAACAGTACCTGTGCCATGAAGATTTATGTAATCAATATCATCAGGTACTAATTTTGCATCATCAAGTGCTTTTTGAATTGCAATAGCTGCTTGAACACCTTCTGGATCAGGGGTTGCAGCATGATATGCGTCTGAAGTTTCACCTATCCCGAGCAGTTGAATATAGTTGTTTGCCTTCATATCATCTTGCTTTTCTATCTTCTTTTTGGTCAATAAAAACAATGCTCCACCCTCGCCAAGACTTATACCGTTACGATTTTTTGAAAACGGATTTGTTTTTTGATGAGATAAAACCTCCAGTGCATGAAATCCATACGTAGGCATTGGCGCAATAGTATCAATACCACCAGCGATTACTGCTTTACAAACATCATTTTCCAAGAATTTTACAGCAGTAGAAAAAGCCTTAATTCCTGAAGTGCAAGCTGTAGAAACACCCATTGCAACATTTGTTGTTCCCAAATACCATTTTAAAAACTCAGCAGGATTTCCAAGTTCTGCATGGTATTTGTTTTCAGTCACTTCAAATTCTGCAATTCCTGAATTTGTCGCACCTATTACAATACCGATTTCATCTTTTTTAAATCCTGATAAATCTAACTTATCGACAAGATATTTCAAAACTCTGTTGCAACGCAAGTTATATTTTTCGTTATTAATATCTTCAAAATCTTTTTCAATCTTACCGAAATAAAATTCACTCCCCTTAACGACATTATTATCAAGAGTTAAGTGATCTGCAAAAATTCCGCTTGCATCTGTAATAAAAATCCCATTCATGATAATATGTTACCATGAATAGTTTGGAATTTTACATTAAAAAAATTTCTCACTCGACAGGTGAAAATATTGACTTATCTCAAATTCCAATGATGATGAGAAGGAAATTATCTCCTGTCGGCAAAATAGCATTAAGTACACTGCTGCAATGTTATGACGGAGATGATGTAAAATTAACATACGCATCTCGCTACGGAGAATTAGAAAGAGTTGTAAAATTAATTAAGCAGGAACATGATGAAAATGAAATTTCTCCAATAGGTTTTAGTTTTTCTGTTCACAATTCAACTATCGGATTATTTTCCCTAATGAACAAAATACATTCTCCGTACAATTCAATTTCTGCTGGAGAAAACAGTTTTTGTTTAGGGCTACTCGATGCTGCGATGAACAAAGTCAAGACACTATTTTGTTATGCAGAATCTGTTGATAGATTTGAAAGTATTTCTATGCTTATAGATAATGATGGTCAGGGCGAACATGTTAGAATTATTCCAAATACACAAAATCTTGAACCTAATAATTTTACCGAATTTATAAAAGGCGGACAATATATTTGCCCTCTATACATTATGGAGAGAGTAAATGATTAGATTTATAAGAGGTTTTGGCGTTGTATTATTATTTACGATATTTGGGATTTGCTCATTTTTTCTAGGCTTTGTAGTTTTGCCTATGTTACAGATTTTTATGAAATTTGAAAAGTCTGGAAATTCATTATCATCAGATACAAGCGAAGACAAAAAAAAGCGAGAAAAATTTTCAAGATTAATCCACAAACTGTGGCATTTTTATACAAATCTTTTTGTGAAACTTGGACTTATAAAACTTGATTTGAATAATGTAGAACAAGTAAGAGGGAAAATAATAGTTTCCACTCACCCGACATTTATTGATATTATGATACTTATCGGAATTTATGATAATTCCCTATGCCTTGCAAAAAAAGAATTGTTGAATAATATATTCTTGAAAAATATTATAAAAAATGTATATATTCCGAACAATGTTGAATTGGATGAATTTAAAAAAATTTCGACTGAAGTATTAAATGACGGCTACAATATTATAATTTTCCCAACAGGCACAAGAACAGTTGAGGGGGAAGATTTAAAAATCCACAAAGGCGCAGCAGCATTACAAATTGAATCAGGCGCAGACATTATTCCAATTAAGATGAAGTGCGATTATCCGTTTTTGCAAAAAGGACAACCAATATACGATGCCTCAGATAGATTAATCACATATTCGATAAATCAACTTGAGCCGATTAAGCTCTCTCAATTCACTGAGAAATCGGAAATTAAACTAAGAAAAGAAATCTCAAACAAAATTAAAGATATTTTTATGAATAATTAAAATTAAAAAAAAAATTAAGCTTCCATAATATAATCATCCATTACAAAGCCTGAACCGATATCAGTTACAACAGCATCAATCGTTTTAAATCCCCATTTTTCATAAGCTTTTATGGAATTGATATTTTGTTTATTAACAGTCAATCTTATTGGTTTATTGTTCGCAAGCTCTTTTATTTTTTCAAAAGCTTTTGTTCCAATCCCTTTATGACGATACTCTTTCTTTATATAAAATTTTGACAAAAACAAGTATTCACCCTTATCAGAAATTCCAAAATATCCGGCTTTTTCGCCATCATCAACTATAAAATAATATGTGTAATTTTCATTTTCAATCTGACTTTTTATTGCATGTTCTGATTGAAAATTTTCAACCATATAATCAATTTGTTCCAAAGAAAGCAAGCAAGTCCAGTACTCATGCCAGATAGCATAAGCCAGACTTGCAAGTTCTTTGATATTTTGTTTTTCAACTTTTTGATATGCAATCATAACACTCTAAAGGCAATAAAGTAAGAAGTGTTTTTTTTAAAGCAAGAATAACTTGCCTTCCTGCTCTCTTGTCTTCTTTATTTCTAACCAATAACAGGAGCAACAAATGTTCTTGTAGCTAAATCTTTATCAAGCATTAACAAAGCTTTTTTGTCATCACCGATAAGTCTTAATGTAGCTAAAACATTACCTACATTATCTTCTTCTTCAACTTGTTCTTTCAAGTACCAGTTTAAGAATGACATTGCTGCACGATCTTTAGTTTCTTCCGCAACATCCATTAATGTATTAATTGTAGATGTAACATATTCTTCATGTTTAAGAACTTCTTCAAATACATCAAGTGGAGATTTCCAATCAGTTTGAGGTTTTGCGATAGCTTCAAGTTCAACATTACCGCCTCTTTGATTTAAGTAATCAAACATACCCATAGCATGAGCACGTTCTTCTTGAACTTGTACTGACATCCAGTTTACAAAACCTTTAAGATTCAATCTTTCAAAATATGCTTGCATTGAAAGATATAAATATTCTGAGTAAAATTCTTTATTAATTTGTACGTTAAATGCTTTTTCTAATTTTTCATTAATCATAATTACTTCCTCTCTTTCCTAACTTGATTTTAACACTAAAAAATTTTTTTTAGCAATTTTTTTCACTTAAGCGTTTTATAATTAATATATATCGGAGTGTGTGTATGCAAATCAAAAATTATAATCCAAGTTTTTGCGGTTATAAAACAGATTTTAGTAAAAAATTAAATAGATATTTATCCCAAGAAACAAGAGATAAGGGCAAAGAAAAAACCATCGTAGAATGTTTGTCAAAAATTATGCCTGAAAAAATTACGGACAAAAATATAAAAGGTTCAGGCTGGCACGGAATAGTTTATGGGATTGATGATGATTATGTTGTAAAAGTTGGCAGACGCGCAACTCCTAAAATCGGAAAATTTGTCATTCCAAAAGAAAAACCCATAAAAGATTTGAAAACATATTATGGAAACATTGTTGCAAGAATTGGCAACATGACAATTATGAGGAATGCTTTTAAGACAAAAAATGTTTTACCTGCAGGACTTCCTAACAGATGGATGTCCAGAGGAGAAAAACTTGCATATTACAATAATGTGTATTTAAGACATTTTGTATCATTGCCTCAAGGAGCCTACGATAAAATTGCACAGGATTTTAAAACATTAAATACATTAGGCAAACAATTTGATACAATAAATCCAAACAATTTTACAGCTGATGGCAAAACAATTAAAATTGTTGATGAAATTACTCCGGCAAAAGAAAAAAATCCAAATACTTTGTCAAAACTCTTTAAAGTTTTTGTAAATTCTTATGACGCAAATACAACAGCGGAATTTGACTATCTTGCAATACCAAGACGCAAAGAACTTATCAAAAAATTAATCCTTGCATCTGAAAAATATGAACTCCCACTTTACACAGACATAAACGACCATAGAGAATTAAATCTTGCAATGCGTTTATGTGATTATGGACACGATTTTACCCCAATAGAAAGAACACTTTCCGAATACAGAAGAAAATACCCTGATATAGAAACTCGATTACAAAAAATTTCTGAATACATTGATAGTATTAATAAAGAAGATATGACGACAATATCTTTTTACGCATAAATTATTAATTCAGGTAATGAAAAATCCTCCTTGATTAACAATAATCATGTTATGGATAAAAATTCGGTAAATAAATTATTAAAAGCTCTTGGGGAAAACACAAAGCTTAAAAAAAATTTATTCAGCAACTATATAGCTTTTCACGGTGTCGGAAAAGCCTATTCAAAACGTTGGCTTGCAAATATTGTCCCTTGTGATTTGCTAAAACTTTCAGTAAAAGAGGCAATAGAAATTATTGCAACCTTGTCAGAAGGCGGGATTTTTTATGAACAATTTCCAAATTATATAAATTCGCCAATTTACGGGGACAAATGGGGAAGGCTTGCAAATTACATAGAAATTAACGACCGCGCAATAGCTGTTATGGATAACGGATGCACATGTAAAGGGATTTTAAACTGCATAAAGCTTCTACCCGCAATCCCGCCATCCGCAACAAGCTGGGCCAATTGCATTATATTATCGCAAATTTGGCAAAATATATACGGTGATGCTTACGAAAAAGGGCCTTTTGAAGAAAATTCAATTTACGGCCTCAGACTAAACACAAGTTATAGCGACAATATAATAGATTATTCAATAGCAGATAAAATTTCACCCGAAGAACAATTGAAAGCATTTGTGGATTTGGCACATTTCAGAGGAATAAAGGTAGGTTTCAGACATGTAATTTCCGCAGATCAAATAAAAATTGCCCGAGCACAAAGCGATGATGAAATTTTCAACTGGCAAAATCCTGAACACGTTGAAATATACATAAATGAATGCGTAAAACTTATGAATTTAGGATTTGAATGTATGTTTATAGATTCCGCAAAGCACATAGGCGGCTATGATATGGCAAATTATACAGGTGTCGGAGCACTGCCTGCATATTCTCAAATGCAATATATTCTAAATGAAATACGCTTAAGAAGCGGAAAAACAAATATAAGTTTTGTCGGCGAAAAAAGTTCTGATGATTTTGAAAGATACAGATTTATGGGACTAAATGCAGGAACTGATTTTATAACAGGTGATAATTTTCAAGCCGTAAAAGAATTGTCAAAACGCTTACGATTTTTAAGAGATTACGCACCGGGTGTAGAAGTTTCAAACGACAATAATATCGGAAGTCTAACATCAGAACAGAAATTAAACCGGATAAATTCAGCAATTTTCGGCTACTATCTGGCAAGTGACAAACTTCCGAGTTTTATGCAAATGGATGATATATTTCCGCTTCGCTCAGATACCTCAACCCATCACCTTATGATGACAAACCCTTCATATTCAACCGATGGAACAGCCCTTAGCCACTATGAAAATCTTTTTGCAAAAGAAGAAGGCAGAAGCTACAACAAAAAAGTCGGAGAACTTTTTGCCTACGCCCTAGCAAATTAAATAATCAAAACATTAAAAAAAATTATGGAGTTTTAATTTATGAAAAATAAATTTATACAAATTTTAAAAATAACAGCCTATACAGGAATAATTTTTGCAAGTACCATGTATATTTTAACCAACCTTAAAGAAAAGAAAAAGAAAGACAATCACGAAAGAATGTTATTAATAGCACGTCAAATTAACGCAGAAATAAAAAATACAAATCGCAAAACCTCTCCCCGCTACCACGAAAAAAATCAAGAAAAATACGACAAATTGTGGGGAAGTGATGAAGCATCCCCAAACTAATAAAAAAAATAAAGCACCTAATTTAAAAAAAATAAGATGCTTTATCTGATTTTTTATCAAAATCTATTTTTTCCTGAAAACAATAGAACCAGGAACAACAAATGCCATATCAATCGAGCTTTCTATATCTTGAATATGCTGTGGAAGCTGAGAGAAAAATGGTCTGAAGCTAACAGGATTTCGTTTTTCAGATACTCTTAAAATTTTCATTCTATCCATTGCGTAATCCCAAAACACCTGCGCATCCAAAACTTTTGGCGGATAAGCAGGATAAGCTCCCATCGCCCCGCATTCCAAATCTTCAATAATATAATATCCGCCCGATTTTAATAACGGAAATAACATCTCAAAAGAACGTCTTTGATCTCCCCAAGCGTGAGAACAATCATCAATTATGCACAAAATTTCTTCATTATAAGATGACAATTTTGCAGGCAAAGTATTTGCAACCGCATCAGAACATATAAATGAAACTCTATCCTCCTCCAAAGAAGATAATTTTTCGTTCAAATCAACGCCTATAATATGAGCTTTCGGAAAATATTCCTTCCACATTTTTAAAGATGCCCCTGTATAACATCCAAGCTCAACAAGAGTAAATTTTTCATCTCTCAATGTTGATAAAAATATTTCATAATGCCTTAAATAATCGTGACCTTTTACAATATTATCGCGCCTGTTATATTTTGAAGCTTTATCAGTGTTATATTTAAGCCCCAACTTATCTAAAATGCCGAAATCTCTCATTCATAACTCCTTTTTTAATCGATTATACACTTATATTCAGAGGAATGCAAATATCATGCTTGCATAATTTCAAAAATAGTGTATAATTATATGAACTAAAGGAATTTTGCAAAAATTTCTTTAAAGTACCAATTTAATATCAGGAGAAGAAAAATGTACCAAGATGAAAAACTTGTATGTGAAGATTGCGGCGCAGAATTCGTCTTCACTGCAGGTGAACAGGAATTTTACGCAGAAAAAGGTTTAGTAAACAAACCTAAAAGATGCCCGGAATGCAGAAAAGCTCGTAGAAAAAACAACAGAAGACACAGAAAAATGTACGAAGCAGTATGCTCTAAATGCGGTGCACAAACACAGGTTCCGTTTAAACCTATCCCAGGGAAAGAAGTTTATTGCAAAGATTGCTTTAATAAAGAACACGAAGAACAAACAGGGAATGAAAATTAAATAATTATAAATACAAATAAAAAACAGACCGGCAAACAAAATTACCGGTCTGTTTTTTGTTTTTTTAAACACCAATGCAGCTGTTTAAATATTCAATCGTACTTATTTTTTCATCGTACAAATACTTGATAAAATTCAAATATGCCGCGTTGTATGAAGTTATTACCAAATTTATTTCAAATCCGTCTGTGCAGAATGGTTCGTAATCATATACAACATAACTGTTATATTTACTTTTCCACTCTTTTCTTTCGATGCGGCTGTTATTTTCTTCTATAATATCTTCAAGCCACGCTAGGACATCTTTGTTTACGTTTTTCATTTCCAAGCGATTGTACTTGCTGCAATCGTGACAATCATTTCCCATTAACATGTTAAATTACTCCACAAATATGTTATATGTAAATTTTAAAACCTTTTTCACGGTAAATAATCCCCTTTAGGTATAAGTATAAAATAGTGAAATATGGTTATTTATTATTTTCAAAATTTGTCTTTTATTAAGTTCTTATTTCTTTATAATTAATTGAAAAAAAAGAGTTTTTATTGAATTATTTAAAAAAGGGTTGTGTCATAAAAATAAGGAATTTTGAATGAACGAAAAACGTATTTTAATAGTTGATGACGATGACGAAATCAGAGAACTTTTAGAGTTTGATGTACGTGCCAGCGGATATTTTGTAGATACTGCAAAAGACGGTATGGAAGGGCTTAACAAGGCTTTAAACAATACGTATGATTTAATTTTGCTTGATGTAATGATGCCTAAAATGAACGGGTTTGATGTATGCAAAAATATTCGTCAGGCAAAACTTGCTATTCCTATTTTAATGCTTACCGCAAAAGGTACTATTGATGACAAGACAGAAGGTTTTGACTGCGGAGCAGATGATTATCTTGTAAAACCTTTTGATGTACAAGAAGTTTTGTTAAGAATAAGAGTTTTATTAAGACGTAATCAAGTTGAGGATAAAACCGCACTTTCAGATGAAGTTTTGAATGTCGGAGATATTGAAATTTTCCCTGAAACACTTGAAGCAGTAGTCGTTAACAAAAGAGTTAAACTTACACCGACAGAATTTGAAATTTTATATTGCCTGATGCAACATTTTAATAATGCGGTTACACTTGCAAAATTATTAGATGATGTATGGGGTTATGACAGTGATGAAGATGTTAGAATGTTGAGAGTTCATGTAGGCGGATTGAGAAACAAAATCGAGCCTGACACAAAACATCCAAAATACTTGCACACTGTTACTAATGTAGGTTACAAATTAACACCGTTTGGTGAAGGTTAAATTTTATGTTCGGAAAACATTTGAAAATCGTTGAACAAATTATAATTGTATTTATTTTTGCAGTTATAATTCCAACAACCATAAGCGGATTTATAATAAACAATATTAACCAGCAATCAATGAGATATCAGTTGAGAGAATCTGCTGTCTTGATTGCAAATATGGTATCTGATGAAATTGACTTTTTCAACAAAACAATTTTGAGTAATTTGGAACAAATAGTATTCACTTTTGAACATTTGCCAAACCAAAAATCAAAAGAACAATATTTAAAAGCAGTAAAAACTCAACTTGACGATTGCGAAGAATTAAAAATTATTGATGAAAAAGATCTTGATGCTCTTCATAAAAAAGATAAACAGAACAAACAAGCTTCAGTTATTTTGAAAATGAAAGGAAGCCAATATCTTATCGCAACCTTTAAACTTGATGCAATAAAAGATGAACTTTTCAAATCTCTTGCAGATGATAAAAGGCAGATTTATGTTTTAACAGATGACGGCTACTTACTTGCAGAACATAATTATACTGAAGAAACCTACAAAAAAACTCTTGCACTTCTGCCTAATAAATTGAAGAAAAACAAACCGGTAATCTTTGGAGATGTAAAAAACCAACCTTTAGTATATGTTTCAAAAGATGAGCCAAAGATTACAATTATAGTCAACACAACTGAAAAAGTTACGCAAAAAGCAATTACAAATAACAGTTTAAAAATTATACTTTCCTGTCTTTTTGCTACATTCACAATCATTTTTGTTGTCGGCTTATACACATACTATCTTTACATCAATATAAGACAGCTTTTCAAAGGAATTATTGCAATTTCCAAAGGTAATTATGAACGTCAAATAAGACTTTTAACAACAGCTTTTACTCCTCATGAAATAATCTTTTTGGCATTTGAATTCAACCGTATGGCAACAGAAATCCATAAGTCTTACATACAATTAAAAAAGAACAATATTGAGCTTAAAAAATTAAACGAATTTCGTTCAAACCTTATTGATACCGTAAGCCATGAACTCAGAACACCTCTGACAAGTATTCAAGGCTACACCTCAAGGCTTATGCGCCAAGATATAACAATTGATGAAGAAACAAGACAAAAATCTTTGAGAATAATCAAAGAACAATCAGAACGTTTAAAACGCCTAATCGATGATTTGTTGACAATTCCTGATATCGAAGGAATGCGCCTAAGAACAAAAATTGAACAGGTATGGGTACCTGAAGTTCTTGAAGAATCAAGAATTTTGGTTAAAAACAAAGATCACAAAGAAATCATATTTAACATAAGCGAAGATTTTCCTCTAATCCAAGCAGACAAAGACAGATTGCTCCAAGTTTTCGTCAACCTGCTTGAAAATGCTGCAAAATACGCATCAGAAGGTTCTAAAATCGTCGTTGATACAGAAGTTAAAGATGATAAAGCAAAAATCTATGTAAAAAATGATTGCGAAGTTATACCACCTAAAAAATTAAACAAACTTTTTGAAAAATTTATGCGTCTTGACGATAATACAACACGAACCACTCGTGGAACAGGTTTGGGACTATTTATAGTAAAAGGTCTTATTGAGGCAATGAATGGAGAAATTAAACTTCACAGCGATAAGAATTGCGGTTTCTGTGTTGAATTAACCTTCAAACTTGCAAATGTAACGGAGAATGTTTAAATGAAAAGAGCAATAAAACTTGCCAATAAAGCAACAGGAGAAATTCCTGTCGGAGCATTAATTATAAAAGACGGAGAAGTAATCGCAGAAACATTTAATCAAAAAGAAATGACAAATGATGTTACAGCCCATGCAGAAATTTTAGCAATTAGAGAAGCAGAACAAAAATTGGGGAAATGGCGTCTTGATGATTGCGAAATGTATGTAACGCTGGAGCCTTGTCCGATGTGTGCTTGGGCGATAATTTCCGCAAGAATAAAAGCTGTCTACTTTGGCTCTTACGATAACAACTATGGAGCTTTGGGTTCAGTAATTGATTTGCGAAAACTCTCAAACTCAAAAATGAAAGTTTATGGCGGGATTATGGAAGAAGAATGTGATAAAATATTGAAAGATTATTTTGAAGGTTTGCGAAATGATAACAAAAACTGAAATTGATAAACTGGCTGAAAAATATGAAAATACAGATTTTATAAAAGATGATCCTATACAATTTCCGCACAAATACAATAAAACAAAAGAAGATTGCGAAATATCAGGTTTTATATCATCACTTTTGGCCTACGGAAACAGAAAAGTTTTTATAAAAAAATTAAATGAATTATTCACAAATATTGCACAAGATGAACCTTACAACTTCATCCTGAACTTTGAAGAAGGTGCATTAAAAGATTTCAACTACCGTTTTGGAACAACCGAAGATTTTAATGAAATTTTCAAAGTATTACGTACACTTTATGAAAAAGACGGCGGCTTAGAAACACTTTTTAAATATGGATATGAAAATCCTGTTAATGACAATATGTTTATTCCGGTTACGGATTATTTTTATTCAAGATTTTCTAAAGAAACTTCGCAGGGCGCATATTTTATGATTCCAAACCCTAAAAAAGGCGGTGCGATGAAGCGTATGTGTATGTATCTCAGATGGATGGTTAGGAAAGGCCCTGTGGATTTTGGGATTTGGAATTTTATGAAGCCGTCAGAATTGTTAATTCCACTGGATACGCATGTCGCAAGATTATCAAGAGAAATGGGGCTTTTAACAAGAAAAGCGAATGATTTTAAATCAGTGCTAGAAATTACAGAAAATTTGAAAAAATTCAATCCTGAAGACCCTGTAAAATACGATTTTGCAATGTTTGGCTATGGAGTTAATAATAAAGAGTAGATAATGAAAAAGAGTTTAGTGCTAAATAATTTATACATTATTCTAATATTAATATTATTTATAGGTGTCGCAATTTTTTATCCTTGTAAAGGATATTTTTCATGTAATAAACTGCAAAATACTTGTACCTACAAACGAGTTTCAATGTTTAATAAAGAATACATAAAAACAGCGAAATTAAGTTCTCTTTCAACTCCGCAATATACTTCATTTACTGCTAGAATGCGTCATGATTCTCTAATGTATCTCATTGATTTCGATAAAAACAATAATAATAATATATTTGTACAATTCAATTTTTCGACATTGGATAAAGCAAAAGATACGGGTATTAAATTCAATAACTATTTAAATTCTGATAAAAATGAATTTAATTACATTGATATAGGATTAACAAAAACTTTTAAAAATATAATGATATTTTTATTTATTTGTTTGTTAATCAGTATTTGCAATTTTTATTTTAATCCTCAAAATAATTAATCTATTCGCCCAAGTTTAGTTGAGAGAATTGAACAATTTTGTTTTTCCCGCGGTTTTTAGCGTTATACAAAGCGTGTTCTGCATAACGGATTATTGTATTTGCATCTTCTTCAGTATTTTCAATGCAAGGGTATGTTGCAATTCCGCCTGAAATAGTGATTGGATGTCTTTCTTCTTCTCCCGCCGGAATAAATTCCATTCTTTCAATATCTTTTCTAAATCTTTCAGCGAATAAGAAAGCATTTTCTTCAGAAGTGTTAGGCAATATAAGTAAAAATTCTTCATCTCCGTAACGAGTTAAAATATCTTCTTTTCTGATAAGTTGTTTCAATTTATCAGCGATAGAACGCAAAAGAACATCGCCCCATTCATAACCGTAAATATCATTTACAACCTTGAAAAAGTCTAAGTCAAACAACAGACAAGAAAGTTTTGTGCCGTAACGTCTTGCACGAGAAATTTCTTGTTCAAGGCGTTCTTGCATATATTTTCTGTTATGAAGACCTGTCAATTCATCAGTTGTAGAGACAAGTTTCAATTTGTCACGCAATTCTTTATATTTTAGAAGTGCGTTAGCTCTAATAACAAGTTCCATATTATCAACAGGGGTTCTGATAAAATCAAAAATTACTGCTCTAACAGTCGTACCTTTGAAAACATCACCGATAAATAAAGTCGGAGCTTTGAATTTTGTTGTCATCAAAACATCTTTAATATTTGGAACACTTTCAACAACGACAAGTCCTGGGTTAAGAGTTTCGTAATCTCTCAAATTTTCAGCACTTTCAATTCTTACATTAGTGTCATCAATTTGAGCTAAAACATCTGCTAGTTTTGATTCATTTTTATCTGTATAAACAACAATATTCTTCATTTTTATTCCCTCTGTGACAATATCCGTCGAAATCTTTTTTATTTTAATCGGAATTTGTATTCTCTCATAAATTTTATGGAATACTTACACCAATTTTACCCAATATTAGCATATTTGGCTAGTTAAATCAATAGCTAAACAAAATTTAATAAATAAGCAGAGCGACTTTTTCCATGCTAAAATCAGTATATGCTAAGTATTAAAATAAAACCGATGCAAAAAACAGATGTAGATGGGGTTATTGCAATAGAAGAAAAGGCATACGGTCCACATCACTGGTCAAAAGATTCATTTATGAGCGAACTCTCAAACGAGCTTGCCAAATATTTTAGTGCTTTCAACGAAAAAGGAGAACTTATCGGCTATTGCGGATGCTGGCAGATATTAGAAGAATCACATATTACAAACATTGCCGTAACTCCTGAGTACAAACGCCAACATGTAGGAGAAGCCTTGCTTACGACTATAATCGATGAATGTTACAGGAATATGGCAAAATATATTACGCTCGAAGTCCGTGTCGGAAACATCCCCGCAATTAGTTTGTATGAAAAATACGGTTTTAAATCACTTGGCACAAGAAAAGGCTACTACCAAGATAATAATGAAGATGCCTTAATAATGTGGACAGAAAATATTTTTTACGATAAATTTAAATCAGGATATGAAAAAAATATCACTGCTCTAAAGGGGAAAATAAATATCTTATGACTAACACTGCCGCACCAAAAATTAGAATTATAAAAAAACAAATTGAGGGGATAAGATTGTCATTCGGGAGCATACTATTGGTTTTGTGCTGTACGTTTTTGATAATTCTATCAACATTCATACAAGTAAATATAAATCATTTTACAATCCCTGCAGGTCTGTTTAATGGAGAACATCTTTCATTAGCTGACTATATTCACACATATAAATTAATACCGCAAGTTCCGATTATTATGTTCATAGGAGCGTTTTTAGGAAGAAAGTACGGTATTGTAAGTATTTTAATATATATATTACTTGGTCTTTTTGCTATGCCAATTTTTGCTCTTGGCGGAGGACCAAAATATATTTTTGAATACAGCTTTGGTTATATCATAGCTTATATGCCTGCTGTATTTTTCTCAGGTTCAATTTTAAAAAGCGGATATACCAACCGAAATATTTTTCACGCAGTTCTGGTCGGGGTTTTAACTATTCACCTGATAGGGGTTTTATATATGCTATTCATAGCAGGATTGCAACATGAAGGATCCGAATTTATGATTGGCTGGATTGTTGCACAAAGCGGTGTCAAAATTATTTATGACTTTGTATTTAGTTTCGCCGCAGTGTTTATTGCAAAATATGCAAAAATTATCTTATGGTTTTTTATGTAAGGAGTTAAATTTATGAAAATTCAAGCAATTGGAAATTACAACACATCATTCACTAGCAACAGAAAGAAATTTGATGTTCAAGGACACATAGGTTCAATGCACGATGGTCTGCACAATAGTAAATGCTATTTTAACGCTCAAAATATTATTGATACAGTTGAAACAGACAATGTAAAAAAAATTCTTGTAAGCTCGCTTTCAGGGTTCAATCCTGAAGGAAGCGATTTATACAAATCAGAACTTAATTCAGCAAAAGAAATGCAAAATGTTGTCGGAAATGAAAATGTAAAAATATATCCGCTATTATCTTGCCAACCGGGGATTTCTAAAGATACATCAGTTGTTGAAGAATTAATCAAAAACAAAACATTTTACGGAATGAAATTCCACCCGACAAATACAAAAAAATCAGTTAAAGATAATTTTGAAATATATTCAAAATATTTAACTTTAGCAGAAGAGAAAGGGCTTCCTTGCGTTTTCCACTCAATAACAGACGGATTTTCAGATCCCGATGAAATTATCAAACTTGCGGAAAAACATCCGAAATTGCCTGTTGTACTTTATCACATCGATTTGATGGCAAAACCTGAAAGACTTAAAAAAACTGTTGATAATATTTCTGCTTCCTTAAAAGATAAAAAAGCTAATTTATTTGTCGACATTTCTTGGCTAACACCACTTTTCGGCAAAGGGGACGAAAATCGTGATTTAATAAATTACACACTGGAAAAACTTGGACCTGAAAGAATAATGTTTGGTTCAGACACTCCGATTGCAGAAATGGGTGACAAAACAAAATATGCAGAATTTTCTGACTTTGTAGAAAATACTATAAAAGATCATTTCAAAGACAAGCCTGAAGATGCTGAAAAAGCTTTAAACAGAATTTTCTATGACAATGCAGAAGAAATTTTTGTAGAGAAAAAATGGTATAACAAACCTGTATCAACTAAAATTGAAAATCAGGCAAAAAAATTAACCTCTAAACAAAAATGCTGGCTTATCGGCGGTGCTGCTGCAGTTCTTGGGATTGCCGCACTTGTTGTAAAAACATTGTATGAAGACAACAAAAAAGCAAAAGCAGCGCAAAATAACCCGTCAAAAGTAGTTAAACATTAATTACAAAAGCAAGCTGAATAATGGTTTATACCGACGTTGTCTAATTGCGGGATTTTCTGAGTGCAAATTTCTATACATTTAGAACATCTCGGATGAAAACGACAACCTGAAATATCCTGCATAATAGTCGGTGGTTGCCCGTTAATTGTTTCTAAACGAGAATTTTTATTTGAAGGCAAAGATTTTAAAAGTGCGTTTGAATAAGGATGCTTTGGATTTGCAAAAAATTCTTTTGCCGGTGCAGTTTCAATAATTCTGCCTGCATACATAACCGAGACATAATCAGCATTTTCACCAACCAGAGCCAAATCATGAGTAATCAAAAGAATTGATGTACCTTTTTGAGCTTGAATTTCTTTTAACAAATTCATAATTTGAGCTTGGATTGTAACGTCTAAAGCTGTCGTAGGCTCATCTGCAATTAATATTTCAGCCTCACAAGCAAGCGCCATTGCAATAATTGCACGTTGCTTCATCCCGCCTGAAAATTCATACGGATATGCCTTCATTCTATCCGCAGCACAAGGGATTTGCACAGTTTCTAAAGATTCAACAGCTTTGTCAAAAGCCTCCTTCCCTCTCAAGCCCTGATGAATTTTAATAACCTCTAAAAGCTGATCACCGACAGTATATAAAGGATTTAATGAAGTCATAGGATCTTGCGGAATCAAAGCAATTTTAGCCCCTCTAATATGCTGCAATTCATTTTTTGAAGCATTAAAAAGATTTTTACCCTTAAATATAATTTCACCGCTTTTTATTTGAGCATTTTTAGGGAGTAACTGCAAAATGCTCATAGCACTAAGAGTTTTTCCGCATCCTGATTCTCCGACAAGCGCGTGCATTCTCCCTTTTTCAAGCGAAAAAGAAACGTCAAACAATGCCTGCCTAAATCCGCATTCACAATTAAAACCTAAATTAAGATTTCTAACCTCTAATACAGTCACAAGTTTATAATACACCATAATTTATAGCTTGTGAATAGTCCTAATGAACATAATTGTTAACAAATATTAAGAAAAAAGTTTACAATCATGCAATTTTGCAAGACAAAAATTTTTTATAAAAGCATAGGGGATATTAAAAAAAAATTAATTTTCTTTAAACGAGGAAATAGAAAGGGAAAAAATGAGTATTGATGGATTATCATTCTATGGTAAAGATTATGCCGCAGAATTTAAAGAAAAATGGGGGGCTCAAGTTGAAGCTAACAGAAAACAACTTTCATCAATGGGAATTACAGTACCAGTAGGTCAACCTCAAGAAAAGAAAGAAGAAGAAAAAGAAATGAAAGGTCTTGAAGTTGAAAAAGAGCAACCGAAAAAAGAAGAACCGAAAAAAGAAAACTTCGAAAGACAATTTTCATCAAAAAAAGATATAAAAAATGCAGAAAAAGCAACTAAAGAAAGATTTTTAGATTACGGAGTTTCAAAAGGTGAAACAGTTGAAGATGTAAATACTGAAAAACAAGCTGACAAATTAGCAAAAAATTATGTTGAAAACTTGTACAACAGAGAACAAGTAAGAGGAACACAAGTTTTCATGGATAAAAAAGCTTACAAAGCTGCTGAAAAAGCAAGAAAAGCACAACGCAGAACTCTAATTGCTCAATACAGAGAAGAAGGAATGAGCAGAAAAGAAGCAAAAGAAGCAGCAGATTCTCAATTAGTTGAAAACGAATACGTAAGAGGCAAAAAAACTCGTGCATTCGTTGAATCCCACAAAGATTACTTCTATGATGAAAACGGCAATTTTTCAAGTGATAAATTTAAAGCAAAAGCAGTAGAATACGCAAACAAACATACAACAGAAGGAGAAGTTGAAAACTACCACTTAAGCTTAAAAGAAAGACGTGAAGTTGCCGCTCAAGAAGGCGTAAACGCAAGTGTTATCAAAAACATAGCTAAGAAATCAAATCTTGATTATGAAAAAGATGATACAAATTTATACAGAGGTCTGTATGTTGCAGGAATGACAGCAGCAGGTGCAGGAATTGGAGCAGCTCTTGGAGCATCAGGAGTTCTTGCAAGTAACGTTGTAGCAACAGCAACATCAACAGCAACAGCAACATCAAATGCAACAGCAAACATCTACGATGGAGCCGGAAATATCATAGAATCAGCAACAGCAAGTGATACAGCAACAGCAACAGATACAGCAACAGCAAAAGCAAAATCAGGAGTAAATGCCGGTAACGGAGCAATTACAGGAGCAACAACAGGTTTAGGCCTTGGCTTAGCAACAATGAACTTTATAAAAGATAAAGGTAAACAAGAAGCTAAAGTTTACGAACCTGGTATGCCACCAGCACCACAACAACCAAAACCAAGTGTAGAACCGGATACACCTCCGGTTGCAGCACCACAAGACAGCAATGCGCCAACAACTCCACAAGTAAATAAACCAGAACCTTGTCCGGTTGAAACATGGCAATCAGAATATTGTGATCATAAAGTAAAAAGAGGCGATGATTGGACAAAAGTTACACTTGCTAAAGTTAAAACTATAAACGGCAAAAGACCTGACGGCAAAGTTTTAAAAGCATACGTACACGCAGAAAAACTAAAACACGGAGTAACAAACTTTGCATTGAACACAATGCCGAAAGTCGGTGAAACAATGAGAGTTTACTCAGACTTCTCAGATCTTCTTGCAGATGAAGAAATAGTTAAAAAACATCCGGAATTGTTACTTTTGAAAGATGCACAAATCGTACTTGATTGTGACGGAGATACAAACGGCAGACATTCAGGAGCAAGACCAAGAGTTAGATATACACCGTTCTTCGGACAAATTACAGAAGCAGTAAAATACAAACAAGATTGTCACGATCCTGAACCTGTAATCGTAAAATAATTCATAAGCAAATACATAAGAAAAGTTCCTCATTTAATTAATGGGGAACTTTTTTTACACCTTCTTTTATTGCATCTAAATTATTTTTAATCCAATACCCCTCAAGAGCATCAAATCTATCATTTATCACATAATAAGTTGAACCTGAACCGGACATAATTGATGTCGGATAAAGCTGTTTTATCTTTTGTAATTCGTCATAATCATCTATAACAGCCCATTCAAGATCGTTTTTAAAATTTTCGTTTGAGCCGAATTTTGATTGAAAATTTTGAGATTTTTTTTGAGAAAATTTTGTATAAGCTTCTTTTGCGCTTATTCCTAAATTTTTTGGTTTAATCAAAGAAAGCGCGAAATTTTCAAATGGTAGATTTTCCAAAATTTCACCACGTCCTTTTGTCATAAGCCTTCCGCCTTCAAGACATACATTCAAATCAGAACCGAGCTGAGCACATAATTCATGCAATTTTTCTCTTGATAAAGGTCTGTAAAAAATCTCGTTTAACCCAAAAAGAGTTCCTGCAGCATCTGTACTTCCACCTGCAAGACCTGCTGCAACAGGAATATTTTTATCTATATAAATACTAATTTTATAAGGCTGCAAATTTGTATTATCTACAAATAATTTTGCAGCTTTATAAACAAGATTTTTTTCGTTATACGGGATTTCAGTATTATTACCTGATAGATTTATTTCAAACTTGTCAGATTTTTCAGCTGTAATTGTCAGATAATCATACAAACTTATTGTCTGCATAATACTTTCAATATTATGAAATCCGTCCTCTCTTTTACCTAAAACTTTCAGTGTCAAATTAATTTTTGCAGGACATTGAATTTTAATTTCCATTATTTAATAAAGCCTCCGACAATTTTCCAAAAGTTTCTATTGAGAGTTTTTCTCCTCTTACATTTTCATCGAGATTTAGTTTTGCAAGAGCATTTTGAATATTTTCTTTTGAAAATCCTGCAGATAAAAGACAATTTTTAATATTTTTTCTACGTTGAGAAAATCCTGCTTTAACAGTTTTTCTAAAATGAGAATAATCCGTTAAATCAAGCAAAGGTTTTTCTCTCACAACGAGTTTTACTAAAGCAGAATTTACTTTTGGCGCTGGGTAAAATGAGCGTCTGCCAACCAGTTTCATAATTTTTACATCTGCCCAAAATTGAGAAAGAATAGTCAAAAGTCCGTATTGTTTGCCTGAAGAATTTTCATTTGCAGCCATTCTTCTTGCAACTTCTTCTTGAACCATCAATAAAATATCAGTTATTTTATTTCTGTTTTTGTTATTCAAATCATCAACTTCACCAAGCAAATGAGCAATAATAGGACTTGTAATATAATATGGAATATTTGCAACGACTTTAACTTTACCCTCAGCCAATTCTGACAAATCCTGTTTCAAAATATCATTATGGATTATTTCAAGATTTGGAGCATCAAGTTTTTTAAGCTCTTTTATAGCTTCTTCGTCCAATTCTATTGCAATAACACGTTTGGCATGCTTTACCAATTGTTCTGTTACAAATCCGACTCCCGGCCCAATTTCTATTACAGTATCATCGGGTTTTATATCAGCAAAATCTATGATATCAGATATAGTTTCCCCGTCAATTAAGAAATTTTGACCGAGTCTTTTTTTAGTTCTAAAATATCTTGCCCGTTCGAAGTAGTTCATCTTACCTATAATAATACCACACACAGGTAAATGTTTTAATAATTTTTTTTTGTTAATTTTGTAGATGTTATAATTGAATAGGGGGTAAACGTGAATAACCTGACAACAAAAGAAAAATTAAATAAAAAAGATTTTTTACAACTCTTTAAATGCGGATTTAAGCCTTGTGAAGAGCATCAAATCGGTATTGAATATGAAAGATTGCCAATTTTTTCAGTAACGTCAAAGGCTGCTGATTATTCATCAGAATTTGGGATTTGCAATTTTTTAAGAGATTTTGCAAAAGAAGAAAATTGGGATTACATAACCGATGATTATAATATTATAGGTCTAAAGCAAGAACACGACACAATTACCCTCGAGCCGGGCTGCCAAATTGAATTAAGTATAAAACCTGAAAAAACAATTGAAAAATTAAAAAATAAAATTGATAAACTTGATAAACAGATGAAACCAATCCTTAATAAATCAGGTATATCACTTTTAAACTATGGAGTTTCACCCTTATCAACGAACAAATCAATACATCTTATACCCAAAAAACGTTATCATATTATGGCAAAATATCTTTGGGGAATTTTGTCAGATGTCATGATGAGAGAAACTGCAGGAATACAATGCTGCATTGATTTTGAAAGCGAAGAAGATGCTATTGAAAAATTCCGCATAGCAAACAAACTTGTTCCATTTATGACTGCGATGTTTGCAAATTCGCCAATTCGAGGCGGTGTAGAAACAGGATACAAAAGTTTTAGGGCACTAAGTTGGTTAAATACTGATAATGACAGATGCGGATTTGTCGGGCAAATTGATGACAAATTTTCATTTGAAGAATATATTGACTATGTTCTAAAATCTCCAATGATATTTATAAACAGAGAATCAGGCGCAATTCCATTCAACGGCAAGGTTACTTTTGAAGAATTTATGGAAAACGGTTTTGAAGATTTTGAAGCAAATATTGACGATTTTAAATTGCATGCAAACCTTTATTTCCCTGAAGTCAGACTTCGCAATTTTGTTGAAATCAGAAACCATGATTGTGTAGGCAAAGGCTTGCAATACTCAATTCTTGCAATTTATAAAGGAATCTTATATAACCACACTGCAATAAAAGATATTGAAGAACTTTTCAAGGATTTTGAATACTCTGATTTTTCAGAGCTTCGCTATAACGTTCCAAAAAGTGCACTTAATGCAAAGATAGGTAAATTTTTTGTAAAAGATATTGCAAAAGAAATTTTATACATAGCCGAAAAATCGCTTATAGAAATGGATAACGGAGAAGAAAAATACCTTGATGCAATAAAAGAATACACACTAAACGATATTACACCTGCAGATGTAATAATCAGAAACTGGAACGGGTTATGGAATAAAGATATAAAAAAACTAATCAATTTTGTTACCGAATAACAAATCTGTTAAGAAATAAGTTTTTTTAAATATTCAAGTTCCTCATCTTTTGTCATATCAGGATTTTCAAGTTTGCATTTTAAGATTTCATCAAAAATTTCCTGATATCTTGGCGAAGGTTTTATTCCTAAATCTAACAGGTCATTTCCTGTGACAGAAATTTTAATCTGCTTTAAATCATCAAGATAATGGCGTGCAATTTTTTCATCATACAAAATTCCATACAAAAGGACTGTTTCAAGTCTTGCATTTTCAAATGCTTTATAGATTTCAAAATCATTACTCAGAATTTTGTTTGGCACTTCATCAATGATTTTTTGCTCGATTTTTGTCAAAGGCAATTTTGATAAATCTTTCAAAACTCCGACATATACAAGCCATACATATTCAGGTTTGTAATCATTGATGAGTTTTTCTATATCAATATCAGGAATTTTGACATCATTTTCTGTTACAAGTTTATAAATATTTTCATTTATAAATCTTTCAAAAGCCTTATTTGAATTGAGATTAAAAGTTTCTATTAATTCTTTTTTAACCCTCTTATAGCTCATATCGTAATTTATATTAGCAAGATATTCTTCCTGCAATTTTCTTGTATGCTCATCTAAATCGAACCCGAAACGGATTGAAAATTTTAAGCCTCGAATAATTCTTGTCGGATCGTCAATAAAACTTTCATCATGCAAAACCTTGAGATTTTTATTTTTCAAATCCTCAAGCCCACCTGTATAATCAACGATTTCACCTGTCGTAACAGATTTTGCAAGCGCATTTATCGTAAAATCACGACGCAAAACATCTTCCTTCAATGAACATCCGATTTTTTCAACAACAGGCAAATGCCCTTTCCTTGGATAACTTTCAGACCTTGTGGAGGCAAAATCAACTTCTCTTCCGCCAACATTCACCCTTACCGTTCCAAAATCAGGATTTTCCTGAATAACCTCCCCGAATTTAGAACAATATTCAATAGCATTCCCGACATAAGTAATATCAATATCAAAAGATTCTCGCCCCAAAAGTTCATCACGGACAACCCCGCCGATATAAAACAATTTATTTGAAGTATCATTTATATTGATGATGTTCATATCAAGCATTTTAGCGTAAAATGTATAAATAAACAAGGTAATAGAAGACCAGACTAAAAGAGGTCATGAGGTCAAGCAAATTTAGGTACTTAACATAAAAATTATTTATGAAACCAGCCTTCTTGCCCTCAGAACATCTGAAAATCTATAATAAGGAGAACACATGCTACAGGAAGCATCACGCGCAATAAATTCAGCATTCAATAACAGTTTTATTAAAAAATTAAGCCAATATCTACACGACTGCGTTAGAGAAGAGGTAAAAAGCTCAACTTTCAGAAACCTTAAAGGAGATAAAGATAACAAATGGATTTTCCTGAAAGGTGAAGAACATCTGTTTTCAACTGGTGCTGAATATATTTCGCTTGAAGGAAGCGACCCTAAACTTACAGAATTAATGATTCAAAGTGATTTAGGTCAGAAAGACAAATACCTTATTTACGGATATTTATTCTTAGTAGGTAAAAGTTCAAAGTCTAAAAGACAAAACGAATTTTTAACTCCGCTTTTATACATGCCTTGCAAACTTGAGCGCAACGGCGTGAATATAAACTGCTTCCCGCTTGATGAAGTGCTATCCCTAAATACAGGGGCTTTAGCCGCATTAATGAGAAAAAATGATGATGAAGACGAAGTAGATTTGCTTCTTGAGGGAATTTTAGATGTTGTACCCGATTTACCTATAACAAAAGAAAAACTCGACATATTTTTAACAACACTAAAATCACTTGTCCCTGAAATTGAAATCGCTGAAAATATCGGAGATTATAAAGAAGAAGACAATATTACTAAAGCAAAAGATTTTTATAAAGAAAAAATTGACGGCGAAAACTTAGACGAAATTATAGAAGAAGAAACAGAACAAGAAAAACAAAAGGTTAAGTTAGAAAAAATTGCCGTAACATATCAAAGTGCAATAATTCTAACAAAACGACCATCTGTCACAGCAGGTGTCCTACACGAATTAACCCAAATTGCAGAAAAACCGTCAGGAACATATAGAGAAACAGCGCTTAATATAATTAATGAAGAATATGCACAAAGTAAAGAAAAATCAGTTCCGCTCAAAGATATGAATAAGATTACTGATTTTTACCCGATAACTCCGCTATCATTAAGTGACAGCCAACTTCAAGTAATCAAAAACATTGATAACAGCAAATTTGTTGCAGTACAAGGCCCTCCGGGAACCGGTAAATCTCAAACAATCGTAAACCTTGTAGCTCACTTGGTAGCAAATGGGAAAACTGTCCTTGTTGCATCACGTATGGATAAAGCGGTTGATGTTGTTGCAGACAGATTAAACGAACTGGGTGCAAGCCACATGGCACTAAGAGCAGGCCGCTTAAATTACCAAAGACAACTTAGTGAAGAATTGAATAATTTGCTTTCACAAAATGATGATTTAGATGAAGATGTGGAAGACATCTTGCTTGTTGATACAAAAGATATGAAAGATCACCTCGATATGCTTAAAAATATGGAGGTTAAATCAGAAACCATAATTAAGCTTGAAAAAGATTGGCATGACAAATTATTGGAAGTTGAAGAACAAGAAAAACTCTTAGGCAAAAAAGAATTTGTCAAAAAAAGTCTTAAAAAAGGCGAAATTGATATTGTATCAGGGATAATAAAAGTTCTTGAACATAATATGGAAAAAGCAGGTTTTATATCTAAAATTGCGAATTTCACAAGTTTAGGTCAACTGAAAAAAATCCTTAATATAAAAGATTTTGACGTAAACTACGAAAACTTAGGAAAATTAAAACAAGAACTTGATTTTGCCACTATGGAATGGTCTTTGAGAAAAATCGAAGCCGATATTCAAAAAACAGGCAATCTCCACATGCTTTCAGAACAAATCCGTACAATGAAACGCAAACAAAAAACACTTGCTATAAATATTTTGAAAAACAAACGCAGAGAAGCTCTAAAAAGCTTGTTGAGAGATGAAAACAAACGCAGAAGACTAAAAGTTCATGCAAAATCTCTTGTAACAAACAGAAAACGTCTGCAAACAAACATCTTGGAAGAAGAAGATTTCAGACCGCTATTAGAAGCCTTCCCATGCTGGTGCGTAACAACTTATGCAGTATCGGATTCATTACCTCTAAAACCTGGGATGTTTGATGTCGCAATTATTGATGAAGCATCTCAATGCGATATCGCAAGCTGTTTCCCAATCCTTTTCCGTGCAAAACGTGCAGTAATTGTAGGTGATGACAAACAATTACCACACCTTTCATTCTTGGAAAAAGCAAAAGAACAATCATTCCTGAGCCAATACGGAATTCCTGATAAATACCAGCTTATGTGGCGTTTCAGAACAAATTCAATGTTTGACCTTGCAGATTATTATTCTATGAATTCAGTCATGCTTGACGAACATTTTAGAAGCCTTCCGCCAATTATAAATTTCTCAAATCATGAATTTTATAACGACAGAATTCGTGTAATGAGAAAAGACAGACCTGATGAAAATGTTTTGGAACTCGTTGAAGTACTGGACGGGAAAGTGGATTTTGATGCGACAAGAAACTTGCCTGAAATCGAAGCTTTAGTAAAACGACTACACGAAATTATCATTGAAGATGAACGACAAAACCCTGATAATCCTGTATCTGTCGGTATAATTTCACCGTTCAGAGCTCAAGTTGAACAGTTAAAAGTTTCTGTTTCAAAAGTTTTGTCAGATTATATGATTAAAAAACACCAGATAGAAATCGGTACAGCACACACCTTCCAAGGCGATGAACGTGATATTATGCTGATTTCTTGGGCTATTGCAGATAACAGCTTCAATCAAAGTTTGATATTCTTACAAAAGCCAAACTTGTTTAACGTTGCAATTACAAGAGGCAGAAACAAGGTTATAAACTTTATTTCACGCAATCCTCGAGAACTTCCTGAAGGTCATTTCAGAAACTACATTTCTTACATGCAACTTTACAAAGACCGCAAACAAGCAATGCTGTCAGGCGAAATTGATGAAAACATATACAAAAACCCGCTTGAACGTGAAGTAGCCGAAAAAATTAGAGAATTAGGTCACAAAGTCGTTGCAGGTTCTGATATTGCAGGCTTAAGCGCAGATTTGCTTGTAGATAACAAGTTTGTTATAGAAATCGACGGACTTGATGACAAAATCAAATCTCACATTTCAAACATGAAAAAACAAGCAATAATCGAACGCTCAGGCTTTAAAGTAAAACGTATCACATTCAGAGAATGGCAATATTCACCAAAAGCTTGCCTTGATAGAGTCTTAATTGAAGAATAAAAAGTTTGTAAAAATAATCCTTTGATATAAAAAGGACTCTCAATATTTTAACTAATAAATAAAAAGCTCCTTTAAAAAAGGAGCTTTACATCACTATATAGTTTATTATTACGTTATTATTATTTTACATCTCTAATAACAATTGAAGCATTTTGTCCGCCAAAACCAAATGAATTTGACAATGCAACATGAATATCAGCTTTTCTTGCCTTATGAGGAACATAATCAAGGTTACCAACTCTTTCATCCTGATTATCAAGGTTTATAGTCGGTGGGACAATATGTTCATTAATAGCTTTTACACAAGCTATACATTCAACAGCACCTGTTGCACCTAACAAGTGACCGTGCATTGATTTTGTTGAACTTACTAATAATTTTTTATTAGTTTCTTTATCGCCAAACAAACCTTCAATAGCTTTTGATTCAGCGATATCGCCCAATCCTGTGCTTGTACCGTGAGCATTAATATAATCAACATCAGAAGGTTTCAAATCAGCATCTTCTAACGCAAATTTCATAGAATGAGTAGCACCTTTACCTTCAGGATCAGGAGCAACAACATCGTAAGCATCTGCTGTTTGGCCGTAACCAACAACTTCTGCATAAATTTTTGCACCACGTTTTTTAGCATGTTCATATTCTTCTAAAATAAGAACACCTGCACCTTCTGACATTACAAAGCCATCTCTGTCAACATCCCAAGGGCGAGAAGCTTTTGTTGGTTCATCATTACGTCTTGACAATGTTCTTGCACTAGAGAATGCTCCGATACCAACATCACAAATAGTAGCTTCACAACCGCCTGCAACAACGATATCAGCATCACCGTATTGAATTGAACGGAAAGCATCACCAACAGTATGAGTACCGGTTGCACAAGCTGAAACAACAACCTTATTCAATCCCTTAAAACCGTATCTCATTGAAATACGACCTGATGCCATATTGACAATCATCATAGGAATTGTGAATGGTGAACATTTGTTAGGTCCTTTTTCCAAAATTCTAACATGATTTTCTTCAAACGTTCTAAAACCACCGGCAGCAGAACTTACCATTACACCTATTTTATAAGGGTCTACATCATGAACTTCCTCAAGTTTTGCATCCTTAATAGCTTCGTCAGCAGCAATAACTGCAAATTGAATATATCTGTCCATTTTTTTAGCTTCTTTAGGATCCAAATATTCTTCAGGATTAAAATTTTTTACTTCGCCGGAAATTTTTACGACGTGTTTAGAAATATCAATAAGCTCAGAGGTGCTTATTCCACTTTTCCCTTCAACAAGACTGTTCCAAAATTTGTCAACGCCTACACCAAACGGTGTAACTGCACCAAGTCCTGTGATAACTACTCTTCTTTTTGTCATCTCTTTACCTTTTTAAAACTATCTTTTAATAAATATACGAGGGGAAAATTAATATTAAATTTTCGCCCTCGCATAAAATTATTTAAGAGCGTTAGCATCTAACGCCAAGTGTTATTTATTTGCTGTGAGCATCAATGTAGTTAACAGCATCTTGAACTGTTTGAATTTTTTCAGCTTCTTCATCAGGAATTTCGCAACCGAATTCTTCTTCGAAAGCCATAACTAATTCAACAGTATCTAATGAATCAGCGCCTAAATCAGCTGTAAAGCTAGCTTCTGGAGTAACTAAAGCTTCATCAACGCTTAATTGATCTACAACTACTTTTTTTACTTTTTCAAATGTACTCATTTCTAATTTCCTCATAATTAATTTACTATACTATTTGTTCTCTAATATTATACTTAGAGCAAAACTTTTTTGCAAGGAATTTACAATCATACAGTCATATTGTTAAAAATCTTAACTTTTGACTTTACCAAAGACTATATGATTAAAGCACCTGCAACTTCGATTGCTTGACCTGAAACATAATCAGCATCTAATGCCAAGTATTTAACAGTTTTTGCGATATCTTCAGGAGTTCCTAATCTCTTCATAGGAATAGCTTTCAAGTATTCTTCAATGTTAGGAAGATTTGCAGTCATAGCTGTTTGAATAAATCCAGGACATACAGCATTTACTCTGATGTTTCTTGAACCGAATTCTTTAGCTAAAGTTTTTGTCAAACCTACCAAACCTGCTTTTGAAGCTGAATAGTTTGCTTGACCTGGGTTACCGTGCAAGCCTACAACACTTGACATGTTGATAATTGAACCTTGACGAGCTTTCATCATATATTTGATAACAGCATGAGTTACGCAATATGCACTTGTCAAATTGATTTTAATAACTCTTTCCCATTGTTCCATATCCATTCTGATGAACAAACCGTCTTTTGTAATACCTGCATTGTTCAACAATACATCAATTTTACCGTGTTCAGCAATCATTTTGTCAACATTTTCTTGAACTGCAACAGGATCTGAAACATCAAATCTATAAAAATAAGCGTTTGCGCCAAGTGCTTTTATTTCATCTAATGCAGGTTGAGCTTTTTCTGCTTCACAAATATCATTAATAATGATATCGCATCCTGCTTTTGCAAGTTCTTTGGCACAAGCAAAACCAATACCGCGAGAACCGCCTGTAATCAATGCAATTTTTCTTTCAGTCATTAATTTTTCTCCTTATTTTATTTTACAAATCCGAGTTATACACACGCCATTTCTTCTTTTAAAGAAGCAATTGTTGCATCAAGAGATGCTTTATCATAAATATTAAATACCTTAGCTTCAGGTACTATTTTCTTATTCAAACCAGCCAACACTCTACCAGGCCCAATTTCTACAAAAATTTCAACACCTTCTGCTGACATTTTTTGAATTGTTTGAGTCCAATGAACTGATGAATAAATTTGTTTTGGCATTTTTACTCTAAAATCAGAGCTTTCTGTTGTTGCAGAAGCATCAACATTTGTCATTACAGGAATTGATGCGTTATGTAAATCAAGAGAACTTACAAAACCTTCAAATTCATGCCCTGCATTTTCCATAAACTTAGAGTGGAATGCACCTGATACAGCTAGAGGAACAACTCTTCTTGCACCTTTTGCAAGTAACAATTCTCCTGCTTTTGCAACTGCAGCTTCATCACCTGTGATTACCACTTGCGCAGGTGAATTATAATTTGCAACATCTACATATCCAACTTGAGAAGCTTCTTTCAACGCTTCTTCTAAAGCACCTTCCGGAGCATTTAAAATTGCAGACATTGCACCGCCATGAGTTGAACCCATTAAATCAGCTCTTTTTTGAATAGCTTTTAATGTTGTATCCAAAGACATAACACCAGCCTCATACATTGCGCAATATTCACCCAAAGAATGACCTGCAACAAAATCAGGTTTAATATCCAATTGAGATTTTAAAGCTTCCAAAGCTGCAATTGACATTGTAACTATACAAGGTTGAGTATTTACTGTTTGTTTTAGAGCATCTTCAGGCCCTTCAAAACACAATGTTGTAATACTTTTGCCTAAAACCTTGTCTGCTGTATCAAATACAGATTTTGCACTTTCAAAATTATCATACAAATCTTTTCCCATGCCAACAGATTGAGCACCTTGTCCAGGAAAAAGAAAAGCGATTTTTTTTGTCATAACTTACTCCTTATCAAAATTTTTAGAAGATTTTTCAAACACATCATTTTTTAACAAACCGATTTTTTCTTTACAAAACTCACATTCTACCTTCAGCGGTTTGCAAAAATAATCTGTACTTGTTTTCAACTGTTTTAATTTTGCTAACTTTGCTGAGTCACCATAATACACAACATTTGAAAACCCATCTAATTTTGTAATACCTGATTTTAGTCCTCTTATACTTCCTATACTCATCTTAACAAATGCCTTCCCTTAGTCTAATAATAGCTCCGCCCCAAGTCATACCTGCGCCAAAGCCACAAAGTACAGCAGTTGTTCCAAGTTTTACATTCCCTTTTTCAACACTTTCTGCCAAAGCTATAGGAATAGATGCAGCAGATGTATTACCATAATACTTGATATTTGTAACTACTTTTTCATCAGGATAACCCAATCTTTCTTGAACAGCTTGAATAATTCTGATATTTGCCTGATGCGGAATTAAGTAATCTATATCTTCCGGTTTCAAACCTGCATTTGCAATTAAATTTTCTACATAATGAGGCAAAACTTTAGCAACGAATGTATAAACACCACGTCCATTCATTCTGATACCTTTAGGTTTTTCCTCATATTGTTCAACCAACGGACAGTTTTTACCGTCAAATGAAAGTTCAATTAAATTACCGTAGTTGCCGTCAGCTTTGATATCAATAGCAATAATATCATCAATACCATCTTCAGCCTGAGTAACAACCATAGCACCGGCACCGTCACCGAACAAAATTGATGTTGATCTGTCTGACCAATTTACCAATCTTGAATTGTTATCTGTAGCAACAAGTAAAATATTTTTGTACATACCTGATGCAATATAAGCTCTTGCAATACTCAAAGCATAAATTAAACCTGAACATGCTGCAGTTATATCAAATGCAGGAATTTGAGCCTTAATACCTAATCTTTGATGAATATGACAAGCAATAGCAGGATACAAATCAGGTGGAGCTGATGATGCTGCAACAATTAAATCAATATCATCAGGATTCATCTTAGCTTTTTCCAACGCTCTTTGAGCAGCTTCCAAACCTAAGTCAATTGCATTCTGTTCGCCTGAAACAACTCTTCTTTCTTTAATACCTGTACGAGTATAAATCCATTCATCAGATGTTTCATACAACTTAGTCAAATCATCATTTGTAATAACTGTTTCGGGTAAACTGTATCCAACCCCTGCAATTCTCAACGGAATTAATTTATCTGTCATATATTTTTATTCCTCATAAAACTTAGCTATTTTTTCATTAACACCTGTTTCAACAGCGTGTTTGGCAACTCTAACGGCATTTTTAATCGCATAAGCTTTGCTTCTGCCATGAGAAATTACGGTAATACCCTTAACTCCCAAAAGTAATGCTCCGCCAAATTCTTCATAATTTATTTTTGTATAAATACGTTTCATAAATGGTTTTGCAAGCAAACCAATAATTTTACCAAGAATATCAGCTTTAAATTCTTGTTTTAACATTCTAAATAGCATTTGAGAAGTTCCTTCAGTAACCTTTAATGCAACGTTACCTACAAAACCGTCACAAACAACTACATCACAAACACTCAAGAAAATTTCTTTACCTTCGATATTACCAACAAAGTTCAATTTATCTTGTTGTGCTTCTAACAATTTATAAGTAGCTTGAGCAAGTTCATTACCTTTACCTGCTTCTTCACCAATATTCAAAACCCCAACTCTCGGGTGTTCAATACCTAAAACATTTTTTGAAAAAGTTGCGCCCATAATAGCAAATTGATGTAACATTTCAGGAGAACAATTACTATTGGCACCACCGTCAATAACAACTATCGGTTTCTTAATAGTCGGAAGAGTAACTGCAATTGCAGGTCTGTCAATTCCAGGTATTCTTCCTAAACCGAATAAACTTGATGCCATTGCAGCACCTGTAGAACCTGCTGCAACAACAGCATCGGAACTACCTTGAGCCACAGCGTCAACTGCCAAGACAATAGATGACTTTTTCTTTTTACGAATAGCTTGTCCAGGAGCTTCACCCATTTCAATAACTTCAGAAGCATGGGTAATTTTGATATCAAGTTTAGACGTATCGATTTTTAAACGATACTTAGCAGCTCCACCTTTCCCGTAATCGGTCATAAAACCTTCATGAGAAATTTTGTCGAGCTCTTGTTCAATCCTATCTTGTTTCCCGACAAGTTCAATTGCTACGCCGTATTCTTTTGCTGCCCAAACAGCCCCTGCTACAATTTCGTGAGGTGCGTGATCACCGCCCATTGCATCTATTGCTATTCTTGTCATCTTATCCCTCTCAAATCTAGTTTAACGGTTAAATAACAGAATGGTTGAAAGGTTGAACTTTCAACCATTCGTTAAAATTATTTTTCCTCTGTTTCTGAAGATTTTTCTTCTGTTTTTGTTTCTTCAGAAGCTGTTTCTGCTTTAGCTTCTTCAGCTTTTGCAGCTTTTTTAGTTGATTTTTTAGCAGGTTTCTTTTCTTCTTTTACTGCTGTTTCTTCAACTTGATCTTTCAAGCTTACAGGTTTTCCTTTATAAGTTCCGCAAGCTGTGCATACTGTGTGAGTTAATACTGTTGCTCCGCAGTTAGGGCATTTTGTAGTTTCCGGCTTTGTTGCTTTCCAGTTACTTCTTCTGTGTCCTTGTGCTGAGTGTCCTGTTCTTTTCTTAGGTACTGCCATTTTTCTTTTTCCTTTTTATTTTCTTATACTACTTATATTTCTTACTTTCCTTCGATTTTAATGTTTTTAAAGACATCTAATCTCGGATCGGATAAATTTTCTTCTTTTAAAAATTTATCCCCATTACAATTTATACCACAAACTTTTTTATTTGGTAAATTTAATATTACAGATTGATACAATAAGTCATAAATGTCAATTTCATCTGCGCCATTCAAGTCTGTTACAAACTGCCCGTCTTTTAGCTCGAATTCTTGTCCGTAATCCTCTAATAAAGACTTTTTCGCGAACATTTCTTCCAGAGGAAAATCTAGTTTATATTCAAAATCTTTTAAGCATAAATCGCATTCAAGTTTTACAATTCCCTTAACATTTCCACTAACTTCTATAAATTCTCCAAGTGATTTTATTTTCAAATCAGCAGTTATGGGAGTTACGCAATTTATTCCTTCAATTTTATCCTCGAAATGAAAATCAATTTCTTTTGACGAAGAGCTTTCCAGATCTTCGATTGAAATTTTGTAATTCATGACAAATTATCCTACATACTGTTCTTCTTGAATTGCCAAAGCTGCAATTTGATTTGAGATAAAGCAAACTTTTTTCAAAGGTCCTAAAGTATCTTTTTCAATCAAAGTAGCAGCAGAGCTTTTTATTGCTTGTTGAAGTTCTGCATAAAGTTCTTCAGGCTTTTCAACATACAAAACTAAAGGTGCAGTTGAGCCTTTTAAAAAAACTAAAACAGATGTTCGTTTTTTAATATTTTGAGTATTAAACTGTTGTGCCATTTCCACACTCCTTTTATAAATTTAAACAAGTATAATAAATTATAACTTAAAAGCTTATATAATGTCAATTTTATAACATATATTATGTTATAAGAAAAATTTATTATTATTATATTTTGTCATTTTGACTAGACCCTGAAACGAGTTCAGGGTGACATAATATTTCCCGTCATTCTGAACTTGTTTCAGAATCTTAAAAACTTTACCGCTCAAACAGCACTCGTTTTGTAGTTGTTTCGCGAACATTAATTATTCGTTTCATTAATGGTCGAAATATTTTAAATAAATAATTTATATTAATAGTGCGACGATAACGGAACGAGCAATAATTACTGACGAAGTAAACTTCAAAGGCGTGTATTGCTTGAGTGTAACGAGTTTACACGCCTCAAGCTGAGTCTTGTATATTATTAGCGAGTGAATGTGTGTCGCTGGTTTTGAGGCACTTTTGCCATCAAAAGTGCCCCCTGTCTGGAAGACCCGCCGGGAGGCATTATTTGCTAAAAATATTTTTATATGTACTTTCTTGTGCCAACAAGAAAGTACCACAAAGAAACTCTCGACCGTCATTACGCTCATTAATTAATTGTAACGCTCAACTTGAAACGAGTAAACTCGCTATATTTTTGTCATTCTAAAATTTAAGACCCTGAAACGAGTTCAGGGTGACATAATATTTCCCGTCATTCTGAACTTGTTTCAGAATTTAAGTGTCACAATAAAAAATACAAGCAAGACCCTGAAATAAATTCAGGGTGACACATTTATACACAAAGTATGTTCGTCATTCTGAACTTGTTTCAGAATCTTAAAAACTTTACCGCTCAAACAGCACTCGTTTTGTCATTGTTTCGCTAACATTAATTATTCGCTCCATTAATGGGCGAAAATTTTTAGAATTAATAAATATATTTTAATTACGTAAAAATATCGAAATTATGAATTAAAAAAGACAGGATTTAGAAAAAATCCTGCCTTTTTATTATTTTGAAAATTAAAACTATTTCATAAGTTTCATAGTTTTTGCAATAATATCATTTAAGCTTTCAGCTTTTAATGAAGCGCCACCAATTAAAGCACCATCGATATCTGATTTAGACATTTGTTCTTCAATTGTAGCAGGTTTTACAGAACCACCGTAAAGGATTCTGATAGAATCAGCAGCTTCAGCACCTGCGATTTCTTTAACAACGCTTCTAATCATAGCGATTACTCTGTTAGCTTCATCAGCGTCACATGTTTTTCCAGTACCGATAGCCCAAATTGGTTCATAAGCGATAACTGATTTTGCAACATCTTCTGATGAAATTCCGTCTAATGCAGCTTTAATTTGAGAAGCGATATGTTTATCTGTAACGCCTGATTCTCTTTGTTCTAAAGTTTCACCACAGCAAATGATTGGGATTAAACCGCCAGCTAAAATAGCTTTTGCTTTTTTGTTAATCATTTCATCTGTTTCTGAGAAATATTGTCTTCTTTCAGAGTGACCGATAATTACATAATCACAACCTGCATCTTTCAACATTTCAACAGAAATTTCACCTGTGTAAGCACCTGATTTTTCCCAGTGGCAGTTTTGACCTGCGATAGAAATTTTGTTACCACCGCAACCGCAATCACATCTAACAGCTTCTACTGCTGAAATTGATGTAAATACAGGAGCGATTACAACTGTTGGTAATTCTTTTGCTGTATAATCTTTTACGAAATTTTTAATACCTTCAAAAACTTCTTTAGCTTCTGCACGGCATAAGTTCATTTTCCAGTTTCCTGCAATAATAGGTTTTCTAGACATAATATTCTCTCCTTTTTTAAAATACAATTAACATGTTCAATTATATGAAGAAAATATTTTATTGCAATTTTTTCATGCTAAAATAAAAAATATGTTTACAGGGATTGTAGAAGAAACAGGATTTATAAAAAGCTTTGACGGGCACAAACTCATTATTGAGTGCTCAAAGGTGTTAGAAAATACTCAAATCGGTGATAGCATTGCAATTGACGGCTGCTGCCAGACTGTTGTTAGTATGAATTCAAATTCTTTCAGCGCCGATGTCAGCTCTGAAACTTTAAAAATTACAAAAGGCTTTAAAACAGGTGAATGCGTAAATCTTGAAAGAGCACTACTTCCACAAGATTTAATTGAAAATGTTTCAGCTACCGGCAAAGAGGGCTATGTGCGTAGCACCCGACCGACCAGAATGGGCGGTCATATTGTTCAAGGTCACATTGACGGAACCGCAAAATATTTAGGCGATATGACATTTCTTGTTTCAAAAGATTTGGACAAATACATTGTCTACAAAGGTTCAATCGCAATAAACGGAGTAAGCTTAACCGTTTCTAAAAGCCAAAATAACACTTTCTCTGTTGCAATTATCCCGCATACATTAGAAAATACAAACCTTAAATATCTTAAAACAGGTGATTTAGTAAATATTGAAACAGATATTTTAGGAAGATATGTTGAAAAATTTTTATCAACGAAAAATAATAATATTACGGAAGATTTTTTGAAAGAAAACGGGTTTATATAAAAATGGAAAATTTCAAATTTGATAGCATTGAAGATGCTTTAGAAGATTTTAAAAACGGCAAAATGATTATCGTTGCCGATGATGAAGACAGAGAAAATGAAGGTGATTTGATTTGTTCAGGTCAAATGGTTACACCTGAAATTATAAAATTTATGGCAGAAAACGCAAAAGGACTTATCTGCCTTGCAATCGCCCCTGAAATAGCTGAAAAAATGAATTTGCCACAAATGGTAGAACAAAACAGTGAATCAATGAAAACAGCTTTTACCATAAGTATTGATGCCACAGAAAAATTTGGGGTAACAACAGGAATTTCAGCATTCGACAGAGCAAAAACAATTCAAGTATGTATTGCGCCTGATGCTCAACCGTCAGATTTGCGCCGCCCCGGACACATGTTTCCTTGCGTTGCAAGAAAAGGCGGAGTCCTTACCCGTACGGGACATACTGAAGCTGTCGTTGATTTAGCAAGATTATGCGGACATATTCCTGCAGGTCCGATGTGTGAAATTATGAGCAAAGACGGACACATGGCAAAACGTGATGAGTTATATGAATTTGCACAAAAACATGGGATTAAATTTATTTCTGTTGCAGAATTGATTGCATACCGCCTAAAATCAGAAAAAATTGTAACTCGTGAGGCTGAAGCTCATCTTCCGACACAATTTGGGGAATTTGAGATTTACGGCTACCTAAACCACTTAACAGGTCAAGAAAGTGTTGCATTAGTAAAAGATGACGGATCTGATAAAATTCCGCTAATCCGTGTTCACAGTGAATGTATGACAGGAGATATTTTCCACAGCTTGAAATGCGATTGCAATTACCAACTTCACAGCGCACTTCAAATGATTAATGAATACGGCAAAGGTGCTTTGATTTATATGAAAGGTCATGAAGGCAGAGGCATCGGTATAATTAATAAAATTAAAGCTTATCACCTTCAAGAAGAAGGACAAGATACAGTTGAAGCAAATCTTTCTTTAGGATTTAAAGCAGATTTAAGAGATTATGGCATGGGCGCTCAAATAATTAGGGATTTAGGATTTAACAATTTTAACCTGATTACAAATAACCCTAAAAAAATCATCGGTTTGAAGGGTTACGGATTAACTGTACATGATATAGTTAAAATACCACCGTATATAAATAAGTTTAATAAAAAATATATGGAAACCAAAAAAGATAAAATGCATCACATGCTTTAATTTAAAATAAGGAATTAGGAAATGGCAATTGAAAACAACAACTTTGAAGCAAGATTATTAACAAAAAATGACTATAAGGCATTTGTAACAGTTTACAATGACTTTAGAGACAGAGCTGTTGATGAATATAAGTTTGAACTTGAACCTTTAGGGTTTGATGATTTTATCGATGCAGTAGAAAAAAAACTTATTGAATGTCTTGTGCTTTTTGATAATACAATCCCTGTTGCATTCCTTGTTTATACAACTGCAATTTCTGAAGCTATTGAATTAAATATTATTCACTCTTTCAAAATGGAAAATATGGTTGAAAGAGGAATGTATTTGATTAAAAAATTCTTAGAGCTTACAAAAGCTGAAAGATATGACAAAATTGTTTGCTATCCTATGCTTGGAGAACAAAAAAATCTTATCGGAGATATTGCACGTTACGGCTTCAAGTTTGTAGGTATAGCTGTTTTAAGATTTATGATGACAGGAACAAATTCCAGAGATATTTTGAAAATTACTCAATTATCAGAGCTTGATAATGATTATAAACTTGTTGATTGGCAAGACAAATATTTTGAAGATGCTGTGGAAGTTGTTCAAGAAGGATTTGAAGATTCAGCAGACGCCTTGTTCGACCCGAGATTTAAGTCAATCGAAGGCACTCGCGATATAATTACAAAAATTGTAAGAAATATTTATGCAGAATTTTTGCCTGAAGCAACAACTGTTATGCTTTACAATAACATTCCTGTTGGTTTTTGTTTTATGAATTTAACAGGCGGCAGAATTGCTAATATTCCGATTGTTGCAATAAGAAAAGAACATCAAGGCAAAGGGTTGTCAAAACACATGTTGAAAAAATCCGTTGAAACGCTAATCCGTATGGCAGATAACGGCGAACGTCCGATAAGCGAAGTTAATACAACAACTGAAACAAATAATTTCCAAGCCTTGAAAATGTACAGACATCTCGGATTTAAAGAAGATTACAATTACCCTCAAGCATATTTACCGATTAAAGATTAATTTTTCAATTAATTGTTATCTGCTGGACAAAGATTAAAAAATCATTATAATTAAATCTATGGCAGATTTAAATTTGGGGCATTTAATATCAAAATTTGTTAATTATCAAGCAATTAACAGCCAAAGAAATGCGGCTGCTAATAAGCCTGCCCCGCAAGCATTTACTCCTACCCCTGCTCAAGCATCGACTGCCAAAAGTATTGCAGGTTCAATTGCCTCCCCGCAGATGGCAAATATGGCAGGAGTTGACCAATCCGTTTATGTAAAAGATATGATGAATTTGCCCAAAAATCTCAATGAACTTTTATATATTTTACAAAGAAATATTACCCTTGCCCAATTTAATCAACAATTTGCCAGCCAAATTGCAATGCAAAGGAATTCCTTGTCCCAAACCCAAGCCCAAATTCTTGCCCAACTTCAAGGTTTGTCGCTGACAGAAGCTCAAAATATGCTACTCAGCGGGAACAAAGCAATATTAAATCAGCTGCAAAATTCAATAAGAAATCTTGCAATCAATGCAAACGGAATGATTAATCTTTCTCAAGTAGCTGCCATGATTCAATCAAACGGGAAAGAAGCTATTGAAAAACTTATCACTGCAATGGCAAATTCTGCCAAACTCGGTATAACTGATTTATCACAGCTCAAAGATACCGCAAAACTAATAAATGCAAGTATTGCAGCAGCTTCTCAAAATGATTCGGCTCAAACAATGAAGCTTTTAATGCTTTTATATCTTCCTTGGCTTCCGCTACAAGAAGGTGTAGGTTTTGATCTTGATATAGAAGCAGGTCAAAATAATGACAGTTCGGATAGCATTCTTGTAATTACAATTACAACCCTAAATTACGGGAATGTAATTGCAACATTAATTTTAGAAAGCTCAAATTCGGTTCATGTAAATATCGAATGCTCAAAAGAATTTCCTAAAGATGAACTGCTCTTGAGAATTGAAGGAGATGAAAAACACTACTCAATGGAATCTGTTGTTTCATTTGAAACCACATCTCAAACAACTGTAAATAATGACCAAGAAAAACCGCAAGCAAAAATTAATATGAGTAACACCAACGAAATTAACCCATATTTACTTTTGATGGCGCATACAATAATAAGACATGTTATAGAAATTGACAAAAACACCTCAAAAGGTGTAATATCACATATAGATTAAATATTTAGATTATAGATTTGAGATTGATTAGCAGGAGGAAATAATAATGAAATTTGTACACACAATGATTAGAGTAAAAAATATTGATGAATCAATGAAATTCTACACAGAATTGCTCAATCTCAACAGAACCCATGAAGTACCGCTTGATGACTGTACATTATACTATTTGAGTGATGAAGATGCTCAAACTCAAATTGAATTAACTTACAACAAAGAAACACCAAAAGAAGGTTATACAAACGGTACCGCATTTGGACATCTTGCATTTGAAACAAAATCAATGAAAGAATTTACAGACAGAATGAACAAATGCGGTTATAAATATCTTTATGAGCCATATTTCATGCCGGAAGTTAATATGTATGTTGCATTTTTAAAAGATCCTGACGGAAATGAAATAGAAATTATGTCAAAAGAAAACTAATAAAAATTTATGAAAAACCAATAAAAAGGAGTTTTTAATAAACTCCTTTTTTTAATATAAAGATTCCAAACTGCTTAATTTTTGATTTATTTCATTCATCAAATTAACATCATCAGTTTGACGAGCATAATTTTGAGCTTTTGATAAAAGGCTTATTGATTTTGAAATATTGCTGTGTTCAACCATAATATCAGCAGCTTTTGTATAATATTGAGCAGTTTTCAAAGGAGATTCAGCATCAGAATAATGTTTAACTGCTTTTGAATATGATTTTAAAGCATTTTGAGAATCACCAAATTTTTCATAAGCATCACCCATGCTTGCTGATACAAAACCTTTAACTTTTGAATTATCGGTTTGAGATGCCAAATCATCAGCTATTGAATAATATTGCATTGCTTCATCTTCATACATATCAGTAAAAATGTTACCCATTTTTGTTAAAGAAGTTGATTGTGCAGCAAGATTTTCTGCTTCGCCGGCAAAAGAAATTGAATTAAAATAATGATCCAATGCAGGTTCAATTTGATTTACATCATCATAAATCTGAGCCATTGAATAATGAGCTTTTGTTTTGATATTATTATCAGTAGTGTTTTGTAATGATTGATTATAACTTGTTAAAGCTTGTGCATAATAATCATGATCATCATAAATTCTTCCGACTTCATAATAAATCTTTGATTTAGTTTCTGTATCTCCTACTTCATCTGCTCTTTGCAATGCTTTTTTAAACGTTGCAATTGCTTTATCAGGCTGATTTGCATAAGCCAATTTTTTAGATTGAATAAATAACGATTTCAACTCTTTATCTTGAGGGATAAGAGAAACGACTTTTGCATCAGTATCAATTTCTTGTTGAAGCGGTTCTGTAACAGTATCATGAACTGTTGTTTTATTTTCTGATTTTTCTGCTTGTTCAGTGCTTCCTTGAGGAAATTTCACTAAAAATTGAGGATTTACATCATTTTCATTATATTTGAAATCTATTTGCTGCAAAAACAGAGCATCAACCCAATTTTCAACAACCTTTGAATCCTTATTTAGTGTTTGAGAAATATAACCATCAAGAATTGTAGAAGCATTTTTTAAATTAGATTTCACTAATTTTGTATTCGGATTATCTTTTTTAACTTGGGATTCCACAAGTGAAAGATAACCATTAACTTCTTCTTTCAAATCATCAGGGGTTCCGATAGCGGCTGCGGTATTTCTAAAATCTTTAAGAATTTGTGCAATATTAATAACCGTACTACGACCAGAGAGAGTTTTTGTCGGAGTAACTTCTTCAGTTTGAGAATTTGCGAGTGTTTGAGAAGTTGTATAAGAATTTCTGGCTTGTGCTTGACTTTGAATTTGAGAGCGCATTTGTCTCCAGTCAACCTGTTCGCCGTTGTTTTGAGTGTAAGCAGGGGTATATGAAGGTCTTTTTTGTTCTACATATTGAAGCCCTTTGCTTTTAGAATTTTGATTTGCTTGTTCTTCTCGTTGGACAGCAGCTGAAGACGCGTTTTTTTCTTCGTCTTGTTTTCTTTTTACAAGACTTCTTCCGTCTTTATTCAAATAAGGCCGCTGAAATATACCGTTTAACACAAATTCTACCCTCTGGTATTTTTACTATATACTAAAACCTACTATCTTTCGTCATACTTTCGTATGAAATCTATATATTTTATTTAAGGTTTTTTGTCATAAAGTCAAAACATGGTATTATATTGATATGGAAAAGATTTTTTTAAAGACATCAGACGGGATAAGACTTGCACTTAATCATTACAAAACAAATCATAACGAGGTTGTAATTGTTGTACACGGTTGGTTTATGACAAAAGATAGCAAAGCTTTTTTAAATTTTGCAGAGGATATGTCAAAATATTATGATGTCATAACTTTTGATTGCAGAGGACATGGAAAAAGTTCAGGATTTTACACTTTTACCAAAAAAGAAACAATTGATTTAAAAGCCGTTATGAATTATGCCAAAAAGCAGTATGAAAAAATTAATCTTATCGGATTTTCACTCGGAGGCGCAATCGTATTAATTCACAGTGCGCTTTATAACGAAGCAAATAAAATAATTGCGGTTTCGGCCCCGTCAGATTTTCGTAAAATCGAAAACCAGATGTGGAAAAAAGATGCTTGGCTTCCAACTTTAAAAAAATGTGAACCAAAACGCTGGTGCTCTATTCGTCCGTCCTTTATATATTTAATGATGGAACCTAAAATCAAACCGATAGATATTATCAAACACGTGAAGGCACCAACACTTTTTGTTGCAGGGAAAAAAGATCCGACAGTTCATCCTTGGCACACTGCAAAGCTTTATAAAAATGCGGTTTGCGAAAAGAAATTTGAACTGCTTGACGGAATTCATGCAGAAGATTTGTATTTGCAAAACCCCGAAGGATTTATTGCAATGTGTGTCAATTGGCTAAAACAACCATCTCACAATGCTTGCAATCAAACATCAGAGGATACTTCTTCCCCTTCTCATCAATAAGAAAAAGTTTTTTAGGAGATTTGCACATATTAAACGCAAATTTCAAACAATGCTTTGTCCTCATCAATTCTTTTGGAAAAGCTCCGCTTTCAGCAGACATTTCACACACCTGACATCCGCAATTTTCATAAAATTCTTTTGCGCAATTATTATGAACATTTGCTCTATAATCAAGTTTTTCTTTCGGGAATTTAACGTATTTTAAAGGCTTTTGTAATTCTCGTTTATAATTTTTTAAACGTTCCTTCACCAACTCATCAAGTATATTTCTGCGAATTTCATTTACTTTAGAAATCGGCATAAATGGGATTTCATCTGAAATTTGAATATCTTGAACATAAAAATCGCTATCACCTGTTTTTTTCAATTGAGATATAAAATTTTCTTTCATTTTGTCAGGATTTTTAGCCTTTTCAGCTTCTGACAAAATCAATCTAACAGAATTTTCATCTTCATCTGTTGCAGTCAAAATTCCGTTTTCAAAAGAAAATTTCACTCCAATTTGCCTTTTAATCCTTGAATTTTCCAACTGTTTTTCAAACTTGCTGTCAAAATTTCGATAAACTTCAAGCCCAAGCGTTATTCCATCCATTTTATTAGGGTAAATTTTCTTACCCTCAACTTTATTTACAAGACACCCACAACCGTTGAAATACAAACCGTCTTGAGAATTTATTTTAATTCCTGATTGACCTATCTTACCGTCAATTTCGCCAATTTCAAAATAATCTTTTCCGACTTTTGTAATTTTACCAAGTTTTTCGCCCAAAGATTTAGGACTTTCAAAATTAAAACATCTTTTACGCCCGTCTAAAAAATAATCAGTAAACCCTCGATTAAAACTTTTTCTAACATCAGGTTCAAAATCCAAAACTACTCGACCTGATGAAGTTTTAGATGCAAGTTTATCAATCTCGCATCTGTAATAGGCAACAACATTTTTCACATAATTTTCATCTTTTAAGCGTCCCTCAACCTTAAAAGATTTTACCCCCGCATCAATTAAGGCTTTCAAATGACGAGATGCATTAAAATCCTTCATACTCAACAGATATTTATCTTTTGCAATTACATTTCCCTTATCATCAACGAGAGTATATTTTTTACGGCAGGCCTGAGCGCATTCCCCTTTATTTGCAGATCTTCCGCCAATATAATAACTCATATAACATTGTCCGCTATAAGATACGCACAAAGCCCCATGAATAAATGTCTCAATCTCAGCATTTGTATGTTCACAAATTTCTTTAATCTGTTCTAATGACAATTCTCTGGCTAAAATTACGCGGGAAACTCCGATATTATCAAAGAATTTAACCTTCTCTAAAGTTCTGTTATCGCACTGCGTACTAGCATGAAGCGCAATCGGCGGAAGTTTACCTTCAACCGCAAGCTTGAAAATTCCCATATCCTGAACAATTATGGCATCAACTCCGATATCATAAAGATTTTGGATTAATTTTTGAGCCTCAACAAGTTCATCATCCGTCAAAATAGTGTTCACCGTCACGTGAACTTTTACATAAAATTTGTGAGCATAATCAACAATTTCTTTAATATCTTCTAATGAATTCGGGACTTTTTTACGCGCGCCAAAATTTTGTGCACCGATATAAATTGCATCACAGCCTGAATTTATAGCAGTTATTGCAGTTTTTTTATCCTTTGCGGGAGCTAAAAGTTCTACTTTTTTTAACATAGATTAAAAACCCGATTACATTTTTATATCTTCATAATCTATCCCACCAAAATATTTTCCTACAAAATCAAAAAAAATATCTTTTTTGGGGAGTCCTGTTTTAGAATCGTATTTTGTAATAGAAGATACAGTTTTTCCATCACATTGAAAGAAAACATCTTTTACCAAAACATTTGTTGATTTTATATATCTTGATTTGCGTCTTAAAACATTATTATTGTCAAAAATCTCTTTAACATACGTTTTTGGTCTAGCTTTTATTATTTTCATACTAAAATTGTAACATAAAAGCACCCCCTTAAAATAAGAGGGTGCTTTATTTTTAATATATTTTTACAGAGGTTTAACTGAATTTCTATAAATAGCTTCAACCACTTCTCTGCTGTTTCCGGAAGGTGCAATGTCAATCAAACCGCTAAGTGAAGGAGTTGTAAATACAAGATTTGTAAGTTTTTCAACATCAGCATCAGTAAATCCTTCATCTGCAAGTTTTTCTTTAACATCAACAGAGAACAACCAATCTTGAACAAGTTTAGCAGCCTTATCAGCTTCACTAGGATCACCTGTCAAGCCCGGTGCAATCGGTGCCAAAATTTCAGCCAAAACATGCGGTCTGTCTTTGTAAATTGTTTTAATTACGGCAGGTAACAAGATTGCCAAACCTAAGCCGTGAGCCAATTCAGGTTTTACTGCACTCAATGGGTGTTCAAGAGCATGAGTATAATGTAACAAACCGTTATCGAAGCTTACACCACCCATCATAGCTGCGTAAGCAAGATAATAACGAGCTTCCAAATCTTCAGGATTTGCAATAGCTTTTGGTAAGTATTTTGCAACCAATTGAACAACCTGTATAGCCAATGAAATTGAATATGGAGAAGCAACAGTAGAAGTTGCAGCTTCAACAACGTGGTTTACAGCATCAATTGAAACGTATCTTGTTTGTTTTGGTGACAATTTTGTCATTAATTGAGGGTCATCAATTGCAAACATAGGATAAATACAATCATAAGCGATTGCAGGTTTAAAGTTCTTTTCAAGATTTGTTACAACAGCAAATCTGTTAGTTTCAGAACCTGTACCGTGTGTCAAGTTAATTGATACAATAGGTGCAGCCTTTTCAGGTGTGAATGTGAAATCAAAAATATCGTCAGCAGTCTTGTCAGGATATTCAAGCAATATAGCAACTGATTTACCTGCATCTGTCGGAGATCCGCCGCCGATTGAAATTACAGCTTTTGCACCAAAATCTTTTGCAAGTTTTGCAGCATCATTAACATGATGAGTATTTGGGTTTGGAGTAACTTCAGCATAATTTACGTATCCGATACCATGGTCTTTCAAAGCCTTTTCAACGTAATCCCAAGCACCTGTTGCTTTATAAGCATGTTTACCTGACATTACGATAACTTTATCAACACCTTTATCTTTCAAAACTTTAGCGATATCGTCAATTTTTTTAATTGCACCAACGCCAAAATAAACAGTAGTTCTTGTGCGAATTTCTTTAATATCGTTAATGTTAATATCCTTTTCCCACATAATAAACTCTCCTTTCTTAACTCAATCATATTATAGAGTATGAAAGGCACAATTGCAAGGACTATTTTACATTTTTACCAGAAAAAAAGTCTGAATATTCAGACTTTTTTATATTACTTTTTCAAAATATTCAATCGTTTTCATCAAACCGTCACGAACATGAATTGTCGGCTCATAACCAAGTTTTTCTTTTGCCAAAGTCAAGTCAGGTCTGCGCTGAGTAGGATCATCTGACGGTAACGGTTTAAATACAATTTTAGATTTTGAATTTGCAAGTTCTATAATCATTTTAGCCAATTCTAAAATCGTATATTCCCCGTCATTTCCAACATTTACAGGTCCCATAAAATCTTCCGTATTCATTAGCGTAATCATTCCGCGAACCAAATCGTCGACATAACAGAAAGAACGTGTTTGAGAACCGTCACCATATATTGTAATGTCTTCGTTTTTCAAAGCTTGAATTATAAAGTTAGAAACGACACGACCGTCATTTTGAGCCATTCTCGGGCCATAAGTGTTAAATATTCTGATAATTCTTATATCAACATTATGCTGTCTGTGATAATCCATCATCAAAGCTTCTGCAACACGTTTGCCCTCATCATAACAACTTCTTACCCCAATCGGATTAACATTTCCCCAATAAGATTCTTTTTGAGGATGAACAATCGGATCACCGTAAACCTCGCTTGTAGATGCCTGCAAAATTCTTGACTTTGTTTCATCTGCCAAATCAAGCATATTTGTAACACCTAAAACGTTTGTCTTAATCGTTTTAATAGCATTATGTTGATAATGAATAGGACTTGCAGGACAAGCCAAATTGTAAATCTGATCAACTTCCAAAATAATAGGTTCAATAATATCATGTCTTATAAGTTCAAATTCTTTATTATCCATTAAATGTTCAACATTTTTTCTTGAACCCGTAAAAAAGTTATCAAGACAAAGTATATGATTACCTTGTTCTAACAGTTTTTCACATAAATGTGAACCAATAAATCCTGCTCCGCCTGTTACCAATATATTTTTCATAATGCCCTCTTTTTTTATATGATTGAATTTTAGCACAAAAAAAGCTCTCTGCAAAACAGAGAGCTTTTCTATATATTTTTATGTGCTTATTTTTCATCTAAAGCAGCAACGCCCGGCAATACTTTACCTTCGATAAATTCAAGAGAAGCACCGCCACCTGTTGATACGTGAGTGAAATCTTCTGCCTTAAAGTATTTTTTAGCAGCAGAAACAGAATCACCACCACCAATTACAGATACAGCACCATTTTTAGTTGCATCTACAATTGCTTGCAATACAGCTTTTGTACCTTCAGCGAATTTAGGATTTTCAAATGCGCCAACAGGTCCGTTCATCAAAATAGTTTTTGAATTTTTGATTACTTCAGCAAAAGCTTTTTGGCTTTCAGGGCCTGCATCAACGCCTTCAAATCCGTCAGGAATTTCATTGATAGGAACAACTTTGTTTGTACCGTTGCCAGAAAAATCATCTGCAGCTAATACATCAGTTGCCATAACAATTTTTACACCTTTATCTTTAGCTTTCTTTTCGATAGCTTTTGCAACTTCCATTTGATCATCTTCACAAATAGAGTTACCAATTTTACCGCCGTTAGCTTTTACAAATGTATAAGCCATACCGCCACCGATAATCATATTATCAACTTTGTCGATTAAGTTTTCTAAAACACCGATTTTAGAAGAAACTTTTGCACCGCCAACAACAGCTGTGAATGGTCTTGTAGGATTATCAAGAGCTTGTGACAAGCATCTGATTTCTTTTTCCATCAAAAGACCTGCAACTGCCGGTTTCAAAATATGAGCAACTTTTGCAGTTGAAGTGTGTTTTCTGTGAGCTGCACCGAATGCATCGTTTACATAGAAATCACCTAATTTTGCAAGTTCTTCAGCAAAAGTCATATCATCATCTTTTGCTTCTTCAGCTTTGTAGAAACGAATGTTTTCCAACAATGCTACTTGACCGTCTTTTAAGTTTGCTAATTCTTTATCAGCACCTTCACCAACAGGTGATTTTACGAACAATACGTCTTCACCCAAAACTTTTGACATATATTTTGCAACAGGTTCTAATGAGAATTCAGGTTTCCATTCTCCTTTTGGTCTGCCTAAGTGAGCCATAAGAATAATTTTAGCTCCTTTTTCTTTCAAAGCTTTAATTGTAGGAACAATAGCTTGAATTCTTGTGTCATCTGTTACATTGTGGTTTTCGTCTAAAGGTACGTTTACATCAACTCTGACAAGAGCACGTTTTCCTTTAACGTCACCTAAATCGTTAATTGATTTTTTCATATTTTCTCTCCTTTTTCGGTTTAAATAAACGAGAAAGTATTTTCCCCTTATATAACCCGAGTTTTCATGTACTCGCAAAATTATCATACAAAAAAAATAAAATTAATCCAAGTAACCAATTAAAAATTTTATTATTTATCCTAATCTTATATTTGATAAGAAAGGATTTACGAATATGAAGAAAAATTTTTTGGCTACATTTATTGTTATAGCAGCATTCATCGGAGGTTATTCCATAAACAGTATTGCAGCTTCGCACTCATCTCCCGAATACAAAATTGCAGTTGTTGATATACATCAAATTGTTTCAAATTCCTCAGAAATTAAAGCCCTAAAACTTGATCAGGAAAAACAAATGCAAAATATGCAATCAACAATAAACAAGGCAAGAGCAGAAATTTCTAAAGAAAAAGATCCAAAAAAAATTGCACAAATTGAAGAAAAATACAGAAATGAAATCAACAGTCAAAAACTCGCGCTTGATGAATCATACAATAAAAAATTGACAGCAATAGATGACAAAATCAAAACAGCAGTTGTAGAAAAAGCACGTTCAATGCATTACAACATGGTTTTACCTAAGAATTTAATATTATTTGGCGGAGATGATATTACAGATCAGGTTGCAACAATTATTAAATAAAATATTATCTTGAAAAAATATTTATCATAATAGGGCTTGAACCTTTGTCATGTATATCACGCCAAACCTGGTTTGAAATCTGTTTTTGCTGAATTTCTCTTTGGTACTGTTCATTAAAAAATAACTGACGTTCTTTTAACAATACATAACAACTGTTATTGCTTTCTGCATCCAATGAATCACATTTAGCTAAATCTTTTTCAAATTCTTTTCTTCTTTCAGCCCAATAATTGTAAATCGCTTGCGTAGATTTTGTTCCATCCGGCCAAAACTGTTGAATTTCTTTATATTCAGCAGTTTCTAATCCCCTTGGGCAAAAATCAGTCCATTGAGGGCGAACTCCATGTGCCTCCACACACATTGCAGAGAATGCTACAAATCCTATTAACAATATAAGTTTTCTTAATCCAACTGTCATATCTATAAATATTATAGATTACGCATTTTAAATTTTCAATCCCGACTGAATAATATATGCTATAATAATATTTATGAATGAGGAATTAAAACAGACTTTAAAACTTCTGCCATCTTTACCCGGTTGTTACATATACTATGACAAAGACGGGGAAGTAATTTATGTCGGCAAAGCAAAAATTTTAAAACGCCGTGTAATGAGCTATTTTAACAGGAAACACGACAGTGTTAAAGTCAATGTGCTTGTTTCTCAAATTGAAAAATTAGAATACATAATTACAAACACAGAAGTTGAAGCCCTAATTCTTGAAAGCCATTTAATAAAAAAATACAAACCAAAATACAACATCTTACTCAAAGATGATAAAAAATATCCATATTTTTTAATCACAGATGAAGATTTCCCAAGAATTACGATTGTGCGCAAGAAAAACATGAATCCGGAAAAAGGGAAATATTACGGTCCTTATACAGATATTCGTGCAATGCACGCAACACTTGACTTTCTAAAAAAAATCTTTCCGCTAAAACAATGCAAAACCCCAAAATTTAAAGATAGACCATGCCTTTATTACCATATAGGAAGATGTATGGCACCCTGCCAAAACAAAGTTACCCCTGATGAATACAAGGCAATCGTCAAACAGGCTGAATTGTTCCTGTCAGGAAAACAATCAGAATTGATGAAGCAAATAAAAGAACAAATGCAGAAATATTCTGATACGCTTCAATTTGAAAAAGCTGCAAAGCTTCGTGATAGCTACAATGACCTTGCCAAAACTCTTGAAAAACAAAAAGTTGTATACGAAAATACAAAATTAAACGAAGATATTATATCTCTAATGGCAGATGACGGAATTTTTGCAATCGTCATTTTAATGATTAGAGAAGGCAGATTAATAGATAAAAAAGATTTTACATACGAAGTTGAAGAAGAAGACAGAACCGAATTTTTTGCGACATTCTTCAAAGAATATTACACCACACTAAAACTTGAATATCCTGATAGAATTGTATCTAACGAGCTTGAAGCAATAGGTGAAAAAGCATTATATGAAGAATGGCTTGAGATTTTGGCACATAAAAAAGTTAAAATAAGCTACGGCAAATCAACACAAGGAAAAGAATTGCAAATGCTTGCAGATAAAAATGCTAAAGTTCTTCTTGATAATGCAAAAATTAAAAAAATGTCTAAAATCCGAGATGATTTCAACGAAATAGGTTCTTACCTCGCAGAAAAACTTCATCTCAAAAATTTTCCTTACCGTATGGAATGCTACGATATTTCGCATATTCAAGGTACAAATACCGTTGCCTCAATGGTAACATTCATTAACGGCTTGCCAAAAAAATCCGAATACAGAAAATTTAAAGTTAAAATGACGGAAGGGAAACCGGATGATTTTCTATCAATGAAAGAAGTTTTAACAAGACGTTTATCGCATCTTGGCGAAGAAAAATGGGCAAAACCTGATTTAATGATAATCGATGGCGGTAAAGGTCAATTATCAAGCGTTATGGAAATAATTGAAGGCCTTGGAGTTACAGGAATAGACGTTGTAAGTTTAGCCAAAAAACACGAAGAAGTATTCCTGCCAAAACAATCAGAACCTGTTATATTACCAAGAAATTCAAGTGCTCTGTTTTTATTCCAAAGAATACGTGATGAAGCACACAGGTTTGCAATAACTTATCACAGACAACTGCGTTCAAAATCAATGATTGAGAAAAAATAAATAAATTATTTTTCATTACTTTTTTTAGAAATTTCAAGCCAACATTCATTCAATGCAGGGAGGGTATTTGTTTTCCCTAACCATTTCAAAACATATCTTTCATCAGGCCCCAAGCTGCCATTAACCTTTTCTCCGGTTTTTATATTAAATGTAGCTTCTGACATCGCCAAACTTATTACAACTTCAGGATTTGCACTTGCTTGCGGATCCATAGTTAATTTAAGGTTGTTATACCTTGCTGCATTCATATTACTCTTATTATGAGCATCAGATTGTGCATCTATAATCGCTTCTTTTAAATCACCTGCAAGTTCATTTAATGTTTTCGCCATCTTCGCATCCTCAATCTTGCATCAAAAGCTTTTAAATGACGTCTTACACCAGAACCTGTAATCGCTTCCGCAGCCTCTTTTAATTCAGCCTTTGATATTTCCAAATTTTCTTCAGTTTTCTTTTCATTTTGAACCTGTTGCGTTAATATTTCATTAGATTTTGTAATATAAACCCAATGTTTTTTTAATTCACCATTAATATTAGAGCGCCCTGCCCACATTTGAATAAATCTTTCATCAGAGCCCATACTGCCATCAAGTTTTTCCAACGGATCAATCTGGTAACATACAGCAGATATGTTTGCGGAAACCCAAAAATGAGGAATAGATTTTCTCTTAGGATCCATATAAACTTTCAGGTTATTATATTTATGTTGAATTTTTCCCTGAGTATTATAAGAATCTGTCTGGACATCCAACAAATAATCTCTTAAACTATTTTCAAATACTCGTATTGATTCCGGCATTATAACTCCGATTTTTTCATCTTTCTATATTAATTATTTAAACTATGAATAGGAGCAGGAATTCTTCCTCCCCTTTGAATAAAATTCTTTGATGATAATTTATTAACAGCTATCACTGGGGCTTGCCCCAACAATCCTCCATATATAACTTCATCTCCTATATTCTTTCCCACAACTGGAATAATTCTAACAGCAGTTGTCTTTTTGTTAATCATTCCGATAGCCATTTCATCAGCGATAATTCCCGCAATTGTTTCTACAGGGGTGTTTCCAGGAATTGCAATCATATCAAGCCCAACTGAACAAACAGATGTCATAGCCTCAAGTTTGTCAAAAGTTAAATATCCTTTTGAAGTAGCTTCAATCATCCCTGCATCTTCAGAAACAGGAATAAATGCTCCTGACAACCCCCCAACATGAGAGCTTGCCATAATACCGCCTTTTTTAACAGCATCATTCAACATTGCAAGCGCAGCAGTTGTTCCGTGCGCACCTGCATGTTCCAATCCCATAGCCTGAAAAATACCTGCGACACTATCTCCAACCGCAGGAGTCGGTGCTAAAGATAAATCTATTACCCCAAACGGAATATTTAATTTTGCAGCCAACTTACGACCGACCAATTCACCTGTTGTCGTTATTTTATAAGCAATTTGCTTAATTTTATTGGATAATTCACTAAAATCTGCATTTTTATCAAGAGATTCAATAGCTGCTCTAACAACTCCAGGACCTGAAACACCAACATTCAATGCACATTCAGGTTCTCCAACTCCGCAAAAAGCTCCTGCCATAAACGGATTATCACCAGGAGAATTACAAAATACAACCAATTTTGCAGCTCCAAGACCATCTTTGTCTTTTGTAAGTTCTGCAGCTTTTTTAACAGTTTCTGCCATTTTCAAAACAGCATCCATATTAATGCCTGCCTTTGATGAAGCCACATTTACAGAAGAACATACAAATTCGGTTTCTGCCAAAGCTTCAGGAATACTCTCTATAAGAAGCTTATCGCCTTTTGTCATTCCTTTTTCTACAAGAGCAGAAAAGCCTCCGATAAAGTTAACCCCTGCAGCTTTTGCAGCTTTATCAAGAGTTTTGGCAATCTTTACATAATCAGGATTTTTACAACCTTCCCCTACAAGAGATATAGGTGTCACAGCAATTCTTTTATTCACAATCGGAATTGAATAATCATTCTCAAACTCATTTGCGTATTCTACAAGATGCTTGGAATAATGCAAAATTTTATTGTAAATATTATCACACACAACATTTACATCACTATCAACACAATCACGCAAACTCAAAGCTAATGTAACCGTTCTGATATCAAGGTTATACAGCTTTATCATATTTATTGTTTCTAATATCAAATCTTCATTTATCATTTTTCAAATATTGAACTCCATGAACTAAAACTTCAGTTACATCTAATTTTTTAACTTTTAAACGCATCTCAACACGTCTGCTTTTGTTATAATCCTCTTTACCATTTACCAAAATAGGTTCGGAATAACTTTTACCTTCAACAACAAGCATTTTTTTCAATTTTTCGTTGTACTTTTTGTCGTAACCTGTTTGGAATATATAATCCGCAACAGCATTTGCTCTCTCTAAACTTAATGCCATATTCTTCATATACTGCACATCAGGATTTTTAATTCCGGCATAAGATTGACTGTCAGTGTGACCTTGAATAATAATATTTTCAATCTCATCAACCAACTCTTTCTTTGAAAAAATTGTATTAATATAAATAGGAATTAACTTATCCAAATAGGCTTTACCTTTAGGAGAAAGCTTGTAACTGCTCAATTCAAAAAGCTCCAAATCAGAAATTTTAATATCCCCTGTCATAGGATCAACCTGAGCATCAATATTTGCTTTTTTAAGATTTTCAATCAGCTCTTTGTTAACTTCAATTTGCTGTTTTTTCTGTTGCAATTCCTGCTGAGTAAATCCGGTAATTGCAAGAACAAATAAGGTCATAAAAATAATTGCCAACCCTAAAAGCAAATCTGCCATAGTGGTCCAAAATATATTATTATCGCCGCTTTCCTGTGCGATTTTTCTCATTTTCAAAGCCATTAAATACACCCCCAATTAGAATAAATCATCAACATCATCAGATTTACCCCCTGATTTTACGGCTTCTTTTAAATTTTTATTCATCTGATTAATTCCAAAAATCAGATTTTCAAGATAAGGGACAAGATTACTTGCTATACCTGAATTCAAAGCTACTTTAAAATGATCCGGCAAAGTAGCAATTAAATTTGATATTGAATTATTTTGAATTTTAGTTTCTTTTAAAAGTTCAAGCAAGAATTTTTCAGAAGAAATATTATCAAATAATTTTCCGAAAATATCTTCACATTTTGCAAGCGGTTTTTTGCATAAAATTTGACCTGTAATTCTCTCGAAAAATAAAAACAAAAGAGAAGAACCAACTGCGATAACAGATACAAGAGCTGCAGTCTGCATACTAGACATCAAACCTGCAACAGATGCAATTGTTTTTTCTTGAGATGAAAAGTCGATTTTACCAAAAGCAATTGCAATATTTAAGAATGTGAATAAAGGACCGAAACCTGTCAAGATTGTTGGCACTGTTTGCAAAAATTTGTTATTAAATTTTGAAGTAATCAAAGTTTCTTCGTTAAAGAAATACAAAGGATCAACTGTTGTTTGAATATTTTGAACGGTTGATGATACTTCTTTATAAGTTAAATCATTATTTTTCCCCTTCAAAGCAATAGATTCAGAGAAAACCAAAGTATTTTTAAATTCAAGCCAAGATACAGATACATAAGGATTTAAAGACATCCACTCATCTATTTCTTTAAAACGAAAATTCAAATCTGTTTTCTTAAAATTAGAAATAAAAGCCAAAAGTATTTTTAGATTTTTATTAACATACAAATAATTTTTAGCACAATAGATAAGTGAAAATATGAAAGTAAAAATTACTATCATAATAGGAATATCTGTAACTATATTTAGTAAATTCATAATCTCTCCGTTTCTTGCAATATTATAGCATAACAAAGGCGATAGGGCAACAAAAACCCTTTTGGAGAAATTGGCTAAACTTCATTATATGTACGAAAATGAGCTTTGCAGACTTCTTTCAATCTTTCTTTACCGTATTTTTTAATAAATTCAGTTGCAACAGTTTTGACAAGTCCCGAGCAGCCTTTTTGGAATTTTAAACCATAAGTTTTTTCCATATCCTGCATTTTTTGAACAAAAGTTGCACGAGCAAGAACAGATGCAGCAGCAACAGCAATATCACTTTCAGCCTTGCACATTTGTTCCAGACGAATACTACGGCCATTTTTCATTAAAGCTGATTTTATTAACGCTTCATCACCAAACTTATCAGACAGAGCATACTCACAAGTTGAGCTGTTTAAAATATTTTCAATAGCCCTAGCATGTCCCCAGGCAAGAAGCTTATTCAAATTTTTTATATTTGCATAAAGCTCGTTATATTTTGAATTAGAAATTGCAATAATAGAATGTGGCGCTCTTTTTTTTATTTCAACAGACATTGCAAGCATTTTTTTATCAGAAAGCTTTTTACTATCTTTAATTCCTAATTCTTTAAAATATTCAGCATTTTGTTCATCAACTAAAACACCTGCAATTACAAGCGGGCCGAAAAAATCTCCTTTTCCGGATTCATCTGTTCCGATATGGGCAATATATTTATCCATCTAAATCCCTCTTAATTATCTCAAATCCTGTGGAACGGCCAAAGGTATCGGCGCAGCAGTCGGTTTTGGTGCAGGAGCAGCAGCAGGTCTTGATGCGGCAGGTGCAGGCGCTTGAGACGGTTGCGATTGAGTACCTTGTGATGAATGAGTTTGAGTCGGTTTTGCTGCCTGTTGTTCAATTTTCTTTACTGATTCAGGCAATACAGGTTCTTCATTCAAGTCAATTGTTTCTTGATTTAGAATTTGTTCTTCTTTTTTCTTTACGTTTTCTCCGACAAATTTTGTACCTTTAAAGCTTCCAAATGGAATTAATTCCACAAGAGGGTAATTAAATTCAGCTTTACCATAAGGTTCAGTTGCGACCTTCATAACATCTTTCCATATTAATGCCGGAACAGTACCACCTTGAATAGATCTGTTCATAACAGTGTTATCGTCATTTCCAACCCAAACACCTGTAACAACATTTGGTGTATAACCCATAAAGTAAGCATCTTTGTTATCATCAGTAGTTCCTGTTTTACCTGCAGCAGGCTTGCCGATATTAGCTGCACGACCTGTACCGTTTGTGATAACCAATTTCATCATAGCAGTCATTTCTGCAGCAGTATTCATGCTTAATTGATGAGAAAATTTAGCTTTTGGTGCTCTATAAACGACTTTTCCACGAGAAGTTTCAACACGTTCAATTGCATAAGGTTGAACTACATAACCACCGTTTGCAAATGCGCCGTATGCTCTTGTAAATTCAAATAATTTTACGCCGTTTGAACCTAGAGCAATTGTATAATCGTATTCTAACGGAGTTTCAATACCCAACACACGTGCTGTTTGAATAACAGGGCGAATACCTACTTCTTTAATCAATCTTGCGGCACAAACGTTTGAAGATACCATTAAAGCTGTATATACAGGAATATTGCCTCTATAACGATTTCCGTAGTTATGCGGAGACCATTGACCGATTGTAATAGGTCTGTCTTCAATCATATCATTAGGGCTGATACCTTTTTCCATAGCAGCCGCATATACAATAGGTTTGAAAGAAGATCCTGGAGGTCTTACAGATTGTGTAACTCTGTCATATTGACTTTTTGTATAATCTTTTCCGCCTGAATAAACTAAAATTTTTCCGTCAATCGGGTTGAAAGCAAATACAGCGGCTTGATTCTTTTCACCATTAAGTCCCCAAGCTCTAAGATTTCTCAAAATAGCTTCATTTGTAGCCTTTTGAGCCTTGTAATTTAATGTTGTAACGACTTTATAACCGCCTTGAGAAATTTCTGTTTCATCAAAACCAAGTTTTTCAAGTTCCTTCATTACGTAATCACAGAAATAAGGAGCTTTGTTAGTCGTATAATACTGAGGAACTTTAGCTAAATGGACTTTTTCTTCTTTAGCTTTTTCATATTCTTCAGTCGTGATATATCTCATCTTGTACATTCTTGTAAGAACCTGATTACGACGTTTTACTGCAAGATCCATATTGTTAAACGGATTATAAACAGAAGGCGCCTGTGGCAAACCTGCAATCAAAGCAAGTTCTGCCAAATCACAATCTTTCAAATGTTTGTCAAAATAAATCTGAGCAGCCCCTTCAACGCCATAAGCACCTGCTCCAAGATATACGTTATTCATATACATTTCTAAGATTTGATCCTTAGAAATTGTTTTTTCAATTCTTGCTGCAATAAATAATTCTTTTAATTTTCTGTCAAAAGTTCTTTCATTGTTCAAGAATAAAACTCTTGCCAACTGTTGAGTAATTGTACTTGCGCCCTGTACAACATGCCCTGCAAGAACGTTTTGTACAATTGAACGAGCCAAACCTGCAATATCATAGCCATGATGACGATAGAAATTTTTATCTTCTGTAGCAATAAGAGCCTTTTTAAGAGTATCCGGAATATCTTTAAGTTCTATTTTTTCATAAGTATATGCCGTAAATGTTTTTATAATTTCATCATCAGATGAATAAATTTTAGTAACAATATTCGGTTTAAACTGTTCTAAGTTGTTAATCGGCGGCAACGAAGAAAGATAAAGTTCCAAAGATGCAACACCTGCGAGAGAGCATGCACAAAATAATATAAACATAAATCTTACGGTAGATAAAAAACCGCCTTTTTGTTTTGATTTTTTAGAAATATTAGCTTGAGCCATTTCTTTAGCTGTATAGTTACGTTTTACATAATATTTTGACATGAATACTCCTCATCAACTCCATAATATTAATATAAAATAAATTTCTTGGCAAATATGCTATACTAATTTTATGAATATTCCGGATTTTATATTTGTTATTATAAATGAAATACGTTCATATTTTGTTCCGGAAAAAGTAACTTACGAAATCAGCGGAGAATGCAAAAAGTGCGGCAAATGCTGCAACTATATGTATAGTTATGATACCTATACGGAAAAGGAATTTAAAATAATGCAATTTCTTTTTCCTGCTTACAAAAGATTTTACATAAAAGGAAAAGATGAAAACGGAAACCTCATTTTTGCCTGCAAACTTGTAACAAAAGAAGGATTGTGTTCAGATTACGAACATCGCCTGCCAATGTGCAGAAAATATCCTTTAAAAAAAGTTAATTATCCTGCAAAACTTCATGAAGGCTGCGGATATAAAGTTCATATTAAAAGTTTTCAAGACTATTTAAAATAATAAAAAGAAACGGGCTTAATATATAAAAAAGCCCGCATAATTTTATATAAAATTAAACATATTGTTTTGCGACTTGTAAAGCAGCTGCAGCAGCCATTCCATAAGGCCCCATTGTGCTTAAAACACCTGACGCCAAATTTGCATAATTGCCCAAAGTGCTTCCTGATGAACTGTTTACGGCATACGCTTGAGCATTATAAGAATTACCCGATGAGCTGTTAGATCTTGAAGATGAAGCATAGTTCAAGATATTTGAATTCATCATATTTTGAACATCTTGCAAAAATCCTAAATATGTATATCTTTGCGCTAACTCGTTTCCGATAAGCTCATCACGTTTTGCCAAAACGTCCTGCGCAAGATTATTTAAGGATTCTGCACGATTTTCTTCAATTGAATTTAAGTTATCCATAAATACAGAATTGTCAAAATTTCCAAATCTTGAAGCTATATCATTTTTCAAATCATCCAACATAGGCTCATACATATTATTGATAATTTTTTGCCCGTTCAATGTGTAAGCATCAAGCTGTGATTGCAGATTTTTTTTAGTATCTTCATCAAAAACATTAACCTTAGAAAGCGAATCCGCAAAAGATTTTTGAGCATATTCATAAGCTCTTTTTTCATCATCCGACATATTGTAATCGGTAATTACATTATTCTTATGTTTATAAGTCGTGGCTTTTGTAGAACCGTTTACATTAATTGTTCCGGATGAATACGAAGGGTACTTAGACGATTTTCCCATTTTTGTTCCTTTCCGAACAAAAATTAATGAATTTTTAAGGCGTTGATATAATATTATACCATGTGTTCTCAAAATCTGTAAAGTAATTTTTTGTTTGAGCTATAATAATTGTATGGAAAATTTGGATAAAATAAACGAACTTATAAATGCGAAACAATATGAAGAAGCTAAAAAAGCTCTTGAACCGTTAATTCATGATAATGACGAAAAAGATATAGAAGCTTTGAAACTCCTTGGCTTATGCCATATAAATTTGAACGAATTTAAAGAAGGACAAGCTGTTTTCGAAACAGTCGTAAAATATAAAGATGATGCAACAAGCTGGTTTTATCTTGCAAGTTGTTATGACAATCTTGACGATTATTTACATGCTATCTCAGCTTATGAAGAAGTCTTGAGATTGAGAAGCAGCTATATTGATGCCTATAAAAATCTCGCAATCGTTTATGTAAAAAATAAAGAACCTCAAAAGGCTGTCGATACAGCGATGAAAGCTTTGGATTATGTTCAAGATGACTATACAATTTATTATATTATAGGAACTGCCTGCATGGCTTTGAAAAAGTTTGAAATGGCAGTTGAATATCTTGAAAAAGCTTTAAATTTAAATCCTAACCATTCACAACTTTATAACAACCTCGGAACATGTTATGTAACTTTGGGAGATCTTGATAAAGCTTATCATAATTTTGTAAAAGCAAGTGAACTTGACCCCGAAAATTCAATTACTTATTTCAATATCGGTTCCATTTTACAATTACAAAACAAACACAAAGAAGCTTGCGAATACTTCAAAAAAGCCTATGAAATCGAAGCTCAAGATAACTACCTTGTAGCACTTGCGCTTTCTGAAGTTAAATCAAATCAAATTGAAGAAGCTATCAAACATTACAAAACTCTAGTTACACACTATCCTTCCAAACCGAATTTTCAATACAACTTGGCTTGCTGTTACGATGCAATCGGAGATTATGCAAGTGCGATTACAATTCTTGCACAACTCGTTCTTGTTAATCCAAAATCCGTTTCTATGCTAAGAAAACTTGCAAGCATATATATAAAAATTAACCAATTTGCTAACGCAAAAGTTTTGTACGAAAAAATCCTTATACAAGGTAACGTAACCCCGGAAATATATTATGAATTTGCCCACTTGTGCGTAAAAACAAATGATATGGACAAAGCTGAAAAGATTTTGAAAAAAGTTATAGATCTAAATCCTGAATTTGCAATGGCTCATAAAGATTTAGGCGTTTTGTATTTGAGCAAGAGATTGTTTGATTATGCAGAAGATGAATTTAATAAAGCTTTAAAAATTGCGCCTAACAATTTTGATATTCTTTTTGAATATGCAAACTACCTTCATTCAACCACTGATTTTGCAAAAGCTGATGAATATTATGAAAAAGCTCTACAAATTAATTCAGAAGATCCTGATGCACTTGGATTTTCTGCTCTAAATAAAATTCAATTGAACGAGCTTGATAAAGCATACGAACAAATTACACATGCAATAGAACATAACCCGAATAATTCATTTATGTATTTTATTGCAGGCAAAATAAAATTTATTCAAAAAATGTATGAAGATGCAAAAATGTATTTTGTAAAATCATACGAACTTGAAAAAACTCATGATTGCGAACACATGTTAGGCTTGTGCTACTATGAACTCGGAGATTACGAGCAGGCTAACGGAATATTTAAACACATGCTTGAAAAAAATCCGTTAAATATTAATCTGCTTTTAAATAGTGCTCATTGCTATGAAAAATTAGGGAAAAAAGATGAAGCTCTTGAAGTTCTTGACAAAATTGTAGACACATTCCCTGAATGTGAAGAAGCTCAAGAAATGATTAGACAAATTTCTTAGCAAAAAAATTTTTGTTTATGTTTTTTGTAAATGGTTAAAATAATAAATAGAGGGGTAAAAAATGCGTATTGAGAGAATTTCGTTTTCATCTGCCGGTACAGGAACTAAAAAAACTACAAAAAATCCAAGTAATCAAGAAAATACTTCTCAAAATATTTCTCACAATAACAATTCAAAATATATTATCGGAGGATTGGTAGGTGTAGCAGCCTTAACAGGTATTGTTATTACAGGTCGCAAAGGATATTTAGGAACAAAAATCCAAAAATTATTTGGGAACGGAGAAAAAAATATAAAAAATACCACAAAAATTGAAAACAAAGTTAATGCGGGTACAAAAATCGTAAACGAAGCACCAAAACTTCGTCAAGAAACAAATGACATTATAAAAGACGGCAAAAAAGTAGGAATTGAAATTAAAGACTATAAAAACGACAATTTAATTTGTACTACTACAAAAACTTTTGATGAAAATGGGAATATCAATACAGTTAATGAAAAATACACCAATGGAAGAAGTATTGAGATAAGAAAACTAAAAGTTAACCACAACAATAAAGATTACACAGTTTGGAAATATTTTGAAATACCAACAAAAGGGACAAGTAAATCAATTAATTTCAAATTTGATGAAAATAACGACTATTCATATGACTACATTTGCGTATATCATCAAGACATGCCTGAAATTAAACAAAAATTAGCTGACAATGGGGTTAAATTCGGTAAATCATTAACAAATTACCTATAAAAAAACAAAATTAAAGGGTATAACAGAAAAAGCCAACTAAATATTTTTTATTGGCTTTTCTGTAAAACTCTGATTGTATCCCTTTAATATCCTATTTAGACCAAGAAATCTATACTAAACCCAAAACTTTTTTGTACCAAGAGAATGTTTCAACTTCAATACCATTGAAAGTTGTTTTCAAGCATTGGTTTCTTAAGTAATTTTCAAATTCGTCATTAAATTTGGATTTAGTGGTTTTGTCTTTTGTTGTTTTTGATGCTAACACTGTCATAGACCTACTCCTTTTTGTTTTTTTTAGTTACCCCATATATAATTCATGTTAAAATTATACCACATCTTGACAAATTTTTCTAGTGGCACCTATCAACGAAATCATCGAAATTTGCGCCCTGTTTGCGAAATTTCAATGTAAAATTTTGTAAATAAATTAGAATGCAATATAGACATTTAAAATTTAACTAATTATAACATTATTTTCAATCAGCCAAGCAGTTAATTTTTACAAATCATTAATTACATTTCTTATTTTAAATTCCAAAAAAATCTTTGCATTTTTTCTTTAAAATTTAGTTTGTGAAATTCTCCTTGTTGCACGGATTCAATCTCAAAAGATTCAGGTTGAACTGTTCTTGCAAATTTTATGTCCGGTTCGCCAAATAACATTACATAAGACGGCTTATAACCACTCGGGATTTTTAAATAATCCAATAATTCAGGCATTACCAAAAGACAAAATTCCGCCAAACCACACCAACAAGTTCCGACATTCATACTTTGTGCATAAAGTTCAAAATAGCTCAACGCAATCATCGGATCAACATTTGCACAAGGGGCATTCACAGGAGTTGAAACGACAAGAAGATGAGGTGCACCACGAAATATTATATCCTCGCCTTTTAAAAATGCGTTTGCATATCTGCTAAATTTGTTTGCAATCGCTTTAACAGGCTTTTTGGTCAATGCGTCAAGTATTTTTTTATTCACATGTGAGCGAAATTCATTCATAACATCAATATCATCAATAAAAGAAAAATGAAGCTTATGGAAATTACGACCAGTCGGAACATATTTCAACATACCTTTTAATTTGTCCATCTTATCTTGTGATAAATTTTCCTGTTTGTAGTGTCTGTAACTTCTTCTCGATTTTATTAAATTTAAAATCATTTCGGGATTTTGGAAATAAATTTTATCTGAATCTTCAGGATGTTTATCACACACCGATATTGCACCGACAGGACAAACTGCGAGACAATGTTGACATTTAAAGCATCTTTTTTCATCAATTTGAGGGAACTTATCATCATCAAATTGCAAGGCTTTTGCAGAACAATCCTTTACACAAAGCCCGCAATGAATACATTTGTCCTTATCAACTTCAAACATAATTTTACCGCCTTCCTAAATAATAAATTTTACTTTTTTTATTATACAAGAAAAATTATTAATGCTATAATTTTAAATATGAAAAAATTTATAATACTCATTTTAATATTGCTTATTTGCCCTGCAAGCTTTGCAGAAAAGAAAGTTGAAAAAATTTCTCTTCAAGAAGCCTTGGACATTGCAGTTGATAACAATATCGACTATCAGGCATCAAAAATGAATATTGACAAAGCCGTAAATTCCGTAAAAGCGGCAAACAGGCTTCAAAACCCCGAAATAAACACATTCTTTAACATTGGTGATATCGGACGTGGAAATCCTCAAGTAGCAGGTGTAAGTGAGAAAATAGAAATTGCAAAACGTGATGCAAGAAAAAAACTCGCTCAATCAAATTTGGAATTGGAAAAACAAAACATTGATTACGTAAAATTCGATTTAAAAATGGATGTCAGAGAAGCTTACGTAAACCTTGTTGCCGCAAAAGAAATTCTAAACGTACTGGAACAAAGACGCAAATTGTTAAACGACCTACTTGCAATTGCCAAAAAACGTGTTGCAGCTCATGAAGTTGAAGAAATTGATGTTATCCAAACAGAAATTGCACTTGATCAGCTTGTTATTCAAGTAAACACCCAAAAAGCAAACGTAAAAGCTGCAATGTACAATTTTAACAAAGCAATTAATGCCAATAACGCAAGTGATGTTCAATATGATGCAGAAGATGACAATTTTTCGGATAAAGAAGATTTCATAGCACTTTTAAGCCCAAAACCACTTGCAAAATTGCCGTCATTTGATTCAATTAAAGAAAATTCTCTTAAAAACAGATATGATATAAAAATTGCAAAACAACAAATTGACGTTGCAAAGAAAAATCTGGTTTATGTAAGCCGTCAAAGAGTCCCTGATATAGAACTTCAAGGCGGTTACGGCTTTATGACCCGCGGAATGAGCGAAACAGGTTCATATACAGATGGAGCTTATGCAGGAGCAAACATTGTAAATATACCTCTTTTTTACACTTATGCCCCTGAAATTCAAAATGCCAAAACTGAAGTTAATCAAGCAGAACTTCATTACATATCTGTAAAAAACAAGGCAATAAATGATTTAAACAGTGCTTTTGAAAAATTTGTAACAGCAAAAGTTAATTTGAATTATTATAATGACAATCTTATAAAAAATTCAAAAGACATGATAAAAGTTGCACAAAAAAACTACGCAAGCGGTAAAGCATCTTTAACAACTCTTATCGTAATGGAGCAATCATACAGGTCAATCGTTGCAGGTTATACTTATGCACTTGCAGATTATTATAACTGCTGGATTGAATTTTTAAGAGAAGTCAATGCAGAAAAATTTGACTTAGATGAAGAAAGTATATAAAAATATAAAAATAAATAAAAAAGAAAGAAGATTATGTCTAAACTTGAAAAAATAATAAAAGTAGCACGCGGGCTAGAAAAAGCGGATTTAGTTATAAAAAACGCTAATATGATAAACGTCTTATCAGAAGAAATTCACAAATGTGATATTGCAATTTCTGACGGAATAATAGCAGGAATCGGAAAAGATTATGAAGGCAAAAAAGAAATTGACATAAATGGTGCCTACGTATCACCTGCCTTTATTGACGGACACGTACACCTTGAAAGTTCAATGCTTCTTCCTCATGAATTTGCCAAAGCTGTAGTACCTTGCGGAACTACAACAGTTATTACCGACCCGCATGAAATTTCAAATGTTTTAGGCTTGCATGGTATAAGTTACATGCACGAAGCTGTTAAAAATCTGCCGCTCAACGTTTATACAATGCTGCCTTCTTGCGTTCCGGCAACGCCTTATGAAACATCAGGATTTGATCTTAACAGTTATGATTTGGCACTTTTAATAGACAGTCCTTGGGTTCTTGGAATAGCAGAAATGATGAATTATTCAGGACTTTTAAATTTAGACAAAAATGTTCTTGCAAAACTTGACCTTGCAAAATCTAAAGGAAAAAGAATTGACGGGCACGCTCCATTTTTAAGCGGAAAAGATTTATGTGCATACGTTGCAAGCGGCGTAAAATCAGATCATGAATGTACTACTCCTGAAGAAGCTATTGAAAAAATTCGTCTTGGAATGTACATTATGATTCGAGAAGGTACAGCCGCAAAAGATTTGGATGCTCTTATTCCTGTTTTAAAAGAAAAAAATACACGTAAATGTATGTTTGTCACCGATGATAGACATCCAAAAGATTTAAAAGTTCATATCAATGATATGGTTAGACGCACAGTTGAAGCAGGTGTTGATGTTATAAAAGCCGTACAAATAGGAAGCCTAAACACAGCAGAATATTTTGGGCTTAAAAATCAAGGCGCAATTGCTCCTGGATATCGTGCTGATTTGCTTATTTTACCTGATTTAAAAAGCTTTAAGCCAGACATCGTAATAAAAGACGGAAAAATTGTCGCAGAAAACGGAGAACTTTTAAAATCATTTACAAAATTTGAAAAACCGTCAGTAAGAAGTTCAATAAACGTCAGATGGATAGAAGAAAAAGATTTTACAATTAAAGGGACTTCTAAATTTGTAAACACAATTGAAATTATACCTCATCAGCTTGTAACAAAATCTTCTATTTGCGAAGCAAAATTTGAAAACGGGCTTTTAAACAGTAACATTGAAACAGATACACTTAAAATCCTTGTTATGGAACGTCACCGAGCAACAGGTAATATCGGAAAAGGATTTGTAAAAGGATTTAACCTCAAATCAGGAGCTATCGCATCAACAGTTGCACACGATTCACACAATATGATTATTATAGGTACAAACGACTTTGATATGTACACTGCTGCTGTTGAACTCGTTAAAATGCAGGGTGGGAAAATCGTTGTTAAAGACGGGAAAGTTCTGGCAAAATTACCGCTTCCGATAGCAGGTTTAATTTCTGATAAGGATTTTGAATACGTCGTTCAGCATTGCGAAGACTTGAATAAAGCCGTAAAAGAACTTGGCTGCACATTAGATGATGCCTTTATGACTATGGGATTTTTATCATTACCTGTAATTCCAGAATTAAAAATTACGGATAAGGGCTTGTTCAGTACAAAGAAATGGGATTTTGTAGATATTAATCCCGAAAATGTTTTAAGTAAGTAAAAAAAAATGCCATCTTTAAAAGATGGCATTTTTTATATTTTATCTATATTTTATTCATCGATTGATGTTGTCGATATATTTTGAATTGTTTGAGCAATCGGTTGATCTTTTTCCAACAAGCTTAAGTATAATAATTTGTTTGCTGTTGCTTGGTCAAGGTCTATAAATTTACCTCCTGCTTTGACATCGCTTGCTGATACAATTTTAACATTAGCATTGATTTCCAAATCTCCGTATGTTAAGTGTACAGGAACAATATCACCGACTTTCAATTTTTTATTGTGTCTTAGAGATACACCGCCTCTTGATATATCTGAGATAGATACAACATCATCTGTAGACTCAAATGTTATCAAGTTTTGGTTTTGTTCTGCATCAAATCTCATAAATTGACGTTTATCTATTGAATCAACTCTGTCACTTACAACACGTTGTTTGTATAATTGAGCACCTAAATCAGGAGTTTCCGGTGTTGGTTCTGGTTCCGGAGTTGGTTCCGGTGTTGGTTCATTATCATCATCAGTATCAATGTCTGTATCGGTATCGTTGTCAGTATCATTATCGGTATCAGTGTCCATATCGTTATCGTTGTCACTGTCATTATCTGAGTCACTGTCAACATCAGTATCTGAATCTGTATCGGTATCATTATCTATATCTGTGTCAGTATCAGATTCTGTATCGGTATCGTTATCTGTATCGGTATCACTGTCAGAATCCATATCAGTATCAGTATCGTTGTCAGTATCATTATCTGTATCAGTGTCCATATCGTTATCGTTATCGTTATCACTGTCATTATCAGTATCACTGTCAACATCGGTATCTGAATCAGTATCAGTATCGGTATCAGTATCTGTATCAGTATCGGTATCTGTATCTGTGTCTGTATCTGTATCGGTATCGTTATCTGTATCTATATCGGTATCGGTATCATTATCGGTATCGTTATCTGTATCTGTATCGATATCGTTATCTGTATCTGTGTCGTTATCTGTATCAGTATCTGTGTCTGTATCAGTATCTGTATCGGTATCAGTATCTGTATCTATATCAGTATCTGTATCATTATCTGTATCTGTACCCTGGTCATCATCTTCTGGTACAACAAGGTTATCATCATCATTTTCATCACCTTGTTCATCACTAGTCGGATTATCTACATAATCGCCATCTTCATCTGTGACACCATCATATCCTTCATCATTACCTTGAGAGCTGCCACCATAATAGTAATTACGTTCATCTTCTTCTCTGCCGATTGCTGTAACATCTTCAGGTCTGACTGCTTTACCTCTGATTGATATCGGAGTAGCAGGATCATTAGCATTTTTGAATGTATTTGTAGTAGCATCTTTTACTACTGTTGAAGGGTTAAATCTCAAAGGATCAGAGTTTTCTACTTCGCCTCTATGTTTACCCATATTGAAGTAATAACCGCCTGCATAAATATTATCTGCAACAAGTGTTACATCTTGTTCATGAGCAGGTCTGCCTTGACCTTTACCCCTGATTGTACCATTTTTAATAACAATTGTTGAATCAGCTGCATCATCAGGATATGAATTATGACCTAAATCAAGAGCTGTAACAACTGCTTTTTCAGGATGAATGTCGCTTCCTGGTCCGAAGTAATCATTTGTATATGTATCATAAGAAGGAGCTTCTCCAAGGTGGTCAATATAAATTGCATTACCACGTGTAGTCAATTTAACTTGATTTGCACCGGTTGTTTCTCTGATATATGTATCACCTGAGAATTCTGCATTTACAGAACCTTCACGTGAAATCAAAGCTCCGACATTTGTATCAACTTTATCACCATTTGCAGCATCCATACCTTTAACATTAATATCTTTAATTGCTAACATATCAACGCCATATTTTGAATTGTTTTGATAATCTACTACATGATGTCCATCAGAACGATCATCATAAGCAATTTGAACATCTGCATTATTTTGTCTGAAAGTTAAAGCTTTGTTTGTATCACCGATTTTGCCGCTTGCAATTATTGAAACGCCTTTACCTTCAACATTAGGTTTTGATGAATCTTTAGAAGCATTTATAATATTGTAAGCAGTGCTTCCACTATTTGAAGAATCAGCTAATAATGTTGTTCTTCCTTCAGATGAAATCTGATTAACTTTTAAATCTTTATTAATACTTGCGATATTGGCAGATGAATTTTTACCTGTACTTATTGCAGTAACAGTTCCATCAACAGCGACATTCAAAGATTTATTCAAATCTCTTTGAGCCTGCCAAATACCTGTATAATTACCGTCTTGGTTACCTAAATCAGTTCCGATAGAACCGTCTGTAACTTCAAGGTTTAAATTAGCACCATTTGATGTATCAATCAAAACATTATCAACACCATTATTCAAAAGGTTGCCATTCCAAACCTGAATTTTAACATCTGCATTTGATTCTATATTCTTATCAACAGCTGAGCTGCCTATTTTCATATCGGAAAGCTGGTTATTGAACAAAATATAAGCGCCTGCATTGGTATTCTTTACTTTACCTTGAATATCCATGCCGCCAGTGCCATTGTTTTGAACATACAACACATTACCGTTAGAATTTATAATACCTGTAGTATCAACAAGCAGTTTACCGCTGTTATTACGAACATCCAATGAACCATTTGTATTATTAACAGTACCGGCAATAGTTAAACCTGTGTTAACACCTGCCCCGTTATGAATATCCATTGACTTACCATTAGATGTAACAGTACCGCCATATTGAATATTTAACAGTCCGCCGTTGCTTTCAAGTTTTGCATCACCTGTATTATTAGTAATATTGCCGGATACAAGCAAACCACCGTTACCGTTGTTTGTCATAGTAAGGTTTCCGGTATTAGTTACAGAACCGGTTACATTTAAAGCACCTTGTTTATTTGTAAATGTTGAATCGCCTGTATTTGTAACAGTGCCGCCGACTAAAAGTCCGTCTGCACCTGTTTCGTTAGTTGCGATTAAAGTTCCTTCGTTCGTAACATTACCATTTAGAGCAAGTTTTGTACCTGAACCGTTGTTGGTAAATGTCATAGTACCTTTATTTTTAACAACGCCTGTAGTATCAACAAGGAGTTCGCCTGCTGAGTTTGTAACGGTTAAATTACCGTTGGGGTTGGAAACCTCACCTGCAATATTAACACCTGATGCACCTGTGTTTTCTATTGTTATATTACCTTTGCCGTAATTTCTTACTTTAGCACCGTTTGCAACAGAAGTACCGGTAACAGATTTAATTGTAATGTTACCGTTGTTATTAACAAATGTATTGCCTGAACCCATATTGTCAGTATTTACAAGTGAATCAAATAAAGCATTAGCAGCAGTATCTCCTGTTAATGCTTCTGTATGATTATTTCCAAGGCCTGCAACAACAAGGCCATTTACATTAACTTGTCCGCCCTGCATAGCTATATCACCACGAGCAGCAACCTTTCCATCAATAGTAATTGCTCCGGAATCGTTACCATAAGCCAAACTTGATGTATCTAATGTCTTATCGGTAAATACTGCGGTATTTTTTGTATAATCATAACCGTCTGCAACTATTACAGATGTTCCTTCAGGATTATCAGCATCATAATCTACATGATAACTATTAATATAATATTGATGATTTTGTGGTAAATTTAATTTTCCTTTTAAAGCATCATAAGTACTTTGTGTAGGAGCTAAAACTGATAAATTTCCAACATTCAAAACACCTGATGCACCAACAACCATGCCACCAGGAGATATAAACATTAAATTCCCGTCAGATTTTAATGGGCCATTAAGATTTTGCAAAGCATTAACAATACCATCTATTTTAACCCCTTGGTTAACCAAAGCTACAAATGTATCTATATTACCTGATTTATCACCTAATGTTAAATCATTACCTGTACCTGATTGATATTGATTCAAATAATTATAAATAAAGTTTAAGACATCACCTTGTGACAAGTCAATTTTATCAAATTGTTTAAAACCAGTCACACCGTTTACAGCATCAGGTCTTATGTTCCAAGTTCCATTGGTCGTAGAACCTGAATTAGACTGAATGGGATTTCCTGCGCCATCAGTAATAGTTGAAGCAACTACTTGATAAGTCAAAGACTGCTCCATTATCAGAAGCAAACTTAACATAAACGCAACTACTCTTTTTTTCTTTATTCCCAGTGTCTTCATAATTGACCTCAATTTTCTTTTTTTTTTGCACGTAAACACTTTATATTACATATATATAAACGGTTTAAGATACAAAATCTTTACTGTTTTTGATAAAATGTTTACAAAAATTTATATTTTATATAAAAAGGTAGGAAGAAAATTCTTCCCAAACCTTTTTATGCACTTATTGTTCCTTGAGCTTTTACAAGTTTTTTACCTTTCGGGTGAACATTTACACCTGCAACGTTTCCTCGAACGCCTTCAGGGATTGTTTTATAAACTTCTTTATAATCATCAACCGGAACTAATTTTTTGCCATTTACTTCCAAATCTCTGAATAAATAGAAGTTGTGATTTGACATTTCACCATTTATTTTACCTTTATAGGCTTTTGCGAAGTCTCTTGCACTGACAGGTGTGCCATCTTCATATCTGTATAATACGTGATATGCTGCAGGGCCTTGCCATCTAACAGCAGGTAATGCTTCAACATCTTGACCGACTTCCATTTGGCAACTTCTTGTCTCAACTGATGTATATTGAGGAATTTCAAGTGCAAGTTTTTCTTCACTTTGTTCGGTATTTGACACTTCTTTTGTAAGAGCAAATACATCATCAACGTTACGGCCTCTTTCATGAACACCGCCCATTGAAGCTAAACCTGATGCAGCACCTCCAATAGCGCCTAAAATACCAGCATTTTTAGCATTATCAAGATAATTATTATCTGAATCGCTGTATTTTTGACCTTCAGCCTTAGCTTGTCCGCTGTAGTTTTCACCTTTAACGGTTATATCTTTATTAACTGTTTTTGTGAATTTTTCTCCGTTGATTTCATATTTAAATGTTGTTGTATCATGAATTACTCTATCTGCAGTTTTTCCTGAATATGATACATACTGAGGATCAGTAGTACCTGCAACCTCTAGAGCACCTGACAATAAAGAGCCTAAACCACCTGTAGCGGCACCAAGTGCAGCTCCAAGACCGGCATTTTTCAATACGTGTAACAATCGTTTACCGGTTGTAGTATTTTTATCAACACTATAACCGCCTGATTCAACCATATCTCTTAAAGAGTTAAGTTCTCTGTTACCGATTTTATTATTTGAATTTCCAATTATATTTTCAAATTTTAAGGTTCCAGTTTCACCATAAGGAGAAGGGAGTTTCATCTCTAAAATGCTTCTACCTTCTTGAAGTGTCATATTCAAGTCTTTCAAGAAATTTTCTTTAGCATTTTTATCATTTCCGAATAAAACTTCCATTTCGGCATCTGTTGCTCTTGAAGGATCACAACATATACCCATAAATGTTTTCCATTTATCTTGACTAAATTTGAAATATCTATCTTTACCATCAATATTTGCTTTAAAATATCCGTTGTCTTCGTCTAATTTAAATTGACTTGGATCAGTAATTTCATCACATAACATTGTTGGGCAAGCTTTTACAAGTGCACGACCTTTTTTGCCAATATCGGTATGAATTTTACCGTCTTCAGGTGCATCTTTTCTTGCACTTTTTGAAAAGTGTACTGTTGTATTAGGTACATCTTGTCTTACTTGTTGATTTTTTACATAATCCTTAGCTTGTTCTTTTGCAAAATATTCATCATCTTTAGCTACTTCTTCAGGAGTTCTGTCACTCATAACTTCAGATGTTGCCATTAATCTTAACAATGTATTAGGATCATAACCACTGGCTTTTGCCATACTTATAAGAGCACCTTTTTTCTTTAATTCAGGTGTTAATTGTTCATAATTATCCGGAATACCAATTACATTAGAGTCTTTTAAAGCATCCATAATTATTTTTTGATCTTCTGCATTGGTAGAATTTTGAATATCATTAACTAAGACATTCAATTTATCTCTGTCTTTAGGATCTGCATATTTATTAATATACATCTGAACAATATCAGCATCATCACGTTGAATTTTCTTTTCTTTTGTACCGCCGATTGTTGTTTTATATTCCAACATATCTGCCATTTTTTTATCGATTTGTTTATGATATTTTCTTTCAGCTATATATAAATCTATTGCATCTCTTTTTGCAGGATCAGCTGTTGCTGCCATTTTTGCATATTCTTGTTTCGCATTATCTTCAAGCTGATTACGTGCTTTTCTGTTTTCACGAAGATTTGCAGGAACATCAAGAATATTTTCTTTTGTTGTTGTAGTTGTTGTTAAACCCGCTTCAACTGTAGCAGGTCTTGCATCTGCTTTTTCATAAGTTGTTTCTCCGATTTTATTATCCAATGTAGAACGCAGAGTTTCTTCATTTTTTACGGCATAACGTCTTTCTGATACCGGACTTTCTGCAATAGAGCCATCTTTTCCTAATTTATCGATAATCTCAGGAGCAGAATCTTCCGTAAATTGAACATACTTTTCTGCATTAGGATCAACGAAATTTTCTTTATGTTGTTCTGCAAAAGCTTTTAAGGCATCGTTTAATGCTGTTTTATTGGCATTATCAAAACTTATATTACCATCTTTATCTAATGATAAATTTTTCTGTTCTCCTAAAAATTTTACAAATTCTGCTTTTAAATTATCATCAGTTAAACCCATTCTTTCAATAAGCATTGAAGAAGGCACTGAATAAGATTTTACAGGCTCTCCAATAACCTCACCTTTTACAGGTCTAGCACCTGTTTTTTCAACTGCGGTTCCCATAACAGGCTTTTCTGCAGCCTTTGCGCGTGCAACAGGTTCATTACCGCTTACAGTTGATGCACTGTCAACAAGTCCAACTTCTTTTTTATAAGCGTCAAATATTGCTTCTTTTTCTTGCTGTGATTTTGCAGCACTTAAACGTTTTTGTAGTTCTAATTGTTCTTCAGGTGTAAATGTTGTTTTTCCTGTGTTGTTAATTTGCACACTCATAATGAACCCTTTCTTTCAATCTTCAATTAATAAAATTGAATATTGATTTGCTTATACTTCTCTATGTACATGTAAAAAATTTTTTTAACCAAAAATTGCGTCATTTCTGATGTTCCATGAAACCTTTTTGGGAAAGTATTGATTTTACACGATTTCAGAGATGTATTTTTTGTTACATTTCTTAATATTTAATATATTCTATATATATTTGCCTTATATATAAAATATATTTTTATTTGTTTCGGAATTTTTAATTCCGAAAAGTACACACTCATAATTTAGAGCCTTTACCACATGGATATACGGTATTTTTTAATTAAATCTTTAACTTTTAATCAATTCTGTTACATTTATTTACAAATTTGTATTAAAATACTTATGAGAGGAAGATATGACAGATATTTTTGACAGACTTGCAAAATCAGAATTCAGAAGCAAATTCAAGCTTAAACAGAAAGAAAAAGATTATATTGCGCTAAAGGGACTTGATACAATAAGAAGCCATGCCTGCGATTTTATTTCAAAACGACTTGCACCCGCTGTTATTCCAAATGACGGGAAGCAAACTCCTATGAAAGGGCATCCGGTATTTATTGCACAACATGCCACAGCGACTTGCTGCAGAGGATGTTTGAGCAAATGGCACGGAATAGAAAAGGGAAAAGAACTTACTCCATCACAGCAGGAATATGTTGTAAATGTCATTATGGAATGGATTAAAAGGCAATTAAAATCTTAGAGGGATTTTTGAACGATTAACCGTTTTCTTTTCATACCCGAAATTGGATAGCATACGGCAGGTACTTGTGTAAAAAATACTTTCATCTAACGTAGGGCCTATATTTATACAATTTACTGTTTTTTTCAAAAATTTGTATTCAATATAAGGGACAAAAAGCCCGTTTTTCTCACATATTTTTGTTTTTTCAGCAAAATTTGCGCCAAAATTATTAATAAAAATAATTCTATATTCTTTTTCATCTTTGAAATGAGGATTTTTAAAGAACAAACTTATTACACTCAAAATATCGATAAGTTCAAAAACCGTATCAACGAGTTTGTCTTGATTTTTAGGATGTTTTAGAGCTTTTTCAAATTGTTTGTTCCATTTATCAAAAATGAGTTTCAAGACTGTAATTTGCTTTTTTCTGTCATAAATAATATTGCCGTAAACAGAGTTAAATCCAATTTTAACCATATCGGCAATCAAATCTTTTTTGCAAAAACCTATATTATAACCTGTGTAATTTTGACCTTTTGCGTAATTGTTCCAGAGCGTAAGGTTGTCACCCTCGGTTGAAAATGAAATCGTATAATACTCGTATTTGTAGCCAAAATCGTTGGAGCCGTTGATTATATTTGTATATTTTGAATAAAAATGATCTTTAATCTTTGAGAACAATTTTTGATTAAGTTCAGGCATTTCATCAATAAGATTAAAAATAAGTTTATACGAATATGTTACTTCTTCTTTATCGTTAAGATAAAGAGCGTTTGAAAAACGAATTATGCCTGATTCCAGAATGCTAAGTAACTTTTCGGGTTTTGTATAATGGTAAAGAATACTATTTGAGCCATCGTCTAGAATTTTTTTTACTTTCGGTATTTTTTCGAGCAAACTGTCATAATCTATCATTTTATAGAACTCCCGTAATTTCATTATAACATATTATTTGAATGAAAAAAAGATAAAAGTTTGTTAATTATTTCTTTTTTTATATAATATTAGAGAAGCTTAATCGCTTTAGGATAACTCAGATTTTACATTTATGTTTAAATATAAACAAGAAGGAAAGAGGTTATTATGTTAACTAAAAATTCAAATGTAACAGTAAAATTCACAGGGATTGATTTCAGTGAATACTCATCAAAAGTATCTGAATTCGTAAATGAATTTTCATCTCGTGCAAACAAACAAGGCCAATTCTTAAATTGGGTAAACTTGCCTCAAGAACAAGCTAAGAGAGTTGATGAAATTTATGAACTTGCAGACAAATTGAAAAAACAAACAACAGCTAAAAAACTTAGCGTAATGGGTATTGGTGGTTCAAAACACACTGTTGAACACATGTTATCCGTTAACGGTTTAAACGTTTGTCATGACGTTGTAGAATTTTATTCTGACGTTGATTCTGCAAGTTTAGAAAGATTTTTATACAGATTAGGAAACGATGTTACAACATCTAACTTCCTTATCGCTTCTAAATCAGGTTCAACTTTTGAAACTAAAGACGGATTTTTAAGAGTTTTGAATATGTTAATTGACGCTTACAAAGCTCAAGGCAAATCAGAAGAAGAAGCAAAAAAATTAGCTAACAAACACTTTATCGCAGTAACTGATAAGAATGCAGAAAAAAGTGAACTTAGAAGAACATCAAATGAAAACGGCTGGTTAGGCGATTTATATATTCACGATGATGTAGGCGGGCGTTTTTCAGCATTTGATGATCACGCTTTATTCACACTTGCTTACGCAGGAATGAAAAAAGAAGATATGGTAAAAATGTTAAATGCAGCACAAGAAGTTTCAACAGAATCTTTAACAGCTGATTTAGACATTAACGATGCACTAAAAGAAGGTATCTTCTGGGCACATGCTAAAATGCACGGTATTTCAGCATCAGTTCATCAATATATGGGTTCAATTTTTGAAAACACAGTATATTGGAACGCTCAAATGCAAAATGAATCTGTAAAAGATACTCTAAAACAGATTGCAAAAGTCCCTGATGCAATGCACCACTCAGCAGAAGCTCACTTCAACCCTGCAAACAAATTTGCATTTGCACTAACTGTTCCTCAAGATAACGGTGTATGCAGAGAAAATGCAGAAAGCTATATTGAAGCATTAACAAAATCATACACTTCAACAGGCGCATTCTTCTTAGAAACTGCAAAAACTCACAAAATGGGCCTAACACCTGAAGCTGCAGGAACATTAACTCAATTAAGAGCATTTGCAACAGTTTACCAAGAAATCGTTGAAAAAATTATGGGTAATAAATCATTCCCTGAAGTTCTTGACAGCGTATTGCAACCACACGTAGAATTCTACAAAAAGAATTTGAAAGGCGGAGTTGTAGTTCCTGGAAGAATTTCAAAATAAGCACAATAGCTTTAAGATAAATAATTGAAAAAAAGCGGGAGCATTAAAATGTTCCCGCTTTTTTAATTGATGTGATATTATTTTTATATGGCTACAAATTTCAATTTTCTAAAAAAAGTCGACAAAAACTTATTTGAAATAATCTCGGAAGCTGAAAAACTTTACAGAGATGAATATTTTGAACAATGTATGGGGCAGACAAGACGTTTTGGCGAAAACGTCTGCAAAAAAGTTCTCGGCAAAAACCGCACTGTTGAAAGCACATTTGATGATATGCTTGCAACACTTAAAGACTGCTCAAACGGAAATATTCAAGAACAAGAGTTTATTACAGACTTGTATTTTCTAAAAAAACACGGGAATAATGCAGTCCATTCATCTTCCGTAAAAAAAGACGGTATAGAAGCTCTTGAATGTTTAAAAAGAGCTTTTGAAATCGCAATAAATTATGCAGTTTACAACAGAAACGCAAGCACAGATATTCTAAAACTTCGTTACGATACAGAACTTCTCATAACAGGAGAAAAATCAAAAAAAAGCCTTGCAGAAAAATATACCGAAGCAAAAGCAAAAACTTCCATAACACAAAAAACATCAACAACTCCTAAAAAATCTAAAAAGAAAACTTCTGCTAAATCAAAAAAACAATCCTCAGTAATGGTTTGCAAAACTCCTAAAAAAGGAATTTCATTCTACTGGATTTTTACAGGCATAACCCTAATTATTTCAGCCCTGATAATGCTTGTAATGGTTATATCATTACATATAAAATAAAAATTCGGTAAAATTTAGTCACTACGCAAAATTATAAAATATCTAACGGATCAACATCAACAACCATTTTTATATCTTTTGGCAAAGTTATTCTATTCAAAAATCCTGAAATAAATTGATGACCTTTCATATCAAGTTTATTTTTAATAAGGATTTGAAAACGATATTGACCGTTAATCCTTTCAATAACACAAGGTGTCGGACCAAGAACTTCCAACCGTTCGGAAATTCCGAACTTTTCAATCATCATACATAGACGCAGAGCAATTTCTTGGGCGGATTTTTCAGCGCGGAAGTTATTTGCAGAGCTTAAAACTAACCTTATAATCTGGCTAAATGGCGGGTAATCAAATTCATTACGAGCCGCAATTTCAGTTTCATAAAATTCTGTATAATTTTGGGATTTTGCACTTTCAAGTGCATAAAAATCAGGATTGTAAGTTTGGAACAAAACTTTTCCTGCAAATTCTCCTCTCCCTGCACGTCCTGCAACCTGCGTAAGCAGTTGAAATCCTCTTTCTGACGCTCTAAAATCAGGCAAATTAAAGCTTGCATCAGCTGAAATTACACCGACAAGTGTTACATTCGGGTTATCCAATCCTTTTGCAATCATTTGAGTTCCGACCAAAATATCGATATCGCCTCTTTGGAATTTTTCCAACAATCTGATATGTTCACCCTTTCGCACCAAAATATCACTGTCAATTCGTTCGACAGTATTTTCAGGAAAAATATCTTTCACATATTGTTCAATTTTTTGAGTTCCCGTACCGCTGTTTTTGAAAGCATCAGAACCACATTCGGGGCACACATCAGGGAAATATTCACTATGATTACAGTAATGGCATTTGAGCATCTGATCTTTTGCATGCCAAATCATCGGGATTGCACAATTCGGACATTCAATAACATGACCGCATGCCTGACATTGGGTGAATGTTGAAAATCCGCGTCTGTTTATCAAAAGAATTACCTGTTGCCCTTTTGCAAGCGTTTCTTTGATTTCGGTCTGCAAAGGAATTGAAATAACATTTTTGTAAGCAGCACGTCCATGCTCCTGCATATTTATTACCGTAACAGGCGGAACTTTTGCATCATTGTATCTTTTTTTAAGTTCAAAAAGATTACCTGTATTAACCGCACGATAATAAGTTGAAATATCAGGAGTTGCAGAACCTAAAAGAAGCGGACAATTATGAAATTTTGCAAGCTTTCTTGCAACAATTCGTGCATCATATCTAGGTGCAGGAGTTGTCTGTTTATAAGCCCCCTCATGCTCCTCATCAATAATTATTAATCCGATATTCTGCAAAGGTGCAAAAACTGCAGATCGAGCACCCGCAAGAATTTTTATCTCGTTTTTATAAAGCTTTTGCCAAACATCATATCTCTCACCGTCTGATATACTGCTGTGCCAAATTGCGACATCTTCCGTACCGAATTTTTTGGCAAGACGTTTGGTTAATTGTGATGCAAGCGCAATTTCAGGAGCAAGGAATAAAACGTTTTTTCCTGATTTAATCGTATCATCTATAAGTTTGAAATAAACCTCAGTCTTACCTGATGCAGTAACACCATGAAGAAGGATTTCAGATGTAGATAAGGTATTATTATCTGTAACTGACTTGCCTTCCTGACCTCCTGACCTCTGTTCTTCTTCATCCGAAATCAGCTTGCCTTCCTGACCTACTTCCCTCTGTTCTTCTTCATCTGAAATCTGCTTGCCTTCCT
>CAJMSH010000006.1 GCA_905216055.1 uncultured bacterium | reverse complement strand
AAAAAACACTAGCCTAAAAAGTTTGGTTGATTAAAATTATCAAAAGTCTAACTCTAATTTATTTACAATGATTTTAATTGTCATTCTGAACTTGTTTCAGAATCTAAAGTAATAAATAGAGACCCTGAAATAAATTCAGGGTGACGGTTTTACAATTATAAAAAAACACTAGCCTAAAAAGTTTGGTTGATTAAAATTATCAAAAGTCTAACTCTAATTTATTTACAATGATTTTAATTGTCATTCTGAACTTGTTTCAGAATCTCAAATAATAACTAGAGACCCTGAAATAAATTCAGGGTGACAGTTTTATAGACATTTTGAAACTGACAGCCAATAAAAAAATCCGATTGATTAAAATATTTTTATGTTAAAATCTGACTATGACAAATCAAACAGATAAACTTGCATCAACACATTTAGGGAAAAAATCAGAAGGAAGCGAAAAATATAATCCTTCACTTCTCGTTCCAATTCCACGTTCAGAAAACAGAAAACAATATAATATAGATGATAACAATTTGCCTTTTGAAGGGTTTGATGTATGGCACGCGTATGAATTTTCCGCAATGACAAAAAACGGAGTCCCTCTCACAAGACTTTTAAAAATAAAATACAATTGCACAAGCAAATATCTTGTAGAATCTAAATCTCTAAAACTTTATTTGAATTCATACAATATGACTAGGTTTGGAAATTCAATTTGCGAATGCCTTGAAATTTGCAAAAACCAAATTGAAAAAGATTTGAGTGAGAAACTTGAAACAAAAGTTGAAGCAAATTTTATTGACAACCAAGCAAAACGTATCGAAATTTTTAAAAATTTTGAAAATATAATGAACTTTGTTAATGAAGCTGATTTAAAAATCAAGAAATTTAAAGAAGCGCCAGAATTACTCCAAACAGAAGAAAATAATAAAGAACAAAGTTACTATCTGACATTTGATTCACTTCGTTCAAATTGTAGAGTAACACACCAACCTGATTTTGGGGATTTATTCCTTTATTACAAATCTAAAAAACACATTGTAGAAACCAGTTTGGTGAAATATCTTAGCTCATTCCGCTCAGAATTCCACTTCCACGAAGAATGCTGCGAAATGATTTTTAAAAGATTATCACAATTACTAAACAGGGATGACGAACTATTTGTCTGCGCTCTATATACAAGACGAGGCGGGATCGACATAAATCCTTCAAGATGGACTAAAAATTGCACAATAAATGACGTTTTGAAACTCATTGACTTGAAAGAATTTGCAAGAGGTAGCATCAAACAGTAATGAATAACAGAAAATTTGGAAATGCCGGAGAAGATCTTGCTTGCCGTTACTTAGAAAAAAACGGTTACAAAATTCTGGAAAGAAACAAGCATTACTCTCGCTTTTGCGAAATTGATATTATCGCTCAATATAAAAAAACAACCGTTTTTGTTGAAGTAAAAACAAGAAAAACAAATAATTTTGGCACACCATTTGAAGCTATTACCAAAACAAAATACGATAACATAAAACAAGGAATTCAATTCTATCTTTCAGAAAACAAAATAAAAGATTTTAGAATAGATGTAATTGGCATAACTCTGAAACCTGAAATTAAAATTGAACATTTAAAAAATGTATATTTATAAGATTATTTGTTTTTTAATTTAAAACAAAATAAATAAATCTATTAACGTATTCTACTTTGTAAAAAAAAAACATATAATATTTACATAATTTCATGTTTATTATTACATGTGGATAAAAAGGATAGGTAACAATTGTTAAATAATTTCGAAAGTTTTGATAATTCAGAAACATCAGCAAGAAAATCAGCCTTAATTCAAGAAAGAATAGGCCTTGTATCAACCCACATGTATAAACAGTTTTTGGATTATCAGCATGCAAATATCAACACAAATGAAATATTTACAAGAATGATTGATAATTTGCAAATAGTTGTAGATACTTTAAAAGAAGCTTTTTCGTCAAGAAATGTTACAACTCAAAATATTTACGTAGATACAGACCCACAAAAATCAATAGTAATAGTAAACATTCTTTGGCACAAAATGAGCTTTACAACCCGCTGTAACTATCAGCCTCAAGCTTTATACAGAGAAGACGGGCAACACTTATTTTCGAGCAGAATAATGGCAGTCAAAGGTAATTACTACGAACTTATGAAGGGCATAAATGATCACGATGAAGAAATGGGTAAACTCCTTGATAACGAAGTCGCATCCCTTTTCATTCCGCCGGAATCAACACAAAATTCTATTATGAAAATCAGACATTTGCCAAACCGTGAATTTTATCTAAACCAAGTTGATGCACCAAGAGAGTTTGTACTCAAAGTTGTTGAAACAATATGCGGTGGCGGCTTCTACCACGAAGAAGGCGCAAGAAAAAGCTTTAATATTTAATTATTTGTATAATAATAGCGGTAAAATAACACCACACAATAATGCTGCAACAAAAAGAATAAACAATATTCCTTTTATGGTAATTGCACCGGGTAAAGTAAATTGTTCAGAAATTGGCGCTATTTTATCACTATCGACTTCTTCATTCTTTAAATAATCAACTTCTTCTGATATTCTGCCGAATGTATTGTTTACAGTAAACCTAAATCTTCTTGCACGCGCCATTTTATGCTTCCTAATCCTCTATAGAGATTTTAGAAGACACTTCAGCAACTATTCTTTGAATATCAGCCCCGCCAATTGCAACTTCCAATATCAAAGGACTTTGGATTAACACAGTTTCAGAATAATCCATTGTGTCGACGTTGATAACATTAAATTCAATGAAGTCCTCTCCTGCATACATCAATTTGCCATATTCACTTCCGGTTGCCCATTTAATAAACATGTATTGATTTTCATATTCTTTAAGTTTTTCTACAAGTCTCATCCTTCATCCCCGTAAATGTCTTACATAATATATTGTAGTGATTTATTTGCATAAGTCAAGGCTAAAAATAAATAAAAAAAAGAAGCTGTACTTTTGTACAGCTTTGAACAATAATCTTGGGAGGAGATTTGGGGATAGTTGTACATGCATGATAATTCAAGCATGTTTTTTTTGTTACACATGTAATCAAAAAGTTAATAAAAATTTACAATTAATTGATTTTATTTTATAATAGTGCATAGAGGTAAGATATGAAAATACTTGTAATAAACGGCGTAAATATGAATATGCTTGGGTTACGGGAACCCGAAAAATACGGCACCATGACATTAAAAGATTTGGAAAAGGAATTATATGCCTATTCTTTTGAACTAGGAGTTGATATAGAAGCATTCCAAAGCAATTTTGAAGGTGAAATTGTCGAAAAAATACACTCCGCAAAAGACAACTTTGACGGCATAATCATTAATGCCGGAGCATACACCCACACAAGTATTGCAATAAGAGATGCCATTGCATCTGTTGATGTTCCGACAGTAGAAATTCACATGACAAATATTTATAAAAGAGAAGAATTTAGACACCACTCATATATAGCACCTGTATGTGTCGGACAAATATCAGGTTTTGGGATAAACAGTTATAAATTGGGGCTTAAAGCGATTGTCAACTATTTAGAGCAGACAATAAATAATAAACAAATTTAACCATTTTCTTTCTCTCTCCTCAAAGGAGAGAGAACAACTGAACTTTTTGCTATTTTTGAAATTCTTCAACAAAAGCTTTTCCAACAGCCAAAGCTTTTAATTCAGGCTGTTCAATACCTGCTTCTGCATACTTTTTCTCAGCAAGTTCAGCAACATCAAGAGCACGTTTAGCAAGTTCGGGATTAGCAGCAAAAACCTTGATATCATTTTCAAGATTATCAACTTTTACAGTAGAACGATCCACAGGATTGTCAGGGATTTCATTAATTTCTTTTTTCTGAGTCTCCTGTTGAATAGGCTGTTGAACATCTGATGCAACATCTGCTTTTACCTGTTCAGCCTTCTGCACTTGAGCTTGTGATTGTTGTGAAACAATAGGAGTTTGTGGATTTTTTGGAATCTCGTTCATAGGCGAATCCTCTTTTCTTTTTTCGGGGTTACGATATATTGTCGTAACTTTAGTGTGACTCAATATTCTCGTTTTCTGCTTTAAAACATCAAAAGAAAATTTTTTGCTAGTTTGTTAAAAAAAAATTACAAAAATTAATATATAATCTTTCTTTACACAAGGTTTTATGATAATATTAAAGTACAAAAACGGATGATTATAGTATATAAACGTTATATAAAGTATACAACATTAAGGAAAGTATTGCAAGATGGATTTTACTAATTTATTTAGTAACATAAACCCAAGAGAAGTAATAAAAAATCTTCCTGATGCGGTTTTGGTAATTGATTTAGACGGTAGAATTGTTTGGGCTAACAACAAAGCCTCTATTATTTTTGAGAGTAATAGAAGCGATTTAAAAGGTCTTAACTTTGATGAAATTGTTGCAAACGGAGTTCTGTTAGCTGAAAAATCTCATTCTAAAAGAAATTCCGTTGTAACAGGTGCATTCACAGCAGAAGGAAAAGAATTCTTCATCGAAATGAATGCAAGAAAATATGTTGAGCAATATTTCATTACAATCCGAGATGTTACTGCAATGACTAATGTTTTGACTATTGCAGAAAAAACAGGAAGATTAAACAAAGAAAAAAATATAATGATTAGCAAGCTTTCTAATGAAATTAAATCTCCACTACAATCAATTATAGGCTTTTCACAAGCACTTTTAGACGGATTAGGCGGAGAAATTAACGACAAACAAAACAAATACGTCAAAATTATTAATAAAAATTCTTCTGAATTATTATATTTTATGGAAAAATTTATCGAATTTTCTCAGGCAGAATCATCGTTATTCAAATTTGATAATCAACCGTTTGACTTAATGAATACTATTCAAAATGTTGTTAAAAATAACGAAACAACAATAAATTCAAAAGATTTGTCTATCAATTTGGATTTTGATGATTTTAATAAAAAAGCAGTATATAGTGATGAAAATTCAGTTAAAATTATTTTACAAAATATTTTAGAAACATCAATAAAAGCAACTGATGTAGGTGTTATCACAATCAGAGTTAATCATCCGGAGCCTGAAGAAATCGAAAAATGCGGAATAAAAACAACAAATGACGCAGGTGTATTTTCTTATGTAAAAATAACTATTTCAGATACAGGAATGGGACTTGCAGAATCAGAATTGGAAGGGATTTTTGAGCCTTACACGCAACTTGATAAAACCCATAAGAAAACGATTCTTCGCTCTATTACTCTTGGCAGTGCTTATACTATTGCGAAACGTTTGGGTGGAGCTATTTGGATAAACTCCGAAGTTATGAAAGGTTCTTCTTTCTTTGTTATTTTACCTATTGAAAAAGGATTAAAAAATGAGTAGTGTTACATTAAAAAATGTTACTAAAATTTACGATACAAAAAAGGTTATTGATAATGTAAGCTTAGAGATTAAAGATAAAGAATTTGTTGTTCTTGTAGGAGCTTCAGGTTGCGGGAAATCAACTCTTTTAAGAATGATTGCCGGTCTTGAAAATATAACTGACGGAGAAATCTTTATCGGTGACAAAAAAGTTAATGATGTACACCCAAAAGACAGAGATATTGCCTTTGTATTCCAAAGCTACGCACTTTATCCGCACATGACAGTTCGAGAAAATATCGCATTCGGGTTAAAAATGCGAAAAGTTGATAAAGAAACTATTGAGAAAAAAGTTATGGAAGCTGCAGAAATCCTTGATTTAGGAGAATATCTCGATAGAAAACCTCGTCAGCTTTCAGGCGGTCAAAGACAGCGTGTTGCTCTTGGACGAGCAATTGTAAGAAATCCAAAAGTTTTCCTAATGGATGAACCGTTATCTAATTTGGACGCAAAATTACGTGTACAAATGCGTTCTGAAATCAAAAAATTGCATCAAAAATTACAGACAACATTTATTTACGTAACACACGATCAGACAGAAGCTTTAACGATGGGCGATAGAGTTGTTGTCCTAGATAAAGGTGTAATCCAACAGGCTGCAAGTCCTGAAGAGATATACAACAACCCTGCAAATATGTTTGTTGCAGGCTTTGTCGGTTCGCCGCAAATGAATTTTATTGACAGCAAAGATTTTCCATATAAAACAAAAGATAATGCAATTATTGGAATTCGTCCTGAAAAAATGCTAAATAACGGAGAAATAAAATTCAATGTAGATATTGATATTACAGAGCTTTTAGGAAGCGAAAAAATTGCATACTTTAATATCGGTGATAAAAAATGTTCTGCAAAACTTCCTGCTGATTATAATATTGAACATTCTCTTGAATTAAGTATTAATCCGCAAGATTTGTATTTCTTCGACAAAGAAACAGGGGCAAGAATTTATTAATAGAAATCTTTTTTAAATATATTATCTATTTTCGCACTCATCATCTATCCAGATAATTGTAACATTCATAGGTTTTGCAAAAGGATTAATTGTATGCAGACCCCACATATTATTATCTGCAATTGAGTCATAAAATTTTACTTTTTCAGCTAATTTTTTAGTATAATCTAACAAATTCATAATTTAATTCCCTACCTTTACATATCCTATTATCAAAAATTTTTTGCAGCATATAATCCTACTTGCGCATAAAATTCATTAAATTTAATTACCTACAAGACTAATACCTTAACTCAAAATAATATATAAAATGCACTAATGGAGGATAATATGACAGATAACAAACTTAAAGGGACAAAAACAGAACAAAATTTGATTAATGCATTTGCAGGAGAATCTCAAGCCAGAAACAGATATACCTATTTTGCAAAACAAGCTAAAGAAGAGGGGTATGAACAAATTTCAGAAATTTTTTGTATGACAGCCGACAATGAAAAAGAACACGCAAAATTGTTTTATAAACATCTTGGAAAAACAAAAGGACACGTTAATGCTGAATACCCTTTTGAATTAGGGACAACTGAAGAAAATCTTACAAGTGCAATAAAAGGGGAAAAAGAGGAGTGGTCAATACTTTATCCAAATGCTGAAAAAACAGCAAAAGAAGAAGGCTTTGATGATATAGCATCCACTTTTCACGACGTAATTGAGGCAGAAAAGCATCATGAACAACGATATAAAAAGCTTCTTGAAAATATAAAAAATAATACGGTATTTCAAAAAGAAGAAGAAACATTTTGGCTCTGCAGAGAATGCGGTTACGTACATAAAGGAAAATCAGCACCTAAAAAATGTCCGAACTGTCAACATCCACAGAGTTATTTCCAAGTCTTATGCGAAAATTATTAAACAACAACAAAAATAAATATAAAAACAAATTACCCCATATTCATTTTTCAAAAAATTTGTCTATGGGGTTTTAAGTTAGAAATAAGGATTTTTACACCGCATCAACCTTATTTATTAATATTGTAACATTTTACTTACACCCTTTTAATTTATGCTTTTTAAGCGTATAATTTAATCAAAGGTTATGGGCAGTAATTTTAAATATCTAATAACTATATTTTCAATAACAATTCTGTATGGCGTTTATTATTGGGGAATCCCAGCCGTTATTAATTTGCCTGAAAGAGTTGATTACATAGAAGCTTCTGTCCTTAAACAATCAGGATACAAAATTGATATTGTAAACCCTGATTTAAAAATGGGTTTAATTCCTTCTGTATGGTTAAAAGCTGACAGATTAGACATCTTAAATAACGATAATTCTAAAGCATTAAGCATTGAAAAGCCTTGTATTAATATCAGACTTTTACCTTTAATATTGAAAGATGTTGATATTAAACATTTTTCAGCTAACGATATAAGTGCAAATTTTGTATTTGATAAAGATAAAAAATTTAAACTCGGGCAATATCCGATAGAAATTCAACAAAATCAACCTTTTAAACTAAAATATGCTTCCGTAAACCTAGATTCTTATCATATAAATTTGTATGATAAAATCCAAAACAAAAAAATGTCACTTGACGGCAAATACCTAAGCATTAATGATTTTATCTATAACAAGCTCATAAATTTATCAACTATAGCAGAATTAAAGGCAGGAAATAAAAAATCTTTAATAAAAACCGATTTAAATTTAAAACTACCTATAAACAAAATATCAGACAATCAGCTTGATATATCAGGTCATATTGTAAATCTTAATTTAGCAGATTTTTCAGTTTATGTAAAAGCACTGACTAAAAATAAAATCAAATCATTATCAGGTATCATTAATTTGACTGCAAAAACAGATACAATGCCTGATAAACATAAACAAATTAAAACTAATTTATACATTAACAATCTCGGAATTTTAACAGGAGATATTTCAACTGCCGTATTTTATAAAGACAAACTTTATATTAAAACTGACATAAATACTATTAATAACGGAATTGAAATAAATGAAATGAAAATTTCCGGAAACGGAATTAATGCTCTTGTCTTTGGGAAAATAAAAAAATTAAATGAAAAATTGCCAAAACTTGATTTAAAAGCATCAATCCATAATACCAAAGCCGATAAAGTTATTGAACTTCTACCCGGAGATCCGAATTTAAGTCCTGATATCGATTTACAATTGTTAAAGAAAACAGGCTTTTGGGGAGATGCAGCAGGTAATTTAGAAATTAAAGGGAAAGCAGATTTTCCAAACATATACGGAAACATTTTAATATCTAATGCCTATATGGTCAAACCTATTAAAAATGCGAAAAAAGCGACAATCAAAATTGCATTCAAAGGCGATAAACTTGATTTAGACGTAAAAGTTCCGACAAGCCCTACTCAAAGAGTTTATGTTACAGGTCCGATTAACTTATACAACGATAAATATGCAGAATTAAACATAAAAAGTACAAATGATGTTGATTTGAAAACTGCCCAAATAGTTTTGAACCCTCTTCATGATATCTTGCATTTTGAACTCGGTCCTGTTCCTATTATGGATATCAAAGGTAAAGGCGGAATTGATTTACATATTATCGGAACAAAACAAAACCCTCATGGCTGGGGACAATTCAGATTTAAGGACGCTACCGTATCTTTCTTAGATATACACAACATGGTTATGACTAACGGTTCAGGAACTCTTGATTTCGATAATCAAAATACCCTTTTCCAAACCAAAACTGCAAAATTGAACGGCAAAAATATCTCAGTTAAAGGGACCTGCTCACTTACTGGAGATTTAAACTTTAATGTTGCGACAAACGGACAAGATTTGGGCAATCTTTTGAAGATTATCAAAACATCTCCAATGCTAACAGATATTCAAAAACTTGTTGAAACTATTGAAAGCGGAAACGGCCCAGCAAACTTAAATCTTAATTTGACAGGTAAAGTCAAAGACCCTAAAGATATTGTTTTCAACGAAAACCTCTTTGCTAAAGGTTCTATCAATCTTTTATCAAATACTATTAAACTTAAAGGACTGCCTGCATCAATTTCAAAAATTTCAGGTCTCATAAACTTCAACAATATGGATGCAGATTTTGACCTTTTATCACATCTTAATAAATCACAAATTAAAATAAACGGAAAAATTAAAGAGAATAACTTAAACGCCAAAATAGTTTCAAATAAATTTAATCTTGGTGACGGACTTGCAACTTTACCTGCAAATATGAAGCTTCCGTACAAAAATGATATTTCAACAATTAGCACAAGCTTTACAGGCAAATATAACGGAAGTATTGAAAACATAGATTATAACAATATTTATTTAAAAGGGAAAATATATTCAAACAAAGGCGCAAAAAGTCAAATTATTGTTGATAACAGCTCATTTGAATTAAACAATTCTACATTTAAACTTCCTTTGCTAAGAGGAACATTTAAAAACAGCCCTTATTACATATCTTTGCACGTTGCAAAAATGTTTGACAAAAAACGTGTAGTAAACGGAAATTGCAAAATATCATCATTAGACTTAAATCTCATAAATGATAACGCTTTACAATATATTCTTCCTCCAGATATTTCAAAACAATTTAGAAGCATTGATTTCTTAAACGGAAAAGTTAATCTTTCTGCGAAAATTAAAAATAACAACATAAATGCCTATACAAAACTGGATAATCTCAACTTGCTTTATAAACCTAAACATTTAAAAATCAGTTTAAAAAGTGGCGATATATTGCTTAGAAATGATATTTTAAACTTGAATAAAATTAACACCCTAATTGGAGATATGCCTGTTTATATAAGCGGACAAATTTCAGATGTACAAAGCAAAAATCCTTATTTAACACTATATTTGAATGCCAAACCATCACAAGAATTTTTCGACCAATTCTTTAACAATGATTCTATATACCCGATTAAATTAAAAGGCGATGCAATATTTTCATCAAATATAAGAGGGAATCTTGACAAACTTAATACAAAATCACTTCTAAAAATTTCTGAAAATTCAAGTCTATATTATATGGGAGCCTCAATCGGTGATGCAGAAAACCCTGTAAGAATAAATATTGACAGCACATATTACCCTGACAAAATTAAAATTAACAATTTGAGATATGACAAAATCATCACATCTCAAAATAACAAACCATATACTAAACCTCAATTAACATCTCAAGGAACATTAAGCCTAATAAATAACAATATAGTAAAATTCAATGATTTTAAAGTTAAAACACACACTCCGACAGATGCTAAAATCTTTAATATTATCTTTAGGAAACCGTTTATGAAACAAGGTGTATTTACATCAGATTTAATATTAAACGGCACATCAATTAACCCTAAAATTCAAGGCAAACTCGATATTACAAGTATCGATATTCCATTTGTAGATTCAACAATCAGAGATGTAAATCTAGACTTTAAACACGATAAAATTTTCATAAATAGCAGAGGTACAGTTCTAACAAATGACATCTACCTTGACGCAATTATGAAAAACCAACTTGTACCTCCATATACAATAGAAAACGTTAAATTAAAACTTGCAGACCTAAACTTAAATAAAATAACAGATACCTTAAGAGATATTGAAGCAGAAGCAATCAGAAATCAAACTTACAGTGCTACAAATATCGCGCCATTTGATTTAACACAATTAATCATAAATAATGCAAATATAGAAGCAGACAAAATTAAAGTAAGAAACATAAACGCAGACAATTTCAATGCACATTTAACTCTAAACAAAGAAGGTAAACTTAATGTAAACAATTTCAAATTCAATATTGCACAAGGCACTGTAAAAGGCAATTTCAAACACAATTTGAAAAATCATAAAACAAATATTGATATACATTTAGATAAAGCAAACGCTCTTATTATGTCAGAAGCATTATTTGACTTAAAAGGACAGGTTTATGGATCTGTTAACGGAGATTTCAACTTATTCTGCATAGGAGATTCTCAAGAGAATTGCTTTAACACATTATCAGGCGAAGGAACTTTCAAAATTGCAGACGGCAGAATGCCAAAACTCGGTTCTCTTGAATACCTATTAAAAGCCGGCAATCTGTTAAAAGGCGGTTTTACAGGTCTTTCTATCAACAGTATTATAGATTTGATTACGCCACTTAAAACAGGGAACTTTGACAGTATTTCAGGCGATATTCACCTAACAGAAGGTACAGCAGACAGAATCAACATATATTCAGACGGACAAGATTTGAATATGTATATGACAGGTTCATACAACCTTCTAACCTCAATTGCTGATATGGAAATATACGGAAGTTTATCAAAAAATATAACAACAGTATTTGGCAAAATCAAAAACGCATCATTAAATACCTTACTTAACACAATACCTGGAATAAACGATGCAACAGAAAAATTACTGCTACAAAAAGATATTTCAAAAATTCCTAATATCAAAAATGCAACAGATATTTATAGAATATTCAAAGTTGACATTAATGGTGATATCAACGGTTCTGATTACGTTAGAAGCTTCAAATGGGTTAAATAAAATAAATAAATAAATAAATAATCAAAACTTAAGGAACAGGATCATAACCGCCTTCGTGATACGGATGACACTTACAAATCCTTTTAATCCCGAGCCAACCGCCTTTTAAAACTCCATATTTTTCAATCGCTTGACGAGTGTATTCAGAACAGGTCGGATAAAACCTGCATACTCGAGGAGTATGTCTTGAAATCTTTTGATATATTGATATTAAAAATAAAATAATATTTTTCATTTTTCCATACTTTGAAAATAATTTAAACTATATACAAAGCTATACTATTGTTCCATTTGATAAGATTCACCAATTGTATCAATAGCTTCCACCTTGATATCAGTAATCAATTCAGAATAAGAAATTACAACAATTGTCGGAATATGACGTTCCAAAAGCTGATACAAAGGTAATCTAATTCTTGGAGAACACAAAATTACAGGCTGTTGACCACATGCCTGGTGCGCTCTCATCAATGTTGTTGCAGTAGTCTCAATTAATTCCTGAACCTGCATAGGATTTAATAAAAACATTGTTCCCAATTCAGTTCTTTGACAACTATCGTCAAGAGTTTTTTCCCATTCAGGAGATAAAGTAAGAGCATATAATACTCTGTCATCTCCAACATTAGATAAACATATTTGACGACCTAAAGCAGCCCTTAAACGCTCGGATAAGATATCAGGTTCTTTCGAAAATCTTGCATAATCACAAAGTCTTTCAAATACAAATATAATATCTTTAATAGAAACTTTTTCTCTAATAAGGTTAACAAATATTTTTCTCAAATCACTTGTAGAAATAATTGTCGGAACAAGGTCATTAACCAAAGTAGGATCCTGAGATCTAACAAGTTCCATAAGCTTCAAGACATCTGTTTTTGTCATAACTTCATCAACATGTTTTCTTACACATTCTTGCAAGTGAGTAACAATAACATCTGTCGGATCAACAGCAGTAACAGAACGAGCTGTCTTTGCATCTTCAGGAGAAATCCAATATGCCTGAGTTTGATAAGTAGGGTCAATACCGATAATTGCATCTTGCGGAACTTCTTTTTTCAAAGCATCCCACTGATCGGCAATTACCATTAACTTACCCGGATAAACATAACCTGTTGCAACAGTATTTCCACGAATTGAAATCATATATTCATTCGCATCAAGAGCGGAAGAATCCATAATTCTGATATTCGGCAAAATATAACCCAATTCATCAGTAACTCTTTGACGTAAAGCAGCTATCTTAGCCAACAATTGACCTTCCTGATCAGGATCGGCAATTACAAGCAAATTAGAACCGACCTGCAAGCTTAAAACATCAACACCCAAACGTTCATACATTCTATTTGGGTTAACCAAATCTTGCATATTCTGACGAACATTTTCCAATTGTCCTAATTGAGATTGAACATCAGCATTAATCAATGTAGAGAAGCCTGCAATAAACAATCCGACAGCAAATAAGAAGAACGGCAAAAATGGCAACCCTGTACCTTGCCAGAACCAAGTATGTCCAGTAATAGCCAAGAATAACAAGAATAAAGAAGCCAAGAACAAAGCGTTCGGTTTGCTAACAATCTGCCCCGTAACATCTGTACCTAAAGAATTAGCAGCAGAAGAACGAGTCATAAATACACCTGCTGCAATTGACATCAAAAGAGATGGTAATTGAGATGCCAAACCATCACCTATTGTTAATATAGTATATTTTGAAACAGCATCTGCAATAGGCATCTGGTTCATCAAACATCCGATACACAAACCGCCGATAATATTAATTAACACAATAATAATACCGGCAATCGTATCCCCTTTTACGAACTTCATAGCACCATCCATGCTACCAAAGAGGTTTGATTCTCTTTGCAAGTCTTCACGCTTTTTAGTTGCCTCTTCAGGAGATATCAAGCCAGCGTTAAAATCGGCATCAATAGTCATCTGTTTACCAGGCATAGCATCTAAGGCGAAACGTGCAGCAACTTCGGCGATACGTTCAGCACCTTTTGTAATTACCATAAACTGAACAACCGTAATGATAAGGAATATAACACCACCAACAATCATATTACCGCCGGTAACGAATGTTCCGAATGCGTGAATTACTTCACCCGCCTCACCTTTTGACAAGATTAACCTTGTAGATGCGATTGACAAAACAAGCCTAAACATTGTACCAATCAATATGATTGATGGGAATGATGCCAATTCCAAAGTCTTTTTAACATACAAAGAAATCATCAAAAGCACAACACCAAGTGCTATATTCAAGCTTATACAAAAATTAATAACCCAATTCGGAAGTTCTACAAGCAAAAGAACAATAAGCAATAATACAAATATTGCCATAAAAACTTCACTTAAATTTGTTCCGTTTGCTCCTTGTTGTTGAGCTTGTTCTTGTGCCATTAAATTTCTTTTAGAGCCTCGCTAATTACTGCCAATTGAGTTTCAATTGTCGCATCTATTACACCGTTTGTAGTTGTAACCATACAACCACCTTCCATAACAGTTTCATCAGGAACAATCATTACCTTTGCATCTAAACCTATATTATTCAAAACATTTGGGGTTTCGGATTTCAACAAAGATACTTGTGCCGGATTTACCCTTAAAGTAATTTTTGATTCCTCCTTTGATAAACCTTTTAATATCTCTGAAATATTTTCAAGTATTATCGTCGGGTCTTGCTGCAATTCTTTTTTAATGATTTTTTGAGCGATATCAACACTTAATTCCAAAATATCAGGCGCGATATAATCAAACACTTCCTGTTTTGCGTTCAGAAAAGATGTAATTGCATTTTTAACATCTTCTATATCAGCTTTTGCTTGATCCAAGCCTGCTTGATATCCCTCTTTAACAGCAGCCTCTTTTATACTTTGAGCTTCTTCTCTTGCACGAGAAATGAGGTTTCTGTCATCAATTCTTCTGAAACCTCTTCTTCGATCTCCACGTCTACGTTCCTGACGCTGTTTAAAATCTATGTTATCAAGATTAAAAAGATCGATTTTTTCTTCTTCAACCTTGACTTCAGGCTTTTTTTCTTCTTTTACAGCCTGTTGTTCTACAGCAGCAGCCTCCGCCGTCTGTCTGCTTGAATTCTTTTTTATAATCATGATTAATTATATTATACACTATCTTCTAAGTGTGTGGCAATAATATTTGCAACTTTAGGAGGCATTTCATAATACTCTCCCTCTAAAGCACTGAATACAAACTGTTTTACCTTATTACGTTCCAATCTCAATGTATGTTCCAATTGTGATTTATCTAAATATTGCGCAACATTTTGTATTTTTGTAAGAATTTTTGATGGAGTAAGATTTTGATTTACACCAGGAAGACTTGTTTTTATTTCCTGCAAACATCTCAGAGCTGCTCCTGCATCAATTTTCGAATTCAAATCAGGCATTCCCATAAATTTAATAACTGTTTGAGCATCATTTGGATTAAATTTATTAAGAATAGTTTGAACTTTTTCCTGCCTCATTCTTTGGAAAAGCATTGCCAAAGTTGCAAGTTTAAGGACCTTAGCATCAGCACCCAAAGGCACAGAGCCTGCTTGAGGAGGCATATTTTGCGCACCTTGCGAAGGAACACCTTGAGCAGCCTGCTGAGCTGCTTGCGCTTGTGCTTCTTGTTCCGCTTGTGCTTGCTGCTGCATCATAGTATCAATATTAGATTGGCTTGCAGCTTTTTCCATCAAGCCTTCATCAATTAAATTTTTATCTTTTAATTCTGCAATACAATCAAGATATGTCTTTTTAACATGGTGTTCTATTAACTGTAAACATTGATCTTGAGGCAAATTTTGATGGAAAGCGTTTTTTGCAATTTCAAAAATTGTATACGCAATCTTTTGCATAATAGGATCCCAATATTGTTGAGGGATGCCTGAACGGATTAAGTCAACTGATTTATGAAAAGACCATTCAGCGATAATTTGAGTAATCATTACCGCTTGATCAAGATTAAATCCTAAAGATTCATCATCATATAAAGCTTGACCAGCAACAGTTGCAAAATTTAACAAAGTATTGGCAACATAATTTTTCTGGTTATCGTTAAAATCCTTTGGGATTAACTCTAACGCTTGTTGTGCTAAATTCTGTGCAAAACCTTTATAATCAAATCCTTGTATTGCCATTTTTATACCATTGCTTATAATAGCTTACGAGATGCTTATATATTAAGTAAACTTGTTTTTGCATCTTCTTTGCCGATAAACTTTCCTTTCTTATTCTTGAACCTTTAACCTATACTAACCTTGTTCAATCCAGCTTTTAATTTTTTCACCAGCTTCATCATCATCAGCACCGGAAAGTTCTGCAGAAAGATTAGATAATGTATCAGCCAACTGTGCAGGATTTTGTTGTTGTATATAACCTCTTTGTTGTTGTTCAACAAGCCCTTGAGCAAGTTCTGATTGTCTTTCTGTTAATTGTGCTGCTCTTTGATTAATATCTGATAATTGTTGTTCTTGTTGAGCTGTTTTTTGACGAAGCATTTCAACTTCACGTTTGTTTGCTTCCTGAATTTGTTGAACCTTATTAGATACAGCTTTAAACACAATTACCAAGCCAATAGCACATAATGCAATTGCAAGCCACCAAGGATTACCTGTTTCATCAGGTTTTGGAAGATTTGCAGGTCTGTCTGATGCCAAATAAGGATCTGTTGAATCTGAAAATGCGATTGATACGTTATCAGGATTAACCTTTGGACTTGCAGCTTTTGCGATTAATTCTTTTAATTCTTCCAAAGTTGTATTTGCAGGAAGAGCATTTTTATCCAATGTAACAGCAATTGAAATATCTTCGACAACTCCAGGTTTAATATATTCATTTGTTTGAGTTTTTGTAACACCATATTGAGTTTCTCTTGCTGTACGAGAATAATTTCTGTTCTGACTTGAATCTGATGAACCGTTTGGTAATCCGTTTGGCAAATATACACTTACAGCATTAGCATTTTTATTTGTATCACTTGTCTGATCTCCCAAACCTTCAGAAAAACTCTGTTCAGATACAGAAGCTTTTCTATTTGGATCATAATCTATCGTAAATTTTTCAACAGGAGCTTGACGCAAAAATGTACTTACAGTTGCGACATAATTACCTTGACCGATAAGTCTGTCTAACTGTTGATTAACCTTTGATGTCATATACTTATCATTTTCTTCCAAACGCTGAAGCATCTCATCTTCCGCATTCATAATACTATGATAAGTATTACCGTTTGTATCGGTAATTGCAATATTTTCAGCCGTCAAGCCTGTCACACTGCCTAATAAAAGGTTTGTTATAGCTTTAACTTTTAATTGGTCCAATTTTGTCGCATCTTTGGCTAAAGTAACCTGAACTGTTGCAGTAACAGGTTTTTGCATTGACGTAAACATTGTCTGCTCAGGAATTGAAATAAATACTGATGCGTTATCTATACCGTCAATTCTTCTTATAAGTCTTGATAATTCACCGTTTATTGCTCTTGATAAACGAATTTTTTTATCTTCTTTAGTAGATGTAAAATCTCCTTTATCAAAAATTTCCAATCCTACATTTTGATCCATCAAACCACTTTGAACAATTTGAATAAGAGCCAAATCTCTATCTGATGTATAACATGCTTTTCTGCCTGTTTTACAATCTCCTTTTTTCAAATAAAGAATAGATTTTGTACCATCTAGCCTTCTGCTAACAGCAATATCATATTTTGCAAGCAATGCTTGTATTTCAATAGCTTTACCAGCATTATCTGTTGTTAAAAGGTCTACATCAGCTTTTAAAGGTTCTCCGGTAACTTCCGTACCGTTAGCAGGTTTTTTAGAAGCTCCTACAATACTTATTGTAACGACAAGTGCCAAAAAGAGTACCACTCCGCCGATTATGCCATATAATAAAGGTTTATTTTCCAGTATTTTTGAAAAGTCCATTTGTTACCCTCTTAGCATTTTGTCAAATTCTTGTATTTTGACATTATGTTTTTTACCCAAGTCTTTTTTATTTTTTCCTAATCTTAACCTATTTTACACCTGAATTTGCATAACTTTGTCATACGCTTGAATGACTTTACCTGTTAATTGGGTTGCAACGTTAATGCTTATTTCAGATTTTGCCATAGCAGTCATTACATCATGGATATCAACATTACCGCTTCCTGACATAACGTCTTTCAACAAATTATCAGGAGCATTTAATTCTGTATTAAGATTTTCTACCAAACCTGACATAACTTGTTTAAAATCCGGAGAGGTATTATCTTCTACCCTTGATAAACGAGCTGACGGCATATTACCTAAACCTGTATCAAGCTTTGTATGTTGAATTCTACCTGCCAAATCATATTGCGGATAAAAGCTGTCCATTATCTTTACCTGCCTTTCTACATTTATAATACAGTATATCTATTTAAATTTATATACCTAACAGGCAAAAATCATACAAATTATGGAGAAAAATTCAATAATTTAATATGAATTTATTACCCGTCTTTGCATGACTTTAATGATTTTTCATAAAAAAGCAAGTTGTATATATAAAAAACAGATTTTATTCAGCTTCGAGTTCTCGTCTGATATCCTCAACTGTCACATGAACAATAGGAGAATTTTCATCTTTTCTCAAAACAACATTTGTAATTCCAGATTGCACAATAAATCTTTTGCACAAAATGCAAATGAAATTATGTCCCCAAATATACATTGTAGAACCTTTACATCTGTCTTGACCTGCCTGAATTATTGCATTTTGTTCTGCATGAATTGATCTGCAAGTTTCATATCTTGTACCTGATGGAATATTATGTTTAATCCTATAACATTCACCACGTTCATAACAAGATTCAACTTTTGACGGAGTTCCATTATATCCTGTTGCTTTTATTTTTTTATCATCACCAACAATTACAGCACCTACTTGTGCTCTTATACAATTAGACCTGCTTGCACAAGTCTTTGCCAAGTCTAAAAAATAATCTTCCCATGATTTAATTTCCATATTCTTTCCTCCGAAAAAATTTTATTATAAAAGCTCATCTCTTGCAAATAATTCTTTATATTATACCATTGTCTTATGCTTAGATTGTTAAAAAAATCTTCTTTAAAAACAATTAACAAAGCTGAAATTGATAAAGAAATTGAGACATTCAAATCTATAGGAATTACAGGTGATGATAAGGATTTGATAGTTTCACTTACATCATTTCCGCAAAGGATGTATGAAATCCACTACACATTGTACTCCTTACTTAACCAATCAGTAAAACCGGGTAAAGTTATTTTATGGCTTTCAAAAGAAGAATTTCCTAATCTTGAAAAAGATATTCCTCAAAAGGTTTTACAACTTAAAGAAAACGGACTAACTATTAATTGGTGTACAAATACTTTTTCTTACAAAAAATTTATTCCGACACTGCTAAATTATCCAAACAACGTTATCGTTACTGCTGATGATGATATATTTTATGAAAAAGATTGGCTTAAAATATTAATTGACAGCCATGAAAAAAATGAAAATTGTATTATATCACATAGAGCACATCAGATTAAATTCTTGAAAGACGGCAATATTGCGCCATATAAAAAATGGACAAAAAAAATCAGAAATACAAAACCTTCTTTCCAACATTTTCTAACAGGTGCCGGTGGAGTTTTATACCCGATAAAAAGTCTTTATAAAGACGTTTTTGATGAAAAGTTATTTTTACAACTTTCTCCAAAAGCTGATGATATCTGGTTTTGGGCAATGGCTGTTTTAAACGGAACTAAAATATGTGTAGCAAAAAATTGCATAAAACATTTAACATACGTTAACCCTGAAAGAGAAAGAGGACTGACAAATGAGTCAACCTTATTTTCTATAAATAAAAAAGGCGGAAATGATGTTCAGCTTCAAAAAGTTCTCAATCATTATCCGCAAATTCTTGATATTATAAAAGAAAAATAAACAACAATAATTATTATTGTCTATAATTTCTTATACCTGTTGTAATCATAGCAATTCCGTATTTATCACAAACATCTATAATTTTTTGATCTTTTACAGAACCACCAGGTTGAATTATTAAACTTATACGGCCTTGAACTGCTGAATATATACAATCTTCAGCATGAATTGTTGCATCAGATGCCAAAACTGCTTCTTTTGAATTATCACAAGCATAATTCAAAGCTTGTTCAACAGCAACAATTGCATTTGTTTGACCTTGAGAAATTGCACAAGTTTTAAAATCTCTTGCGATAACTGCAGAATTTGTCTTGGCATATTTTACAACCTTCCAAGCAAATACTGCATCTTCAATCTGTTCTGCCGTCGGTTTTTCACGTGTTACAATTTTAAACATATCTTTATCCAGTTCACTGGCATTGCTATCCTGAACAAGTGCACCAAACGGAGATAAGACAACCTCTTCTCTTGTAAATCTTCTGTAATCTTTTAAAGATGTATTCAATTTTACAAGTTTAATATCAGAATTATCCTCAAAAAGTTTAACAGCATCAGGCATAAAATCAGGAGCAATAATAACTTCAACAGACATTGAATTCAAATGTTTTGCAACCTCTGAATCAACAGGCTTTGAAAAACCGACAGTACCATAAAATGAACTGACAGGATCGCAATCAAAAGCTTTTGTGTAAGCATCATAAATTGAACGCCCTAATGCAACACCGCAAGGTTTTGTATGACGAATAATAGAAACAGCATTAACATCATAAAATTCACTAACAATATTAGCAGCTTCTGTTACGTTTAAAATATCATTATAAGACAATTCTCGTCCATTAATTACCTCATAATCAACCATTCTTTCAGTTTTATAAATAGCACCTTTTTGATGAGGGTTTTCACCGTATTTTAAATCTCTCACCTTTTCAAAACTTAAGGTTTTAAAAGGTTTTTCTCCTGTTTGTTCCGCTAATTTTGTGGATACATGTCTGTCATAATTTGATGTAAGATTAAATGCTTTTGCCGCAAGTTTCAATCTACCAAATTCATTTGCATTTAAAGCTACATAATAATCAACTTTATCAGTAATAACTGTTACATTTTTATAATTTTTAGCACCTGCACGCAACAAAGTAATTCCAACGACATCTATTTTATTAACCATTTCAGACACATCGGAATTTTCTAATACAACTCTTTCAAAAGGACAGATATTTACAACAACCATGTCAAATGACTTTATAATAGTTTTTTCAAGTTCATCTAATTCTCTGATATCAGAACTGTTATTCAAAATACCTGCAATAATAGTCTCGTTTAAAGCATCAAATTCGCCTAATAAAAATCCGGCAGATGTTGAAAAATCATGAAGATTTATAACTTCAATATCAGCATTTTTCAAAACTTCATAAGTATCTCCGCCAGCAACAATTTCATAATCAAACTTTTCTACAAGATTTTGTGCAAAATCAATCAAACCTACTTTATCATATACACTTATAAATGCACGTCTTTTCATATCTTCCTCTCAATCTGACTTCTGCAGATTTTTCATACTCTTATTATTTATCATATTATTTGATATTTTTTTATTATATCACTACTTGTTAAAATTTCATATTTTCTTAGCATTTTGTAACTATTTTTTGATATTATTGAAATAATTTCTTTAATATATTATAATAATTCAATGAAAGAGGATTATGATGGTAAGTAATAAAATAACAGAAGGCGTTGGAAGAAAAATAGTTGAAGCCTTAAAACAACAATCAGATATTGAAATTCAAAATGTAGTAGACAATCCTGCTCCGGTTGAACAAGAACAAACAATTGATGATAATAATTCTTCTGAAATTGAATTTACAACAAATAATGAAGAAGAAGATAATTCAACATTCTCAACTCAAGATAACATTGAGGAAGAACCGCAAAATACATTTGAAACTACAACAAATTCATCATTTAATACACCTAATATGATGTCTTTTAATCAACCATCATCAATTCCACAACAAAATATTTTAGAAAAAGACAATTTCGCAAATGATTTAGAAGGATTTGAAATTCCAACAAACATTGCAGTTTTAAAACAGCTAATTAATCAGCTTCCTTCAGGAGTTTCAAAACAAACAGGAGCTTTAATCATTAAACAAACTATGGAAGCTCTTGGAATTTCAATGAAAAGTGTTTTGCAAGAAGCTCAACAAGTTCAAGAATCATTAAATAATTCTGTTAGAGAATGCCAAACATCCATTATGGAATACAAAAAACAAATAACTGTCTTAGAAAAACAAGCTCAAAAATATCAAAGACAATATTCGGCTCTCAACGATATAATAAGTTTATTCATTCAAACAAGTTTATAAAATAAAAAAAACGGTTTTCAAAAACCGTTTTTTTTATTATCTATATGTAAATGAAGATTGAATATTTTTATCTATCATACCGAGACAAGATTGATATTCAGCATCTACCATTTTCAACCTTGATTGATATTGAAGCATTTGCATATCAAGCTTTTGTTCCAATACCTTCAGTTTCGCTTGCCGCTGTTGTAATAATTTAGAAGTAGGAGATTCCGGATCATAATCGTTTCCGACCTGCATTAAATCACTCACTGATTGCGACAAAGTCATCTTGCTTTGAGTAATCAATTGAATCTTATATTCAAGATCCAATCTTTGCTGCTGCAGATACATTAATCTGATTTGAGAAATCACTAATCCCATTTTTACTACTTCCTTTACCTTGTTTCGTTGAGGTGACTACCTCTTAAGAAGGTGTGCTGATTGTTTTCGGCAATCAACTGTTCCATCTTTTGAAACTGATGACGGTGATAGTTTAATCTATACTGTGCCATCTTACGTTTCTTGTTTATTGTCAGAAATTCTTTTATTCCTTCAACAAAAGAATTTGACATTGATTTTATAGGATTCTTTCTTATCAGAAAGTTTTTTGAATATATCAAGAAATCTACTAATCTTTTTATATTCATTTCTAAAGTATCACGAAGCATTTTTCTCCTTACACTTTAGACCTACATGTATATTAAAACAATTTGCAAATAATTATTGCCATGTTGGAAAGTATTTGTGTAACATGTCTTAATATTTCAGTCTACAGTTAATAATCTACTTATTTAATAACGGATAAAAATTATGCAAACTTTAATAAAAAAGAAAAAACTTGTAAATAATCTTTACAAGTTTTGAATAGATTTGCTATCACTTTCGATAGATTCTTTCAGCATCTTTTTAACAACATCACCTTGAGTATCAAGCATTTTACAAACCGTTTCAATATTACGAACCTTATTTGACAAAATAGTATCAGCGTTTGAAGTTATATTACCTGTAACATTTTGATAAGCAGCCAATGCAGCCGATGATGTACCCTGCATCAAGTTACCCATAACAAGAGCAGGAAGTCCATATTCACCCAAATAAGGAGCAGCCGCCTGCATAATACCACCCCAACCTGATATAACACCAGCAACAGGAAGAACAAGGTTTTTCATTGAAAAACCGTAACCGTTTGCTGCACCTAACCCGTACGCAGCAGCACTTGCAACATCTGCAATTCCTCCGATACCTGATGCGTAACCTGTTGCAACACCTGTATCAGTTCCCCAACCGCTTACAATAGAAGAAGCACCGCCTGTTGCATATCCATCTAATCCCCAAGATATAGGAGCTGCACCTGATGGGAATCCTGAATAATTGTATAATGAATCAATTCCGTATGAAGAACCGCCATTAAAAGATGATGAATAAGAGGTTCCTGGAATATCCATTGATTGAGATGCCCCAAAAACAGTAGCAAAAGATGATGGAGCTAACAAACTTGCAATATTATATAAAAATCCGCCGGTTGCGCCAAAACCTGAGCCCAAGCCATTACCAGATACCGTTAAATCTCTCAATTGATCATAAGTTTCCCACAATTGAGCTTTAGCATCACCGCTTGCGCTACTAAATTTGTTTGCTATTACTAAGTAACTGTCGTTTTTGTAAGCCATAAAAACCTCATATATTTATTATTCAAAAGTCTTGAATGTAGATTCAATATTTTTATCAATAACCTTCTTAACAGATTCCATCTCTGTTTGTAACGCCTCTTGTTCTGTATCAAGCTGTCTTAATCTTAATTCAAGTGTTCTATCTTGTTCTTGAATTTTCTCTGTTTTAGCATTTATATCTGCAATTCTTTTTTCATACACTTGCATATCATAATTATATTGATTCATTGCATCATTATAAGCATTTTCATCTGTTTTGGTTTCTGTACTTAATGCATAAGTAGCTGAAGAATCTTCAAATCTTATAGATTGCGGTCTGCCTGATTCATCTAAATCAACAAAAGCTCTTTGAGTTTGTTCAATTTTTGTTTCAACATTTTCAGCATAATAAGCCGTCAATTTATTTTGACGTTCAGTCGGCTTTGTCTGATCAGGAGCAGATATTGCAGCAGATGTCAAATCTTCTGCACTTGCGAAAAATCTTCTGCCTTGATATTCCCAAGTGTAAATATTATTAGAAGTTGCAAAATTTTCTGTCGGGAATTGTTCACAAATTTTTTCATAAGCAGCTTTTTGTTCAGGGTCAGTAGCATCGTATGCAGAAACTTTGCAGTTACCAACATAAGTTGGAACACCTGATTGAACTGAATAATTTATAGCATCAGCAGTTCCTGCAACAGCATTTTGCAAACTGTCACCTGTCGTAAATTTCATAACACCGTCAGTATCTGTGTAAACCATAATATTTGTAGGATCAATTGTTGCTAAAGACGGGTAATCCTGACAAATTTTTTCATAATTTGCTCTTTGATCTTCAACTAAAGGATCATATTGATTTACAGCGACACCGTTAATTGTATATGCATCAGTTTGCGCATCATACTGAACAGTATTTCTATCTATCGAACCTTCAACACCTGCAGTATTAATCAAAACCTGAGGGTTTGACAATTTATTTTGAATAGCCGTATAAACATCAGAAGTATGATAATGAGTTATCAAATAATTATAATCAGGATCATCAGTAATTTCTGTCATATCAGTAATTGTTTCTGCAGTTGTACCATCTTTATAAGAATATTGCAATGTTGTGTAATCCTGAGTGCTCGGAGCTGTCGGAACTTCCAAAGCAAGAAGTTCATTAAACGTATTTGCACTTTGGTTTGCTAAAGCAGTACGTGCCTGATTTATTTGTTGACCTTCATATTCAACGTTTGTTTTTCTTGCAGTTAAGCCTAAATATCTTGCTTGTGAAGCTGCCATACCCATAGTATTGCTCTCCTTCTACTATAACTATTTTTCTACTCTCGTTTTTATATATAATAATGTTTTTTCAAATGTCAACATTACTATAAAAATTATACGGTACTAATCTAAAAATTTACATATAAATCGAATGAAAATCATACATTTAGAGGAAAGATTTTTCCTAATTTCATATAAAAAAAGCGGTACTAAATCTGTACCGCTTTAAACATATATATTTTATTAAGGAGCTATTCTTCAGTTTGTTCCGGTTCTTTTCCATCAACTTTAGAAGGATCAACCGTCAACGCAATACGTTTATCTGTTGGGTTAAATTTCAAGATATACGTATCAATTTTATCACCGACTTGTAAAATACATTCCTTTTGGTTTTGTAAATCAACAACTTCAGCGTGAGGCAATAAAGCTTCAACACCAGGGAATACTTCTACAAAAGCACCAAAATGTTTAATTCTTGTAATTGTACCTTCAACCTTGTCGCCTTCTTTAATCTGTTTTTCAGCTTCTAACCATGGATCAGGTTCAAGGTTTTTCAAGCTTAAAGAAACTCTTTGTTTATCGTGATCAACAGCAATAACTTCAACATCAATTTTATCGCCAACACTCAAAATATCTGTCGGATGATCAATCCATCTCCAAGACAATTGAGAAAGCGGAAGCAATCCGTCGATTCCACCTAAATCAATAAATGCACCGAAATCAGTAATTCTAACAACATCACCTTTAACAATTTGTCCAGGTTCGATTTGAGAGAATACATTTTTTCTTGCTTCTACAGCGCTATCATCATAAACCTTTTTATTTGAAAGAATGAAATTATTTTGTTGAGGATCAAGTGTAAGAATTTTAACTTCAATTTTGCTACCTACCTCAAGATCACTTTCTTTAACTCTTAATTGAGAAGAAGGAATAAAACCTCTAACACCTGAAACTTCAACAAGAACACCGCCTTTTACTATACCAACGATAGTACCGAGAATAGTTTCATCAGCTTCTTTAGCTTTTTCAAGTTCTTTCCAAGCATAAGCAAGATCCACTTTCTTTCTTGAAAGTAAGAATTTGCCATCTTCATCTTCTTCTCTGATTATAAGGAATTCATATTCCTGACCTTTTTTATATTTATCTTCAACATTTTCACCTTTATCAACAGCTTCACGAGTTGGAACAACTGCGATAGTTTTTGCGCCGATATCAACCATAACCCCTTGGCTGTCATATCCGCATACAATACCTTTTACAAGGTCACCTTTTTGAAAATTGTAATCATACTTTTTCAATAATTCTTCGAAATCTAATTCCTGTGATGTCATTTTTACTCCATTGTCTAAGACATTATCTGATAAACTTACTATTATAATAGCAGAGCTTTGTCAAATTGTAAAGGTTTTGTAAACTTACTTAACTTTTCTAAAAGAATTTACAAATTTTTTCGTAATGTCAACACCCTCTGCTACTTTGTGTTGAAATCGGTCATACAAAAATGCAAGCTCATTTTGTGTACTGTCAAAGTCTCCTCTCATTCCGCGTCCGCCAAGAATTTTATCATTTTTCATAATAAAACAATCAACTTCATTATTATTCCATAATATTTTTGCAGTTGATTTATCTTTAAGCGGAAGATTTATGAGATTTAACTTGTTTCTTGCTGCTAACTTGACTATATCTAATGATGTTTTAGAAACTTGCATAAAAATTCACTCCTTTTACAACATCTATAAAAGGAGTAAATTTATTTTTTTGAGTTTTATAATTAAATCCATAAATTTTTCGTTACAAATCTTTAAGATTTCAATGATAAAATCAAATCATTTATAACTTTTTCTTGAATTTCAATTTCTGCAATTCTGTCTTTTGTTTGAGTTATAAGTTCTTTTGGAGCATTTGCAACAAATTTTGGATTATTAATTCTGCCGAGCATAGATTTCTTTTCCGCAGTAAGCTTATCTAATTTCTTTTGTTGACGAGCTATTTCAGCATCCAAGTCAATCAAATCAGCTAAAGGCAAGATTATTTTTGAAGCTGAAACAACTGCTGTTGCACTCTTTGGTGGAACAGGAGCATTCATATCTGCATAAGATATATTTTCAACCCTTGCAAGACGTTTAATATAAGCTTCAATTTCTTCAAAAATAGGTTTTTCATCTTTTTCAGCTCTAATTTCAATATCACATTTAATAGAAGGAGAGATATTGAAACTTTGACGAACATTACGCAATGATGTAATTGTATCAAAAACGAGTTCCATTTCTTGAGCTTCTTTAGGGAATTCCAATTCTTCTTTGAACGTTGGAAATTCAGCAACGATTAAAGCTTTAGTTTCAGTTTCTTTAGGGATTAATTGCCATACTCTTTCAGTGATATGAGGCATTATAGGATGTAACATTCTCAATGACATATCAAGAACATATCTCAAAACACGCTGAGTATTTGCTTTTAATTCTGCATCTTGAAGTTGAATTTTTGCAATTTCAACATACCAATCGCAATAAGAATTCCAGAAGAAATCGTATAATACGTGAGCGACTTCACCAATTCTGAATTCTTTAATATTATCGTTAACTTCTTTTGCTGTTTTATTCAACTTATCTAAAATCCATTTATCAGCAATTGTCAAATTATCAAAATCGATATCTTTGTTATCAACACCATCAAGATTCATCAAAACAAATCTTGAAGCGTTCCAGATTTTATTAGCAAAGTTTCTGCCATATTCAAATCTTTCTTCGCTCATTTTGATATCCTGACCGCCGTATGTACATAAAGAAGTCATTGTAAATCTCAAAGCATCACAACCGTATTTATCAATAATTTTAACAGGATCAATAGTGTTGCCTTTAGATTTAGACATTTTTTGACCTTTTTCATCTCTGATAAGTCCGTGAATATAAACAGTTGAGAAAGGAGCTTTTCCAGTAAATTCCAATCCCATTGTAATCATTCTTGCAACCCAGAAGAAAATAATATCAAAACCTGTTACAAGAGTTGTAGTAGGATAGAATTTTTTGAAATCATCACTTTCGGTATTTGGCCAACCCATAGTTGAAAATGGCCACAAACCTGATGAAAACCAAGTATCAAGAACATCAGAATCTTGAGTATAATGTTCCGGATCCGGATTTTCTTTAGCAACAACCATTTCACCTGTTTCGTTATGATAATATGCAGGAATTTGATGTCCCCACCACAACTGACGAGAAATGCACCAATCTCTGATATTTTCCATCCAACCAAGGTAATTCTTTTCCCAACGTTCAGGGACAAATTTAATTCTACCATCTTTAACAGCTGCGATAGCTTCTTTAGCCAAAGGAGCCATTTTTACAAACCATTGTTCAGAAAGTAACGGTTCAATAGTAGTTCCGCAACGTTGACATTTACCAACATTATGTTCGTGCTCTCTTGTTCTCAACAAGAAATTGTTATATGAAAGCATACCGATAATTTTTTCTCTAGCTTCATATCTGTCTAGTCCATGCAATTCTTGAGGGACTTCTCCGCAAGCCTTCATTGTACCGTCATTATTGATAACCCAAATTGGATTTAACCCATGACGTTTACCAACTTCAAAGTCATTCGGATCATGAGCAGGAGTAATCTTAACAGCACCTGTTCCAAAATTCTTATCAACATATTCATCTGCGATAATAGGAATTTCTCTACCTGAAAGAGGAATAATAACAGTTTTTCCAATCAATTCAGAATATTTATGATCAGATGGATGAACTGCTATTGCGACATCACCAAAAATTGTTTCCGGACGTGTAGTAGCAACTATTATTGCTCCGCTTTCACCTTTCAATGGATAAGAAATTTCCCACATGTGGCCTTGTTCTGTTGCATATTCTGTTTCAACATCAGAAATAGCACTGTTACAACGAGGGCACCAGTTTACAATATATTTTCCTTTATAAATTAAACCTTTCTCATAAAGTCTTACAAAAACTTCTTTTACAGCATCTGAACAACCTTTATCAAATGTAAAACGTTCTCTTGAACGATCAAAAGAAGCTCCTAAACGTTTACATTGATCTAAAATAGCAGATTTATGTTCATTAGCCCATTTCCAAGTTTCTTCAAGGAATTTTTCACGGCCTAAATCATATCTTGATAAGCCTTTTTCTCTTAATTTCTTTTCAACAACATTTTGAGTCGCAATCCCTGCGTGATCAGTTCCCGGAAGCCATAATGTTTCAAATCCTGACATTCTGTGGTAACGTGTCAAAATATCTTGTAAAGTTTCATCTAAAGCGTGCCCCATGTGAAGAACGCCTGTAACATTTGGAGGCGGAATAACCATTGAATATGCAGGCTTTAAACTTTTTGCATCAGCCTTAAAATATTCACCGTCTTCCCAGAATTTATAAATTTTTTCTTCTGTTTCTTTTGGATCATAAACTGTGGGTAAATCTTCAATTTTAGTTGCTGTCATATAAAAATCCCTCTTTAATTTTACAATATAATATTAAAATAGCATAAACAAACTTATTATGATATAAGTATTAACATGAAAAGACTTTTATTAATAATTCTCATAATATTCCTTCTTCCGCAAAACTGTTTTGCATTGAATATTAAGGAATACTTAAACAAGCCTTATCTTGGAATTCATTATGAACAAGGAATAAAGCAAACATCACCGTTCATACTTGTTTTTGCTAATTCAAATGATATATTTTCGATTATCAAAATGGCTCCAATTGGAGAAATGATTTATGATGAATTTAAAGGGAAATATAATTTTTGTATATTAAATACAAAAATTAAAGAATACCAAGAATTATATGAAGCTTTTGGTATCAATGAAAAACTCCCAATTATGCTTGTTATAAATACAAAAACTCAAACTTTTTATCAAATTAATCGGAAATATTATAATAAAAAAGATTTAAAAAATATTTTATCTAAACTTTACCCAAAACTAAAATAATAATTAATAACATATAAAAAAGGCAGACTAATTCTCAGCCTGCCTCTCAAAATTTACATTTTAACCTATGCTCTAGGAATAGAATTTGCAATAATTTCCATTTCTTCCAATGAAGCATAAACAGCGTGACATCCGCAATCTACATACAAGATTTGACCTGTTGTACCTGTAGATAAATCAGATGCTAAATACAAACCTGCTTTACCAACATCTTCCAATGCAACATTACGGTTAAGAGGTGATTTTGCAACTGCTGCTTTAAGCATTTTATCAAATCCAGAAATACCTTTTGCAGCAAGTGTTTTAACAGCGCCAGCTGAAATACAGTTAACTCTAACTCCTTTTTTACCTAAATCAGCGGCTAAATATCTCATAGAAGATTCTAATGCAGCTTTAGCAACGCCCATTACATTGTAATTTGCTACTACAAATTCTGAACCCAAATATGTTAATGCAAATACAGAAGCACCTTCTTTCAAAATAGGTTCAGCATATTTACAAAGAGTAATAAGAGAATATGCACTTACACCCATTGCCAAATCCCAACCTGCACGAGATGTATCAATAAATCTACCTTGTAAATCTTCTTTAGCAGCAAATGCAACAGCATGTACTACAAAGTCCAATTTACCGTAAACTCTTTCACATTCTTTGAATACAGCTGCAACTTCATCTTCTTTTGTAACATCGCAGCTCATAATAATTTTTGCGCCCATATCTTCAGCTAAAGGTCTAACTCTTTTTTCCATAGCTTCGCCGGCGTATGTAAATGCGATATCAGCACCTGCTTCATGAAGTTGTTTTGCAATGGCATAAGCGATTCCGTGAGTATTTGATACTCCGAAAATTACACCCTTTTTACCTTCCATTAGTTTCATAATCTATATCTCCCTCTATTACTACGTAACTAAAATACATTTTTTATTTTACCAAAAATAAAATTTTAAGGCAAATTTTAAATATTAACAAATGTAACAACATGAAAACATGCTGAAATTAGACGAAAAATAAAGTTTTTATATATTTAAGAGAGATTAAATAAGCAGGAGAGCTATGCCGATATCTAATGTACAACAGAATAAGATTGATGCAATCAAGCTTAACTTTAGCACTCAAGCTAAAAAAGCTTCTGCAAACAAACCTGAATATCTTAAGATGACAGGTTCAATCTTTAATGCACCGGAGGCAAAAGCTTCATTACAAACAACAGGCTCATTAAACGATCTTAATACTTTAAAAAGCTTAAATGAATTTGCAGGTGGCACTAGAGCTACTACTACTGGTAGTTCCGGAACTCAAACAACTTCTGACAATCTCGGGAATATTGATAACGTTTCAGACGGTAAAGCAGCAGCAGCAAGTGCTGAAGCAAGCGGAGAACAAGTTGAAGCATTAACTCAAGATACTAAGAACGATAAAACAACAGTAGATAAATTTAATACAAACGCACAAAAGCTTAATAAACAAGTAGTAAAAGACGATAAAAAATTCCAAGAACAATTACAAAAACAACAAGCAGAATTTAAAAAAGATAATGACAAACTTGAAAAACTTGTTCAAGAAACCGAAGAAGCACAAACAGAAATTGATAACGCACAAAATGAATTAAATTCACTTCTTGGTTCATCATCTTTTTCAATTAACGATGCAACAAACGGGACTCAATCAAAAGCAAATCAAAGCCGAATTAATGCACTTCAAACATTAATAGGCTCAAAAGTTTCATTGGTTCAAAGCAACGGAACCCAAATATATTCTTTGCAAAGAAGTTCATCAAGAACTCTTAAACAAATGCAAAGGACAAACAACAATTACATAAAAGTAAACCAACAAAATACAAAAGCTATAGAATCAAACCAATCCGAAACTAACAAAGTAATTGAAGTTGCAACGAAAATTGAACAAATCAGTGCACTTGTAGCCCAAACAGGACAACTTGTAACAGTAGCAGGTAAAGGTCTTGTTGCATTAGGATCAGCAATGAGCGGTCTATTTGGAGCAGGTGCAGCCTTAATTGCAACAGGTAACATAATGCAAAAAGTCGGAACTGTTGTAGAAATGGTTGGCAACTATGGTCAAACTGCAGCAAACTTGACAAAAACAGCCGCATACGCAGCCGATGGCAATTTGACAGGCGCCTTAACAAGTGTAGCAAGTGCAGTTCAAACAGGTACAGCTGCTGTTAAATCAACTAAAGATCTTGGCAATACTTTTAACAAAATAGATGAACAAGCAAATCAAGCAACTCAAAAACTTGCAGCAAACACAGCCGCAAAAGAAAAAGCAGAACAACTAGCCAAATCAGGAGATCTTGGCGGTATGACTGAAAAAGAAATGAAAAAATCCATAAGCAGTAAACTTCAAAGTGATATGGCAAATGATAAAACTGGAGATATTAGCAAAAACTTAATCAATGACATTAAAAACGATAAAATATCAAATAATGCAACTGTATTAAATGCCCAAACAGAAGCAACTAAAGAATTTACTACAAATATTGCAGAAGCCGGAGGAACAATACAAAATAATACTGTTAGCGGCTTGAGTAAAAAAGCAAGAAAATCTGTTGGAGAAAAAACAGTTTCTAAATTCCAAAACGTTGCATCAAAAGCTGCAAAATCAAGTCAAAAATTTGATTGGAGCAAAATTGCAAACGGAATTCAATCAACAGCAGCATTATTTATGAGCCAAAACACACCAGCTCAATACACAGGCAGCACGAAAGGTTATGTTCCTCAATGGGATTTAAGCCAAGATAGCAGATTCCAAAAAATCAGAAGAGCAAGGATTTCTAGTTTAAATCACGCAGCATACGTATAAAAATAAGCTGTTAAACAATTAAGTTAACAGCTTATTTTTTTATCAGTATTTTTATTTTTCTATTTTATATAAGACAAGTCATTTGCAGTATTTCTTGCTGCAGTTTGTTCTTCTAATAATATATTCATATAAAGAAGTTTGTTTGCTGTAGCCTGATCAAGATTTATAAATTCAGCCCCGGCACGTCTGTCTGTTGCAGAAACAATCTTGACATCTGCATTTATATTCAAATTACCGTAAGAAATATTAACAGGAACAACATCACCGACTTTCAAATCATTATGGTGAGTTACAGCTATTCCACCCCTTGAAATATCAAGTATAGAATCAATTTGATTGTTGTTAGCTAATTGAACAGGGTTTCTGTTATCTCTTGCACTAAATCTCATATATTGACGTTTATCGATTGAGTTAACGCTATAATCAACTACACGTTGTTTATAAACTTCCTTACCATAATCAACATTCCTATCCGGTCTATCAGGATGGCCATCATCATCAGAGTCAGAATCCATATCTGAATCAGAATCCAAATCAATATCTGTATCGGAATCCGTATCTGTATCGGAATCACTATCAATATCTGAGTCTGAATCGCTATCCGTATCAGTATCAGTATCTACATCTGTATCGGTGTCTATATCTGTATCTGAATCTATATCATCATCATTATCCGTATCAGAATCCATATCATTATCAGTATCTGAATCCGAATCATTATCCGTATCAGTATCGGAATCTGTATCAGTGTCTGCATCGGTATCAGTATCTACATCAGTATCGGTATCAGTGTCATTATCTGTATCGGTGTCAGAATCTGTATCACTGTCTGAATCGTTATCATCATCCGAATCATCATCACTATCCGAATCATTATCCGTATCAGTATCTGAATCCGTATCTGTATCAGAATCTGTGTCCGTATCTGAATCCGTATCAGTATCGGAATCCGTGTCAGTGTCAGAATCTGTATCAGTATCAGAATCCGTATCTACATCTGTATCGGTATCATTATCTGTGTCCATATCAGTATCTGTATCATTATCACTATCTGAATCACTGTCTACATCAGTATCAGAGTCCGTGTCCGTATCAGTGTCAATATCCGTATCTGTATCAGTGTTCTTATCAGTATCAGTGTCAGCATCTGAATCAGAATCTGAATCTATTTCAGTATCGGTATCAGAATCTGTGTCAATGTCAGTATCGGTATCCATATCAGTATCTGTATCAATATCGGTATCTGTATCTGTATCGGTATCAGAATCTGTGTCAATGTCAGTATCGGTATCTGTGTCCGTATCAATATCTGTATCACTATCACTATCGGTATCTACAACAGAATCATCATCTTTAGGAACAACTACGTTGTCATCATCATTTTCGTTTCCTTGATCATCTGTAGAAGGATTATCAACATAGTTTCCATCATCATCTTTTACACCATCATATCCGTCATCATTTCCTTGTGAACTTCCACCATAATAGTAGTTACGTTCATCTTCTTCTTTGCCGATTGCTGTAACATCATCAGGTCTTACTGCTTTTGCTCTGATTGAAACAGGTTTTGCCGCATCAGATGAATTTGTTATTGTATTAGTTCTATTATCTTCTGTTACACTAGATGGGTTGAATCTAAGAGGATCCGAATTTTCTACTTCACCTCTATTTTTACCCATATTAAAATAGTAACCGCCTGCATAAGCGTTATCTGCAACAAGTGTCAAATCTTGTTCGTGAGCTGGTCTGCCTTCACCTGAGCCGTTTATTGTACCATTTTTAATTATAATTGTAGAATTTGCAGGATTTTCAGGCCAAGATGTTCCTAAATCCAATGCTGTTACTTTTACTTTTTCAGGATTTATATTACCGTTTTTACCGTAATAATCTTGTGGATATGTAGGAACATTTCCAAGATTTTCGATATACATATTTTGACCGCGAGTTGTTAAATCTACATTATTTTTAGCGGTAATTTCTCTTATATATGTATCACCGGAAAATTCAGCATTTACACTGCCTTCTCTTGATATAATTCCGCAAACATTTGTATCAAGTTTTTTACCGTCAGCAGAATCCATACCTTTTACATTGATATCTTTAATTGCAAGCATATCAACGCCATATTTTGCATTTGAAGAGTGATTTAAATTTTCATCAACTTTACCAAAATTTCCTTGAGTTTGTCTGAATGTTAATGCGTTATCTTTAGAACCGATATTACCGCTTGCAATCATTGAAATTCCTGCACCTTCAACATTTGGAACAGATGAATTTGATGAAGCATTTACAATATCAAAAGCTTTAGAACCTTTTACAGAACTGTCAGCAAGTAAAATAACTCTGCCATCAGCCTTTACTTTATCAACATTCATATTTTTATCTAAACTTGCAATATTTACTAAAGATTGATTTGAACCTTTTGAGCTTACAGCATTAACTTTTCCATCTACTGCAATATTAACGGATTTTGTCAAATCTCTTGCTTCAGGTCCTATTCCTGTACAAACACCACCGTCACATGGACCAACTTCCTGTCCGATAGCTCCGTTTGTAACATTAATATTTAAATCCTTTGATGCTTTAATAAGATTTACATTAGTGCCGTAATTTAATAAATTACCATTATTAATATCAATATTTACGTTACCGGAAGATGTCAAATAATTTTTGCCTATCTTATCACCAATTACGACATTTGAATCTTTATTATTTATATTAATACCGTTTGCGCTGACAAGTCCTTTTACATTAACACCATTCAATCCTGTGTTATTGATATTTACTGAATCAGTATAATTTAAGACTTTTGCGCCATTTTCAATATTAACGCCCTTAACACCTGTATTTGCAATAATTAATTCATCATTTCTATTATCCAAAATACCAGTGGATGCGATTAAAACACCTGAACCTTTGTTATCAACAACTAATTTACCGCCTCTATTTAAAACTAACCCTGAAACATTAACATCACCGTTTGCATTTACAAGAGTAGTTTCACCTGAAGCGTTTGAAGTTCTGCCAGAAATATCAATTCCTTTAGAACCGGTATTGATAATTTCTATATTACCCTTACCAAAATTCTTCATATTACCTGCAATTGCAGTACCGCCATTTGCGCCATAAGATTCAATTCTTATACTGCCGTTATCGTTTCTAAAAGAATTTGCAGGATTTAAATTATTGGTATTTACTAAACTTTTAAATAACACATTAGCTTGTTCATTTGAAGTAAGTTTAGTTGAATTTTTTACCCCTGACATAATTAGAGCGTTATTTGCGACATTTACATCAGCAGCATTTATATCAACAAAATTACGAGCAAGTACATTACCATCAATTTTTACAACTCCATTACCGTGAGCTGCTAATTCTTCTCTATAATTTTGTAATAAAGAAGGAGCTTTGCTTGCATCTCTCAAATTACTTTTATAAGCTTCATAAGTATTACTTTCAGGAGTCAAAACAGATAAAGAACCTACGTTCAAGACACCGCTTGAACCGACAACCATCCCGTTAGGGGAAACAAATACGGCATGCCCGCCAGGATTAAAAGAGCCGTCTTTGGTTACAGAATTGACAATACCTTGAACATTAATTTGATTGTCAACAAGGTTGATAAATGTATTTATATCTTTTCCATTAGTCAAATTATTGAATATAAGGTTTGCAACATCACCTTTACTCAAATCAAAATTATCGTATTTTCTAAAACCGATATCACCGTTAACAGCAGTCGGATCAATATTATAAACGCCATTAACACCTGTTACACCGGAGATTTGAGTTGCCAATACCTGCAAACAAAAAGATTGCTGTAAAAAGAAACAAAATGTTAATGCAGATGCGACTACCTTCCTTTGACCAGCTTTTATCTTTATCATGCTTGTAATTCCTTTCGAGATTCCCTAACGTTGAATAAAAAAATATACTTATGAGATCTATTGTTTTATTTAATATATTCATCTTATCAAGAGAATAATTAATTTTCTATTTTTTATTACGAATATTTAATATATTGCTACACTATTAAATATCAAGAATATAAAATTCGAAAACAAAATTTCTTGCTAGAATGTAAACAAATATTAAGTAAATAAAACTATTTTTCAACACGTTTAAGAACAGTGTTAGCCAAGCCAAAGTAGCAAATATAAAATACAAACATTAATGCTAACATCTCAAACAATGCAGGAATATTTCCGAATTTTTCAAAAGCATAATAAAGAGCTACAAACGGAATAAATGAAATTACCATTCTTGACATAATAAGCCTTGGGAAAATCAATCCCAATCCCGGTAACACAATAATTATACTTAATAAGAAATACAAGAAGTTTGCGCCCAAAGTTGCAATACCAACTCCGACAAGTCCCATTTTCGGGATTAATAAAATATTCAAAACAACATTTGTTATTCCTGATAATAATTTCATAACAAATTCGATATAAGTTTTGTTCGCAAGGTGATATTGCAAAGTTGTATAATCACTAAGTGCCATAAAGAAAGTTCCAAAAGCAAAGTATGGAATTAATTTAAAAGCATCTTGGAATTTGTCATTTGAAGAAAGCATCTGAACATAATCCGTTGCATACAAAGAGATTACAATAATAACAGGCAATGCAATCATGACATAATAACCTGTAAATCTTGAAATAATAGGTCTTACATCAATTTTTTCTTCATACATATTAATAATTCTTGGAATTGCAGCAACCGTAATTATCGAAAATATAGTCATCAAAAGTGGTAAAGTTAACCCATAAGCAACCCCGACAAGTCCGACTTGTGAAAACCCATGAATACTATTCATAATGAATTTGTTACTTTGGTTTATTATCCAAGCACTCAACGAAGTTGCGGCAATAGGAATTCCGTACTTAAATATCGGAACAACAGAAGGCCACTCTATTTTTTGTAACTTAAACCAAGAAATTAAATTACTCTGATAAATCAACAATAAATCAATCAAAGATATAGAAACTCCCATACCTAAAAGCAAAGACATAGCTCCGAGGTGGAAGAATTTTATAAAAAATACAGATAATAAAATTGTAGTAAACTGATTAATTATTGTTGACAAAGTAAAAGACATAGACTTCAACTGAGCGCGCAATAACTGGAATAACAAAGCTCTTATAGCAACAGGAATAATCAAAACCAAAATTGCCAAGAAATATTTTACAGGAATATGGAAAAATGAATAAAAATTATTCCTGAAAACAAATGCCGCAACAAACATCACAAAAATATTTGTCACAAGAATTGAAACAAGTGTTGTAAGATATTTGGGCATATCTTGAGTCATCTGGTGATGTTTAAAAAATCTTAACCCTGAAAGTCCTACCCAATCAGAAAAAATAATACATAAGAAGGACAATAGAGCTATTGAAAGCGAATACAATCCATATTCATCAGGAGATAACAAACTTGTATAAACAGGAACAATAATCGCATTACCTAGCATGCCAATAATTTTTGATGGCGAATACTTTACCATATCACGAAAAATAGCTTTTAATTGTTCTTTTTCAACTTCTCTATTCTCTACAAATTCCATTATCACCCCTATACTCTTGAATAATTATACTATAATATTCAATTATTGTAAAACTCCAAACAAATCGTATTCATCGGCACGTTCAATCTTAACATTTTCGATATCACCAGGAACAACCGATTTTTCAGATGAAGCATAAACCATTCCGTCAATTTCCGGAGCATCATGTTCAGAACGCATAATAACAACTCCATCATCAGTATATCCTTCAACGATACAAGGAAGGACTTTTCCAACATAAGCTTCATTGATTTCTCTTGAAATCTTTTGCTGCAAGCTCATTAATTTTTTATGTCTTTGTTTTTTAATTTTTGCCGGAACCTGCTCATCCATTGAATAAGATACCGTATTTTTTTCTCTTGAATATTCAAAGACGCCCATTTTATCAAATCTTACACGTTTAACAAATTCATACAATTCATTAAACTGTTCATCGGTTTCTCCCGGATAACCTACTATGAAAGCAGTTCTTATAGCAACATTAGGTATTTTTGTCCGAATTTTATTAACCAACACTTCATAATCCATTACAGGTCTGCGCATAGCCTTTAATATTTCAGCATTACAATGTTGAAGCGGCAAATCAATATATTTTGCGACCTTATCCAATCTTGCAATCGCATCGATTAGCTCATCCGTAACCTGAGTCGGATAAGCATACATTATTCTTATCCACCCCAAACCTTCTATTTTATTTAATTCTTCCAAAAGTTTTGGCAATGCTTGTTTTCCGTACAAATCAATCCCATAACTTGTAGTATCTTGAGCTATCAAAACAATTTCAGTTACACCTTTATTTACAAGATTTTTAGCTTCTTCCAAAATATTTTCAATAGTTCTTGAATGATATTCACCTCTAAGATTTGGGATAATACAATATCCGCAATGATAATTACACCCATCAGCTATTTTCAAATAAGAGCTTGCGCCGACCGTAATTTGTTGTCTTTCAACATTTTCAGGATAAATATAATCAGGTTTTTCCGATACATGTTCTGTATATTTTTTGTTATGAGCAACATGTTCAACAACTTCAACAATTTCATTTATATCGGAAGTTCCAATCATTCCTGAAATTTCCGGTATAGCTTTCTTTAATTCACTTTTGTACTTTTGAGGCAGACAACCAGTAACAATAACTTTTTTCCCGTCATTAACAAGTTGCAAAATAGCTTGAACAGATTCTTTTTCTGCATCATGAATAAAAGAACAAGTATTCACAACAACAATATCAGCATCATTTTCGTCAAGTGTAATCTGATAACCTTTCTGAGCTAAAAGCCCAAGCATCAATTCACTGTCAACCAAATTTTTTGCACATCCGTGATTTAACAAAGCTATTTTCATATATTCTTACCTCTTTGAAATCACTTTAACATGAATATATTATTTTGTAATCACTAAAAAGGTAATAATATAATATTATCTAATATTTTACGGAAGAAATCTTAGCTTTTATCCCTTGTTTTATTAATTTATTTATAATCCCTTGTGGAAGTTTCGACACAATTTCTGCAACCTTTGCATCAAAACCTACGGTGTAAGAAGGTTTTGGATTGTCCATTTTATCAACTTTTAATATTAAGCTAACAACTTTATCAACGCTCAATCCTTCTTTTCCGTTTTTATGAGCATTTGCAACCATATACTTCATTTCTTTATCATAGCCTGTGCAATTGTTAATTGCATCTTTATTCAATTCAACAGACTTGTCCCACAATGGAGTTGCAATCACACCCGGTTTTATTGAAACAACTTTCAATCCGCTTTCAACAGACATTGCGTTAAACAAAATATCCAAAGCTCTTTTAGAAGCACAATAAGGAGCGACAAAAGGGAATATCCCAAAGCTTGACATTGAGCTTATATTAATAACTTTACCATCATTCAATAGAGGCAAAAGTTTTTGTGTAAAATCCAAATGAGAAAATGTATTAACTTCAAACTGTTTTCTTATATTATCAACAGAAATTTGTTCCATAACTCCTGCAACAACACAGCCTGCAACATTAATTATAGTATCAATTTTATCAGTTTTTGATTTTATAAAAGCACAAGCTTGAGCAATAGCTTCCTTCCTCTCCATATCGATATAAAAAGGAATAGCACCAATTTTCTCCAAATTTTCAACATATTTTTCGTTACGATAGCCTGCAAATACAGTATTATCCTTAGACAATGCTTCAAGCAAAGCTTTCCCTATACCTGATGTCGAGCCAGTTATTACATATATCTTTTTCATTTATTATAACCTTTTTTATTAGTCTGACATATATGAACTGAACAATGGTAAGTACAATGCTAAAGCAAGTGTTAATACAATACTACCGATTACAATAAGCATTATCGGTTCAATCATTTTTGTCATAGTATCAATAATTGTATCAAGTTTTTTATCAATATAATTTGTAGCTTGTAAAAGCATATCACCTAAACGACCTGATTGTTCACCAGTTGCAATCATGAATAAAATCATCTTTGGCATAACCTGAGTTGATCGAAGAGCAATTGAAAGGTGTTGACCTTGTTGAACCTTCATTGTAGCACCTTCAATCTTGGTTTTCAAAGTATGGTTTGTAAGAGTAACGTTTGCAAGATACAAACATTCGATAATCGGAACACCTGCATCATAAGCAACTTGCATTACAGCAACAAAGTTAGCGAAGTTTGAATACTGAATCAAATCGGAAAGTAAAGGCACTTTCAAAACATATTCATCAATTTTCCATTTACTTGGTTGCCAACGCATCAAGAACGTACAAAATCCGCAAATTGAACCCAAAATTATAGGAACAAAGAACCAATATGTTTTAAGGAAAACACCTGCAGCCATAAGAGTAGCTGTAATCCAAGGTAATTCTTTTCCCATACCGTCAAACATTTCTTTAAATACAGGGAATACAAACATCAACATAACAAGTACGATGATTACAGCCAAAACGATAACGAACATCGGGTACATCAATGTACCGATAACTTTTCCTCTGATATTTGCTTCCTTATTCAATAGTTCCAACAAACGTTGCAAAGTTTTTTCAAGTTCACCGGAATCTTCACCGGCTTTTACCAAACCTATATAAATCTGTCCAAATTGATCAGGATATTTAGCGACAGTATCTGCAAAAGTTGCACCGGCCATAATCTGCCGTCTTAACTCTTTAGCAACAAGCCTTACTTTAAGTTTTGCCGCATCATTTTCAATAAACATTAAAGATTCAATAATCGGAATACCGGCTTCTGCCAAGATCTGTAAAGTTGAGGTAAAATCTATACGATCTTGCAAACCTAGCTTGTGAACTTTACCGCCTTGAACTTTTGCAGCTTTACCTTCTTTTTCACCCTCTTTTGATTCTTCATATACTTTAGTTGGGATAAAGCCTAATTTACGAATACTGTCACGCGCTTCACGCAAATCTTCGGCTTCAACCTTACCTTTTACAATATCTTTATTATTTTTAAGAGCTATATAATTATATATTGCCATACTTTCTCCTATTCATTAACAACACCGAGAACTCTTACAAATTCATCGATTGTAGTTAAACCTTTTAATATGTGAGACATACAAGATTGATTTAATGTACGCATACCGTTTCTAACGGCAGCTTCTTCAATTTGCAAATCGTGAGCACCTTCTGCTACCAATCTTTTTATCTCTTTATTTATACTCATAATTTCATAAACGCCAAGTCTGCCTTTATACCCTGTAAAATCACATTTAGCACAGCCCTTAGCTCTATAAATAGGCTTTTTCATAAATTCTTGAATTTCATTTTCATCAGCAATAATTTGTCTTGCCTCATCATGCGATGCAAAATATTCTTCTTTGCAATCATCACAAAGTCTTCTTACCAAACGTTGAGCAATAACCCCTGATAATGTAGAAGATACAAGATAATCTTTTGCACCCATTTCAATTAAACGAGTAACAGTTGCAGCAGCGGAGTTTGTGTGAACTGTACTTAATACCAAGTGACCTGTTAACGCTGCAGAGATCGCAATTTCCAATGTTTCATAGTCACGAATTTCACCTACCAGAATGATATCCGGGTCTTGTCTTAATATCGCACGCATACAAGCCGCAAATGTAATACCTGCTTTTGCGTTTACCTGAGACTGGTTAATACCTTCCAACTTAATTTCTATCGGGTCCTCAATTGTTGTAATATTAACATCTTCATCATTCAAACTCTTTAATACAGAATACAAAGTAGTTGTTTTACCTGAACCTGTAGGACCTGAAGTCAAGATAATACCGTTTGGACAACTTACCATATTCTTTATTTTTGCAATATCTTCATCAGTACCACCAACTAACTTAATATTTTTATCCTCAGCATTTAAACTTACTGCAGGCGCAAGCACACGAATACAAACCTTTTCTTTACCTGAGACAGGTAATGTATTTATACGAAAGTCATAAGAACCACTTTTATACTTAATAGAAAAAGTACCATCCTGAGGTCTTCTGTGTTCTGCAATATTCATTCTTGATAATACTTTGAAACGTGCAATAACAGAAGTTTCAACCTTTGGAGGAATATCAAGAACCTTCTGTAACATACCATCTTTTCTGTATCTGACAATATAACCAGACAATCTTGGCTCAATGTGAATATCTGAAACATGATTATCAATAGCATTAGTAATTATTTGATTTACAAATTTTGCAACTGAACCGGTTGAATCCTTTAATTGTTTATCAACCATATCAGAAAGAGATTCTTCAGCTTCAAACTCTTCAGCTTCACTTTCAATTTCTTTGATTACTTTTTCTGTTTCTTTTTTCTGCTCACTGAAAAATGTATTCAAAGAATTTTGAAACTCATAATGAGTCATCAAAAGCTGTTTAGGATTCTGCCCAGTTAAATAAATTATATCTTTTAAAACATCAGGTTTGACAGGAGTTACAACACCTAATATTAAAGTTTTACCATCAGATGATATTGGTATAATTTGATTTGTTTTAATAAAATCTTCAGGCAAAATTTTAATAAACTTAGCTTGAGAAGCTAACTGTTCTGGAGTAACTAAATCATACCCTGTTTGCAGGTGAAGAATTTCCTTCAACTGATCAAGTGTGATAAAACCAAGTTTAAATAAAGTTGACCCAATAGGAATCTTTTGACGTTTACTTTCGGCTAAAGCTTGCAAAAGCTGAACATCATTAATATAACCTTTTTGAACAAGTAATTCTCCAAGTCTAACCTGCTTAGATGTTCCATCATCACTTTTCTCTTTTTGCATATCTTGCTTGAGAGCAGCAATCAAATCATATAAATCTTGATCAGGAACCTGAATAAATTTTACTTGCTGTGGGTAATACTCTTTTAATTTAAGATTTATAACGTCTTTATCAGAAGATGAATTGATAGCAACAAACAGAAAATTATCTTTAACACTAATTGGAACAAATTTATATTGTTCCAATAGTGCACTGTCGACTTTATTTAGTATCTGTGAATTGACACTGTTTTTTAACCTGTTTAGAAGTTCATTCATCTTAGTAATATTTTATTTATAATGTATCGGTATTTCCAATAGCGTCTTCTGTATCAGTTACAATCTTCGGAGTAATCATAATAACCATTTCATTTTTATTTTTTGTAGAAGTTGTAGATCTGAATAATGTTCCGATAAGTGGTATATCACCTAATACTGGGACTTTACCAATTGCCTTTTGTTCTTCTTCGCTTATCATACCACCGATTACAAGAGTTTCACCATCTTTAATCCTTACATTTTTCAAATCAAGATCTCTGTGTGAAAGTAATGTAGCCGCAACATATTGACCTACACTATCAGTAGCAGTAACCTGTTGTAATATCGTAGAATATTTTGGTGTAATATTCATCGTAACGTATCCGTCAGGGCTGATAAAAGGAGTTATAGAGATTTGAATACCTGCATCGCTACCGATATTATAATCTCTGGTTGCGATTGTACCACCTGTATATGCACTTTGATCTGATTCAGTTGATTCGATATAATCTTCAGTTACATCTATTTTTGCTTCTTGCCCGTTAGTTATCAAAATACGAGGATTTGAAACAACACGGCCTTTACTATTTCTTACCAAATAATTAATTGCATAAGAAATATTTACAGGTCCGCTAAACGGTTTTAAGGTGTTTACAAGCTCTGGCTCATCTCCACTTGTATCCCAAACTTCATATCCGCTACCTTTTAAAAATATCGGATGCATTGGATCTGTTTTAGTCGTTTCACCATCAAATGTAGCTGAGAATGTGTGGCTTAAAAATGTCCAACTGTTTTGTAATGTTTTAGAACCTTCTTCATTAAGCTCAATAATTGCAACTTCAAGATATGCTTGAGGCTGTTTCTTATCAGTTTGAGCAATAAAATCTTTAATCATCTCAATCTGATGTTCAGAACCACCAATAACATTTATAGTACCCAATTGAGGGTAATAAGCAACTGACAAGTTCTGTAATCCAAAAGAAGAAACTGATCCGCTTAATTGTCCATCAAGAGTACAAGCAACAGTACCTCCATTCAGAGTAAGAGAGCTACCGCTACCACCACCAGCTCCACCACCAGCTCCGCCTCCAGCATCAGCAGCAGCACCAGTTACAATACCGGCCGCACCACCTGTTGCTGCACCAGATGAAGTTGGGGCTGCAGGAGCAGGAGTTGCAGAAGCGCCACCGCCACCACCTGAAGAACCGCCAGAACTACCTGATGCGCCTGAAGCTGCAGGTAACAACATATTACATATCATATCTGCCATTTCAGCAGGAGTTGTATGATTTACTTTAAAGATATTTGTCTGAGGTTTTTTATCAAACTTTTCAACTATTTTCTTTGCGATAGCAACATCATTTTTTGTACCGAAAACTATCAATTCATTTGTTACAGGATTTGTTGTAACAATATCAGAAGTAGATAATCCTGGTTTATTCATTGCGTAAATATTTTTATTCAAGAAATCTGCAAGAGCTGCAGCACTAATATATTTTACAGGGATTAATGTCATATCCTGTTTTGCGAAATTAAACCCATTTGTTCCAGCTGCTGCAATAATAATAGTGTTACCGTCAACAACATAATTAAGGTTGTTAATTTCCATAACCATTTCAAAAGCTTTTTGTAATGGGACATCAACCAAGTCAAGAGTTACGGTTCCACTTACCGAATTATGAAAAACAATATTCATGCCTGCTTTATCAGCAAACATTCTCAAAACCTGTTTTACATCCGAATCCCTTAAACTAATACTGATTCCAGGATTATGTTTTATAAAACTTACATCTCCCTTTAATTTCAACGAATAATCTTCAGTATTATCTCTAAGTTCCGGTTTTGAATCTATAGTACCTTTTGGTATTACAAAATCTTCCATTGCTGCAGCGAACATTGCACTATTTGAAAAAACAAATGATGCTAACATCAAACCTGCAATAATTTTTCTTGAAATTTTATTTTTCATATCTGCTCCTGCTTTTTATTTAACTTTAATTAAAATTAATGTTTATTTCGTCTGCTTCCAAATTTATTTTCTAAATTAGATACAGTGTTATAATTTACGCCCTCTCCTGTAAACAGTTCACCGACACTTGCTTTGTAAACGTTTGCACCGTATTGTACAGTGACTGTATCTTTACCTATAGACAAAACTTTATATCCGTTAATAACATCTCCTGTTCTTACAAGATAATCAGTTCCACTAATATTTAAAATAGCGGATGGATTGAATTTATCAAACATAATCCCTGAAACTTTTGTTGTCATAACGCTTGTAGCTGTTGAATCAACAATAATTGATTCCGGAGGAGGTGTTAAGAATTTTGCATATTTTGGTGGCTTTGGTTTTGGTTTAGCAACAACTACCTCATTCCCCGGTAAAAAAGGATCTGATCTCCCCATATCCACGATTGACATTGCAACAGTAGAAGTATTATTTTTATCTAATGAAGAAGTCTCATCATCCGGAGCAATAGCCCCATTTCCATTTGTACCATCAACATTTACAACTCCCGGTTGTTCCGCATCCTGCGGTTGAGGGACATTTACGATAGAATCATTCGCAACATTGGCATCCTCATTTTTTGTACAACCTGTTGTATTTATCATAACGATTGTAAGGAATATCAATATAAAGCAAACACCTATTTTCTTATTTAAGCTCCAGAAATGGTCTTTACTATCCTCTTCATAAAACCTATCTATAAAATTCTTACTCACTTGCCACCTATTTCTTATTATACAGTAATATTATAATAAAATATCTATTTTATCATATCGATTATTTGGTGTATTTAATTACAATTTAAAAATAAAAAGTAATTTATTTTATTTTAACATATATTAAAATAAGTTGCAAAAAAAGTAAAATATATTAAGAAATCATCATAAATATATAAATATATAAATATATATATATTACTGTTGGAAATTATTAGTAATAGTATGAAGATATTCTAAAATTTGATCAAAATATTTTAGATCAGAATTTCCATCAATAACAAAATCGGCATAATCACGACCTGGAAGAACATATTTTTCACCTGCACTAAGCAAATATTCCCATTGTTTAATAGCATTTTCTTCATTTTGATTTCGCTCAGCTTTAGCTCTTTTTATAAATCTTTCACGTCTGATATTATTTTCTGTTTCTATGTAAATTTTTATGTCAAAAACATCTTTAACATCTTTATACATTGTTGCGATTCCTTCAACAACAACAACCTTGTTGGATCGAACCTTCAATGAATTCGGGATAGAAACGCCTGTACCGTTTGGCACATATCTTGGTGCCATAATGTTATACCCGTTTGCGAGTTCTTCCAAATCATTTTTTAACAATTCAAGCTGAAAACTATCAGGAGAATCAATATCATAACCATTATCGGTTAAATTATCAAAGCTTCCGTATTTTTCAATCAATGCAGAAATGTCGTTAAAATAATTATCTGTACTTAATACAGAAACAGGCATTGAAAGCTGTTCTATAATATTTTTTAATTCTCGACAAATTGTCGATTTACCTGATGCAGATTCACCTGTTATACCAATCAAAAAACGTCTTGACGGATTATTAATTAATCGTCTTGTAAATCTTGAGATAAATGTGGGGTTAACTTCTTTAAAAATCGGAGACTCGCATTTTTTATCATAGGCCAGAATTTGTTTAAATTTTGTCTGAAGATAAAACGCGAGAAGTTCTCGTCCGGTCCTTGAATTGAAGTCTGGCTTCATTATCTTATCGCCGGAATTAAGTTCTTTTTCAATTAATACTTGCATTATATCATCCATATAAATATAAATTTGTTATGAAGGTAATAATACATGAGAAAAAAATTTTTTGCTAGTGTAATATTAACAAATTTTACATACGCAACAATTATTTTACACAACCGCCTTCTATTTTATAAATTTTAACATCTTTTAAGAACTCATCTTCAAAGAGAATCGTATCAACTGAAGTAATTATAGTTTGAGTATTTGCATTTATCGACTTTAAAAGATAATTTTGTCTGATATCATCAAGCTCTGCCAAAACATCATCCAAAAGTAATACAGGTTCATCTCCGGTTTTAGCTGTAATTATATCCAATTCCGATAATTTCAAAGCAAGAACAATTGTTCTTTGCTGTCCTTGAGATGCAAATTTAGTTGATTCATTTCCGTTAATATAAAAAATTATGTCATCTCGATGAGGACCAACACAAGCTTGACCTCTTCGCATTTCTTCAATTTTATGTTCCAATAAAGAATTTTTAAAAGACGCAGCAATATCATCCAGCTCAAATTCTTCGCCTAAAAAAGAACAATCATATTGAATTTTTAATTCTTCATTTTCACTGATAATTCGATGTTTTTCACGAGCAATCCTTTCAATTTCCTTCAAGAATTTTTTTCTGAGAAAAATTATATTACTACCGGCTATCACAAGCTGCTCATTATAAACATCCAAAAGAGTATCATTAAGTTTACCTGTTTTTAAATACTCTTTTAACAAATTATTTTTCTGAATCCTGATTTTATCATATTTTGACAACCTGTCATCATAAACAGGATAAATTTGAGTAATTGCTCTATCAAGCCAAGCCCTTCTATCAGAAGGATTTCCCCTTAACAAAAGCAAATCAGAAGTTGAAAAAAGAACTGTTTTTAATACAGATTTAAAATTTTTCGGAGTAGTTTTAACCTTATTTAAAGCAATTTCTCGTTTTTTCTCTCTTGAATACGAAAAATCCAATTCAACATCCGTATCAGCTTTTAATAAATTGCAATTAATTTCAGCCTTTTCCGCATCAAAATTAATTAATTCCACATTATTGGCAGTTCTTGGAGATTTTAAAGTTGATAACATATAGATACTTTCAAGAATATTAGTTTTTCCTTGAGCATTTTTTCCTATGATAAGAACCTTATTATAAGACAAATCAAGGCTCAAATTCTTGCAATTTCTATAATTCGTAAGTTTCAAATCCCTTAATCTCATAAAAAAATTATACCCCAAATATATGATTTCCTGATTTTATGTGGACTAATATTAAAATTTTTTATATAATAAATATATTAAATTGCAGAAATTTAAAATTTAAGGGAAAGCCATGTTACCAATAATATCAGAAGAGAATGCAGCAGAAGCATTTATTGAAATATTTAAAGATATGCCAGCCTGGCGAAAAAAAATGATTCACTACATAAAGGATGAAAATCCTGAAATCAACACTGCAATTATTGAAGCTGCAAATAAAACTGATCTTGATCCAAAAGCAATTGCACTTGGAGCTTATATGGCATATTCTTTAATAGAGATAGCGATGAAAGACAAAGATGCATTAATAGATTTTCAGGAAGGATAAAAAAAATGTTAATTGAAGAGCTTTTAGAAAAATTAGTTGCAGACGGGGGGTCTGACTTACATATTTCAGCCAATTTACCACCTGCAGCCCGTATTGATGGTAAATTACAAAGATATGATTATCCACCGCTCAGTCCGGATGATGTTGAAACATTATTATTCCCTATGTTATCAAACGAACAAAGAAGAACACTTGAACAAAATTGGGAATTAGACTTTTCATACGGTATTGAAGGTTTAAGCCGTTTCAGGGTAAACTTCTACAAAGATAAAGGCAACTATGCAGCTGCATTCAGAACAATTACATCAATTGTACCTTCTTTTGATAAATTGGGTCTTCCTGATGTTGTTAGAAAAACTGCAGATAAACCTAGAGGTCTTGTACTTGTAACAGGTCCTACAGGTTCAGGTAAATCAACAACACTTGCAGCAATGATTGACTATATCAACACAAACAGAGCTGAACACATTTTGACAATTGAAGACCCGATAGAATTTGTTCACACCTCAAAACAAAGTATTATCCACCAACGTGAACTCGGTATGGATACAAGATCATTTGCAAACGCTCTTAAATCTGCATTACGTGAAGACCCTGATATCATACTTGTAGGTGAGATGAGAGACCACGAAACAATCGCCTTGGCGCTAACTGCAGCAGAAACAGGTCACTTGGTATTCGGAACCTTGCACACGTCTTCAGCAGCTCAAACAATTGACCGTATCATCGACGTATTCCCTGAAGGTCAACAACAACAAATTCGTGTACAGCTTGCAAACTCACTTGCTGCTGTATTTGCACAAACACTTCTACCAAAAGTTCAACCGGACGGAACTAAAAAAGGTCGTGTTATGGCTCAGGAAATAATGCTTGTTACTCCGGCTATTTCAAACCTTATCAGAGAAGCAAAAGCTGCTCAAATATATTCTACAATTCAAATGAACCAGGCTCTTGGTATGCAAACACTTGAAATGGCTTTGGCAACTCTTTATAGACAAGGAGCTATCACAATAGAAGATGCTCTTTCAAAAACATCAAGAGTTGATGAATTGAAACGTTTAATGCAAGCCGGTTAAATTGATAAATAATAATTAATTTAATAATAAAAAAGCTCACTTATAAAAAAGTGAGCTTTTTATTTCCATTAATAAAATTCGCCCCTAACTTCATAATTTAATAAGTCATTATTTTATATACTCAATATTTTGCGAAGAATTTGTTTGTGTTAAAATAAAAATATAAAAATTACTAAATAAAAAAGGAAGATAAAAAATGACACAACAATTACATGAATCAGGCTCTACAAAAGAACAAATAAGACAAACAAGAATTCAAAAACTTGCAGACCTGGCTGATAAAGGAGTTAATCCATATCCTTATTCATTTGACAAAGACGCAGATGCTGCATTTTTGCAAGATAAATACAAAGATCTTGAAGCAGGTGCTGAAACAAATGACAAATACTCTGTTGCAGGTCGTGTTATGGCTATTCGTAACACTGGAATGTTTATCGACTTAATGGATGCTTCAGGCAAAATTCAAATTTTCTCACACAAAGAAAATTTACCTGAAGATATGATGAAAATTTTAAAACTTATAGATATTGGCGATATAGTTGGTTTTACAGGTACAATCAGAAGAACTCCAAGAGGAGAATTATCTATCAAATCAACTTCTTTAAAATTGTTATCAAAAGCACTTTTGCCATTGCCTAACAAACAAATCAGTAAAGAAAAAATGGAAGAATTAACTCATTACCACGGACTTACTGACGTTGAACTTAAATATCGTCAAAGATATGTTGATTTAATCGTAAATGAAGAAAGCAGAGAAACTTTCAGAAAAAGAAGTCTTATTATTCAAAAGATAAGAGAATTTCTTGCTAAAGAAGGATATTTAGAAGTTGAAACTCCGATATTACAAACAATGGCAACAGGTGCAAATGCCAGACCATTCACAACACACCACAATGCGCTTAATATGGATTTAACTTTAAGAATTGCTCTTGAGTTATATCTAAAACGTTTAATCGTAGGCGGTATTTCAGAACGTGTTTATGAAATCGGCAAATGTTTCAGAAATGAAGGTATTGATACCCGTCACAACCCTGAATTTACGATGATAGAATTATACCAAGCATATTCTGATTACAACGATATGATGACTTTAACAGAAAATATGGTTGCATACGTTGCTCAAGAAGTTCTTGGCACAACAAAAATTAAATACGGCGAAAATGAAATTGATTTGACTCCGCCTTGGGACAGAAAAACTATGCTTGGATCTATTAAAGAAGCTACAGGCATTGATTTTATGGAAATTTACAGTGCAAAACAAGCTGTTGAAACTGCAAGATCATTAAATGTTACAGTAGATGACGGCATGAACTGGGGACAAGTTGTTGAAGCTGTATTTGAAGCAAAAATCGAACCTTCATTAATTCAACCTTGTCACATTCTTGATTACCCAAGAGAAATTTCTCCTCTTGCAAAAGTTCACAGAGATAATGACAGATTGACAGAACGTTTTGAAACAAGAGTAAACGGATGGGAAATTGCAAATGCCTTCTCAGAATTGACAGATCCTATTGACCAGAGAATGAGATTTGAAGCTCAAGCTCAAGCAAAAGCAGCAGGTGATGAAGAAGCTATGGATATTGATGAAGACTTCATTACAGCTCTTGAATACGGTATGCCACCAACAGGCGGTATGGGAATGGGAATAGACAGACTTGTAATGCTATTAACAAATTCTCCATCTATCAGAGATGTTATTGCATTCCCAACAATGAGAGTTAAATAGTCAAGCTTAACTAAAATCTAATAATTAAATAAAAAACCGATATTAATAATAAATAATATCGGTTTTTTATATACAACAACAAAAAGAAAGACCAGCTATCAACTGATCTTTAATGAAAGATGAAAGGAGCTGAAGCTTAGTAATATGTAATTTTCCAGCCATCATCGATTACTCTCGCTGCACAAGTTAACCCTGAAGCTGCTTTATTACAATTATAAGTATTGTCCTTACCGCCAGGAACTACATCACTTCCATCAAGAACAAATGCAAATATATCACGTCCCATTTGGTTTGGACTTGTATTTCCGTTAACATCTATAATAAATACAACGGAATCTTTATCAACATTTACTCCGAATTCTGAACGTATAATATCACGCGGATAAACATTTATAATAACATTCATCCCATCAACAAGAGTAAACATATACTGATACATCTGAGCACGTTTTAAATAAACCTTGCCGCTCAAAAATTTAGTCGGATACTGCCAACAACCATTCATATTAGAGCAATCTCTTACAATTTTAAAATATGGTTTGTAATAAGAATATGCAAGAGCAGATGAATCTTGAGAATATTCATCTAATCCCCAATAATTTGGTGATGATTTATCCAAAATAACAAACATTGTAACTTGACTTATTGAAGTATAGAATTTTTTTAAAGCTGCCATGTTTTTAGCATCGCTAATTTTTGCGACCAAACCAAATATTGTTAAAGAAGCTATAACACCAATAATAGCCAGAGTGAATAATGCCTCTGACAAAGTCAATCCTGAACGTTTTTTCATCAAATTTTTGTAATTCATAAGCCTAAACCGCCTCCTATCTTTTCTGATAAAAGACTTCATTTAACAATACATATATATTATATATACCCTATTTCTACAACAATGTAACAATTTGTAAATATTCTTTTACAATAATGTTTAACTTCTAATATATGGATGTATAGACATTTTTACGTGTTTATCATAAATTGAAAATATGTACGAATATTATGAAAATAATTTAGATAATTTAAAAACATTATCCCATTTCAGAAACATTAAGAATTTTGAAAATAAAGACGAAAAATATATTTATATTAACGGAGAAAAATTTTTAAATCTATCTTCCAATAATTATCTTGGATTTGCTGACAACAAAAAAATTACAGAAGAATTTTTGAATTATGCTCAGGACAAATACTCATTTGGCAGCGCATCGGCAAGACTTTTGACAGGAACTTTACCTGTATATAAAGAGCTTGAAGATTTAATATCTAATATGTTTAACAAAGAAAAGGCACTACTTTTCAATAGCGGCTACCACGCTAATGTCGGGATTAACAGTTCTATCGCTGACAAAGGAGATGTAATTTTTTCTGACAAATTAAACCATGCAAGCATAATTGACGGAATGCAATTATCTAAAGGAAAATTTTTCAGATATCCGCACAACAATATGGAAGCTCTTGAAAAACTTTTAATTAGAGAACGCAAAAACTTTAATAATGCAATAATTGTTTCTGAAAGCGTATTTTCAATGGACGGCGACATTGCAGATATACAAAAACTTGTTTCACTAAAAGAGAAATATAATTGTCTGCTTATACTTGATGAAGCACATGCTTTCGGAGTTTTTGGACAAAATGGACTTGGAGTTACAGAAACCCTAAATCTTACGGACAAAGTCGATTTAATTATCGGAACATTTGGCAAAGCAATCGGTTCTATGGGTGCTTTTGCAACAGGAAATCATATATTAATTGATTATTTGATTAATAAAGCACGCTCATTTATATTTTCAACAGCACTTCCACCTATCAATATTGCTTTTTCAAAATGGATTATTGAAAACAAACTTCCATATACTTATGAAAAGCGCTCTAATATGTTAAAACTTGGACAAAAAGCAGGTAGTCAAAGCCATATTATACCAATTATTATAGGAAGTAACAAAGATACAGTCGATACATGTGAAATTCTTTTCCATAACGGATATTTCACACTGCCAATTCGCCCGCCAACCGTTCCTGAAGGAACTTCAAGACTTAGACTTTCATTGACAACAGAAATTAACGAAAAGGAATTATTTGATGCAATATCATTGGCTAAACAAACAAAACAACAATAAACTTATAATATTTTTTACTGGCTGGAGCTTTGATGAAAAGCCTTTTGAATTTCTGGAATGCAACGATTATGATGTATTAATTTTATTTGATTATAATTCACTTGATTTTCCGGAAATTCCCAAATATGACAAATATTGTTTAATTTCATGGTCTATGGGAGTATTCTGTGCATATCTAGTAAAAGACAAACTTCCACAATTCAGCCAAAAACTTGCAATAAACGGAACTTTATACCCTGTTGATGATGAACTTGGCATTCCTCAAAAACCTTTTATTCTAACACTTAGACATGCCGAAAAAGGTTTGCAAGGCAAATTTTACCAAAACATTTTTCAATCAAAAGAAGAATATGAAAAATACACACAAACACCTGTTCAAAGAACAATTGAAAACCGAGTATCAGAATTAAACAATCTTTACAAACGTATTAAAAATACTCAACTTAACTACGACAACTACTATGATAAAGCTTTAATCAGCTCTGATGATAAAATAATCCCGACACAAAATCAAAAAAATTTTTGGAATAAATATCTAAATCCACAAATAATTGAAAGCGGACATTTCCCTTACTATAACTTTAAAAGCTGGGATGAAATTTTATGTATATAAACCCGAAATTAATAAAAAATCAATTTGAAAAAAGTATTAAAACCTACAATGAAAATGCCATAGTTCAAAAAATCATGGCAGAAAAACTTGTGGCTGAAGTTTCAAAAATAAATAACCACTATGAAAACATACTTGAGCTCGGATGCGGTGCAGGGCTTTTAACAAATGAATTAATAAAAAAAATCACATTCCAAAATTATTATGCCAACGATATTATTGAAAATGCAAAATCTTATATCACAAAAATTATCCCGAATGCGACATTTTATTGCGGGAATGCAAAGAAAATAAAACCTTCTCGCAAAATGGATTTAATCATATCTAATGCGATGTTTCAGTGGTTTGAAAACTTGGATAATATAAGTTTGCATTACAAAAATTTTTTGAATAATAACGGAATTTTAGCATTTTCAACATTTTCAAAAGACAATTTTAAAGAAATCAAAGATTTGACAGGACTTTCACTCGATTACAAAACATTAGACGATATTAAAAATATTTTCCAAAAAGAATACAAAATCTTGTATATCGAAGGCTTTACAAAGGTTTTAAATTTTTCAAACCCGCTTGAACTTCTTGCCCACATGAAAACCACAGGAGTAAATTCTCTAACTGCACAACACTGGACTTTCAAAGAAATAAAAGCATTTTGTGACAATTACAAAACAAAATATCCGGAAATAAATCTCACATATTCACCAATAATTGTCATTTGTCAAAAAATTTCAAATTAAAACAAGCTCTAAAACAAATAATTAAGCAATGTTTCACAGGAATTTGTTATTTTTTTTTCTTGTATTATAATAAAAATATAAAAAGGAGAGAGGAAATGGATACATTAACTAAAGATGAGGGATTAATAACTAAAATTATTGGTCCGGTTATTGATGTTGAGTTTCAGCAAGGAGAACTTCCTGAAATTTATACTGCTTTGCATATAAATAAAGAAGACGGAACTTATATCGTTGCAGAAGTACAGCAAATGCTAGGTGGTAACAAAGTTAGAACCGTAGCAATGGCTTCAACTGACGGACTAAAAAGAGGCATGAAAGTAATTAATACTCATGAACCTATTAAAATACCTGTCGGCAAACCGATTTTGGGAAGAATTTTAAACGTTACCGGAGATCCTGTTGACAAAATGGGATCTATTGAAACAGATACATACTTACCAATCCACAGAGAATCTCCAAAATTAACAGATCAAAATACTAATATTGAAATTCTTGAAACAGGTATTAAAGCAATTGACCTTTTACAACCATATCAAAAAGGTGGTAAAATTGGTCTGTTCGGTGGTGCCGGAGTTGGTAAAACCGTTCTTATCATGGAACTTATCCACAACATCGCAATGGAGCATTCAGGTGTATCAGTATTCGGTGGTGTTGGAGAAAGAACACGTGAAGGTAACGACTTATGGAATGAAATGAAGGAATCAGGCGTTATCGATAAAGTTGCACTTATTTACGGACAGATGAACGAACCACCAGGAGCCAGAATGAGAGTAGGTCTTTCAGCTTTGACAGCTGCTGAATATTTCAGAGACTTCTCAAAACAAGATGTACTTCTATTTATCGATAACATCTTCAGATTTACTCAGGCAGGTTCAGAAGTATCAGCGCTATTAGGTCGTATGCCATCAGCCGTAGGTTATCAGCCGACATTGGCTAACGAAATGGGTGAATTGCAAGAAAGAATTACATCAACAAAAGATGGTTCAATCACATCAGTACAAGCAATTTACGTACCTGCAGATGACTTGACAGACCCTGCACCGGCTACAACATTCTCACACCTTGATGCATCAACAGTATTATCAAGACAAATTGCATCATTAGGTATTTATCCGGCAGTTGATCCTTTGGAATCATCTTCAAGAGTTCTTGATCCGAATATTATCGGTGAAGAACATTACAATACAACAAGAAAAGTTCTTGAAATCTTACAGAAATATAAAGAACTTCAAGATATCATCGCAATCTTAGGTATGGATGAATTATCAGAAGAAGATAAAGAAACAGTTAACAGAGCAAGAAAAATCCAAAGATTCTTGTCACAACCGTTCTTCGTAGCAGAACAATTCTCCGGAATTCCTGGTAAATACGTAAAACTTGAAGATACAATCAGAGGCTTCAAAGAAATTATTGAAGGCAAACATGATGACTTACCTGAACAAGCTTTCTATATGGTAGGAACTATTGAAGAAGCCGTTGAAAAAGCTAAAACATTGAAATAAAGGCTAGAAGAAGAAAAGAGGTCAAGAAAATATCTCAATATAAGACCTTAACATCTTGACCTCAAAAGCTTCTGCCATCTGAAAGGGTAATTATGCACTTAAAAATAATAACCAATGAAAAAATAGTTTTCGATGAAGATGTTGATGAAGTTTATACAAAAACGACAGACGGAGAAATCGGAATTTTAAAAAATCACGTACCTGTTATGGCAGCTCTTGATATTGGCGTAACAAAAGCTGTAAAGGATAATGAAGCCAAATACTTTACAACAATGGGCGGAGTATTCCAATTCAAAGATGACAATGCATTGATATTAACAACAACTGCAGAACGTGGTGACGAAATTGATGTTGCGCGTGCAAAAGAAGCTCTAAAACGTGCTCAAGCAAGATTGGCAGATAACAGCGCTGAAATTGATGCTAAAAGAGCAGAAGCTGCAATAGCTAGAGCTATGGCAAGATTAAAAGCAACATTGAATAATTAATCAATACTAATAAAATAAAAATTATAACAATTTTATAAATGCCGTTTTTTTTAAAAAGCGGCATTTATTTTTAGTAACAATTTTGATAAACTTAAGAATTGGTATATAATAACTTTATGGAAAAGAGCTTGTATCAAATATTCAAAACTTTTTTCAAAGTCGGAACATTATTACTTGGCGGCGGATATGTTATATTACCGCTGTTGCAATCCGAGCTTGTGGACAAAAAACAATGGATAGATGATGATGAATTATGTGAATACTATGCTCTAGCTCAAAGTGTTCCGGGAATTATTGCGGCAAACACAGCAATTTTTGTAGGTTACAAATTGAAAAAAACACCAGGTGCTATTGTTTCCACTTTAGGAATTGTCATGCCTGCATTTATTTCAATTATTCTGGTTGCCAAAATTTTAGAAGAATTTGTACAGATGAAATTTGTGCAAAGCATATTTTGGGGAGTAGGAATAGGTGTTGTATTACTGATTTATTTGGCAGTTAAAGAAATGTGGAATAAGAGCGTTGTTGACAAATTTTCCTGCTGGATTTTTTTCATAACCTTTATTTTATCAACATGCTTTAAAGCTCCGCCATCAGCCTTAATTATTCTGGCAATATTTATAGGTCTTTGGCTTCAATACCAAAAGAAACTTGAACATGAGGAAGAAGAAGAATGATTTTATATTTAAAATTATTTTTAGAATTTTTTCATATAGGTTTATTTTCATTCGGTGGCGGATATGCGACATTACCGTTTTTATACCATATTGCAGATGTTCAAAAATGGTACACTACAAAGCAATTAACTGATATGATTGCAGTTTCATCAATTACCCCCGGACCTGTCGGAGTTAATGTTGCAACATTTGCGGGATTTAAAACTGCAGGACTTGCAGGGGCATTCATATCAACAACAGCGGTAATATTACCATCTTTAATTTTAATTATAATTATTTCAAAATTATTAGAACAATTCAGACATAATAAATACGTAAGATCTGTTATTTATACATTAAAACCTGCAGGCTGCGGACTTTTAGCAGCAGTCGGTGTTGATATGTTTGTAAACAGCATAAATTTATTTGGAATAGTATTGCTTGTCGGGCTTTTTATTGCTAGTCTTACCGAAAAAAGAGATCCTCTGTTTTATCTTGGTGTATCAGCACTTGTCGGGCTAATTGCAGGATTTTTCAATTTAACAGGTTAATTTATATTCTATATTGCAAAGCCTGCATAATATGAGTTTGCAAGATATTTTCAGAACCTTCCAAGTCTGCAATTGTTCTTGCAAGTTTTAGGATTCTGTCATATCTTCTGCCTGACAGTTGGTATTTTACAACTGCAACCTTTAAAAGTTCTGAGCTTTGCTTATCTATTTGGCAATATTTTTTTATTAACTTTGAATTTAATTCCGAATTTGTCAAAATTCCATCATTCTTATATCGTTCTGATTGAATTTTTCGAGCCTTAATAACACGTGCTCTTATATCAGCAGAAGATTCATTTGAAGGTTCAGTATTCAAAAGTTCTTCGGCCGTAAGTCTTGGAACTTCAACCTGCAAATCTATTCTATCCAATAAAGGGCCTGATATTCTTGATTTATATCTTGTAATTTGAAATTCTGAACAAGTGCATTGTTTCTCTTTATCCCCAAGATAACCGCAAGGACAAGGATTCATTGCCCCAAGCAAAATAAATTTTGCAGGATATTTGATTGAATGTTTTGCTCTTGAAATTGTAATCTGCCCATCTTCAAGAGGTTGGCGCAAAACCTCTAAAACATTCCTCGGGAATTCTGCCATTTCATCCAAGAATAAAACTCCTCTATGAGCAAGCGTAATTTCACCGGGTTTCGGATTTGAACCGCCGCCAATTATACCTGTTGCTGAGGCTGTATGATGAACTGCTCTATATGGGCGTTTTGTCATCAATGGTTCATCAGAAGATAAAAGTCCTGATATGCTGTATATTTTTGTAAGCTCTAAAGCTTCCGAAAGCTCTAAAGGCGGTAATATTGAAGCAAAGCACTTTGCCATTAAGGTCTTGCCGGATCCCGGAGATCCTGTCATCAGCATATTATGCGCACCTGCTGCAGCGATTTCTAATGCTCGTTTTGCTTTTTGCTGACCTTTTACATCTTTAAAGTCATATACATATTCTTGGTTTATTCCTTCACCAAGATATTTATTAACATCAATTACCGTCGGCTTTATCTGAGAGTCAGCAAAATGATTAACGACATCTGCAAGCTTCTCCGCACCTAAAATATTTACTCCACCTGTTAATGCTGCTTCCATTGCATTAATTTTCGGAACAAAAATATTTTTTATACCAGCATTTTTAAGTCCTAATATCAAAGGCAAAACACCTGTTACACCTCTTAAAGTCCCATCCAAAGAAAGCTCACCGATAAATGCGTAATCTTTTAGATTTTCCTCTTCCAAAACACCTTCTTCAATCAAAAGCCCGACCGCAATCGGCAAATCAAAGTTAGAACCCTCTTTTTTCAAATCAGCGGGAGCAAGATTTATAACAACCTTTTTAGCAGGGAAAGTAAAATTTGAATTTTTTATAGCAGAACGCACTCTATCACGAGCTTCATTTATTGAAGCATCAGGAAGCCCTACAATAGAAAATCCAGGCAACCCGTTCAAAACATCAGTTTCGACAGAAACCAAATAAGCATCTAACCCTATAACAGTTGCAGTTGTAACTTTATTTACCATAAATATATACTACTACAAATATTTTTATTGTATAATCAGGCTATGAATATTTTAGCTATAAATTTTGGCGGAATAGGTGATGAAATATTCTTTCTGCCAACACTAATCTCATTAAAAAAAGAGTTTCCAAACTCTAAAATAACTCTTGCACTTGAACCAAGAAGCAAGAGCGTTAAAGATTTAACAGACATAATCGATGATTTATTCTTAATTGATATCAAAGGGAAAAACAAATATTTAGAGCTTTTAAAACTTGTATATCTCGCTCGCAAAAAACATTTTGATATGGTTATATCATCAGGCGGGAACAAATTAATCAGTATCCTTTTGACACTAATGGGAATTAAGAAAAGATACGGCTATTATACAGGCAAATTAAGCGAAATACTTTTGACCAAAACAGTTCCGCTAAACAAAAATCAATATGCTTGTGCAATGTATCACGACTTAATTACACCGATTACAAACTACAAAACAGAATTACCCGAAATAAATGTACCTGCTCAGGAAAAAATTCCAAACTCAGTTCTAATTCACCCCGGAGTTAGCAAAATGAGTATAAATAAAGGTATTGTAAAAACTGTTACAGCAGATGTTTGGGCACAAACTGTTGATTTACTGCTTGAAAAAGGCAAACACGTAATTTTAGCAGGCGGTCCTGATGATAAAGAAGTTATTGAAACAATCAGAACTAAAACCAAAAATAAAAATTTTGAAGATTTATACGGAAAAACAAAAAGCCTGAAAGATCTTGCAGTAATTATCGGAAAAGCTGAAAAATTTATCTGCTCTGATTCTGCACCTTTACATGTCGGAGTTGCAATGGGAACAAAAACTTATGCAATTTTTGGACCAACTGATGATAAAAAATTAATTCCGCAATCAGAAAATGTTATCGCAATAAAAGCTTCTGATAATTGTCCGATAAAACCTTGTCTTTGGGAACACAGACAGACGACCTGCGAAGCTCTTGATTGCTTAAAAATTACTGCTCAAGATATTGTTGAGAAAGTTCTTTAGAATATAAATCCTCAAAAATATTCCGTAATTTATTTTTATCTGCAATAATTTTGCGCAATTCGTTTAAAGGTTCAGCGTTTTTTGAAGCTTCAAACCACAACTTCATATACCCGCCTTTTGCATATTTTTCAACCATGTGTTCCGTTAAATGATGCCAGTGAACCTCTTTATCATCTGACGGAGTATTTTTCATTGAATATTGAATTGTACGTTTAATAATTTTTAATGGAACTATATCTCTGTCAGCTTCTGCAACAATTTTGCCGTAAATACTTCTTGGCGGATGTTTTGAAGATGCCCTATGATCTTCCACAGCTTCCTTCATCAATTTAATTTCATCAGGCGAAAACCATTGATTTAACACACTATCAGTTTCCAAAATTTTGCCTGAAGTTATATGATGAAATTCTCTACCTTCACACAAGCCCAAATCATGATATGCTGCTATAACATAAGCATATTCAAGGTTTACACAACATTTTTCAGCCAGATTTAAACTTTCATCAATAACTGTTTTAACATGCTCAAGATTATGTCCCTTATCAAAATCTGAATATTTAGGAATAATCATAGTTTCAATATATTTTTGCAACTCTTTATTCATTATATTCCAACACTCAATCCTGCACAAAGATTTATTGCTTGACCAGTAATTCCTTTAGCATCATCTGAAATTAAATATTTGCAAAGCTTTGCGACCTCTTCAGGTTTTACAAATCTTTTTTGAGGAATTGTATCAATAATTTCTTCTTTTGAAAATTCACTATCCTCAATAGATGCCATTCCAAGTTCAGTTTCTACCCACCCGGGATTTATTGTGTTTACGGTAATATTATATTCTGCAAGCTCCAATGCCAAAGCCTTTGTCAAACCAACAAGTCCAGCCTTTGACGATGAATAAATACTTGCAAAAGCTTCTCCCATGACACCTGATATCGAACCGATATTTATAATCCTACCCCATCTTTTAGTTTTCATATAAGGAATAGCTTTTGAAATAAGATATGCGGGAGCTATCAAATTTGTCTGATAAAGTCTTTGAATATCAGCTATATTCATAGTTTCCAACCCTGCATAAATATATTCACCCGCATTATTTATCAAAACATCAATATTTTTCTCCTCAATAAATTCCGCAAGAATATTTATATCTTTTGACAAATCACAAACACAAAATCCCTTTGCATTACAAGCAGTAAGAGCCTTTTCATTTCTACCTGTAACATAAACCTCACCTATATTTTTAAGTTCTTTCGCAATTGCATTACCTATACCTTTTGAAGCACCTGTTACTAAAATATTCAAAATCTATACTCCTTTAAAAAACTTTGCGTAATATATGATGCCATAAATATTCCCGCACAACTAGCCACAAATGGAGTTGATGACGGGGTAATCTTTGTAAACTCAATATTTTCACCACTTTTTGTTGTTATTTTTTCAGTTGATGATATTTTTTCTTTAACAAAAGGCTTTTCCCTGCTTGCAACAACAGCAATACCTTTTTCAATTCCACGTTTTTTTAACTGATAAATTATATTTGATACAAATGGGGCATTCTTATTTTCAATTTCCGAAATATCAGAAATATAAAGTTTTGTCGGATCAATTCTATTACCTGCCCCCATTGAAGAAATTACAGGAACATTTTGTTTTACACAAGTTTCCAACAACTCAATTTTTGAACGCATTGTGTCAATAGCATCAGCAACATAATCCGCATTAAAAAAATTTAAATCTCCGCTATAAAAATCATCAACAACATTCAATTTTATATCAGGATTTATATCTTTTAATCTGTCTTTAAAAAGTTCAGCCTTGCTTTTCCCGACAGTTGAATGCAAAGCGACAAGCTGCCTGTTTATATTCGTTTCAGAAACAGTATCAAAATCGATTATAGTTAATTCCCCAATTCCGGCTCTTGCAAGAGCTTCAGCACAAAATCCGCCAACCCCGCCGAGTCCGAATACCGCAACATGTTTTGAAGAAAGAATTTCCTGATTATCTTTACCCCAAAACAGTTCATTTCTTGAAAATATATCGCACATCTTACTTGATAATACCAAAGCCTAAAAGGAAAGTGCAAACTAAAAATATTGCAGATACAATAGCAGTTAATTTATTCAATCCTTTTTCAGCACTTTTTTGAGAAGCAAAAACATGAGATGCTCCGCCAATACCTGCGATGCCATCGCCTTTCGGTGAATGCAATAATATTAAAACGATTAATAATAAAGCTGAAATAATTTGAACAGCCCAAACTAAATTTAATAACATCTATTTTTTCTCCTTTTTCTTAGAAATAAAATGGGCTCTTTTTGAATTCAATTTGATATTTTCGAAAGTGTATAATCTTGCAGGTCTTTTAGACGAAGATTTTGTATATTCATTAAGTTCAATCAAACCTTCAGTTGAAAGAGCTTTTTTTCTAAAATTACGCTTATCAAGTTTTTTACCCATAATTAACTCGTAAGCTTTTTGCATTTCGGTTAATGTAAATTTTTCATTCAAAAGTTGGTATGCAACAGGGCATAATTCCAATCTTTCACGGGTTCTTTTTAGAGAATATTCAATAATTTCTTTGTGGTCGAAAGCCAAAGGAGGCAAATCAGAAATCTTATGCCAACCCAATTCCGGAGTCGGAACAATATTAATATCTTCAGCTCTAACCAAAGCGAAATACGCACATGTAATAACTCTCGCATTAGGGTGACGAAGCGGATCGCCAAATGTATATAACTGTTCCAAATATACATTATCAATATTTGTACGTTCTTTTAATACCCTTAAAGCCGCCTGATCAAGGTTTTCAGATAATCTTACATAACCTCCGGGGATTGCCCACTTATCTTTAAACGGCTCATTTAAACGTTTTACAAGCAATACCTGTAACGCATCATTTTTCATTGTTACAATAACAACGTCGACTGTAATTTCGTGTGTTTTAGTTTCGTTAAAAATCATAAATTCTCTGTCCCTAAGATTAATAATATAATAAAAATAAAATTTTACATTAGTTAATAGTTATTTTTTATTAACAATTTTTAACATGTATTTAAAAATTTAACAATTTAAACCACATAAATTACTTTATATATTTAAGGGGAAATTTAAAAGGGAAAAATATGAGTATTTACAATTGGGGATTAAATAACATATTTATGAATAATTTCATACCAATGCCTCCGGATCCGTTTGGAGGTTTAAACCCGTTTTGTACAGGTTTTAATTATTCTATGGTCCCATTCAATAATTTTAATACTATTTTTCCGTCTTGTAACAGCATTTTTTCAAGCGCTTTTTCTCCTATGCCTTTTTCAATGAATACAAGCATATTCTCAACGCCAATAATGCCTAACCCTTTTAATTTCATGTTACCAAACAATCTATTCGGTTTTGGCGGATATAATATTCCGGCTTTTGGAGAACTTACAAGTATATTATATAAAGGAAATAATAGCGATACAGAATCTTCAGGCTCAGGAACTAAAGGGGTAGATAAAGCGTTTAATAACCCACAAAAATTAGATAAACAATTTTTAAACAGAGTTAAAGAGATTGCAAAAAAAATCAACTGCAATTACAAAGATTTATTAGCAGTTATGAACAGTGAATCAAGCCTTCAATCTGATAAATGGAACGGAACAGCAGCTGTAGGATTTATTCAGTTTACCAAAGTTGCAATTGATGAACTTAATAGAAAATACAAAAAGAATTTGACTAAAGCAAAAATTGCAAAAATGTCCCCAATGGAACAGCTTGATTGGGTAGAAAAATTACTCTTATTATCAAAGAAATACACATTTGCATCTAATGCAAGACTTTCAGCAGCAGATTTGTACGCAATAACATTCCTTCCAGGAAGAGCCAATAAAAATGTTTTATGTAGAGAAGGAGAAGATTTTTATGAACAGAATAAAAATCTTGACGAAAACAATGACAAAAAAATAACTAAATCTGATTTAGCTCAACATCTGTCTAATAAATACGTTGATGAGTCTCTTTTTGCATAAAAAATTAAAATAAAAATATTACAATTCGAAATAATCCATTGATGTTCCAAAATGTTTCATATATATTCATAGAATATATAAGGATTTGCGGAAAGGTTCAAAAATGGATAAGGGATATATTGAAAACGGTTTTATTGTCGATGTAAGCAATGCTCACAAGACTTCTGAAATAATTTACGAACTTAGCAGAATTTTAGATTTACCGGACGCTCAAAGCAAAAAAGTATGTCTTAAACTGGGTTCTGTAGACTTAACAACAACAGAACTTACAAGTATCAAAGCTCTTGTGGAATCAATGAATTCTGAAATAGAATTTATCACTACATCATCTGATTTCACAATAAAATCAGCAGAAGCACTTAATATAAAAATATCAGAACTTGAAAATAAAGTTCCGACACCTGAATTTAATGCTGATCAAGAAAAAGTTAACCAAGAACTTGAAAAAGCATTAGACAAAATTTTTGGAGATGAAAATACTGAAATTAAAACTTTTGCTCAAGAAGAAGATTTGAAAAAATTAAAAAAAGATTCTCCTGCAGAAGATATAAAACCTCTTGATGAAATTCAAGAAACTTCAATAGATCCGAAAAATCAAATGGAAACTATTGAAACACCTGAGGTTGAACAGGAACAAGAAACATCAGAAAAGAAAGAAGAAGAAACACCTTCTGTTCCTCAACAACCAATAGAATCAATAGAAAAAGAAGATAATAAAACAACTATTACTCCAGAAGTTGATACTATTGAAGATATTAATGATGTTAATGAATTAAAAGATTTCAATAAAAAACTTGAAAATGCTAATAAAATTGAAGGGGAAGACATTGAAGACATCGATTACAATCTTGATGATTTAAGAAAGTCTTTAAGAGAGACAGAAAAACTTCCTACATTGTATATACAAAGAACTTTACGTTCAGGTCAAAGCATAACCTCAGACGGAAATATTGTAATAATCGGGGATGCAAATCCTGGTTCTGAAATTATTGCCAAAGGTGATATCACAGTCTGGGGAATTTTAGGCGGTATTGCCCATGCAGGTTCAGCAGGAAATAAATACGCAAAAATTCGCGCCCTAAAAATGAATGCTATACAACTAAGGATTGCAGATACATTTGCAAGACGTCCGGACAATATTAATATTCCGTACATTCAAAAAACTGATACATTTGTACCTGAAGAAGCTTGTATCTACAAAAAACAAATAATTATACATAAAATACACGAATCATAAAAAGGAGAAATAATGAGCGGTAGAGTTATCGTAATAACGTCTGGGAAAGGCGGGGTAGGAAAAACTACGACAAATGCCAATATCGGAACAGCTTTAGCCAAAGCAGGCAAAAAAGTTGTCATGATTGATACCGATCTTGGACTAAGAAACCTCGATCTTTTACTCGGCTTGGAAAACAGAATAGTCTATACAATAGTTGACGTTGTAGAAGGAAGATGCAAACTAAAACAAGCATTGGTAAAAGACAAAAAGAATCCAAACCTTTGCCTTTTAGCAGCAGCACAAACACGTGATAAAACTGCAGTTACGGAAGAACAATTAAAAGATATTTGCGAACAATTGAAAAAAGATTTTGATTTTATCTTGGTAGATTGTCCTGCAGGTATTGAACAAGGATTCCAAAACGCAGTAGCAGGAGCATCTGAAGCCATTGTTGTAACAACTCCTGAAATGTCAGCAGTTAGAGATGCCGATAGAATTATAGGTCTATTAGAAGCAAAAGAAGAAATAAAATCATACAAATTACTTCTTAACCGCGTTCGTCCAAACCTTATTAAATCAAATGATATGATGAGCGTAGATGACGTAGTAGAAATACTTTCAGCAGATTTAATCGGAATAATTCCTGAAGATACAGGGATTATCACTTCAACCAACAAAGGTGAACCTATTGTAAATGATGAAAAATCACTTGCAGGAAAAGCATACAGTAACGTTGCAAGAAGAATTATCGGAGAAGATGTTCCATTCTTGAACTTAGAAGAACCACAAGGCGTTATGGCTAAAGTAAAAAAATTCTTTTCAGGCTTAATGGGAAAGGAGAAAGCATAAGATGTTATTAGCAAATTTATACAATAAAGTCTTAGGCTTCTTCCGCCAAACCGACACAGAACAGGAAGAATCATCAAAAGATACAGCCTGCAACCGTTTAAGAGTTGTCCTAATGCAAGACAGAACCAATCTCACACCGGAACTTATGGAACGTATGAGAAGAGAAATGGTTGAACTTCTTTCAAAATATGTTGAAATGGATAAAGAAGCATTGGAATTAAACCTCGAACAAGACGGAGATCAAGTTGCATTAATGCTTTCAATTCCTGTTATCAGAGCAAAAGATGAAGACGAAATAAAAGCTGCCCTAGAAGCAGAAGATGCTAAAAAAGCTAAAGAAAACGAAAATTCTGAAGAAAAAGAAAATGAAGATGAAAATTCTGACACTTCAGAAGATGACAGCGAAGAAAAAGCCGAAGAAGAGAACTCTGATGACGAAGATTCTGATGAAACAGATGATGATGAAAACGAAGAATCTGATTCAGAAGAAGAAACAGATAAAAAAGAAGAAAAATAAAAAAGTAAATTAAATTCATATAAAAAAAGACCGTAAAAAATAAAAAACGGTCTTTTTTTAATAAAAATATTTTAATAAATAAAAAATTTTGCAAAACATAACAAATTTGTAACGAATTATATACATTTTTTAAATTCATTTGTTGACAGCATAATTTGTTTGTTTTAGGATTGATATGCTTGAATAAATGTATTTACTAATATCCGAAATATTTGTTGAATAGCAGTTTCAAGCAGTGTAATAGTAAATAAAAAAGAAAAAGGAATGCAAATGGCAACCACAACTAGACAAAGAATCAGAGTTTGTTTAAAAGCATACGATCACAAACTAATTGACGTATCATCAGACAAAATCGTAGAAACAGCAAAAAGAACAGACGCTAAAGTAGCCGGCCCTATTCCTTTACCTACAAAAAGACGTATATATTGCGTTTTGCGTTCACCACACGTAGATAAAAAATCTCGTGAACATTTTGAAATGAGAACACATAAACGTATAATCGATATATACGAACCTACTCAACAAACAGTTGAAGAATTAGGCAGATTAGATTTACCAGCAGGCGTAGATATTGAAGTAAAATTATAATCTGACTAAATTGAAAATTAAATAAGCATTATGCATGTAATGTGAACTACAACCGATTAAGGCAAAACTTAATCGGGACAACCGAAAGGTTGTAGAGGTGAAAACCATCAAAATTAGGTAAAGATTAGCAAGACGTAGCGCTCGCAAGAGAAAACGAATTTTGGCAAATGTGCCGAAAGCATAAGCAAAAAGCACAGACAAAATAAGGGACTCAATGCAGAAAGATGAAAAATTATTTTTCGGCAAAAGTTTTTTAAATGCCATAAATTCGGGAAAGAAAGGACAAATATGACACTAGGTGTAATAGGTAAAAAACTTGGAATGACACAAATCTTTGATGAACAAGGATTAGCAATTCCTGTAACCGTAATCAAAGTAGATCCGATTGTTGTTACTCAGGTAAAAACAGTTGAAACAGACGGCTATAACGCAATTCAAGTAGGAACAATTTCAGCAAAAGAAAAACACTTAACAAAAGCTGAAATCGGTCACTTCAAGAAAAACAATCTTGAAAACTTCAGACATCTTCAAGAATTTAGAGTAGACAATCCTGCAGACTACAAAGTAGGCGACAAAATCGAATTATCAGTATTAGATAACGTTGAAAAAGTAGATGTAACAGGCAAATCAATAGGTAAAGGTTTCCAAGGTACAGTAAAAAGATGGAACTTCTCAAGAGGACCAATGGGCCACGGTTCTAAAAACCACAGAGAACCAGGTTCAATCGGTGCAGGTACAACTCCATCACGTGTTATCAAAGGAAAAAGAATGGCTGGTAACATGGGAAATGAAAGAGTTACAATTACTAAATTAAAATTAGTAAAAGTAGATGCAGCAAACAGCTTAGTACTAATTAAAGGATCAGTACCTGGATGCGAAGGCAGACTTGTAACAATCGTACCAACAAGAACAAAATGGAACTAATCACAATAATTAAACTAACAGAAAAGTTATAAAAATCCCGAGTTGCCAAATAAAACTTGATAAGCCCAAGAAAGGGGTAACAGGCAGTAGATAAGTAAAAGGAAAACTAAAAAATGTCAAAAGAAATATTAAGTACAAACGGAGAAAAATTAGGCGAAATCACATTGAATGAAAATGTGTTCGGTGTAGAACCTAATATTCATGTAATGCACTTAGCATTAAGAAGACAATTAAACAATGCTCGTCAAGGTTCAGCATCTTGCAAAACAAGAGCAGAAGTATCTGGCGGCGGTAAAAAACCTTGGAAACAAAAAGGTACAGGTAGAGCAAGAGCAGGTTCTCTACGTTCACCATTGTTTGCAGGCGGCGGCGTAATCTTTGGACCAAAACCAAGAAGCTATGCTTTCAATATGCCACAAAAAGCAAGACAATTAGCTCTTAAATCAGCATTGTCAGCAAGAAGTGAACAAATGGTAGTAGTAAAAGACTTCTCTACAATTACTGAACCAAAAACAAAATTAATGGTTAGCGCATTAAAATCATTAAACGTAACAGGAAAAGTATTAATCGTTGCTAACGTAAAAGCTGAAGAAAACAAAAACTTAGAATTAGCAGCAAGAAATATTCCTAGCGTAAAAATAATTTTACCGTCTAACTTAAATGTAAAAGATTTACTGGAAGCTGATTCTGTTGTAATTACCGAATCTGCTGTTAACGATATAACAGAAAGGCTACAATAATGAGTAAAGCAAGAACAAACACAGAAAAATTATATGATGTAATTAAAAGACCAATCATCACAGAAAAGTCAGTAGGTGCTACAAGTTTAGGTCAATATACTTTTGAAGTAGTACAAGACGCAACAAAAGTAGAAATTGCTCAAGCTGTAGAATTAGCTTTTCCTGGAAGAAAGGTTAAAAAAGTAAGAACAGTTTATATGCCATCACACGAAAAAAGAATGGGCTATAAATTCGGAAGAACAGATTCTTCTAAAAAAGCCATCGTAACAATCGAAGGCGATCCGATTGAAGAATTAATCGGAGCATAACAAACAGGGCGTAAGGCGTATGTCCTGAAAATGACACAAAGCCAATTAAAGGAGAAAAATAAAAATGGCAATCAGAAAAATAAACCCTACATCTCCAGGCCAAAGAGGGATGACAAAGAGTGATTATCAAGAAATCACTTGCACAACTCCTGAAAAATCATTGTTAAAATCATTGAAAAAAACAGCAGGAAGAAATAACACAGGTAGAATTACATGTCGTCACAAAGGCGGCGGTGTAAAAAGAACCTACCGTATCATAGATTTCAAACGTGAAAAATTCGGCGTACCGGCAACAGTAAAAACAATTGAATACGATCCGAACAGAAACGTTAGAATTTCTTTAGTATATTACGCAGATGGTGAAAAAAGATATATCTTAACACCGGAAGGATTAAACGTAGGCGATGTAATCGTATCAGGTCCTGAAGCACCAGTTCAAACAGGAAACGCATTACCGTTAGAATTAATCCCACTAGGTACAATAGTTCACAATATCGAACTTACACCAGGACGTGGCGGTGTTATGGTAAGATCAGCAGGAAACGCTGCACAAGTAATGGCTAAAGAAGGCAATTACGTAACAATCAAACTTCCATCATCAGAAATGAGAATGGTAAGAAAAGAATGTATGGCAACAATTGGTACATTAGGAAACGCAGAATTCAAAAACTTATCAATTGGTAAAGCCGGAAGAAAACGTTACTTAGGTATCAGACCAACAGTACGTGGTGTAACAATGAACCCTTGCGATCACCCACACGGTGGTGGTGAAGGAAAAACAGGTCCAGGAGGACACCCAAAAACACCTTGGGGTAAACCAGCTCTTGGTCATAAGACAAGAAAATCAGGCAAAGCTTCTGATAAATTAATTGTTAGAAGAAGAAAAAAATAGCGGATTTTGGCTAGTGTAAAGGGTTAGCCAAATAAATAAAAAAGGCAACCCCCTTACACATCCGCGAGAAAAACTTGACGAAGTGGAATAAATTTAACAAATTTATGGAACTGAAAGCAAAGTTTTGAACCGCCAATAATCCAAGACTAACCAAAAACATAAAAGGAGAAAATATTAATGGCACGTTCATTAAAAAAAGGTCCATATGTAGAAGAAGCTCTACAAAACAAAATCGCAAAAATGAATGCAAACTCTGAGAAAAAAGTTATCAAAACTTGGTCCAGAGCATCAATGATTGTACCTGATATGTTAGGACACACAATCGCTGTTCACAACGGAAAAACTCACGTTCCCGTATATGTAACAGAACAAATGATTGGACACAAATTAGGTGAGTTTGCACCAACACGATTATTTAAAGGACACGCAGGATCTGATAAGACTGCAAAACGTAAATAACGCAATTACAAGAATAAGGAAATAAAAAAATGGAAGCTAAAGCAAGACAAACAGATATTAAAATGACAGCCAGAAAACTTCGCCGAGTAATCAACGAAGTAAGAGGAAAATCTGTCATTGAAGCTCAAGATATGTTGCGTTTTATGCCTTACTTTGCAGCAAGAGTTGTAGAAAAGAACTTGAAAGCAGCTGTTGCAAATGCACAGGAAAAATACGGCATAGGAGCTGAAGCTTTAAAAGTTTCAGAAATATTTGCAGATGAAAGCGTTACATATAAAAGAGCAAGAACAAGAGCGCAAGGTCGCATGTACAAAAGACTAAAACGCACTTCTCATTTAACATTAAAAGTAAGCGATATCACTGTTAAAAAGTAGTAGTAATAACAAAAGGTAAATAAAATGGGACAAAAAACACATCCAAAAGGATTTAGAATCGGTATAATTCAACCGTGGGTAAGCACATGGTTTGCCAAGGTTAAAGATTATGGCGTATTCGTAGCAGAAGATGCTAAAATCAGAAAATTTATTAAGAAAAAACTTTATGCAGCAGGCATTTCAAAAATTTTAATTGCTAGAAAAGCCCAAAATACAACCATAACAGTTGTAACTGCTAAACCAGGTATTGTAGTAGGTCGCGGCGGACAAGGTATTGACGATTTGAAAAAAGAAGTTTCAAAATATATCGGCAAACCTGTAGTTATAAATGTTGTAGAAGTTGCAAGAATAGATGCAGATGCACAACTTGTAGCAGAATCAATCGCACAGCAATTAGAAAAACGTGTAGCTTTCAGACGTGCAATGAAACAAGCAATGCAACGTACAATGAGAGCAGGTGCTCAAGGTATAAAAGTAATGGTATCAGGCCGTTTAGGCGGAGCTGAAATTGCTCGTTCAGAATGGGCAAAAGAAGGCAGAATACCACTTCAAACCCTACGTGCTGATGTTGATTACGGATTTACAGAAGCCGATACAATCATGGGTAAAATTGGTGTTAAGGTATGGATTTTCAAAGGCAACTTGATGCCAGGCGAAAAAGCAGACCAAAACATTAAAGCAAAAAGCGGAAAAGAAGGATCTGAAAAAGGCGGAAGACGTCCAAGACGCAGAATCTCTTCAGAATCAGCTGAATAAACAAATTAAGTAAAGAAAATATAACAGGAGTAAAATAACAATGTTACAGCCTAAAAAAACTAAATACCGCAAAATGATGAAAGGCAGAATGAAAGGCACAGAAACCAGAGGAACAAAATTAGAATTTGGCGGCTATGCACTTCAAGCTGTAGAACCGGGTTGGATAACCAGCAGACAAATCGAGGCTGCACGTCGTGCAATGACTCGTGAAATCAAACGTGGCGGTAACGTTTGGATTAAAATATTCCCTGATAAACCAATTACAGCAAAACCTGCTGAAACTCGTATGGGTTCAGGAAAAGGTAATTTGGAATATTGGGTAGCAGTTGTAAAACCGAACAGAATTCTATTTGAACTTGATTACTTCGACAGAAGTGTTGCAGTTCACGCACTAGAATTGGCTGCTCAAAAACTGCCTATTAAAGTAAAAGTAGTAGAAAAAGCTAAGTTAGAAGCATAAACGCTTAAAACTATAAGGAAATAAAAACGATGAAACTAAATGAAATGCGCGAAAAATCAGTTGAAGAGCTGCAAAGTGCAATAGTAGATTGGAAGAAAGATTTGTTTAACTACAAATTACAACTATCCACTCACAAATTGGAAAATACAGCATTAATTTCCAAAACAAAAAGACTTATAGCTCAGGCAAAGACTATTATTAAAGAAAAGGCTAACGCATAAGGAGAAAAACATGCCTAAAAAAGAAAAACAAGGTGTAGTAATCAGCAACAAAATGGATAAAACAATTGTTGTAAAAGTAGCAGATTATGAACCACATCCAAAATACAAAAAAATCATAGAATCAAATAAAAACTACAAAGCACACGATGAAGGCAATATTTGCAACGAAGGCGATATCGTAAGAATCGTTGAATCAAGACCTATCTCAGGCGGCAAACGTTGGACATTAGCTGAAGTAGTAGAAAAAGCAAGATAATTCTTGCAAACTTTAGAATTGAAATACAATACGTAAAAAATCAATTCAAAACATAGACATCATTACAAAAGTAATGCGCTGTCAAATCAGTAAAACAACATTCTTTAAAAATAAAGGAAAAAGAAAATGATACAACAAGAAACAAGACTAGAAGTAGCAGATAATACAGGCGCAAAAGAACTTTTATGCATTCGTGTAATGGGAAGTTCAAACAAAAAATTTGCTGCAGTAGGCGATGAAATTGTTGCTGCTGTAAAAGATGCAAACCCAAATATGCCTGTAAAAAAATCTGAAGTTGTTAGAGCTGTTGTAGTTAGAACTAAAGCTGATATCAAACGTGCAGATGGCTCAGTTATCAGATTTGATGAAAATGCGGCAGTAATAATCAACAAAGACGGCAACCCTCGTGGAACCCGTGTTTTCGGACCTGTAGCTCGTGAATTAAGAGATAAAGGTTACATGAAAATCGTTTCTCTTGCACCTGAAGTTATCTAGTGCAAGAAAGATAATCCAATAAAATATAAAGGAAATAATAAAATGACAAAGAAAAAATTGCATGTAAAAAATACTGACAGAGTAATGATTATTGCAGGCAAAGATAAAGGCAAATCAGGTAACATCAAAAAAGTAAATGTTGCTGAAGGCACTGTTACTGTTGAAGGTTTGAACATGGTTACAAAAGCTCAAAAACCTCAACCGATGGCAGGTATTCAGGGAGGTTTAATTAAGATGGAAGCTCCGGTTGATGCTTCTAACGTAATGGTTATCTGCCCTGCTTGCGAAAAACCGACAAGGATCAAACACGAAGTCGTTGACGGCAAAAAAGTTCGTGTTTGTAAAAAATGTGGTGAACAATTAGATGCTAAATTATAATTCGTGTTATAATTTAAGTATCATAGAATTAAGGAAATTAAGAAAATGACAACAAGAACTAAAAACTTAAAAGCTAAATATCAAGAAGAAGTAGTTCCTGCATTAAAGGAAAAATATGGCTACAAAAACGTTAACCAAATTCCAAAACTTCACAAAATCGTTTTGAATATGGGTGTTGGCGAAGCTTCTCACAACTCAAAAATTGCTGAAGCTATTGAAGCTCAATTAACTAAAATTGCAGGTCAAAAATGCGTAGTTACAAAAGCTAAAAAATCAATCGCTTCTTACAAATTAAGAGAAGGAATGCCGGTTGGTGCAATGGTTACATTGCGTGGCGAAAGAATGTACGACTTCTTACAAAAACTTATTTGTGTAGTTCTTCCTCGTATTCGTGACTTTAGAGGCATCTCAGCAAAAAGTTTCGATGGCCGTGGCAACTATACATTAGGCTTGAAAGAACAAGCATTATTCCCTGAAATCACTTATGAAGAAGTTGATTTGGTTAAGGGTATGAACGTATCAATAATCACAACTGCTGAAACTGATGATGAAGCTCGTGAATTATTGAAATTACTCGGAATGCCTTTCAAAGGATTAAAATAAGACGTCATTTCGAACTTGTTTCGAAATCTCAATGTTAAACAAGATAATAAATAAAAACATAAAAGGAGAAATTCATGGCTAAAAAAGCGATGATAAACAAAGAACTAAGACGTGAAAAACTTGTTGCAGCAGGCAAATACCCTGCAGTAAGACTTCATAACAGATGCAGCATTTGCGGTAGACCTCACGGTTACCACAGAGATTTCGGTCTTTGCAGAATTTGTTTAAGAAAAATGGCTCACGAAGGTTTACTTCCGGGCGTTACAAAAGCTAGCTGGTAGGTTAGCGTATCCTAAAAACTTGTATAACTGATTCTAAATATTAGTGATACGAGAAGGAGCGCAACCTTCTTATGCAAGCGAAGCTGAGTACAAATTGTCACAGACAAATATATATATAAAATAAAAAACCAAAGGACCGAGGGATGCGGTCTTTTTTGGTTTTTTATGCTTTTAATTATTTTTATTAATTATTCTTATTAAAATATTAAGCTAATTTAGAAAAATTTTGACCTACTTTTTTCATACTTTCTTCAAAATTTTTGTCTTCAGAATCAGGTACTTCCAATACAATATCTAATTTTGCATTTGGATTTTTTTCATAATCAGTTTGATAAAAATTTTTTAATTTTTCATAAATTTTGTCACCATCTTTTGCTTTTGTAGTCCAAAAACCTACCAAACTATCTCTTTTTAAGCAAGCCTCTTGACTGGGCATTGTTTGATTTGCGTTAAGAGTATATTTACCCGTAAAATTTAAAGAAGAAACTTCGTTCATAATAAGTTATCCTTTCTACATAAATTACACAAAACATCTAAAGTATATGAATATAAATAATTGCGCGAATAATAAATATTTATTAAGTTATTTTAATATATTTGCCCAATTAAACTTTTGCTATTGTAAAAAAAAACGGTTTATAATAAAATATATGTACAGTTCCAGACTGCTGAAATACGTTTCTATATGAAGCAACAATTAATTCAGTAAGTGGTGTAATAGTAAAATTAAGGATACTGCCTTTAACTGGAGGTAAGTCCGGAGGTATTTTAAATGTCAATGACAGATCCTATAGCAGATATGCTAACTAGAATTAGAAACGCTAATCAGGTTTCTCACCAAACAGTTTCTATGCCATCTTCTAAATTAAAAGTTCAATTAGCTAGATTGTTAAAAGAAGAAGGTTATATTGCTGATTTTAGTGAAAAAACTGAAGGCAAATTCAAAGTTTTAGAAATTACTCTAAAATATGATGCAAACAACAAACCTATCATCACTAAATTAGAAAGAATTTCTAAACCAGGTTTGAGAAACTACAGCAAAGCTAAAAATCTTCCTAAAGTTTTAGGTGGAATGGGTATTGCAATTGTTTCTACAAGCAAAGGTCTTTTAACAGACAGAAAAGCTAGAAAAGAAAATATCGGTGGCGAAGTTCTTTGCTACGTTTACTAATCAGTAATCAGAAGAACAGAGATCAAGAGAGGTCAAGCCTTTTTCATTGAATAACTTACCTTTATATGAAATCTAAACTTCTTGATAACAAATTTCAAACATAATTGGTAGAAAAGTTTGAAATTAAGTACACAATATACCTAAAGGAGAAAAATAAAATGTCACGTATTGGTAAAAAACCTATCGAAATCCCACAAGGGGTTGAAGTAAAAATAGAAGGTCATACAGTTACTGTAAAAGGACCTCACGGAACAGAAGTAGTTGAAGTTCGTCCTGAAATTGAAGTAAAAATGGAAGATAACCATGTTGTACTTACAAAAGTTGGCGATACTAGAGAAACTGATGCTTTATACGGTTTATCAAGAACTTTAATTGCTAACGCTGTACACGGTGTTAAAGAACAATTTGAAAAGAAATTGGAAATCCAAGGTGTTGGTTACCGTGCAAGTATGGAAGGCAAAAACTTAAATTTAGCATTAGGTTATTCACACCCTGTAATTGTTGTTCCTCCTGAAGGAATTACAATTGCTGTTGAAGCTAACACTAAAATTTCTGTTAAAGGTTCTAACAAACAAACAGTAGGCGATGTTGCAGCATTCATCAGATCTAAACGTCCTCCTGAAGTTTACAAAGGAAAAGGTGTTAGATATGAAGGCGAACATATCAGACGTAAAGCTGGTAAAGCAGGTAAAAAATAAGGTTACAAGGTAACCGATTAAGCTTTTAAAAAGCTTAAGACCTAGTATTTATAATATGCCCGCATAAACCCTTGAAGTGGTTATTCAAGAAGGTTTGGGTTAAACGAAAGGAATATAAAATGATTAAACAAGAAATTAGAAAACCAAAAGTTCAAAAAAGACATAGAACAATAAGAGTAAAATTATCAGGAACTGCAGAATTTCCTAGATTAGCAGTTTATAGAAGCACAAAACACATTTATGCTCAATTGATTGATGATGAAAACCATGTAACACTTGCATCAGCATCTTCAAATGACAAAGAGCTTAAAGAAAAATTAGCTCATGGCGGTAACATCAAAGCTGCAAAAATCGTTGGTGAAGAAATTGCTCAAAAAGCTAAAAAAGCAGGTATTGAATGTGTAGTATTTGACCGTGGAGGTTTCTTATACCATGGTCGTGTAGCTGCTTTAGCTGATGCTGCAAGAGAAGCTGGCCTTATGTTCTAGGAACATCCGTTCCACCCACCACTTAGTTTTTAGACAAAACTTGAAAAGTGGGAAACTAAAGAAAGAGCGTAGCCGCTTTTATCACTAATTAAAAAAAAGACAGAGCTTAATACACTCTGTCTTTTTTTAATACTTAAAAAATAATTAATTATTTCAGATTTTCCAATTTTTTATATTATCATATATAGTAGGAGATACTGAATATGGAATATAAAGATTATTACGAGATATTGGGTGTTAAACGTGATGCAACTGAAGCTGAGATAAAATCAGCTTACAGAAAACTTGCTCGTAAATATCACCCTGATGTAAATAAAACTAAAGAAGCCGAAAGCAAATTTAAAGATATTAATGAAGCTTACGAAGTTTTAGGTGATAAGCAAAAAAGAGAAAGATATGACAGTTTAGGCTCTAATTGGCAAGGCGGTCAAAGTTATACACCACCTCCTGGATTTGAACAATTTGGATTTGGCGGAGGTCAAGGCGGAACTTACCAAAGCTTCAACTTTAACGGTCAAGATTTGGGCGGTTTTTCAGACTTTTTCAGCTCTTTATTCGGAGATATGATGGGTGGCGGAGCCAGAACTCAAAGAATGAATTTTGACGGCTTTGACTTTGGCGGAGCAGCTCAACAACAAAGAACTTCTCGCAGAAGAACTCAACAACAACCTCCAAAAGCTGAAAATCTTGATGTTACAATGAATTTGAATATAACAATCAAAGATTTATTTGACCAAAAACCGATTACCGTTAAATTCAACAATATAGAACGCTGCACAAAGTGTTCAGGCAACGGCGGCTATTGCAGTGAATGCGGTGGAACAGGCTTTAAATCAGAGCCAAAATCTATTAAAGTAAAACTTCCTCCAAATATCACAGAAGGACAAAAACTAAGAGTTAAAGGCGAAGGCAAATCAGATTCTTACGGAAGAAAAGGTGATTTATACCTAATAATTAACATCAAAGATAAAGAATATGAAGTAAACGGATCTGATTTGACAAAAGAGGTAGAAATCACTCCACCGGAAGCTGTTTTAGGCTGTAAAAAAGAAATTGATACACTGCATGGAAAAATCAGCATAAAAATTCCGCCAAAAACTTCATCAGGTCAAGCCTTAAGATTAAAAGACTTAGGTTTACCTAAAAAAGGCGGAGGCTATGGCAATCTTAACGCTAAAATTAAAATTGTAATCCCGAAAGACTTATCGGATAAACAAATTGAGCTATACAGAAAAATAGCCGAGTTATAAAACTAAATAAACCATTGACAATATCCCCCTTTCAATGCGACAATAATGCGAGAAGGGGGATATTTTAATGACTAAAGAAACTTTTTTACATGACAAACATGTACAACTCGGTGCGAAAATGGTTGATTTTGCAGGTTGGAGTATGCCTGTCCAATACACATCAATTATTGAAGAACACAAAAACGTAAGAGAAAAAGTTGGCTTATTTGATGTTTCGCACATGGGTGAAGTTTTCGTATCAGGTAAAGATGCTGTAGAATTTCTTAATAAAATTGTTCCCCAAGATATTGAAAAATTAAATTATGAAAAAGCAGTTTATTGCCAACTTCCGAACAAAAAAGGCGGCTTAATTGACGATTTAATAATATACAAGCTTGGAATTTTACAATATTTGGTAATTTGTAATGCTTCAAGAATTGATGAAGATTTAAACTGGATGGTCAGAAACAGTAAAGATTTTGATGTACAAATAGATAACCGTTCTCACGAATATTCACTGCTTGCGGTACAAGGTCCTTTAGCTGACAAACTTTTAAGAAAAATGGGACTTACTACACATCAAGAATCATTTACGATTAAACCTGCACAAATTGCAGGGATAAAAGTTCTTGCATCACGTACAGGTTACACCGGTGAAGACGGGTATGAAATTCTTGTCGAAAACAGACATTCAGAATTTTTATGGGATAAAATTCTTGAAGAAGGAAAAGAATTTGGTATAAAGCCAATCGGACTTGGTGCAAGAGATACTTTAAGATTAGAGGCAGCTCTTCACTTATACGGCAACGATTTGGATGAAAATACAACTCCGATAGAAGCAGGACTTAGCTGGTCAATTCCAAAAGATAAAGTTGCAGATTACAATGGAAAAGATATCATAATGGAACAGATTAAAAACGGAACTTCAAAAAAACTTGTAGGGCTTAAAATGCTTGACAAATCAATAGCAAGACATGAATATGAAGTTTACAAAGACGGAGAAAAAGTCGGAATAATCACAAGTGGCGGGCCTTCTCCAATTTTAGGAGCAAATATTGCGCTTGCTTATGTAAAAAATGATAAAAATATTTGCACAGGTTCCACTGTTCAGGTTATGATAAGAGAGAAATTACATGATGCTGAAATAGTAAAAAGACCGTTTGTAGAAAAAAGAAACAAAATAAAATTATAATATATTATAAAAAGGAGAAATTAATGAGTATTACAGAAAACATTTTATGTTCTAAGTCTCACGAATTCTTATTAGACAATGGAGATAACACATTTACAATTGGTTTAACAGATTATGCTGTTGAACAGTTAGGTGATATTGTATTTTTGGAACTGCCTGAAGTCGGTACTGAATATAAAAAAGGAGAAACTTTTGCAACTGTTGAATCAGTTAAAGCTGCCTCTGAAATTTATATGCCAATTAGCGGAAAAATTTTGGAAATCAACGAAGATGCAGTTAACGCTCCTGAAATTTTGAACGAAGACAGCTACGAAAAAGGTTGGCTTGTAAAAATCGAAGCAACAGGTGATGTTGCAACAGAACAAAGCGACCTTTTAGAATATGAAGATTACAAAGAAGAATTGGAATAAAATAATGAAAAATTTTTTGGTACATACCGATGAAGTAAAAAAAGAAATGCTTAAAAGCATTGATATGACAAATATTGAGGACTTATTCAAACAAATTCCGCAAAAAGCACGTATGGGGCAATTAGGTTTTGAAAAGCCTCTTAGTGAAATGGATGTTCAAAAGCGTATAAAATCTCTTGCGAAAAAGAATAATACAGATTACACAACATTCCTTGGCGCAGGTACTTACAACAAATTCATACCTGCTTGTATCTCACAAGTAGCAAACAGATTTGAATTTTTAACAGCATATACGCCTTACCAACCTGAAATTTCGCAAGGTACACTTCAAGTTATGTACGAATTCCAAACAATGATTTGCAGACTTACAGGGATGGATATTTCTAATGCAACAATGTATGATGCTGCAAGTGCTTGCGCTGAAGCAATATTAATGTCAGTAAGAGTTTCTAAAAAGAATAAAGTTCTTGTATCAGAAAAACTCAACCCTGAATACATTGATGTAATTAAAACATACTGCTGGGCTAACGAAATTGAACTTGAATTTTTTAACAAAATTCCTCAAAACACAAGTGAATATGCCTGTATAATGATTCAAAATCCTGATTTTTACGGAGAAATCTCAACAATTGAAAAGCCAAATGACTGTCTTTTAGTAGTATGTGTAGATATTTCATCTCTTGGAATACTTAATCCTCCGGCTAATGCCGATATTGTTGTCGGAGATATTCAAACTCTTGGTATTCCTATGGAATTTGGCGGTCCACATGCAGGATTTATTGCCTGCAAAGAAAAATTTATGCGTCAAATTCCAGGACGTCTTGCAGGCAGAACGGTTGATGCTGATGGAAAACCTGCATACTGCCTTACAATACAAACAAGAGAACAACATATTAAAAGAGAAAAAGCTACAAGTAATATCTGCTCAAATCAAGCATTAATCGGGCTTTGTGCAACTTTATATCTCACTGTTATGGGAGAAAAAGGCTTTAGACAAGCTTCTTACCTTTCTGCAAAAAGAGCTCATCAATTATCTAACAAGCTTGCACAAAAAGGAATTAAAACATTAAATAAAAATTTCTATAACGAATTTACGATAGAAGTTAAAGATGCTGAAAAGTTTCTTTCAAATCTTAAATCTAAAGGGATTATAGGCGGATTAAAAATCGATACAGACAAAATCCTAGTTGCCGCAACTGAAATGAATTCAGAAGAAGACATTGATAAATATATTGAAAGCATTTAAGCTTCTTTAAATGTGTTATAAAAAACAGTAAAAGCTTTTTTAGGAGATTCAAATTCCTTTATTGAACAACCTTTCATCAAATACAGATGATTATCTGTTTCAACCATTAAATCTATTCTTTTTTTGATTTTATGCCATTTTTTTATAAAATCACAAACAAGATTATCAGGATTTGATAATTTTACCTTAATAATCCCATTGACTTGTGATACAGTAGGACGCCTAACTTCTTTTTCTTCTACGTAAACCGTTGAAAAATTTTGTTTTACTTCAGGAGGATTATCAATTTCTGCATTGAAAGACAAATTACTGTCTAATTCTGTAATAATAACATCTCTCATACTTTTAAACCCTCTTAATTTAAGAAACTTTTAAAATGGTGGGCGATACGTGACTCGAACACGTGACCCTCACAACGTCAATGTGATGCGCTACCAACTGTGCCAATCGCCCATAGACTTTATTATAACACAAAATCTCTTATTTTAAAGAATATCTGTATTTTCAATATAAAAAAGCCTTATCAGAAATTATCCTAAAAATGCATAGCATCAACTTGTTTCAATATAGCTTGAATATCTTTTAATAATTCAGCTTCTATAAATATAAGTTCTTGTTTTGTATAATCGTCATGTTCATATTTAACTTTAGCAAGTTTTGACATTACAATTTTATTGAAAGATAAATAATCTGCACTAAATTCTACAATATCAACAGCTCTATACGGAACAGGTCTGTCATGCAATCTCAATATCGCTCTAAATATTACAAGTAATGTTTTGATTGCATGATCTAAAACTTTTTTCATCTCTCTATCAGATTTTATATTTAACAAGAAATTATTTTTATATTTCAATAACAAAGCTTTCAACTCAGATTCACATTGAAGCCTCAAGAAATACTTATTAATACAAATAGAAGGGATTAAATCTTCCCCGTAAATCATACGGTAATTTTCTTTAATATCAGAATATTCAATAGCATAAACATCAAATGAAGAATACCATTCCTCTTTGTTCATAATAACAGGAATAGGATTTTTTGCCTTAACCCATTTTTTTACAGGTTTAGCAATTTCGTAAAGATTTTCAGCATTCAAAGTATTTGTAACTATCATCAAGTTAATATTATTTTTTGCATCTTCAACATTAGCTTGAGAGCCAAATGCAAAAACTGATACAAGATTATCGCCGAGTTTAGTTTTTAATTCTTCTACAAAATTGTCTAAATTCTTCATTATTAATCCTTTCCTAAAAATTATTAAATAATTTTACCAGCTTCCTGAGCAACCAGAGCCGCCAAAGCCTCCGCCTCCGCCAAAGCCGCCAAAACCACTACCAAAACGTCTGCGTCTTGGAGAAAATATTGCGCCCAATATTATAAAAGGCCAAACCCACCATGGAAGATTATCCCTACGATGCGAATAATTTGAAACCGGAGCACTTGGGCAAACTCCCTGCTCTTTAATAGTAACACCTTCTGCATTAGCAACGGTTCTTGCTAAAAGATAAGTTCCTCTTCTAATTCCTCGTTCATACTCATTTTGTTTATAATAAGGTAAAATATCAGTATTCATGATATTTTCTAGTGTGCTGACACTAATTTTCTTTTCAAGCCCTAACCCTTGTTCAATTCTCATTTTACGTTCATTTAACGCTGTCAAATAAACCATTCCGTTATTTTTACCAACAGCACCAAGTTTATAAGAACGTCCGATATCAAGAGCGACATCTTCAACCCTTTTCCCGTTCAAAGACGGTAAAGTCACAACGACTAAATCTGCACCTGATTTCTTTTGCAAATCCCATAAAGTCATATTCAAATCATTTTCCACCTCAGGGGATAGCAAATTTGCTTCATCAGCTATAAAACCGTTAAATTTTAACGTAATAGCATCAACACTTGAACTTAAAAGTACAAGTAATACAAAAACATATAACCAACTCTTCTTTAACATAAGAAAATTTTAACAGCATATAAAAATTATGTCAATAGGCAATAAAAAAAGGCGACACCCAGATTCGAACTGGGGGATAAGAGCTTTGCAGGCTCCTGCCTTACCACTTGGCCATGTCGCCGTCCTCGTTTCTTTATGATAAAAAAGACATAACAAAAAGTCAAGGTGAGTTATGAATTTTTAGTTATATAAATAATTTAAATTAACGAAATGGCTAATAAAAACAAACATACACACAAAAAGAACCGCCAAATATGACGGTTCTTTTCTTCTTATCAAATATTACAAAGCTTATTTTTTGTTTGTAGGATAATAATCTCTTACAATACCTTCGTAAGCATCTTTGTAAATAGCTTTGATGTCTTCCATCAATGGGTAAGCCGGGTTTGCACCAGTACATTGGTCATCAAATGCAAGTTCAACCATTTCATCTAATTTAGCATTGAAGTCAGCTTCAGAGATACCAAAGTCTTTAATAGAGAATGGCAAGTTTGTAGCTTTCATCAAACCTTCAATAGCCTTGATGTACAATTCAACTTTTTCATCATCTGTGTTTCCGCCAAGCCCTAATTCATCAGCAATTTGAGCATATTTAGCTTTTGCATTAGGGAACTTGTATTGAGGGAAGATACATTGTTTTTTAGGACAATCAACTGCGTTATATTTGATTACTTGTCTGAATAACAATGCGTTTGCTACACCGTGAGGAACGTGGAACATAGCACCCAACTTGTGAGCCATAGAGTGGCACAAGCCAAGGAATGAGTTAGCAAATGCCATACCTGCAATAGTTGCAGCATAGTGCATTTTTTCTCTTGCTATAGGATCGTTAGCTCCTTCATTATATGATCTTTCTAAGTATCTGAAGATTAATTTTGCAGCTTCCAAAGCATTTGAATTTGTAAAGTTTGTAGCCATTGATGATACATAAGCTTCAGTTGCGTGAACTAATGCGTCAATACCAGAAGCAGCTGTCAAACCTTTTGGCATACCATCTACAAAGTTTGGATCAATGATTGACATATTTGGAGTCAATGCATAATCTGCGATTGCATATTTTACGTGAGTTTCATCATCTGTAATGATAGCAAACGGAGTAACTTCAGAACCTGTACCTGATGTTGTTGGGATTGCAACCATAGTTGCTTTCTTACCAAGTTCAGGAATTCTGCAAATTCTCTTTCTGATATCTAAGAATCTCATAGAAATATCTTCGAATACTGTATCAGGTTGTTCATACATCAACCACATAATCTTAGCAGCATCCATCGGAGAACCACCACCTAATGCAATAATTACATCAGGTTCGTAAGGTCTGATAATTTCCATTGCTTGATTAATTGTTGATAATGTTGGATCCGGTTTTACATCGAAGAAGATTTCGTGATCAATACCGATTTCATCCAAAACATTTACGATACTGTCAACAGCGCCTGAATTAAATAAGAATCTGTCTGTAACGATAAATGCACGTTTTTTGCCTTGAAGTTCACGAAGAGCTAGATCAACAGCACCTCTCTTGAAGTAAACTTTTGGCGGAACTTTGAACCAGAGCATATTTTCTCTCCTTTCAGCAACTGTTTTGTAGTTCAATAAATTTTCAACACCGATGTTACCGGAGATAGCGTTTTTACCCCAAGAACCACAACCTAATGATAATGATGGTTCTAATTTGAAGTTAAACAAATCACCGATACCGCCTAATGCTGAAGGTGAATTGATTAATACACGACAAGCAGGCATTTTTTCTGCATATCTGTCAATTCTTTCTTGATGACGAGCATCTGTATATAAATCAGCTGTGTGACCTGCACCACCTCTTGAAACAAGTTCGTAAGCCATTTCAGCAGCTTCTTCAAAATCTTTTGCTCTGTACATAGTTAAGATTGGTGATAATTTTTCTCTTGAGAACGGATCTTCCCAATCAACTGAAGGTCTTTCTGCTAACAAGATTTTTGCAGTTGCCGGAACTTTAAATCCTGCAAGTTCAGCGATTCTGTGAGCGCTTTGACCAACGATGTCAGGGTGAGCTGTTCCACGTTTTGGATCGATGAACGGAAGGTCAATAAGTTTCTTTTCATCAGATGGAGTTAATAAATGAGCTCCTCTGTATATAAATTCTTTCTTAACTGCTTCGTAAACTTCATCAACAACAACAACTGATTGTTCTGAAGCACAAATCATACCGTTATCGAAAGTTTTTGACATCAAAATTGATGATACAGCCATTTGAATATCAGCGGTTTCATCGATAACTGCTGATGCGTTACCAGGACCAACACCTAATGCAGGGTTACCTGATGAATATGCTGCTTTAACCATACCAGGACCACCTGTTGCTAAGATACATGAAATTGAATCATGTTTCATCAACTGGCTGGACAATTCGATTGACGGAGTATCAATCCATCCGATAATGTCTTCAGGAGCACCTGCTTTTACTGCTGCATCTAAAACTACTTTAGCAGCTGCAATTGTAGATTTTTTTGCTCTTGGGTGTGGTGAAAAGATTATTGCGTTTCTTGTTTTTAATGCGATTAATGATTTGAATATTGCGGTAGAAGTTGGGTTTGTTGTAGGAACAATACCTGCAATTACACCTAGAGGTTCTGCAACGATTTTGATACCGTTCATTTTATCTTCTTTGATAATACCGCAAGTTTTAGCGTTTTTGTGTTTGTTGTAAATGTATTCTGCGGCAAAGTGGTTTTTGATAATTTTATCTTCTAAAACACCCATGCCTGTTTCTTCAACAGCCATTCTTGCAAGAGGAATACGAGCTTTGTCTGCTGCTGTTGCTGCAGCTTTAAAAATTGCGTCAACTTGTTCTTGTGTGAAAGTTGAATAAATCTTTTGAGCTTTCTTAACTCTTTCGATTAACAATTCCAATTGTTCAGCGGTTTCAACTTTGCCTGATTCGCTCTTTAAAGCTTTTTCAAGAGTTTCAACCGTCTTTTTGTTTTTTGTTGTCATAAAATATATCTCCTTTTTAATTGTGATTTATTTCACAATTACATTATAGAATAAATAAATCTTAAAAGCAAGTGTATTTTTTACAATCTTTATACAAACTTAATATTTCATTTATATAGATGAAACAGTAGTTACAAAAATACGTTATACTTACTGATATGAATACTTTTCAAAAAATTGTTTACTTCTTTTTAGAGCAACAGGAAAAGGCTCTTTCAAAGAAACTACATAAACACTTAAAGACCTCAAGCACAAATTCTACCTCTAAAACCGTGCTTTCAAAAGGCATAACTATGACACTGAGCGCGGAAACAGAGAAAAAGAAAGAGCTTGTAAAGCAAAATGTATCTGACATTATAAAAGCTTGTAATAACGATCCGACCAAGCTTTTAGCATTTATTGAAAGCAAAGGAACAAAAGTCGTAAAACTTGATAATGCAGATAGAATATTAGCTGTTATAAACGAAGAGGAAGGACTTGTAACCCCGCTTGAAGGATTTGAAGCATTATATATTAATATAGTGACAGAATCTGGCTTTTCCTTTAAATCAAAACCTATGTTCGTTATGCGAAACGGAGAAATTGATCCATATTATATGGCTCATCAATTTTACAAATGGTATTCGCTTTATATGGGCTTACCGGGGTTTGATTTTATGTCACAAAAAATATTCAAAATCGCACTAAACTCCAATGATACACTACTTTCTGAGCTTAATCTTGACGAGATGACAGGATTAAAAGAAGCAATCGCAAGAGATAGCGAAGCAACAAATTTTGCACTTGAACTTGCAAAATCTAAAGAAGGCGGAAAAAAAGTTCTCGATAAAATTAAAAATGACGGAAGTGCAAATATATAAATAAAAGCAGAAAATCTAATAAAAAAGATTTCATGCTTTTATTCAAAAAAAATATATTTATATATATTTACAAATTATTCTGTTGCAAAGCGAAAATCTTCACTCCAAGTTTTAAAACCGCCTTCCAAAAGCATTACAGGATAACCGTATTCCGCTAAAATTAAGCATGCTTCAGCACCAAGATGACATTGCTGATTATAGCAATAGATAACGGTAATCTCGTTTTTGGAAAGCTTATCAGTGTTTTGAGAAAGCTCCTCTTTTGGAATAGAAATTGCTGATGGAATATGTGCAACTTCATAATCTGAAGCACTTCTGACATCAACAAGTTTTATCATGTTTTCTTCCATTAAGTCCTTTAATTCGACAGGGCCAAGAGTAAATGCAAGTTTTTTGGAAAAATAACATCTCGCTTTTTCAGCATCTAATCGAAGTTCTCTAATTTTTTCATTCATAATAAATTATCCTTTCTGCTTTTATACAGAAAGGATAATTCAGTTTATAAAATAATTACTTAGCAACATGGTTATAATCTATGAAGCAAGTTTTAATGGGGGTGGGGTAATTGACAAGAGCAGACTCGGCTCAAACTATCCTAAGAAAGAAATATGTTTTGGACTTTTGCTTGCTCTGTCATAGTCAGGTGAAAATAGTATATTATAAGTCTTGCGAAGCTTTGCGCCTAAAGCGTTAAGCATATTCGGGTTTTGAACCATATCAGCTCTTTGAGTACGATTCAAATCATTCTCGAAGTTAATTTTCGCATTTGGGTTTTGTAGCGATAAAATCGCTAAACTTGGAGTTATGTTATTAAGATTATTACCTTCTCCGAAAGAGATTGGTTTTACTGTATTAAATTTTACTGGATTAATTGTTATCATTTTTGTCCTCCTCTCTGAGGTCTTGTTATTAAGTGTTCAATTAACACTTCATTTAACACTTTTAATATAAACTATAAAAGATAATTTGTCAACCCCTATGATAAACTTTTGTTAAGCAAGTCCAGAACCATTGATAAATCAAGGTTTTTAGATAAAGTATAAAATATACACTTATTCTTATTTTTTAAAAAGTTTTTTGTTTTTTATTATAAAACCATGCTATTTTTTTATAAAATTTGATGCTTTTATATTTATTTTTAATATTAGAAGCATGGGTAATTGTAAAAATGACACTTATTTAATATAAATAAGTGCCATGCTTTTTACTAAAAAACAGCGTAAACCTTTGGAATTACGCTGTTTTTGATAATATTTTGCAAATTATTATATTTATATATTAGGCAAATCGCCCTTTACTTCTGCAATTTCATCGCTATCTAAGCCAAAGACTTTGTGTAAAGCTCTTACTGCACGTTGAGCATCTGCTTTATCTACAAGACAACTTATCTTGATTTCACTTGTCGAAATCATTCTGATATTAATATTTTGCTCAGCTAACGTTTCGAACATGGTTGATGCAACACCTGGCCTGTCAATCATGCCTGCACCTACAATAGATACTTTTGCAATATTTTCATCAACCTGAATTTCTCCGTTTGCGTTAATTTCTTTCTTTAGTGCATTTAATGCTTCAACTGTTTTTGGCAAGTCAACAGCATCTACAGTAAACGCTATGTCATTTGTATTTGAAACTTTTCTTGCATAAGATTGAATAATCATGTCGACTGAAATATTTTCTTTAGCAAGCTTGCTGAAAAGTTTTGCAGCGACACCGGGTTTATCAGGAACATCACAAACAACAATTCTTGCTTGGGACAAATCTTCTGCAACACCTGCAACAGGTTTGTTTATTTCCATTTTGTCAACTCCTAAGATTAAAGTACCTAAATTATCAAGCTTGAAGCTGCTCCTTACACGCATCGGAACATTGTAAAGCTTTGCTGTTTCAACACTTCTTGGGTGAAGAACATTTGCACCTGCATGAGCAAGCTCCAACATTTCTTCATAAGATATTTCTTTAAGTTTTGAAGCATTCGGAACAACTCTTGGATCTGTTGTATAAACGCCTTCAACATCTGTATAAATATCGCATCTTTCAGCATTCAAAGCAGCTGCAAGAGCAACAGCGGAAGTATCAGAACCACCACGACCGAGAGTTGTTATTTCACCGTCTTCTGTTACACCTTGAAATCCGGCAACTACTATAATTTTGCCTTCTTTTAAATTCTTTTTTAATTTATCTGTTTTAATATCAATAATACGCGCTTTGGAATGAACATTTTCTGTCATAATTCCAATTTGCATAGCATTAAAACTAACAGCGTCATATCCTTGCGCCTGAATAGCCATAGTCAAAAGAGCAATAGAAACGCATTCTCCTGTTGATAAAAGCATGTCCATTTCTCTTGCAGAAGGATTAGGGCTTAAATCTTTTGCCATTTTTACAAGGTAATCAGTTGTATGCCCCATAGCAGAAACTACGACAACTACATCGTTTCCATTTTCTTTTTCCCTAATCACAGTCTTTGCGACATTTTTAATTTTATCCGTATCGGCAACTGATGTACCGCCAAATTTTTGAACAATAATTTTTCTCAAATTTAATTTCTTTCTGTCAAATTTGTCAAAAGCTTTTCCAACTCAAGCTTTTGTTCAGGGTATTCAAACAAATTCGGAGCTATTTTTTCGATTTTGTCTGCTACTGAAAGTGTTTCTTTTACATTATATTCATAAACGTTATTTTTGACAAGTAGGTAACTTACATAAAACATCAAATTTAATAATTCAACATTTTCACCGTCTGCCTTCAATGCTTTCCGGAGTTTTCGTTGAGCCTCTGCATATTCCTCTCGGCTAATCAAATAGCGGGAATATGAAAGAAAAGCATCTATATAAACAGGATTTAACCTTATTGCAGCCTCATAATAATCTTTAACTTTTGTATCATTTCCAAGACGTTCATAGCATTTTGCAAGATAATAAGCATTTACAGAATCCTCATCATCCTCTCTAAATAACTCCATTGCCTTTTGCGTATTACCGTCCTCATAATCTATAATTGCCAAAGCCTGCTTTACTTCTTTGTTTTCAGGTTCTTTTTTCATAACCTTTTGTAACAAAGGTTTTGCTTCATCAAACTCTTTTCTTGACACACAGCACAAACCTAAAAATGCAGCAGCTTCAATATTTTCAGAATCCATTTCCAATGATTTTAACAATTTTGCTTTTGCTTCATCATATTTCCCAAATTTCCCCAAGGATTTTCCCCATTCAAGATAAAGCATGGTGTTATCAAGATTTGTTTCTTCAGCTAGAGAAAAATATTTCTGAGCATTTTCATAATCAAATTTCTTCGTATAAATTTCGCCAAGCAAAACATAAGCAGGAAGCATTTTTTCATTCAAATCTATTGATTTTTTTGCGTAATGAATAGCCCCGTCCAAATCGTCTTTTATAGACTTCAACCTCGCAAATTCAAAAGTATTATTGGCATTAGGGCAAACATTTGCCAAAAATGTAAGCTTCATTTCCGCTTTGTCATACATTTCCAATTTAATTTCCATTACCGCACACAAAAACATTGCGGTAAAATTATACTTATTGAGTTTTGAAGCCTCCGCAAATTTTTCATGAGCCTCGCCGTATTTTTTCATTTTCATTAAAGCCATGCCCCAGCCTGTGAAAGTATCACTGTTGCCTGCCTGAACTTTATTTGCATTTTCAAATGATTTTTCCGCATTCTCATATTTTTTTACAGACATCAAGGCAAACCCAAGCCTTTGCCAAATTAATTTATCTTGCGGATTTAAATCAGCAGATGTTTGATAAGCTTCAACCCCCTTATCAAATTCGCCCAATCTTTCATAAACAGAACCAAGATATTTATATACAAGCGGATCTTTCTGAGGCAATTCCAAAGCTTCTAATAATATATTTTTAGCTTTTTCATACTCATTTTTTTCAATAAAAACTTTTGCTCTGTTTACATAAGTGTATGATGGCAAAGACTGTATAACCGTTTCTTTTTTAAAACGATCAATAGAACTGTTCAAATATTTTACTTTTTCGTAAATTGTTTTTAACCAATCAGACAATCTGCCACCTCTCTAAAAGCTCCGTTTCCTGCAGTACTTTCCGTAACTTGAATATCTTTTACGGATTTTACCTTTTCAACTGCATGCGGAACTGTTATTTTATATTTTGCAAACTCTAAACACGCAACATCATTAACATCATCACCAATATATAAATATTCTTCCTGAGAAAGATTATATTTTTCTATAATCCCTTTCAAAACATCAATTTTAATTCTTATATTCTGGTGCACTTCATCAACTTTAAACTTCTGTGCAAGAGTTTCTATCGCAGCATTTTTTTCCCCTGAAATTATACCAATCATATAATTATTTTTCTTTAACAGAGAAAATGCCATAATATCTTTAAAATTCAAACGTCTTGACATAGAAAAATCATCACTGATATATACGCAATTATCAGTAACCACTCCATCAAAATCAGTTATAACCATTTTTATTGTTTTAGGTAATTTCAATTTTCCCATATACAAAACGCCCCTTATCTGCTATAATTGTATCATAAAAAAGAAGGAACAACAAATGCTCTGGTATTTATTAAATTTAAGTATTATTCTTGTATTTATTATACTTTTTTTAATTACAAGACAAACAAACAAAAGATGGTCAAAAATTAATGATTATTTAGGAATGGTTACAAATACGGTTAATTCCGTAAGATACGGAAATCTTTCAACTAAAATTGAGGAGATAAATCATCCGACATATCAAAATGTTACGGATAGTATCAACCGTATGGTAGAAACCCTTAACGACAGAGAAAAAATGATTGTTGAATACCAATCAGAATTGATGCGCCAGAACAAACTTTTGGAATCTGTAATAAATTCATTATCTGATGGGATTTTAATCATAAATGATAAACATAATATTTTAAGAGTAACTCCTCAAGTTAGCGAATGGTTCGGAGCAAAAGGCCCTGAAATTATAGGAACAAATATTTTTGATTACATTCAAATTAGTGATGATACCCCGATTGAACGCTTAAAAAATAAAGATGTATTTATCAAACATACTCCAACAAACAATTTTGTTATGCACTCAATAAAATTGTCGCTTGATGATGATAAAAAAAGGTTTGTTATATTAATAAAAGATGTAACAACAGAAAGAGAAATCGAAACTCTTAAAGAAGATTTTGTCGCAACTTTAACTCATGATTTGAAAGTTCCGATAGTTGCAGAATCAAATATTATTAACTTTCTTCTAAACGGAACATTTGGGGAAATAACAGAAAAGCAACAAGTAGCATTATTAAATATGAAAAAATCAAATGAAGAGCTTGTAGAGCTTGTTCAAATTATTTTGGAAACTTACAAGATTAAAGAAACCGGTATAAAGCTTCTGAAAGAAAACATAATGCTTAACCAATTTATATCAGATATAGTTGAAAGTACACAACCAATTGCGAACAATTCAGGCATAACAATATATTATACACCTTCAAGAGATATAAAAGTTACGGCAGACCGCATACAACTTGAAAGAGTTATTAAAAACTTAATTTCAAATGCAATCTCACACAGCAACACAAAAGACAGAATTGATATAACAACAGGCGAAATTCCTGGATTTATCACAATTTCAGTAATCGATTACGGTCAAGGGATTCCTGAAAAAGAGCTTAAATTAATTTTCAACAAATATTATTCTGCCGCTAAAAAGTTCAGAAAAATCGGAACAGGCTTAGGCTTATACCTTTCACAACAAATAATTAAATCTCACGGAGGAGAAATTACTGTTGAAAGCCAAGAAAATGTCAGAACAGAATTTTGTATAAAACTCCCGATGTAATGAGTTTTAAATAAAATTAATTCTACTTTTCCTGTTCATAGCCAAATGCTTTAAGAGAATTTTGCTTTTTACGCCAATCTTTTTCAACTTTGACTTCAAGGCCTAAAAATACTTTTTTCTCCGTAATCTTTTCCAAATCAATACGAGCTTCTGTTCCGATTTTTTTGAGCAAGCTTCCGCCTTTTCCAATCAAAATACCTTTTTGGCTTTTGGTTTCACAGTATATAGTTGCATAAATTCTGTCAATATCGTCATTTTCCACATAACTCTCGATTTTTACGGCAACTGAATGAGGAATTTCATCTGATGTATTCAAAAGAATTTTTTCCCTGATAATTTCTTCTGTGACATCACGCATAGTTTCTTCTGTCACAACATCTTCCGGATACAAAAGATCACCTTCAGGAAGATTTTTATATATATTTTTTATAAGAGTATCAATATTTCTGCCTGTTTTTGCGGAAATTCTTATTATCGGATAATTTTTTTCAAATAAAAGCTTGTATGTTAAAAGATTAGCTTCTACTTTTTTCATATTTTTAAGCTTATCAACCTTATTCATAACAATAATAACTGGGATTTCGGTTTGTAAAATATTTTGAGCAATCCACTTATCCCCTTTACCAGCAGGTTCTGAACCGTCTACAAGAAAAATAATCAAATCAGCATCAGGTACAGCCATCTTAGATTCATCAAGCAAAAATTCCCCAAGCTTATTCAACGGTTTATGAACCCCTGGAGTGTCTATAAAGACAATCTGTCCTTCTTCTGTTGTATAAATTCCCTTAATTCTTTTTCTTGTCGTCTGAGCTTTGTCAGTTGCGATAACTATTTTTTGCCCTAATATTTGATTTAAAAGGGTAGATTTTCCGACATTTGGTCTTCCAATTATTGCAGTGAATCCGCTTTTCATATGATATAATTCCTGTATTTTATGTTATAATTTCTTCATAAATTGTAACATAAAAGTATAAAAATTTAATAAAGTGGCAATTTTTTTTGTCTCAAAGTATTATATTATATAAGGGAAAAATTAACGGTAGAAAATGGTATTAAAAAAACGTAGCATATTTGGTATAGCTCTATTGGTTGCTCTTGCAATTAATCCGGTCTCGCTTACTTCTGCTAACAGCGGGAATAATTTGGTGCAACTTGATTTGAAAAGAGCATCCAACAATTCCGTTAATGTAACTCTTTTTACATCAAACAACTATGATGAAAACGTTTTTGTAAGAAAAAAATCAGATAACAAATATGTAATTCTTGTTCCAAAAGTTCAAAGTTCAGGCTACAGCAGTGCAAACTTGAACGGCTTACACGATTTGGTATCTGATGTAAATGTAAAAACTGTAAATGATACAAACGGCGGTTATACAAAAGTTACGATTATAACCACAAAACCGCTAAACATTAAAACATCAACTCAAAAGAGTGCTGCCGTTACAGAAGATCAAAAAGAATATAAAACCCTTATTGCACAAGCAAATGCAATTAAAAATAATATAGGTAAACAACCTCAAACAGCTCCAAAAACTGAAGTAACGGTAAATAAAGCAAAAACAGTTCAACAGCAGCCTAAAAAAGCTCAAAATATAGAAAAAATTGCAGCAAATGTTCCTGTAAATATTAAACCGGTAGCTAATAAACAAGTAAAAAAAGTTGATGACTCTAGAAATATCAAACAGGCTTCTTACACAAAATCTCAAGCCCCTGATATTAAGCTTAAAGAGGTTAATCCAAATCAAGACAGAATAACAAGACGCGAACAACTTGCTCAACTGATTGAAGAAGTTAAGCAGGAAAAAGCTGCGGAAAAAGCTCCTGATACAGGATTAAAACAAGATTCAACAAATGTTTCAAGTAATAATAATACCCTTTCAGCTTCTGCTGTAAAAGATATTAACGAAATGCCAAAAGTCAGCAAACCGACATTTCTGCATATAGCAAAATCAATCATTAAAAAGACTGCAAAAGCTTTAGGTTACACTGTGCTGGCGCTATTAGGACTTATTATTATATCTAATATCTTAAGAGCAATATTTGGCAGCTCAAAATCAAACGGACAATCTTTCAGCAGACTTTCAACAGATGCTCCGATAAGTAATACATTAAAATATAATAATATTACAAATAATAGCGAATTATCTTGGCAAGAAAAATATCAACGCTATCTTGATGAATCGGCAAAACCAGTTTCCAGAGGCAAAAATAAAGGCAATTATACATTTATCAAAAAACCGGCAGAACCTGTTTCTAACCCGATAGATAAAAAACGTAAAGATCTTGAACAAATGGTATCAGAAGTTTCTAAAGTTAAACTAAATGATATCTATAATATTGAACCTGAAATTGTAGAAGTTCAAAGTGAAGATGATGCAATTTCTAAAGCAATTAGATTCAAAGCCTTCGATAACAACAGAAATTCTTTAAAACTTTCACATCGTGACAGAATAAAAAGCAGATTTAAAAAATACGAAAAAGAAATTCCGCTACACGAACAAAAAAATATCGAACTTGGAGATTCTATATTACATGCAAACCCAAGAAGACTTAAAGATGCAAACTTAAATGTTTCTGACGTAACCAAAGAGCATAAAATCAAGTTTAAGCCATCAGAATATATTATGTCTTCCGTCGACGAATTTTTCTCAATTATAGATAAAGAACAAGCTACAAAAGAAGAAGCTAAAAAACTTCTTAACCCAACAATTAACCCAGTAATTACAAACAATATACAAACTCCTTCAAACAACATAAAAGCTCCGGAATTGGAAAATAAAACTGTTACAAAAAGCCAAACTAATCCGATTACCCAATTACGTAATGAAACAAAAAATTCATACCTAAACGGTTTAATCGTCAAATCAGGCTACAATATTGACAATAACAAAGGATTTTATGTAGTAAATCTTGACGGCAAATCAGCTCTTATCGGAAAAGTTAATGATGAGATATTTGTCCTCAAAAAATTTGACGGCAATGTAACAAATCCTATTCAGGTAAGACATGATAATGCAAATGTTTATATGGTAAAAGCCGGAGATTTTAAATCGCTTGTAGAAGTTAACAATGACAAAATGGGCGTTTTAATCGAATTATAACAGGTAAAATAAAGTGAGAGCATTTTCTAAATTATCCGTAATTATTATTTTGCTTTTTTGTGGGATTATGCTATGCGGCTGCTCTAACAAAAAAAATTCTGAAATAACATTACAATTTGCAAGCTGGGGTTCAAAATCAGAAACAGACATATTAAAGCCGCTTTTAAAGGAATTTGAAAATAACAATCCTGATATAAAAATCGATTTTATGCATATCCCTCAGAATTATTTTCAAAAAATACATCTGCTTTTTGCATCAAACACAGCTCCAGATGTTATTTTTATAAACAATTTATACCTTCCTGTATATGCAAATGCAGGTTTGCTGGAGGAATTTTCACCCGTACAGGGCTATTTCCCTCAAGCACTTGAAGCTCTTAGCTGGAAAGGGAAATTGTATGCAATTCCAAGAGATGTTTCAAATCTCGTAATTTATTACAACAAAGATATGTTTAAAGAAAAACATATTCCATACCCGAATAAAAACTGGACATTTGCAGATTTCTTAACAACAGCTCAAAAATTGACAGATAAAAATACTTTCGGCATAAGTTTTGAAGAAGATCCACTATTTTATCTACCATATTTGATGAGTAACGGCGGAGGAATTCTACCAACAGAAATTAATAAAAAAGAATCCCAAGAAAGTTTACAATATTATGCGGATTTAAGAAAAAAATATCACGTTGCGCCATTAAAATCCGAAAGCGCAAGTGCAACTATGGCACAAATGTTTATACAAAAGCGTCTGGGAATGTATCTATCAGGAAGATGGATGGTTCCAAAATTAAGAGAAGAAGCTGATTTTGACTGGGATATTACACAATTTCCAAATGGGACTGAGGGAAGTGTAGTTCAACTTGATGCTTCCGGCTGGGCTATTGCAAAATCTTCAAAACACAAAGCAGAAGCAAAAAAATTGATAGAATTTTTATCATCAAAAGAAAGCAGCGAAAAATTTACGCAAAGCGGCTTAATAGTACCTGCAAGAATTGACAGTGCAAATTCAAAATACTTTCTTGACGGTCAAAAACCTGAAAATACAAAATTATTTTTAGATATTATAAAAACCTCAAAACCAACACCCGTCACAGTTGATTATCGAGAAATAACAGACAAGTTGCAAAAAGATTGTGAAAAGCTTTTTAATTAAAAAATCATAGAATTTGACAATATTGCCCTTTTAAAAAATTTATTATGTTTCATATATAATAAAATTATGAAAGAATATGATTTTTACATAGTTCCGACCCCAATCGGAAATCTTGAAGATATAACACTAAGAGCAATTAATACATTAAAATCAGTGAATTTAATAGCTTGCGAAGATATTAGAGTAACCCAAAAGCTCCTTAACCATTATGATATAAAAACAAAATGTATTTCTTACCATAAATTTAATGAAAAAGAACGGGTAAATTTTTTCCTGAAAACATTAGAAGAAGGTAAAAAAATTGCCCTTGTCTCAGATGCAGGAACTCCGCTTTTTTGTGATCCCGGAGCAGTAATAGTCAAAGAATTAAAGGAAAATAATTTTTCAGTAACCTCACTTGCAGGCGCAAATGCTGTTGTAACATTTCTTTCACAAGTTCCCAGAAAAAACGAAGACTTTATATTTTTAGGATTTTTACCGAAAACAAAATCTCAAATCGAAAGTCTTATAAAACAATATAAAACAACTGATGTTGTATTTTATGATTCTCCAAACAGAATACTAAATACCCTAAAAATTATAAAAGAGGTATTTCCTGATGGGAATGTTGCAATAGGCAGAGAGTTGACTAAAGTGTTTGAAGAAATCTTTATAAACTCAGTAGACGAAACTATAAAACATTTTGAAAATAATCCGCCTAAAGGAGAAATTGTCGGTCTGGTATTTAGAAGAGAAAATCAAAATACAGAAATAGATATTGATGAAAAAATTGCATTACTAAAATCGAAAAACTTTCGTGCAAAAGAGATTTCAGTAATTTTATCAGAGCTTTACAAACTCAATAAGAATGACGTTTACAAAAGATGTTTAACATAATTTACATATTCCAATTTTTTTAATTTATGATATAATATTTTTAGGATAGTAATTGAAGTTTTTAAGGTAGAGATTTTTTGAACTTACAAAACAAAATATATATATCTGTAATAGCCCTGCTGTTGGTTATTCTTTGCCCGCTTCAGAGTATTGCAAAAGATAATTTTTGGGGAGATACGGTTGATACGCAAATACATGACGTTCAGCCATCATCCGCTGCTCAAATGTATTCTACCGAAACTACTTCTACATCAACATCTGCATCTGATAAAAAGATTTCTTCTTCCGTAAAAAAAGGTGATAAAATTATCAAAAATATTGAAATTATCGGAAACAATATTATTGATAAATCTCTAATCCTGCAACAAATGGAACTTCATGAAGGCGAACCTTACAGCAGAGATCTTGTTCGTCATGATCTTAAGGCTATCTATGAACTTGGCTATTTTACGGAAAAAATGAAAGCTATTCCTGTAAACAATTCCGACGGAACAGTAACCTTAAAAATAATAGTCGAAGAAAATGCTCCTATAACAGATTTTACAATTGAAGGCAATACCGTAATCTCTACCGATGAAATACTTACCTACCTTTTACCAATGAAAGGGAAACCCCAAAATATTGCCGAAATCAATGAAGCAATTTCTAAAATTCAAGACTGTTACAGCTCAAAAGGTTACATTCTTGCAAGAATTGATTCTGTTTCTGATGACCCTGACGGTACTGTTAACATCAATATTAAAGAGGGTACAATTAACAGAATATTAATTTCCGGAAACGAAAAAACAAAAGATTACGTTATTGAAAGAAATGTTTTAACAGAACCGGGACAAGTATATAACGAAAATCTTTTAAAAGAAGACCTTGTCAGATTGTATGCAACTCAAGCCTTCAAAGATGTAACAAGAGAAATTGAACCGACAGAAGATCCTGACAAATACGATATTACAATTAATATCGAAGAGCAAAGGACAGCAAGTATCTCTGTTGGTGGTGGTATCGATTCTGTAACAGGTGTATTCGGATCAGTCGGAATATCCGATAACAACTTTATGGGAAGAAACGAAAGACTATCTTTAAATGGTATTGCAGGTACAGGTGTTATACTTAACGACTCATCCATTAAACGCAGAATGAACTTGCAAGCTGAGTTAAGTTACTTTAAACCATATTTTTATAATGCAGATACATCTTTAATGAGTAAAATTTTCTACCGAGATTTCGGATCTTATCAGGTTCCGCTTGCAATTGAAAGAAGAATTGGTGCAGAAGCAACTGTTGCACACCGTATGAAATGGAACAAACACGTAACAGGAACATTCTCACTCGGAGTTGAAAACATTGACGTTTCAGAAGGTGACGGAAAGAAAATCAGCAACCTGTATTCAAAATATAATATTCCAATCTCTGAACGTGCAAAACAGTTAGAAGGCGGCCTATTCCTGTCATTAAGTCCTGCATTATTGTACGATACTCGTGATAACGCAACAGTTACAAGAAAAGGTACAATGGCAAGCTTGAGATTTGATGAAGAATTTGGACTGATAGACTTTAACAAAACTCACGGTAAATTAACCGGTATGGTAAAACAATATATTCCTGTCGGGAAGAAATCATCGTTATCATTCACCGCAAAAGCTGGCGGAAAAATTCACGGCGACGATATGCCTGAAGTAATGGCTTACAGATTAGGTGGTCCTTATACCATCAGAGGTTTTAAAATGAGCGGTGTTGGTACTGGTGATGCCTTTGTTATGGGTAGTGCAGAATTTGCAACTCCAATTCCGTTCCTTGACAAAACAAGAATTAACTTCTTAAATAATTTAAGATTTACGGTTTGGGCTGACGCAGGTAAAATATTTAACCCGTCAATCACAGACCAAATATACGACAGACCGCTTTATGCTGTATCAGCAGGTATCGGTTTGAAACTTTATATCCCCGGAATGGGTCCATTATCAATCGATTATGGTATTCCGCTTACAAATCCGGGTGATAGCGGCAGTAGAGGCGGTTACTTTACTTTCGGTGTAGGTGACTTAATGTATTAATAAATTCCTTAGGAGGTATTAAAAAATGAAAAAATTCAAATTAGCAGCACTTTTAATGACAGCAGGATTATTCATTACTCTTGGTAATCAAGCTAACGCAGCAGGTGTAGGATATATCGATTATCAAAAAGTTCAAGATAATTTCCCATTTGCACAACAAGCTGTAAAAGATATTGATGCTAAAGCTCTTGAAATGCAACAATATATGGTTGATAAAGAAAAACAATACAAATCTCTTGACACTCCATTGAAAAAACAAAACTTTGAAGAACAAACTGCAAGAGAATTTAAATTAAAACAAGATTCTTATATGAAATTAAAAGCAGATAAAGAAGAACAAGTTTACAACAAAATTCAAGCAGCAACAAAACAAGTTCTTGTAGAACAAAAGCTTGATGCAATCGTTGATTACAGAGTAATCTTTGTAGGCGGTGTTGATATTTCAGACCTTGTTATACAAAAATTAAAAAGCGGTCAATTTTAGTAACATATAGTTACAACCGTTTTAAAAACTTGCACATAATTTATAAATACTCAAAGGAAATCAATGAAATACTCAATACATGGAGAACAGTATCATATCGGACTTAATAAGGGGGATGTCGGAGAATATGTAATTCTTCCGGGAGATCCTAAAAGATGTGAAAAAATCGCATCATACTTTGATGATGCAAAATTAATTGCAGACAGAAGAGAATTTACAACCTATACCGGATTTTTAAACGGCGTAAAAATTAGCGTAACATCAACCGGTATAGGAGGACCTTCTGCATCTATCGCATTAGAAGAACTTGTAAATGTCGGAGCAAAAACATTTATAAGAGTCGGCACATGCGGCGGAATTGACATAAACGTAAAAGGAGGGGACCTTGTAATTGCAACAGGCGCTATTCGTATGGAGGGAACTTCTAAAGAATATGCACCAATAGAATTTCCGGCAGTTGCAAACCTTGATGTTATAAATTCTCTTGTTAAAGCAGCTAAAAATTTGGGCAATGAATACCATACGGGAATCGTTCAATGTAAAGATTCCTTTTACGGACAACACAATCCTGAAAGAATGCCCGTAAGCTACGAGCTTCAAAACAAATGGGAAGCTTGGAAAAGACTTGGCTGTCTGGCATCAGAGATGGAATCCGCAGCTTTATTTGTTGTCGGAAGCTTCTTGAAAGTAAGAGTCGGCTCTGTATTTTTAACAGTTGCAAATCAGGAAAGAGAAAAACAAAACCTCGAAAATCCTGTTGTTCATGATACAGAAAAAGCAATAAAAACAGCAATAGAAGCCTTAAAAATACTTATAGCTCAAGACAAAAATTAAGGAGATAAGCGCAATGTATAACAAAAAAATGCAGTATGTTATAAAAACTTGCCCGAGCGATAATACCCAAGAACTTCAAAACCTTTTGAACGAAATGTCAATGAATAATTGGGAACTGTATAGCATGCAAGAAGTTGAAAATGACGAAGGTCAAATTCTTTGCCACTGCATTTTTATGAGAGAAGCAGAAAGCTCTGCTGGAGAAATAAACGCAGATACAATAAATATTTCAACCTTCAAAAGTCAAATGGAAAAAATGCTCTCTCCGGAACTTTCTCCTTATGAAATATGTCTTGATATTCAAAGTAAAATTCGAGATCAAAAAGCTAAAATTGCAAAAATAAAAAAAGAACTTGAAGGCGAAGCCCCTGCATCAGTAAGCAGAAAAAAACTTAATGACAAAATTTCAGCAGGTCTAAAAGAGCTTGAAGATTTAAAAATAAAACTTGCCAAAGCTACATCTCCTGATGCAATGTATTCAAAATTAAAAGAAGAAAAATTTTCAATACATTTAAGTGAAGAAATTCTTGGTTTTATAGATCCTGATAGCGAAATTCAAGAAGAAGAACTTGTTGCGGAAACAGTTAAATCTCGCTTAAAATTAACAGAAACTCTCGGATATGTAATACCAAAAATTGTTTTTCAAGATGATGAAAACTTAAATCCTTATGAATTTTCAATAAATATCAGAGGCGTGGAGGTTTTTAAATCTTTTGTATATCCAGGATTTTTAATGTTTTTCTCAGACAATTTACATCTTGAAAAGAAAATCAAAAATTCCGTAAACGATATCGACAAAATAACAGGTCGTAAAATTGTTTGGATTGAACGAGAAAAAGCAAAAGATTTTTGGCAAGAAGGCATTTCAGGATCTGAATTTATTGCAAGAGCGTTAGAATTTTGTGCAATAAAATATGTTGATGAATTGTTGGATTACGAAGATCTTGATAAATATATAGATGTTGTAAATGAACGTAACGATTTTCTTGTAAGCAATATTATTCCGGATTTTATATCGTTATCAGACTTGCGCTTTATTTTAACAAGCCTTATACGAGAAAAAATTTCAATTAAAGATATCACATACATCTTTGAAAAAATAAATGACTTTGCACAAGAAAGCACAAAATCAGACTTAATCAAAAAAATAAGACTTTCACTTTCCCGTCAAATTTGCAAATCAAACGAAAATTCCGACGGAGAAATTGCTGCATTTGAAATATCTGAAAAAACACTTGATAAATTCATGCCGAATTTTGATGAAAGCGATGATGCAATTATTAGAATTGATGCAGGATTTGCAGAAAAATTAGCAGATAAACTTTCTAAAAAAGCTCAATTAATGAATATTGATTCTCCAAAACTTTTGGTACCACTTGAATTTAGACACCTCATATTCACACTTTTGAGCAATTATATGAATGATATAACAGTCCTTTCAAGAGAAGAAATCGGATGTAATTCTCAAATAAATGTTATAGCAGAAATTTAATAATCCGTTACAAATAGTCAAAATTTTTCTTTCTTGGATTTATTATTATTGTATGCGTGTATTAGGGATAAATAATAATCAATTATCATTTCAAAGACGCCCGAGAAAAGAAGAAGAAGCGGGGTTAAGAGATACTATTAACAAAACTTACGATGCTATTGGAGCAAAAGAACGTGTAGTAATAACTCATGGTTCATGCTTTCCTGCATCAAGTATCGAAAGAAATACAAATATCGGAAGCCCATACGGCGATTCTGCAAAAGATTGGGCAAAATTTTTGATGCTTTATGGATTTAACGGAAACCAGCTGGGACCTGGCGGACAATTAGAATTTAAAGACGGAAAAATTAAACCGTCACCATATAATGCATCAGCATTTGCGAAAAACAAACTTTTTATCAACCTTCATGATTTAACAACAGACAAATACGGAAAAATTCTTTCAGAAGAAACATTCAACAACGTTACAAAGCCTGTTGAAAGTACAGAAAAAGATTATGAATTAACAAACTTTGATGAAGCAGTTGAAACTTATGATAAGGCACTTTCAGAAAGTTGGAACAATTTTAAAGCTAATCTTGCAAAAAATCAGCCGCAAGCTATAGCCTTAAACAAAGAATTCAAAACATTTTTACAACGCCACAATTCTCGACTTACAGAAGAAGGTGTGTTCAAAGTCTTAGCCAAACATTATAATACTGATGAAATTGATGATTGGAAAGAGAAAGACGATGCAAATTTGATGATTGGAGTGAGAAACGGCGATGAAAAAGCATTAAAACGTTATCATGAAATTATCAAATCAAATAAAAATGAAATAGACAAACATAAATTTGAACAATTTATTGCAACTAAACAAATAAAAGAAAATAAAGAATGGCGAGATAAACAAGGATTTAAATATTACAATGACCTTCTTGTAGGCTGTTCAAAAATGGACAAATGGCGTTTTAAAGACGCATTTTTAAAAGATTGGGAAATGGGAGCAAGAGAAGCAAACGGAATTTCTCAAAGATGGTATATTCCTGTAATAGACCCTAAAAAAATATTCAAAAACGATAAATATGAACTCAATATTGGCGGAGAATTCTTAAAAGAAAAAATTGATTACGCACTGGAATTCAATGAAAATTTAAGAATTGACCACGCTATGGGCTTAATAGAACCGTATTTATTATCAAAACATGCAAAGAAAGAAGAATTTGTAAGCGGACCGAAAAAGAATGACAATGTTGAAAAATATATTTCACAATTAACAGATGCAAAAGGTCAAGAATATGATAAATACTGGGATTATCCAAAACTTTTAGAAAAGCTTGTATTACCTGAATTAGAGAAATACAAACTAACTCCTGATATGCCTGTATGGGAAGATTTATGCAGCTATCCGTCAAGATTTGTAGAAATTTATGATCACAAGCTTCATCTTCCAAGACTAATCAATCTTGACTGGGTTAGAGCACAAAATGCTCTTGCAACAGCAAGAAAAGGTGATTGGTATTTGCTAGGTTCACACGATAATATTCCTGCCATGACATATATGGATAGAATAGGAACTATGAAAGACGGAAGCCAAGGTAAATACACAAAAGAACAAGATGCTTGGAATCCGGCTTATATTGCAGGTTATCTGAATATAGATGACGGAAGAAAAAATATTGCAAATATAAGAAACGAATTAAAAGAACTTTGTGAAACTAACGACAGAGAACGTGTTCGTAATAAATTTGCAATTCTTATGACTACTCCAAAATTCCAAATTTCATTTGCAGATCTTTTAGGCATAACAGATGCGACATATAACATTGGCGGAACTGTAAGAGATGAAAACTGGAAAGAAAGAATTCCATCTGATTATCTTGATAAATATTATAAAAATTTAGCAAGTGAAAATCCAACAGCATTAAATATTCCTGAATTACTGAAAAAAGCACTTCAGGCAAAAATTGATATGCAGGTTATGAATAGCGCAGACAAAGACAAAACAAGAACTGAGTTGAACAATAAATATAAACCGCTTCTTGATGATTTACAAAAATATGCTGATATCTTAAAAGAACCTGAAGAAGAAGAAATAAAATAATAATTAAATTATTAAGCATAAAAAACAACTTTCTAAAAATATTTTAGAAAGTTGTTTTTATTATATCTTTATTTTTATGTTTTGTGTTTTATTTTTTAGCAGAATCTTCTTCTCTGTGAGTTCCTGCCTCAATACCAGGAACACATAAAAATAAAGGAACTGTTCTTTGTACAAATGATACAAATGGAGATTTTTCAGCCATTAACGATAAAGCTACACCCAAATCATCTACGTGAGGAGCAAAATCTGACCCTTTAATCTCTCTTTTAACTTTTTTATGGAATATTTTTTCATTCAAAAGATTAGAAACTTTGTTCCCCGTAAAAATTCCGATACCTAAAGATGCAAGAGTTGCAATTGAAAACGGGATAGCCTTCATTGCATTATTAAATATAGCAGAAGCTTTTCCAGAACCTTTAACTTGAGGAACAAAACGCAATATCTTGGCCTTATTATTTTTGTACAATTTTGATACTGTTCCGACACAAGCAATAGGAACAAGAACATTTCCCAAAATCTGGTTTACTGATTCTTTTAATTTTGATTTAAAATATTTTTTATCGTCAAAAATTGCACCGCCAACCAAGCCACCTGCAACAGAAGCTGAAGCGATTTCAATAATATCAAGAGGATCATCAAGATCTAAGATTTTCTTTTCAGGGCGATTTTTGTTATAAAGTGAAAATATTGCCCAATCCTTAACAGGCGTTTTCTTTATAACAGAAGGGGATAATGAAAAACCTTGTCTTTTTGCGACATGTGAAAGAGCAATTCCAACTCCCACAGCCGACATCGCAGCAACTCCCGCTTTTATTTTTAACTCTTTTTTCTTATTATTATCATTGTTTAATTTTGCAGTCTGGCTTAAATTATTATTGTTAACAGAATTTACTTGCATAATTACACACACCTTCTATTTCTATTTTATCAAAAACACTGAATAAAAAACATTGTCAATTTATCGAATAATTTTAACAAAACTTAATTAGTGGTAAAATGACACTTATACTGTAACAAATTATTAACAAGTATATATTATAAGGCAAAAATAAATCTTCAGAGCTATTAAAATATTCAGGAAAAATTTTCTTATGAGCATAAATATTACTCCAAATCAAACATTAAAAGATTTTAGTTATGGTAGAAAGTTTGTAAAGGGACTTGCCAGTCGCTCTATTGCCCCTGTAATATTATTGGAAGCTTGTGTAGAAAGCGGCAGAACATATCAAGCATATAAACGTGGAGGCTACACAGAAGCAAGAGAAAGACTTACTGAAGAAATGCTTGGTGCAGCATTTTGGTTTAGCGGTGTTCCTTTATTTAACAATTTAATAGATAAATTTGTAGGTAAAAAACTTCTCAAACTACCTGAAACCAACTTTGATACAGGAAAAGATGCCGTAAGAAATCCATTCGCAAACTATATGAAAAAATTTGCGGATAAAATTAAATTAAACCCTGAAAATGCCGAAAAAATAATTGCTAAATATAAATTCGGCAAAGTAATGACAAGTATTATCTTGGCAAACTGCCTTGTAGGACTTGTTTTACCAAAAACTAACCAGGCAATAACAAAATATATTCTAAAAAAACATAATACAACTCCTCAACCAGATAACAAACAAGATTCTAAAAATAATACAGCACAAAACACTTTACAGCACCAATATACAATGGATAAATTCTTAAACAATAACAAAGATGTATCCTTCGGTGCAATTTCACCACAAACATTAATGTCATTAGCATACAGCTTTGAAAACAATCCAAAATACGGACTTTTATCAACAGATATGGGTGTATGGATCGGCAGAGGCGTATGTGCAAGAAACAGCCACGAACGTACGGAAGTATTGTTCAGAGATATTTCATCAAGCTATTTCTATATGTTCAACATGCCTGTAATTGCCTATCTTTTGAACAAAATCCAAGACGGCAAAGGCACAAGATTAGACCCGATAGCCGCAAAACAAACAACAGATTTAATGAAATCCGTACTTGAACAAGAACAAAGCGGAAAAATGAGCGTTGAAAACTTTAGAAAAGCAGTTCTTGGCAACCCTGATAATCAAAGCTATATAACAAAAGATATTGCAAAAGCCTTGAGAGAAGGCAACGGCACTATTGAAATCAACAAATTTGCCGAACTGTTGAAAGATGTAAAAGCTAAATATCCGAACGTTGATATTTCTAAATTTGAAACAAACGCAAGAAAAATGGCAAAACTGCAACCTGAAAGAGCAGGTCAAGAAATAATTACAGAAAGACAAATTTTGAACGTCTTTAAAGAAGGCGCAGTAAATATTCCTGAATTCTTGAAAAATATATTCACATGTTCAACATCAGATCAAAACTTGTTCACAGGCAAAATTTCAGAACCAGTATTTGACAAACCTCTAAGCTTTATTTCAAATGAAACATTTATCAAAAAACAAAACGAAATAGAAAGCTATGTAGAATCAGTAATCAAAAAAGCTAAAAATGGAGAAATTACAAAAGAACTTCTCGACAAAGCTTGCAAAACAAACTATGCGAAAAACGCCTTCAACTGGGGCTTAGGTTTTGTAATTTCAGCAGCATTTTTATCAACCTTTATCCCGAAAATCCAATACTGGATAACAAGAAAAGTAACAGGTTCTAACGCATTTCCTGGAACTGCAGATTATTCAAATGAAAAGAAATAATATTTAATCCATAAATTTTTTATGTATTAAATATTCTATCTCCGGCATCTCCCATACCTGGAACAATATAACCTTTTTCATTCAAATGATCATCAATTGCTGCAGTTATTATTTCAATATCAGGATAATGTTTTTGGATATTTTCAATACCTTGAGGTGCTGCAATTATACAAATTACCTTAATATTATCAATAGGAATTCCCTTATCTGCATACAATTTTATTGCCTCAATTAAAGAATTACCTGTTGCAAGCATAGGGTCAGTAATATAAATATAGAATTTTTCAGGATTTGGAGCTTCCATAGGAACTTTGTTGTAATACCAAACAGGTTTTAAAGTCTTTTCATCCCTATACATCCCGATATGTCTGATACAAGCCTGAGGCAAAATATCAATCGCTTCATCAGTAAAGATTAATCCTGCTCTTAATATTGGAGAAATAATTAAGTTTATATCAGGATCAACTGTTTTTGCAGTAAATGTTGCAAGTGGTGTCGTAATTTGAGTATCAACAAGAGGAAGATTTTTTGCAGCCTCATATAACAAACAACGTGTAATTTTTCGTGTTGCAATTCTAACCCCCTGACTATCCGTATCTTTATCACGCATAGTACACAAATTCAATAATACAACCGGATTATTGATTACTCTTACCTTCGTCTTGTCCATACTTAACTCCTTCTTTTCTTATCTGAGAAATTTCTTTCATTAACTTATCAAAATTATCCATGTTATCCTGCATATCAGGCAAATTTATTCCGTTACTAAAATCTGAAACACCTGTTTCTTTAGCGAAAAATGACAATTTTGTAGTAATAGAACCTATTTTATCAAACATATCATTTAACAATCCAAGAGAATCATGTAGTCTTTTTGGGCTTTCAACCACAATTAGTTTATTTTCCGCAAGACTTTCTTTTGTCGGCGGATAAACCTCTAAAGATTTAGCCCCGCCCATTCCGCTAAATTCAACAGTTGCAATAGAGCCTTTAGGCAATTCAACGTCTTTATCAGTTATAACTATTTTTAAATATACATCATTAGATACAATTTTAATCTTTTCAATATACCCGACCTGAACCCCCATAAATTTTACGGGAGATCCAACAATCAAACCGTCAACATCAGGCATAAATATTTGATAAGTTACAAGCTTTTTTTCTTTCTCATAATAATGAATTCTAACAGCTGTAACAGCTACACACAATATAAAAAACCAAATTACAGCCTCAACCAGTATATATTTATGAATTCCCTCAAATATTTTCATAAGCTGATTATACAACAATACATGATTTTTTGCCACTTGCCAAAAAAGTTTTTGTATTATATTATAAAATAAAACAAATAGTGAGGTTTTAACTTATGATGGATCAAATAATCAGAGTTGCCTGGGATTTAAACGATAATACAGACAACAGATATCAATTAGTTTACGAAATCGCTGAACTTGCTAAAAAGCTTGTTGATGAAAATCAAGCTAAAAAAGCTCATGATGATTTCAATTTTGAAGAAAATTTTGACACTACTTATAAAAAAGAAAATCCTGTTGAACATGCTATTATGGTAAAAGCTGCAGAAGCTGATGACGACAGATTAGTAGGTTAAGTTTTAAATAAAAAAGCACAGGTTGTAATATATGTTCCTGTGCTTTTTTGTGTTCAAATTATTTTTATTAGAGAAAGTATTTCACTTATTTAAAAATTACGAGGGTTTAATGAATAAAACAATTGAATTTATCAACTCAAAAACAGGTAATTTTAAGCCTGAAATAGGAATTATTTTAGGCTCAGGTTTGGGAGAACTTGCAGATGAATACTGCGATAAATCAATTTCTTACACAGAAATTCCAAACTTTTTAAAATCAACTGTTCAAGGCCACAAGGGCAGACTTGTTTTTGCAGAAATTGAAAATAAAAAAATTGTTATGATGCAAGGCCGAAATCATTTTTATGAAGGTCATACAATGAGTGAAATAACATACCCCGTAAAAGTTATGAAGGGACTTGGGGTAAAAACTCTAATTTTGACTAACGCAGCAGGAGCTGTAAATGAGAATTTTAAACCTGCAGATTTAATGATTATAACCGATCATATAAATAATATGGGAACAAATCCTTTAATCGGGCCGAATGATAATAATTTAGGGGAACGTTTTCCTGATATGACAGAGGTTTATAAAAAATCATTGATAAAACTTGCTGAAAAATGTGCAATAAATCTTGGAATTAAAATACAAGAAGGGGTTTACTGGGCAAATTCAGGTCCGTCTTATGAAACTCCGGCAGAAATAAAAATGATTAGAAAACTTGGCGGAGATGCAGTTGGAATGTCAACAGTTCCAGAAGCTATCGTTGCGAATTACTGCGGGCTCAACGTTCTTGGAATAAGCTGTATTACAAATGCCGCAAGCTCTGAAACCAGCGGAAAACTTTCTCATGAAGAAGTTATTGAAGCTGCAAACATTGCAAAAGCTAAATTCAAATCTTTAATTTTAGAGATTATTAAATATATATAATAATATGTTAAATACTGTAAATTTTGTATATACTCCCACTTGTCAAAAAATTCTGTTCAGTTAAAAATACATGACGGGAAGGAAAAAGATATGCTAATCGGAAATATAAATTATGATGCGATAAAACAGCGACACAAGTCAACCGGAGAATTATCTCCAAAACGTGTTCCTCTTTCTTCCGAGTTCATGTCTTTAAAAAATCAAATAAACGAGAGACCTTTAAAAAGTATTTCAAACGAATTATCTTTTAAAGGTCTTTCTTTTAGTGGGGGTAATTCACAAAACAAACCCGCTAAAAAAGATGATAAAATGAAGCCTCTTTTATACACAGTCGGAGCTTTAGCTGCAATCGGATTAGGACTTCGTTTTGCTCCAAGTTATAAAAAAGCAGGAGAATACAGCGTTAATGAATTTCTACAATTCTCCCGCAAATATATGGGATTTAATAAAAATACCCCAAACGGCATAAAAGAAACATCTATAGGTCAAGATCTTTATGAACACATTAGAGATTCTCAACTTACTAATAAAATGGTAGAAATTAAAGGGGATAAAATTACATTCCATAAAAAAACAATTCCTCAATTAGTTTGGGATGGTTTAATTTATCCATTTAAAATCTTACCTGCAGATATTTTAAACGGCACAGTTGAATTAATCGGGAAAATTAAGCCATTCAAAAATTGGGCAAATAAAACAAGAGAACTTCCACTCTTCAAAGGAATTAGACAACGTTCAAAAATTGATGCTGAAGTAAACTCATTGCGTGGATTGTTTGAAACAGCAAAGAATTTGAAAGGCAAATCAGAAGATGAAATATCTTCAGCACTATTCCAACGTTCAGTAAAAATGTTTGACCCGTCAACAGGCAACTATGACACAAAACATGAAAGATCTTTAAACAGATTAGTTTCAGGTCTGCCTCCTGCAATATTCCTTGCAAATGATGCCTACAACTTGTCAAGAATGATGGATGATGACAAGAATTCAGCATCTCACGAACAAAAAGTAAGATTTAAACAGGAAATGGCAAGAATAGGCTTTAACGCTTATATTACATTAATCACACTCGGAGCATTAAACAAATATATCAACAATTCCAAAATGGGAATTATGTTAATGACAGCATTAACAACCCTTACAACAGAAGCTTTCTCTCGTGTAATCAACGGAAAACATATTACAAGATTAACTCCTGAAGAAGCACGAGCTGAAAACAAAAAGAATAACGCTCCTGAAGCAGATATCAAACCTGAAGTAGCATTCAAAGCATCTGAAAACAAAAAAGATGACAAAGAAAAAGCTCAAAAGCCACTTCTATCATTTGATACAATTGTAAAAGCATTAGCCTTTATTATTGGTGGCGGTTTTGCCATAAAAGGAGTTAGAAAAATCTCCGCTGTTAACAACGCTTGGGAAAAATTCGCAGGTTTCTTTAAAACTAAATATAATCACATAACCCAAATTCAAGATTTCAAAATTCCTCAAGAAAAATTTGACCAAATAACAAACGTTCTTGAAGAAAACGGCTTTGTAGAACTTGCTAAAAAATACAGAGCAGTTGCAGCTACAGCAAAAAATGCTGACGGAACAATAAGTTTAGGAGTTAAAGACAAAAAAATCAAACCTGCCGTAAACTTCTTCTTAGCTCCATTCAAATTTGTATGGAAATACGGCACAATGCCTTATAAATTCGTAGATGATGCGATAAAATCAATATTCGGCAAACAGCATAAAGCACCGAAAAAACAGGTAAAAGATATTTCAGCACTTGCAAAAAGTATTGAAAATATCGGAAAAGAAGCAACAAAAAAAGATTTTAACCCTGAAAAATTCCAATCATACGTAAAAGATAATATCTTAAAAGCCTTCAACATAGACACAATGTCAAATGTATCAAACAGCGAGCTTTCAAACCTTGCAAAAACAGCAGCATTGGCTGCAACAATCTGGTTCTTGATGACAGATAACTACAATATGGTAATGTTAAAATCAAACGGTAATGATGTTGAAGGTGCTAAAACAAAATTCAAAGAAAGATTTGTTCAGGAAGGTTCAAGATTATTCTACCAAACATTATTGATTGACCTATTCAACAGCACATTCAAAGCACAATATAACAAGTCACTCTTCGGAATGAGCTGGATTACACTAACAAATACAACAATGGGTGAATGGTTAACAAGAAAATCAGTCGGAGTTCCTGTAGGTACTCACTCAAGAGATCAATTAATCGCTCTTGAAGAAAAACAAAATAATGCAACAGGATTTGTAAAATCATATTACAACTTTATGAAACGCTTAACAGGTAAACGTCCTATTAAGACTTATGAAGTAAACAAAGAAGAACAATTTGGAGCAACCGTTAAAGCAGAAGAAGTAAATCCTCCAGCTCAAGCAGTAAATTTTACAAACAGCCAAGTTCTCAATAAAATTATAAAAGGATAAAATATTATGATTTCTGCAATTAATTCAACAGATAACAAACGTCATATAACTTTGGCGTCTGTCGGAGGAATTGCTTGGGGTAGTAAAGAAGTTTATAACACATTTTCTAAAATAAAAGAGAGCAAAAATTCCTATATATATATAATGAAAGGTTTTTATATAAAAAATGAAAAAACTCTTGAAAAAGATTTAAAAGAAAAAAATAATACAGAAACAGAAATAAAAAAACAAGTTTCTTTATACAAAAAATTACGCAAAAAAGCTATACAACAATTTAAATCTAATTGTCGAACTCAAGTAAACAGAATTAAAAAATTTGCACCTTTAAAAATCTCAGCCAAAACATTAGGCGGTATAGCTATAGGCTTAGGCATAAGCCTCTTAATAGACTATATTAAAGATAAAAAGAAGAAGTAGACATAATATAACTTGTTTCTTGAGAATTTATCGTTTTATTATTATTTTGCCAGATAAAAAATCCGACTGCTAAAGCAGCAACTAGCAGAATTATAAAGAATATTTTTGTTAATATTGCAAAAATCTTTCCGATTATAAATAAAACAATTATAATGCCTAAAGCTATTAATAAAATTGAAAAATTCATAATTATCTAACCTTATTTTCTTCACCTTTAATAAGTCTTTGAATATTAGAGCGATGAAGCCATATTATATACAAAGCGCCTAATGCACAATAGACGATATAAGCAATTGGTGCATGAAATCCCCACATTATGAAAGGCGAAAGAGATAAAGCAACGATTGAGCCGACAGAAACATATCTTGTGCAGAAAGTAACAACAGCCCATATTGCAGCAATAATAAGTCCTACCTGCCAATTCAACGCAAGAATAGTACCTACACCGGATGCAACAGATTTTCCGCCTGTAAATTTCAAAAATATAGATTTACTATGCCCGATAATTACGGCAACTGCAGCCAATACAGGCAACAAACCAATTCCTGTAAAAGTTTTTGCGAATAAAGCAGCCAATACAACCGGCAAAGCACCTTTAAACGCATCAAGAAGCAAAGTTATAAAGAACCATTTTTTGCCCATAACTCTTTTAACATTAGTTGCACCTGTTGAGCCTGAACCTATTGTCCTAATATCTTCGCCTGTAAATGCTTTTACAATAATATAACCTGTCGGAATAGAACCGATTATATAAGCACTTATGACAACTGCAAGTAATTCTAATATTTTTTCCATCTTATCTTCTCTCCTGTGTGTACAATTATAACAAGGATATTGTAATAATTCAATAATCATTTATAATATAAGTAGTTATGAAAAAGATTTTGGCTCTTTTAATATGTTTTCAAATTATAACAATGCCTGCATTAGCACAATATGATTTCAGTGACGAAGCGCAGGCCGAATTTGACAGGAAACAATCTCAAATCTTTCAGCCTACAAATTTTACTAAAAAAGAAAATACAACAGAAGTAAAAGACAATAATGAGCGAGCAAATTATAACCCGATTGTAGAAGAAGAAGTAAAAAACAATACCTTTCAACCTCAACAAAGGCCGCTGTTTGGGCAAGTCGTAAAAGTTCCTGAAGGAACGACCTTTGCAATAACATTTGATTCAGGAATAAGCTCAGGCAGTCTTGAAAAAAATGACAGACTTACAGCAAAACTTACTCAAGATTTCATCTATAACGGGGCATTAATAGCACCTACCGGAAGTTTGGTATACGGAACGGCAAAAGATGCACAAAATGCAGGCTATGCTTATGGAAGCGGATCTTTAGAGATAAACTTTAATGAAATATTAACCCCTGATGGCAATATGTTTCAAGTTTCGACAGAAAATATATATATGGAAGCTAAAAGTGAACGTGCTAAAAAAATGACACGCGATGTAGTTATCGGAGCATTGGGAACAATGCTTATCGGCGCAGCATTCACAGCCCTAGGCGGGGGAGACGATTGGGGTAGAAATATGGCAATATATGGAGGGCTTGGCGCAATCGGCGGAGGTTTGAGAGGCGCTATGCAAAGAGGTGAAGATATTCAAATTCCCGATGGCACAACATTAGAGCTTAAATTAACTCAACCGCTCACAATTTCACCTTATCAAACCTATTAAATAGATTATTCTTTTAACAAACTTTTTATAACATTATAAACAATAATGAGCTTTTCACTGTCATTATTTAAAGAATCCAATTTTTCATCAATTTCCTGACGCAATTCAGTATCAACCTTTAAATGATCAGTAGAAAACAATTCTTCTAAAGTTGTATCCAATGCTTTTACAAGTTTATCAATCGTTTCTGCGGATACGAAATTTTCACCTGTTTCAATTCCGCTCATTGCACGTTGGGATAAATCAACAGCTTCAGCAAGTTCTTCTTGCGTAAGTCCACGATTTATACGCATTCTTTTTATTTTTTTACCGAATTCTTGTTTTACACCCATTATAAATATTACTTCTTAAAAATATACTTTTAGCATTTTTAAGTATTGTACATTAAGTTTTGTAAATCTTGAATGTATTGACAATTCTATATTTAGCTAATTTATACTTTAAACTTCATATATTTTAGCAATTTTAGAATTATTGAAGTTTTTATAAAGGAGTAAGGGAAATCGATTTTCAAAAAGGATAAATAGAGGAATCATTAAAAGAATTAATTAAATTTTAGAAAAAGTAAACAAACAGAAAGGGGAAAATTTATTATGGCAATTGGAAACATTATCGGTAAAATAGTAAGAATACTACCAAAAACAGAAGGGGCAGCAGGTCGAATTACACTCGGTCGTACTCAACTCAAAATGCTTGGGAAACAGGGCAAACAAGTAGGTGAACTCGTTCAAAAAGCCTTAAAAGGGACAAAAGAACCAAAACTTGATATAGCATACAAAGCAGAATCGAATTATGCTATTGCAGGAATGAGATTACGAGACGGCAAAACTGTACTTGGACAGGGAGCAGTATCAATAACAAATCCAGGCTCTTCACAAGCTGTTGTAAAATACAGAGTATCCGCAGACGGTGGGAAAGCTTTACAAGCAAACGGATTTTTAGACGGAGGTAAAGTTGCTGACGGGAAAGATATGGCAGTATCACTATCTCGCAAAGGCGGTAAAGTAAAAAATGATTTAGAAATCGGTCAAGCAGCAAGACATCATATTGAATTTAATGAACAGCAAGCAGTAGATTTAGCTAAAAAGCTTGATGCAAAAGATATTTTACAAAGCTATACAGAAGCCACAAACAGACTTCAAAGAACTTTAGACAGTTCAATGGTTAATATTAGAAGAGTTTTAAGAGGTAATATTGCAAAATCAACTTCAAAAGCTCCGCTAAAATTTTCTAAAGTATCCAAGGAAGGAGTAGAAACATTAAAAACATTAAAAAAATTCCAAAAACCGAAAATGGATTTTAGCGACAAAATAGCTAAAAAAGAGTACAAGCCCTTAGAAGCTTCTAAACTATCACTGGAAGGGGTAGAAACATTAAAAAAATTCAAAAAGCCCAAAATGGATTTTAGCGACAAAATAGCTAAAAAAGAATAAAAAATCATTTACAGATGCTAAAAAAGATAATCTTATAAATAAATTATAAAAAAGGGGCATAAGCCCCTTTTTTAATATAAATATTTTCATTTGCAGATATCACAAAAATATGTTATATTTTATTTATGAAATTAAACAAAAGATTAGTTACAGTTGGATTATTAATACTGGTTTTATCAGTAGCATTAAAATTTATTTGGGCAGGATTAAGACAAATTAAAGTAGATGATTTTCACCCTGCAGCAGTTATTTTTGTTATAGATTCTTCTGCTTCAAATCAGAAATATCTTCCGGAACAGAAAAAAATGCTTCGACAAATTTGTAATCTTTTAGATCCTGAAGATCAAATTAAAATTTTGAGAGTATCAGAAGATGCTTATTTAATATATGAAGGCGGCCCGATGAACGGCAGCACGATTACAAAATCTATGGATGCCTTTACTCAATATGATAAAGAAGATTATGGAACCGCATACGGTGTAGGGCTAAAGAAAGCTTTTTCACACGCTCTTTCAATGAAGAAAAACGGTTATGTTCCTGCGGTTGTTGTAATCGGAGATCTTGAAAATGAAGGTGCTGTTGAAAAACAAATTAACTGGAAAACTTTACCTAAAAATGTTCAAAACGTAAAAAAATATGCACCTGATATTTCTATGATGTTTCTTGATGCACATCCTGCAAAACTTGATCAGGTAAAAGAGACTCTTACACCTGTTTTAGGAGAAAATCACTTAATCGTTGCACCTAAACAAAATACCGATAAATCTATCAGAAGATTTCTTCACGCATTAGGAAGATAAATTTAAAAACTTAAAACTTTTCACTAAAACTATAAAATGAGGATTATTAATGGCTATTATAATATCAACTTCACAAGGCGAAAAAACATTTAACAAAGATGTTATCAGTGTCGGCACAAACCCAAAATGCGATGTTATACTAAAAACAAATTACGAGCTTTTCTTAACTTTGGAATACAAAGCCGCTGAAAATAAATGCGTAATTATAAACACATTTAAAAGTGATAAAGTTCTTTTTAAAGGTCAGCCTGTAAAAAGAGTTGAAGTCAAAAACGTTTGCAAATTGATGTTTGGAGATTCTGATGAATTTTTAAGCGTTAAAGTGATTGAAGAAACTCATGAAACACAACCTAAAAAAACAATAACATCAATCGGGAAAGAAGACTTGACAGAAGATGATATTAAAGGACTTTACGGAAAAGATGTTAATGCCATTACAAAAGTTAAACTTGAAAAACAAAAAGAAGACTTGGAAGACGCTCGTGTCGCAATTATCAAACAGGTTGCCTTCCACATAAATGATTTAAAACAAAAGCTTTCAACAAACTCTAAAACAAGCATTTTCTTACATATTGCAATGTTTTTGAGTGCAATGGTTTGCGCCTTCGGAGTTTCAAATTACCTTATGGGACTTGAGATTAAAGAATCAGCAAACTTCCTGCATCTTCCGACAAATATAAAAGTATGGGGTATATATACAATCCTGATTTACGGAATATGCCTACTTTTAAAACAGGGGATTTATTTATACTTGCAAAGCAATATTCAAAAAGAAATGTCTAAATCCGCAAAACTCGGACAAAGTTTTATGTTAATTTTTTCATTAATATTTGTTTTGGGTGTATATGTCGTAAACCTTGTATATTATATGAATTTGAATGATTTTATGACATTTGCGATATTTATTTCATTCTTTTTCTCAGGCATAATGGCAGTTCTTGCAATAAGCTGCGGATATTTCAAATGCAACGCAACAGAATGGGCTATAACGCTTGACAAATACGAATACAGAGAAGATTTTGAAAGTATTATTAAATCTTACAGACAATGGATTGAACGTTATATAAACAGCTTGAGTAATTCAAAAATCCAATATATAAAAGATAAAATGTTCAACAAACAGCTAAAATCAATCGGAGAAACCGTTGTCGGAATTTTGACAGCACCGTTTTTGGCTTATGGTGTTTCAAACACTCTTGCAATGTGCTTTCCGGAAGCTGCAGGATGGGTTAGAATTTCAGGTTTGAGAATAAGCCCTGTATTTTTGACACTTGCAACATTTTTGATTATCTTTGCATTTTTCTCATTCGTAAACGCATTTTTCTGTACTAAAAAAGTTCAAGGTTCTCAAGTAATCAAGCAAGACGGTTTTTCAGATTACCAACACCACGGAGTAACAATTTACGGACTTGAAGGGGTCAGAAGATTAAATTCAGAAAAAAATCGTTCACTTGCAATCGCTTGTGCAATCATATTTATTGAATTTTCAATGAACGTTTCATACTTTATGACAGAAATAGGCGGCGATATGCAAGGTCTGTTCCTAAGTTTGGTAGCAGCTCTTGTACCGACTGCACTTTTGATTGCTGAAACAATGATGCTAAGCCAAACAAAATTTGATATTTACGCTTGTGATGAGTTGCTTTCTAAAGTAGATAAAGATTAATTATGAATTTTTTAAAAATCTCGGTAATAATTGCATTTGTCATTTTGACGATAATCACTCTGAAATTGCATCCTGATATGCACCAGCCAATGATTATCGAAGATGCTGACTTTAAATTGACAAGAATAAGCGACACCTTAACATCGGATAGCATACCTGTAAGTTCGTCTATTCAGAAGCCTGAAACAACTGAAACAATTGTTCAACAACAACCGACTTCTCTAAAAGACATTCAAAAAGAAATCGAATTCCAAAATCAAGAGCCTACAACTCAAACAAATTATGTTGAAGTTCAAGAACCACAAACGACACAAATTCAAAAGAATATTTCTCAACCTCAACAACATAAAAGAAGCACAATAAAACAAATAAATACAGAATCCCCTCAAATCGATAAATCGCAAGTAGAGTTGCTTGAAAATATTCTTGCACAAGTTGAAAAAGAAGAAAAAGCTCAACAGCAAACTAAACCTCAAAATTCAACAGTAAAAAATAATAATTTCAAAAACCCTTATATGACAGAGCAAGAAGAAATTATTGCCTGGAATAAATGGAGAAGCAATCTTCAAAACCAAATTATGAGGGATTCAAAAATTGATTACGCACCGCTTGGAACATTATTTATGTTTACATTTGTTGTAGACAAATTCGGTAATATCTCAAATATTAAAGTTGAATGTTCAAATCCAAACTACATGGATGTGGCAAGAAATAACGTAAAACCTGCAATCGCAAACCTTCAAAAGAAACCAATCCTGAACTTTCCGCGCGGAACACAAAGAACTTCAACAGTTGTTACAGGATTATTTCTAATAGGCACACAGGAAAGATATTCAACTCCAAATGATTTTTCGGATTATGAAAGGGTTACATACTAATGAGTGGAATGAAAATCACAATTATTGCAATTATAAGCTTACTCATACTCGCAATTTCAACGGCTGTTATTGCAAATATAAAACCACAAATGCACAAAAGTTTTCAACTTGAAAATATTATTTTTAAAAGGAGTAAATAACTTTGTTCGGAACAATTTGCGCAATAATATGGCTCTTAATAGAAATTCCTTTCGGCTTAAAATTCATTCAAGCCAGAAAAAATTTTGATATCATAAGACAAACTGCAATAATAATTATAATGCTTATTATTGCAATAATATTTTTCGGAATTTATAAATTAGGATTATTTGTGATAAGATAATTTTGTTATGTACAGATGTAAAGAATGTAATGCTGAATACAGAGAAAAAGTTGAATACTGCGAATGCGGCAACAACACTTTTGATTATATAGAAGATGTACCGCCAGCAAAATCAACAAAATATAAACAACCGCTTTCACTTGAACAAAAATCAGAAATTGTTTCAAGAATATTTTTTGCACTATGTATAATCCTATCAATACTTGTATGGCTAATTCCTGTTGACAATAAGAAAACAGAGAAAAAACAACCACAAAATATTACAAAACAACAAACAAAAATAAATAAAACCCAAATTCCAAATATCGATAAAATTTGGGATGACACTCCAATATACAACCCTGAGCCGGTTGAAAGGAAACAAGAACCATCTCAACCACTCACACCTGCTGAATATGTAGAGCAGATGAAAAATTCGGTTACGCAACAAATATTTAATCAACCAAAAACTGCAACAAATACAAATATTCAAAAGATACAAAAAGTTCAAAAACCACAAAACATTTCAAAACCAATTCAAAAACAGGCTCCCCAAAAACAAGAGCAGGTTCAAAAAAAAAATAATATCATAATAAGACAACGCAAAGAAATGTCGGTTAATCCCGAACTTTTAACCCCTCCAAAAACACAAAAGCCTGCATACAACCCTAACAGTGCAGAAATGCTACGTTACAAGAACAATTTGCGAGCCGCATTGTTCTCAAAATTTGCAGTAGGTAGTATTCAAGGTTCAGGAGAATGTTCAATACAATTTTCCGTTGATAAAACAGGCAAACTTATTAATAGAAAATTTTCAAAAGAATCTTCAAACAAAGGCTTAAACGACACTGTATATTATATGTTAATGAGTGTTCCGAGATTTACTCCTCCACCATCAGAATACAACGGCGAAACTATCCGTATGAATTTCAAAATCAACAACGGAAATTACGAAATCTCAATACATTGAACAAATCTTGACAAAACTCAAAATATAGTAAATAATAAAAAAGACAGGAGGCATAAATTATGGATTTAAGAGAGCTTAGAGTTGCCCCCCCCCCGCAAAACTAGCTTGGGGCAAGGCATTAACTGCTTTTACATTAGCTGAGGTTTTGATTACTCTTGGCATTATTGGTGTGGTCGCTGCGATGACGATGCCATCACTTATCAACAGTACACAAAAAAAAGAGCTAGTTGCTCAATATAAGAAGGCTTATTCTGTAATTTCGCAAGCTTATCTTATGATATTAAATGACAATGGAGGTTCTTTAGAAGGACTATTTACATCTAGCAATGATTATATAGATATTTTTTCAAAATACATTAAGAACGTAAAAAAATGTCAAACAAATGATGAAATAACAAGATGTTACCTAGATTCTTTCAAAACACTGAATGGTGGAGTTGTTAATAGTGATGTTGGTTCAACCCTTACAACACCAGACGGAGCTATTTTGTTATTTTGGCATATGAGTAACAGTTGTACAGGTACTGCAGAACTCACAAAACCAATTGGTTGCGGAAGAATCCGAGTAGATATAAATGGAGTCAAAAAACCAAATACTGTCGGATATGATATTTTTGACTTTTACATAACACAAGAAGGGATTTTACCACGTGGCCATTCAAATACAACTGTCAGCGAAACTGAGATAAACGGTTGGGGACGTGGAATTACAATCCTCACTAAAGGGAAAATTGATTATTAAATCGTAATTTTAATTTTACAAGCTAAAATTGAAATTCAAAATAATCATAATTTCTTCATTAAAGAAAGCTTTAGGGAAAGGCTTGAATGGTGCTGCAGCCTTAATTGCTGCACCGGCATTTTCATCAAGCGCCTTGATTTTAGAAGATTTCAAAATCTTGCATTTTTTGACTGTTCCGTCCCTATTAAGAGTTAAAGCCATTTGAACAAGCAAATCCTTTTGACCTTTAGCTAAAATATCGATTTGCTTTCTCGGCGGAACTTTCCAATGACTGATAACTTTATCCTTAACCTCTTTTACATAAGGGGAATAATCAATATATTTTCCATCAGGACTGTATATAAAAGATTCTTTATCTGATACAAAAATTTGAACAGCATGCAACTGACCTGACGGATAATCATAAATTATTCTGCATTTCATAAGCTCAGGGCGTCTGAAAGATACATACTTTAATTCATTTGTATCTGTATTATAAATAAGTTCAGCATTACCATATTTTACGTAATGATAAGCTTTATTCTGAGTCCCGTCATCTTTTACCAGCGTAAAATCGTGATAATATTTCGGGAATTTATCAGTTTTAATAACAGGTTTTATCTTGCTAAAAATAATAGCAAGTGTTTCATTCACCTGATCACTGCTTTTGCTCTGATACGGTTGCAAAAATTCAGGTTCAATTTTCACATACTTTGATGCAGCCATAGCACTAGATGACATCAACAAAAGTATTGAACACAATATAAGTAATCTTTTCATAACATAACTCCTGTGTAAAATTATACCACAAACATAGAAATATTCCTAATTCCTGCCAATTTTAATTATTTTTTATTTAAGAAATGTAAAAATTACACACAAAATTCTAAAGATTAATATACCAAATTCCGTAAAGAAATTTGTAAAAAATATTGACTTCGGTCAAAAAAACATTAAAAGGAGTAGAAAGTAAAAAATTGAAAGGATGTGGGTATGAGTTCCATAAGTTCTATCAATTCCACGCAATCTGCTGCCGTATCAACCTATAAAACGCAAGAAGAATTAAGTTCTTCTACGAAAATGAAACTTGAATCTTTGGGGATAGATCCAACAACGGTGACATCAGAAGCCCAAGCTCAAGCATTGATTGCGCAAGCAGAAGCAACAAAAAATCAACAAAACGCAGGACAACAACAAGGAGGAGGTAATTCATCAGAACAAGAACTGCTATCTGAAGCAAAATCATTAGCGTCAACAGTTGGCGTAACAGTATCATCGAATGACACACTTGATGATATTATTGACAACATATCAGCCCAGTTACAAGTTATGATGAACTCGGGCGATAAGTCAAAAATATCACAAGCACAAAGTTTACAGACGCAACTGGCTAGTATTTCTGACAGAGCAGATTCTATTCAATCAACACAACAGAATATTTTTAACGCGATGAATATGGTTTCTATAAGCAACAAATACGCTTTGGGCTTATAAAAATATATTCCTATAACTTTTTATTTAAAATATATACGAACAATTCGTACTAAAAAATTTTAAACCCCGTAATTTTAATTATAAAATTACGGGGTTTAAGTATATATACAAAAATCTAAACGTTTTCTGTATGTTTAATTACCTTGCAAGGAGTTCCTGCTGCAATTACATTTGACGGAATATCTTTTGTTACAACACTACCTGCACCAATTATAACATTATCTCCAATCGTAACCCCGGGCATTACTGATACATGCCCGCCTATCCATACATTATTGCCGACTGTAATCGGTTTTGCATATTCAATTCCTGCATTTCTGCTTTCAACATCAACAGGATGCCCTGCAGTATAAAATCCGCAAAATGGACCTATAAAAACGTTATCACCAAATTTTACTTTTGCAGGATCAAGAATTACGCAATTATGGTTTGAATAGAAGTTTTCTCCCAATTCGATATTATAACCGTAATCACACCAAAAATCCTGCTCAATCCAATAGTTTTTACCTGTTTTGCCTAGTATTTTTTTTAATAATTCTTTTCTTTCTTCCGTTTTATCAGGAGACAAATCATTGTATTGTTTGCACATACATTTACATTTTATTCTTTCATCAGCAAGTTCTTTATCATAATTTGCATCATATAAAAGACCTTTTAACATTTTTTCTTTTTCACTCATTTTTCCAAAACACCTTTCTGATAAAAAACAATATCACAAAAATTATCCGAATGAGTAATGAACTTTTTTTATACATAAAAAACAATAATAACGTCTTACAAAATTACTAAGAGAAAAAATGCAAAAAAAATTTTTAATTATCTCAATTCTACTATTTTTCACAACAAATACAGCAATTTCAGAAGAACTAACAATTCCGCAAAGCAAATACCCTGATTACGCTTACATCTATCTTGGGCCTGACAAATACGAAAAATTTAACCGTAAAATTTTTGCTTTCAATCTTGGGCTAAACAAATATGCAATACGTCCTGTACATATTCTATGGTGTTCAATTCTTCCTGAATATGGAATTGAAAGAATCCAAAGCGCATATAAAAATATTGAATACCCAAAAAGATTGATAAGTTCACTTATCCAAAAAGATTTTAAAGCAACAAGAACAGAAACAGCACGATTTTTAACAAATACTACCATAGGTCTTGGGGGAATGTTTGACCCAGCAAAAAGATATTTCAATCTCGAACCTGTAAATGAGGATATGGAACAAGCTTTAACAAGATGTAAATGCAATTCAGGCTCTTACATAGTTCTACCGGTAATGAACGGGACAACAGCAAGAGGAATTGCGGGAAAAATTCTTGATACATCGCTGAATCCAACAACTTATGTCGGAACCCCAATTCTTGCAATGGTAAAAGCAGGTATAACCGTAAATAGAACTTCATATCTTCAACCGCTTATAAAAATGCTTGAATCAACATACGCAGATCCTTATGAAATTTCAAGAAAAATGTACGGACTAGATAATTATATAAAATGTAACAACTTAGACAGAAAAGAAATTCTTGAAAACGGATTTAAAACATCAGAAGAAGAAAAAAATTCAAAAGAACTTGTTGAAAACACACTCAATATTCGAGGAGACAAAAGTCTTGAAGAAATTAACAAAGATAGATTAACCGTTGCGGACATAATAAAAGGCGGAGCAAATATCGATAATATTATCCTAAAAAGTTACAACTTGGATAACTCACAGCTTATGGCAGATATTCTCGTTGAAAATTACAATCCTCAAAATCCAGTTGTTGATTCAATGCGAACAGCCCTTTTTGATCTTCCTGAAGTTGACAAATCTATGTGGAATGAATTATCAATTTGGAACAGATGTTTCAGCAAAAAAATTAAAACTTCATCAGTCAATATCACCCCAAACAAAGAAAACTATAAATTCAAATATATTATGCAACATGATAAAAATTCACCTGTTGCAATAATTTACCCATCAATAGGCGAGGGCATAACCTCACATCACTCCGTTGTACTTGCAAAAATCTTTTACGATGCGGGATATTCAGTAATTATACAAGGAAGCCATTTTCAATGGGAATTTGTAAAAAGCATGCCTGAAGGTTATGCACCAGGACTTCCCCTTGAAGATGTAAAATACTTAAAAGCAGTTACAACAAAAATAATTGACTCATTAGAAAATAAATATAATTGCAAATTCAACGGTAAAACAGTTATTGGAACATCTTTCGGAGCTTTAACAACACTGTTTCTTGCAAATGAAGAATATAAAAATAACACATTAAATATAACAAAATTCATATCAATATGTCCGCCTGTAGAATTAGTTTATGCAATGGAGCAGGTTGATAAAAACAGCGAGGAATGGAATAAAAATTTAAAAGATATAAAAAATCAAGCAGCACTAACCGCAGCCAAAGTCGTTCAACTAACGGATATGAAAGACACTGCAAAAGATTTAAACCTAACGCTTCTTCCCTTCACTGAAGAAGAAGGTAAACTTATCACAGGTTTTATAATGCACCAAAAATTATCTGATTTAATCTTTACCCTTGAAAACACACCGAAAAATAAAAAAACAGATATTTACGAAAAAATAAACAATATGAATTACAGAGATTACACAGAAAAATACCTGCTCAGCGACAAACACAAAACAATTGAAGATATAAGGAAAAATTCAAGTCTTTTATCAATATCAGACTTTTTAGAACACGGGACAAACTACAAAATTTATCATTCACTTGATGATTATTTGGTAAATCAAAAGCAATTAAAGCAGCTAAAAATTCATACAGGGGAAAAAACGCTATTACTAAGTAACGGTGCACATCTCGGTTTTTTATACACACCTGAATTTCTTAATGATTTAAAACAAGAAATATCACTCACAACCAAAACTGCCAATATAAAAAATTAAATATATTTTGCAGCCCAATTTATAAGCTTTTCAAAATAAAAATCAGAATTTTCGTCCACCTGCAAAGATTTCCAATTCATATTAACAAGCAAAATCTCTTTATCTTCACCATCTAAAACTCTGACAAGTTCTTTTTTGGTTCCGACAAATTCAGTATTACGAGAATAATATATTGCCTGCAAAATATAAAAAGCACTCTTATAACCTTCATACAAAACATCAATATCTCTATTTTCAAAAAGAAAACCATGACACATTCTGTGATAAAGGTTTGCAGCATTATTCTTTATAGAATCCAATATATCGTTATGCTTGAGTATCGGGATAAAATCAAACAAATTTCCATGCAGAGAAACAGTATCATTTGCTAATTGAAAAAGATCATATTTAGGCCACTCATAAATTTCTTTTTCCCCGCATATAAATCCGCAAACTTTTTCATAAAACGGCATTGAATGAACAATATTTTTATATTCCGTCAAATCTTCAAAAGAAAGTTTATCCAAAATTATAACAATATCTACATCACTGTTTTCATTCGCTTCCCCGCGTCTATAACTACCCTGAAGCCCGATAAATTTTATACGTGAATTAAATTGATCAAACAGTTTTTTTGTAAATTCTTCAAGCCATATTTCAATATCAAAATCCATAAAAAGATTATAAGAGTTATTTTGAAAAATATCAAGAAATTTTGTAAAATTTTTGTCAACTATTTTATTTTTGCTAATATTTAAACTATGAGCTTTAAAATAAGTAACAACACAAAAGGAATTCTAAACGGAGCAATCGCAGCCGCAAGTTACGGGACAAACCCACTGTTTGCGCTTCCTTTATACGCAAAAGGAGTAGGCATAAATTCCGTACTGTTTTACAGATACTTTCTGGCGGTCATAATTTATTATCTATGGTTGAAATTTTACAAAAAAATATCTCTTAAAATATCTAAAAAAGAATTTTTCCCGCTTTTTATTTTAGGATTATTTTTTTCCTTTTCATCTCTAACCCTTTTTGAAGCTTTTAAATATATTGAACCGGGAATTGCCTGTACAATTCTTTTTATTTATCCTGTCATTGTCGCAATCATAATGACAATATTTTTTAAAGAAAAGATTACAAAAACCGTAATTTTTGCAATAATATCAACATCAATCGGGATTGCACTTCTTTATAGAGGGGAATCAGGAGTAAACTTAAATTTTCACGGGGTATGCGTTGTACTTCTATCAGCTCTTTTATACGCACTTTACATTGTCGGAGTAAAAAATATAAAAACAATTAAAGATATTAACAGCGCCAAATTAAGTTTTTACGTAATGCTTTTTGGGCTTTTGGTTTATATTGTAAATTTGAAATTCTGCACAGAGCTTCAAATTCTTCATAATCCGACATCTTGGCTTTTAGTAACAGGGCTTTCAATTTTCCCGACAATAATTTCACTTGAAACCATAACTGTTGCAATAAAACTTATCGGTTCAACAAACACAGCTATTTTAGGTGCACTAGAGCCATTAACCGCAATATTTTTCGGAATACTGTTTTTCAACGAACAACTTACCCTCAGAATATCAATAGGCGTAATATTGATTTTGCTCGGAGTTTTCCTTATAATTTCTTCAAATAAAAAAAAACAAGAAAAAGCATAAAGGAAGAGAGGTAAAAATGGAAATCCACCAAATAAGAAATGCAACAATTATTGTAACTTTTAAAGGCAAAAAATTTCTTATCGATCCTTGGCTAGGTCCAAAAGAATATATGCCTGGATTTGACAGTGCTTATAATGCAGAAGTCAAACAGCCGAGGGTAGATTTACCAATTTCAATTGAAGATATTGTGAATAATATTGATGCGGTAATTTTAACACATTTTCACCCTGATCACTGGGATGAATATGCAGCTAAAGCACTTGATAAAAATATTCCATTTTTTATCCAAAACACAGATGATGAAAAAATTATCAAGCAATTTGGATTTTCAAATTTAAAAATTCTATCAGAAAACGGAACAGATTTTGAAGGCGTAACTCTATATAAAACTCAATGCGAACATGGAAAAAGAGAAATCGTCAAACCATTATGCGAATCTATTGGTATGCCTTATGAATCAATGGGCATTGTATTCAAAGCCCCTGATGAAAAAACTCTTTATGTTGCAGGAGATACAATCTGGTGTTCAGAAGTTAAAAATGCAATAGACAAATTCTCTCCTGATATAATCGTTGTAAATGCTTGCGGTGCAAGAGTATTAAATGGCGAATACTTAATTATGAATACAGATGATGTAAAAACAATATCAGAATATGCAAAAAATTCTACAATCATAGCAAGCCACATGGGAACAGTCAGCCACTTGACAGTAACAAGAGAGGATATTAAAAATTTAAAACTTAATAATGTAGTTGTTCCTGATGACAATGAAATATTAAAATATTAATCACAAATTATTTTACAAATTTTTTGAAAAACAGCATGAGAGATTTTTTCATGCTGTTCTTCTGTATAATGTAAACCGTCAATATCAGAAGCCTCAGTAACCTCATTCAAATCCATAAATTCACAACCAGAAATTTTTGCAACTTTTTTATAAATTTCACTGAGTTTTAAAGATTTTTCTATCGAATTTTCATCAAACAAAGCTCCAAAATAACTTTGCAAGATAACTTTTTTCAAATTGGACGGTGCTACTAATAAAATTTTTGAATTTGAAAAAGATGTTTTAACAAGATTTACAAAACTTTCTAATCCTTTTTCAAAATCTTCAACAGAAACATTATAAATTTTTTGAATATCATTTACCCCAATTGCCAAAACAATCAAATCAAAATGCTTTCCAAAATATTTTTCAATAGCTTTATATCCTGTAAAATCAATTCCTTGAGGATTGTCGCAAAAAGCCGTACGATTGTTACAACCAGCTTCTACAACTTCAAATTTTTCAAAACCTAACGTCTTTAACCTTCCGCACCAACGAACATCTTTTGAATATCTGCTACCATCTGACGGGTTAAAACCATAAGTATTACTGTCTCCGAAACACAAAACTTTTTTCATAAAAATAATATAGCATAAAAATATTTTTCCTCTTGACTGATAGTAGCTCTCAACATTTATAATATAAAAAACGGGAATTTTTGAGAGGTATATTATGCAAAAAACAGGATTTATTTTGGTTGGAACAATAATACTTGTAGCCTTAATCGGAGTTTTATTTTTCAACCAAAAAAGTTTAGCAAAAAAGGAGATAGATATGAGTAACAAAAAAGTTTTAATCGCTTATTATTCCTATTCCGGAAACACAAAAAGAGTAGCTGAAAAAATTCAGCAATTAACAAACGGCGATATTTTTGAAATTGTGCCGAAAAAAGCTTATCCTAATAATTACAATGATGTTGTAAATCTTGCAAAAGACGAAAAGCAAAAAGATATAAAACCTGAATTAACAGATAACGGTAACGTAAAAGATTATGATATTATATTTTTAGGCACACCTGTATGGTGGTACACAATGGCAAGTCCTGTCAAAACATTCATTAGCAACAACGATTTTTCAGGAAAAACAATAGTACCGTTCTGCACCCATGGAGGCGGAGGAGCATCTTCCACATATATTGATATGCAAAAACTAGCTAAAGGTGCTAAAGTCACAGAAGGTTACACTTCATACGAAAATTCTGCAAAAGATTCAGAAATTGCAGACTGGATAAATAAATTAAAGTTATAACAAATTGAAAATACAAAAAAAACGGAAGCATTGACTATTCAATACTTCCGTTTTTATATATAAAAAATTTTATATATTTTTACCTAAATCGTATGCCTTTTTTAACAAATCAGGATTTGCCTCAAGCTCAGAAGAACTTGTAATACCGCCACCACTAAGATATCCGCAAAGTTTCACTCCGTTAAAGCAAGCAATCCAGCCGTTTATTCCATTCAAAACAGCCTGACCGACACCTGCATCTGAATCTGCTGAAGTTGTTATCAAATAAACCTCTTTAAACTTGTAATCCGAAACAAATAATGGATTTGCTCTATCAATTACAGTTTTCATCTGCCCGCTCATTTCATAATAATAAACAGGAGTTGCCCAAACGATTACATCTGAGGATTTTATTTTATCTGTAATCAAATTTGCATCGTCATCAATAACACAATGCTTTAATCTCTGACATGCCAGACAACCTTTGCAAAAACTTATATTTTTATCCTTCAAAGTTACAAATTCTACATTGTGTCCTGCATCTTTTGCACCTTTTTCAACTTCTTTTGCAAGAATTTCTGAACTGCTTGGATTTCTTAAGCTTGTAGATATAATTAATACATTTTTAGACATACAAATCTTCCTTTCTAATCTGCTAACACATCTTTTAATGTCTTTAAAGCTGCCAAAGTATTTGGAAATCCTACATAAGGCAAACATTGAATTATTGCAGCGGTAATTGTCTCTTTAGAATTACCTGCTTTTAGATTTCCTTTTATATGACTTTTCAAAGTCTCATTATTTCCTGTTGTAACTAATATACTAATTACAAGAAGTTCTCTTGTCTTTAAATCAAGTCCTTCCCTTGTATAATAATCACCAAAACAAACTTCTGTTAAAAATCTTGCGACATCTTCCCCCATATTACCAGGCAAATTTGACATAGCATTTTTAATTTCATCGCCATATAAAGGTTTCTGTATTGCCAAACCTTTTTCATAACGATTATTTTCATCAGTTGTTGAGGTTGATTTTAAAGGTGTTTGAATTCCTCTTTCTTTAAAGACCTCATTCAAAACTCCAAGAGCATTTAATGTTTTTGGGAAACCTATGAAAGGCGCGCATTGATAAATAGCTTCTCTCAATTCAATAGGCGTAACTCCCGCATTCAAAGCTCCGTTTATATGCGCTTTTAATTGCGGAAGAGTTTGTTGTACAGCTAATGAAGTTACTGTAATCATCTCTCTTGTTTTTATATCTAATTCACCGACAGTAAATACCTCGCCAAAAATATATTTCTGCAAAATTGCCATCATCTCTGGATCATCTCCATTTGGCAAAAGAGCTTCACCTTTAAATAGAATTTTATAATTTTTTTTACAAATATCAGTTCTTGTCATTGTTTTATCCTCATTCTGCACTGATGCCGCAAAAATAAAATTTTGCGATATCAGCACAGTCAAAAATAATATTAATACTTTCTTCAACATAAAATCTTTACCTTACTTATTATATTCTTTATCAGTAACAGGCTTAAGCCAAGTCGTTTCATTATTCGGAATATTAGGTTCTATTGATATATGCGCAAAATTACTATCCTGAGCTGCGCCATGCCAGTGTTCAACATTTGGCGGAATTTTTACCACATCACCTTTTTTTAGGATCTGAATATCTTTACCTTTTTCTTGGTATCTGCCTTCACCTGCGGTTACAAGGAGAATTTGCCCACCTGAATGTTTATGCCAATTTGTTCTTGCACCTGCATCAAATGTAACGTTTCCGATAGATGAATTAAAAGTTTCATCACGAGTTACTAACATATTCAAATGCGTAATCCCCGTAAAATATTTACTGTAAGGATTTATTTCTCCAATTGCAAACGGCTGATTTAATTCTTCTGCCATAACTAAATTACCTCCTGTTATAATCAATGACATTAATATTAATAGAAATTTTCTCACTATTTACTCTCCTTTAAGTATGTATTAAAGGATTGTTCGATTTTATCAAACGGAATCTTTTCCAAATTGTCGTACAAATCAACATGATTTGCGCCTTTAATAATCATAAGTTCTTTGTTATCACCCTGCAATTTTTTATAAGCATCTTCTGAAAAATATCTGCTGTGAGCATTTTCTCCATGAATCATTAATACAGCGCTACGAATTTCATTACTATAAGCTAAAATCGGCATATTTATTAATGACAAAGCAGCAGTTGTATTCCAATTTCCATTAGAATTTATTGAACGTTTATGAAACCCGCGCGGAGTTTTGTAATATCCATAATAATCTTTTACAAATTGAGGTTCATCACCGCTAAGCTTTTCAGGTAATCCCGGAGCTTTTGCATAAGTTCCGTTTTTAAAATCTTCAGTTCTTTGTTTGTTCAAAGATTCCTTCAGAGCATAACGTGCATTTTCATCCATTGAATCAAAATAACCTCTTGCGCTAACCCTTGTCATATCATACATTGTAACTGCAACAGTCGCTTTAATTCTTGTATCAATAGCAGCAGCATTCAATGCAAAACCGCCAAATCCGCAAATTCCTATTATCCCGATTTCATCAGGATTAACACTATCCAAATTACTCAAATAATCAACTGCCGCAGAAAAATCCTCAGTATTAATCTCAGGCGAAGATACATTTCTCGGTTCTCCACTGCTTTCTCCGGTATAAGAAGGATCAAAAGCCAAAGTTACAAAACCTCGCTCAGCCATAGTTTGAGCATACAAACCTGAAGCCTGCTCTTTTACAGCACCAAACGGTCCTGAAACAGCAATTGCAGGTCGTTTTTCAACTGATTTACCAATCGGAGTATACAAATCCCCAACAAGCGTAATCCCGTATCTGTTTTTGAAATTAACCTTTTTTACATCGACTTTATCACTTTTTTTAAAAGTTTTATCCCAATCCAATGATTTAGCAATACTCATATTTGCACCTCCAATAATTAATAAAAGCGTTCCTGCAAAAATTAAAAGTTTTTTAAGCATTTAATACCTCATCTCAATTAATATTGTTTAAGCTAACTTGGTCCTATTCTTTCACAGCTTGATTGATTTTGAAAATTAAAAAGTCTAAACAATCAATCTTTTTTTGAGAATCATGCAAACCCTTTAAAAGAAATTTTTTATAGTTATACAACAATTTAATAACAGGTTTTTCAGATTTATTTTTCTTGCTAATATTAAAAAATTCATCTATAAATTCATCAGAGCAACCTGCATCTTTTAAATTCTGAACAATTTCTTTGCGGTTTCCCAAATTCATATAAAACGACCTTTCTGATTTTATTATTTACGATTTTTCGATAAATAGCAAATACTTATATTGTATTAGTTTAAATGCCTAAAAGGCATAATTAAATTATTAACGCTCTTAATAAAACAATAAAAAAGACCGAAAATAAATTTTCGGTCTTTTTAAACAACTGGGGCGGAAGGATTCGAACCTCCGGATGCCTGGACCAAAACCAGGTGCCTTACCACTTGGCGACGCCCCATTATATGAGCTACGTTTATTATTTTAACCGCTCAAAGTTGAATGTCAAGATTTATGTACATACAAATATTATTTTTTTTTATAAAAAAGTTTTTAATAAATAAAAGGGGATTTCTCTTTAGCCCTAAACACTTGCATTTCAGGCAATAATTGTTCAAATACATCTAAAATCAATATTTCACTTTCAAAATGTCCGATATCAAAAACAACGATTGGAGAATCAAGTGCTGTATGGAATTTTAAATCTCCGGTAACAAATGTATCTGCCCCGTTTTCAAAAGCTTCTTGTATAAATTCCGCCCCACTGCCTGCACAAAAAGCAATATTTTTGATTTTTTGAACATTTAAATTATTTACATACCTAAGATTCGGAGCAATTACCCTTAAACGTTTTACAAAATCATCAACAGAAATTGCTTCCCTCAAGCTTACAATCCTTGTAAAATCACCAATATAACCCGTTTTTTGAAGCTTCAAAGTATCAATTAACTTATCTGTTGTACCACCTTCACATCTGTCCATATTGGTGTGTGCACAATAAATATCAATATTTTTATATTTAAAAGGAACAAAAAACAATGGGTGATGAGAAATTATCATATCGCAATTAAGTTGATTTGCTTGATTTACAACATCATCAGTAACAGTCAGGGCAAGCATAATTTTTTGAACATTTCGTTCTTCAGTTTCGACAACCCACCCCGGGCAATCCCATTTTTCTGCCAATTCTAATGGTGCATAATTTTCTATTCTTTTGACAATTTCATATTTATCCATAAATAACCTTAAAAATTTGTTTTGCAATTGTCATTTTATCTGCTCTTTCAAGCTTTTGCATATTACCTTCCCTATCAAGAATTGTAACTTCATTATAATCACTTGAAAAGCCGATATCTTTTCGAGAAATATCATTTGCTATCAGATAATCACAACCTTTTTTATTAATTTTTTCCTTTGCATTATCAAGCAAATTTTCACTTTCTGCACAAAATCCGACTATCAAAGGATTTTTAGCTTTATTATCAGAAGAATTTAATTCTAATTTTTTCTCGCATAATCCTTTTAAAATATCAGGATTTTTCACAAGAGTTAATGATATTTCATCTGCATCAGTTTTTTTCATCTTTTGAGAAGCTACTTCTTTAACTCTGTAATCAGCAACAGCAGCAGCCATTATAATGCAATCTGAATCTTCAAATTCTTTTTCAACAGCCTCTTTCATATCAAAAGCAGATTTAACCTTTACGACATTATATTTTCTCTCAACATCTTTTGTTGTTATCAATGTAACTTCTGCTCCAAGATTTTTTGCAGTATCAGCAAGAGCAAGTCCCATTTTGCCTGATGAATAATTTGAGATATATCTTACAGGATCAATATCTTCTATTGTTCCGCCTGATGTTATAACAATCTTTTTGCCGTTTAACGGTTTGTATGTTAAAAGTTCAACTGTCTTATCAAAAATCTTTTCAAGAGAACAAAGTCTGCCTTTCCCTTCATAACCACAAGCAAGATAACCGCTTTCAGGTTCTAATATTTCGTAATGAAGTTTTTTCAAATTTTCTTGAAATATCGGATTTCCCCACATATTACAGTTCATCGCAGGTGCAATTATAACAGGTTTTGTAAAAGCACAAGCAATAGAGGTCAAAAGGTTATCACAAATTCCTTGAGCAATTTTTGATATCGTATTAGCGGTTGCAGGCGCAATTACCATAATATCAGCACTGTCAGCGTAAGAAATATGTTCAGGTCTATAATCTTTTACGCTAAATTCTTCAACAGCGACTTCATTTCCGCTCAAATTCTGTAAAGTAAGCTTAGTTACAAAATTTAGGGCATTTGGCGTACATACAACAAGAACATTTGCGTTAGCTCTTTTGTACATTCTGATAAGCTCACAAATTTTGTAAGCTGCAATTCCGCCTGTTATACCTAATAATATCGTTTTACCGCTTAACATTTTTACGTTCCTCAGAAATTATATTTTCAAGCTCCGAAATTGCTCTATCCAAATCATCATTTACAATTTTATAATCAAATTTTTCAGCACGAGCAAGTTCCTGCTTTACTTCATGAAGTCTTTTTTGAATAGTTGCTTCATCTTCTGTATGACGGCCACGCAAACGATTTTCCAAAGCTTCTAAAGAAGGCGGACATATAAAAATTAAAACAGCTTCAGGCATCTGTTTTTTTACCTGCAAAGCTCCTTGAGTATCAATCTCTAAAATAATATCTTTGCCTTCTTCCAAACATTGATTGATAAATTTTTTCTTTGTACCGTAAAAATTCCCTGCGAATTCTGCCCATTCAAGAAATTTACCGTTATCAACAGAGTTTTTAAAATCTTCTTTTGTCATAAAGAAGTAATTAACTCCATCAACTTCACCCTCTCTGGGTTTTCTTGTAGTACAAGATATAGAGAGCATAAACTCAGGGTTTCTTGATAAAAAGCCCTTTAAAACAGTACCTTTTCCGACTCCTGATGAACCTGATATTACATACAATTTTTTATTCATAGTATAATTATTATACAATGAACAAGAAAGCAATTTATAATTTTGTGACAAAAATTAATGCCGTAAAAAATTTAAAAGATATGGCAGACACAATTAACACAGAATTCATACAACTAACAGGAGCTTATGCAAGCTGGGTTAGCCTTATTAATTGGAACAACAATCAGGTAGAAGTCCGCAAGATTTTAACAACAGAACGTTTTAAACAAGATGAAAATCTTGAAAAAGAAGTTAAAAATATAAAACAAACAATATATGATTTTTACAAAAATTTTGGGTTAGAAGAGATTTATGAACATCTTTCTTACATGTCAAACACCAATAAAATCCTAAAGCCCATTATTTACAGAAATAATATTTTAGGCTATATAGGATTAATTTCCAATGATAAAAATTTCAACAAAAATAATCTTTCAGCAGTTGAACTTATAATAGAATACATTAGTGCAAGACTAGAAATCATAACGCTATATGATGAAAAACGCAGAAACGCAAGAGAAAGAACCGAATTTCTTGCAAGCGTTTCTCACGAATTTAAAACACCGCTTAATGCAATAATAGGATTTTGTGATTTACTGTCAGAGAATATCAATAATGATGAAAATATTAAATATCTAAATAATATTTCAAATAATTCAGTTTACTTAATGAGTCTTATAAAAAACATTTTAGAGTACGCTCGCAGCGACTCTCAACCGCTTACAATAAAAAAAGAACGCATTAGAACAAAACAATTAATTAATGAAATCCTCCAAAATTTTGATGAAATGCGTAAAGAAAAAAATATAACATTTAACTACACACTTTCAGACATTATCGTTAACGCAGATTTAATAAGATTTAAACAACTGATTTACAACTTAATCTCAAATGCAATAAAATTCAGCAAAGCAAATAGCTCTGTTTCCATCGTAACTTACGTAAACAGAAAAAAAGAATTTGTATTTGAAATACGGGACAAAGGCGATGGAATCAGCAAAAAAGATATCACAAAGATTTTCAACTTCTTTACTCAAGTTAATCGCAGTGAACTCAAACGCCAACAAGGATCAGGCGTAGGTCTTGCACTATGCAGAAAAATTCTGCAAGCTCATGGCGGTGAAATTTTTGTAAAATCAAAATTACATCAAGGAAGCACCTTCTGGTTTACATTACCTTTAAAACAAAAATCCAAATCAAAATCAGAATAAATTAAGCTTGATTTTGTTGTTGTTTTTTCTTTTTCTCATCAATCATCAATACAGTACAAATACTGATACAGATTAGAGCTGACAATACCCAGAACACAATAGCGCCGTTCCACCCGAATTTATCTACCATAAATCCTGTTCCTGTAGAAGAAAGAACAGCACCAATATAACCGAATGTTCCTGTAAAGCCTGTTGCAGCAGAAGCAACTTTTTTGGAGCTTGATTCAACAGCACATAACCCACCTATCATCATTTGAGGGCCGTATGTAAATGCACCTAACAATCCAATTAACACGAAATCTAAAGTGCCTATTGTATTAAATTTCAATAATACAAGACAAATTACAACACCTGCTAAATAAATCATATTAACAGGAGCTCTTTCTCCTTTAAAGATTTTATCTGAAATTAAACCTGCGCAAATTGTTCCGACAATACCTACAAGAGGAAGTGAGCTTAGTTTCATAGCCGCAAGTTCTAGCGAATTATGCTTAGCCTCACTCAAATATTTTATCATCCAGTCTTCTGCGCCAAATCTAATGATATAAACAAAGATATATGCAATTGCAAGCAACCAAATTGTCTTATTATATAAAATATTTTGTTTAAATATTTCAATATAAGTTCTGTTATCGTCTGAATCGTTATTATTAGCCGAAACAGGTTCGTTATTATAAGTTTCGATATCAGGAAGTCCCAAAGATTGCGGTCTGTCTCTCAATCTGTTATACAACCAAATAGCAACAAGAACAGCCAAAGTTCCAGGAACAAAGAATGCCATTTTCCATCCGTAATGAGCAACCAAAAATCCTGATACAATAACGCTCAAGAAAGTTCCTGTCTGGTGAGAACAAGACCATAAAGACCATTTTGTTCCTCTTTCTGAGTTTGAATACCAATAAGTCAAGCTTTTAGCAACAGCCGGAAATCCAGCAGATTGGAACCAACCTGAAGCGCCCCAGAAAAATACAAAAAGCCAAAGCAAAATTGTATTAGTCGGCAACCCGAAAAAGCTTACATGTCCCGGAGTAATAAATACAGCAGACAATCCGAAGCAAATATTTGCGATAGCTGTCATAATTAAAGCAGTCGGCAAAAATTTACGAACATCAGATCCGTCAGCCAAAACTCCGTTTACAAACTTTCCGATACCGTAAGTCAAATATAAAGAGCTTCCTAAAAGTCCGAGTTCAGTATTAGAATACCCATACTCTTGGCTTAACCCCGGAAGTGCAACCGCAATATTTTTCTTACACAAATAAAATACAGTATAACCTATAAAACAGGCATAGAAAATTCTCAATCTCCAATGAGCATACATACTCTTTACTTTTTCTTTATCCTGTATTGTTTCTTTTACCGGGGGTTCTTTAAAAAATTGACCTAATCTTTTAAGCATAATTACTTACCTGCCTTAATAACTTGAATATTTCTTGTTTCCGTAATTTCATGGCGAGCATCTTTAATAAGTTCTCTTTTTTCTTCGTCTAATCTGCATCCGCCAACCAATCTGTCAATAAATCCTGTATTTAATTTAACTGCTTTATCAAAGGCTCCAACCTCTTCCAAAACATCTTTAATCTGGTGTAAATCATACCCGAAAGACTGTTTTGAATTATAAACAAGAGTTTCACCTGATTGAGAAATTATAGGTTCACCGCCTTGTTCAAAATAAAGTTTAAACACAGATTTTAAATCCTGCAATTCTGATTGCAAAGTTGTAACAGTCTGCTGAATTCTCAAAAATCTTTCAAACAAATATTCAACATTATCAAGCTGTTTCACTTCCCAATCATATTTTTGAAGATACAATTTTTTCAATTTCGGATAAGCCAAAGCAAGTCCCATAGTATCAGCCATTGCGCGGTGATGATTGTTCAATTCAACATGGAATTTTGTTGTCAAAGCCTCTAAACCGTGAGAAGGCAGATCAGGATAAACTTCTTTAAACATCTGTTGAGAATCAATTCTTGGATTTGTTAATTCTTTTCCAAAAGTTCTCAAACTTGCTTCATTCAAAAACGAATAATCAAATATACAGTTGTGAGCAACAATCGGATAATCACCAATAAATTCAAGAATTTTAGGCATCGCTTCAGCTTCAGTCGGAGCGTCAGCAACCATCTCTTGAGTAATACCATGAATTGCCATACTGGATTTTCTAATATGTTGTTCAGGATTAATCAATGTTTGGAATTCATCTTTAATTTTGCCGTTTTCAAGTCTGACAGCAGCAAATTCCACCATTTTTTCTTTTGTATAATCCAATCCCGTTGTTTCTGTATCAAGAACAATTTCTACTATCTTTTTTCTTGCCATATTCTTATCCTATTGAGTTCTTACAAGATAATAGCACAAAAAAAAATTCTGTGATAGAATAAATCCGTTAAATAAAAAGTAAGGAGATACAATAATGTCAAACGCAGTTGATATTAATGATGCAAGTTTTGAACAAGAAGTTCTAAATTCTGAACAGCCTGTTGTAGTAGATTTTTGGGCTCCTTGGTGCGGACCTTGCAGAAAATTAGGGCCAATCTTAGATGAAGTTGCACAAGAATTTTCAGGCAAAGTTAAATTTGTAAAAGTTAATACTGATGAAAATTTAAAAACAGCTCAAGATTATGCAATAAGCGGACTTCCAAGTCTTTTAGTATTCAAAAACGGCAAAGCACTTGAAAGATTGGTAGGTCTAATGCCTAAATCTACAATTATTTCTAATATTGAAAAACATTTATAATTTAATAAAAAATTGTTACAATTGTAAACTCCGTAAAACAATGATTTTACGGAGTTTTTACATTATATCAAAGATTTAAAAGCCATATTTGTTAAAGTTTTACACATAATTTTCCGATAAATAAATAAAAAGGAAAAAAGGAAAACTATGCGAATCGAAAGCGTGCCAAATAAATATGAAATATTTCAGGACTTTTACCTGGAGGTAAATGGCGAACAAATAAGCTATTCAGATGCACTACGCCTTTTTTACCAAATGGATGATAAGCAAAAAACGCAATTTGAACAATATTATAAAGACGAAACAGGATATGAAGTAATTGATGCAAACGGTTATAATATATCGGGAGATGTAGAATTAACAAGAGACCCAAACGATCCTGATAAACTGCTCGTTGTCGGAACTAAAACAGTAAAGAAGAAAGAAAAGCAACCAGATGGAAGTATTAAATATGTTGATAAAACATACAATGTTTATGATTCAAATTTATCAAACATAAATTCTTTTAATATTTCTATGAAATATAGCATTGAAGCTTATGCAAAGAAAAACGGGAAAATCCTTGACCCACAATGGTCAGGCTATTCTGCTGAAGAAATTATTCAAATGCAACAAAATGGCGTTAACATTCCACAAGACATCGTAGATATTGCCAATACAATTATGCAAAACCAAGGAGCAAACATCGAAAGCTCAACTGATGTTGATGATGCTAATACAGAAGAAGTTACCGAAAAAGAAACATATCTTGAATTAATTCCAAAAGCCAAAAAGAAAATCGAACAATGTAACGATAACAATGAAAAATTAAGTGCACAAATAGATGAACTTCTGCCAAAAACTCAAAATGAAAGCAGAAATTTTGAAGATAAAATAAAAAATCAAAAAAAAGCACTTGAAGAATACGAACAACAAATAAAAGAATGGAGAAAACTACAAGACAAAGTCAATAACGGAGAAGCTCTTACAGATACAGAAGCACAACGTTATGCAGAATTAACAGGAATGCTTGAAAATAAACAAGGCAGCAACTCTGATGAAATGATATTTGATAAAAATGAAATTGCAAAATCATTAAATCAAATAAATATTCTTGCTGTTTTAGGTCAAGATTTAGGCGATGAAACAATATACATCGGCGATATGCTTGCAGATTATGTAGCAGATTCAAAATACAAAAGAACAACCGAAACAATATCTATAGAAACAGGTTTTATCGGTTCAATCTTATCAATGGCACAAGGCAAAACACTTGCAAAAGAAGCTAACAAAATTGGTAATGATACAATGGAATATTCAGCCGATACAATAGATTCTACACAAGATATCGCAACAAGTTTAGGTATTGAAAACAGCGTATTATCAGCAAGTGAATTACAAAACAAAGATACAGTATCAAAAACAACAGATCAAACAACTGATACAGAAACATCAGCACAAACCAACCCTGCAAACAATGAAGATAAACAGGAAAAAGATGCTGCTGCAAGTGAAAACGATACATCTGAAGAAGATTTTATACTTAATGATGACAGTGTTAAACAACTTACTGAACAAGCAGGCACAATAAATACAGACTTGCAAAAACAAACAAAACAAGCACTTACATCAATAAATATTGCAAAAAGCCATAAAGATTTTGCAGAACTTGCACAGAAAAAAGTGGATGTTCTAATCAAGGCATACAATAAAGAAGAAGAAGCTCGTCAACAAAAAATTCAAGAACTTGAAACCGAAAATGCAAATGCTAAAAAAGAACTTGAACAACTGACAGGCAAAACTTCAGGAGAAATTGATGCCGAAATCCAAAACGGCAACAACAATAATGAAAATGAAAAAACAGATGCAGCTACTCAAAGCAAAATTGCAGAGAAAAAACAAATAATTAACGACAACAATACAGAAATTCAAAGCTTAAATGCAGAAACAGAAGCTGCAAAAAAAGAATTTCAAACACAAACAGCAAAAGAAAAATCAACACTTAATAAAGCAATTCCGGAAGAAATAACTTCCCAAGAAGAAACAACTAAATACAAAGATTCACTAATTCCTGAATACTCAACACAATTAGATTTTACAAACAATTCAGGTATAACTCTTGCACGTATAGGCGCATACTTTATAGAAATGGCCTTAAAACAATTTATATTTTCAAAACGTGCAAGATGGCTATACACAAAAGGAGTTCAAAGCCAACAAATCGGTCAAAATGCACAACTTGAAGCTACAAAACCATATAAAGCAGAAGCAGAAAAAGCTACAAATGAAGCATTTGTAGGTATTTCAGATGCGCTTGCAATATTAAATTCTCTTGATTCCAAAATAGTCACAATAACAGGAGAAAATGCAGCTGCAACAACAGCCGCAACAGAAAATTCAAATAACCCTGCAAACAATTCAGGAGAACAACAACCACAACAAGCTCAAGAAAATCAACCACAAACAGCAAACAACACTCCAACAACAACTCAAACAACAGCAGCTAACACTCCAGCAACAACTCAAACTACAACAGAAAATACAACTACAACTACAGAAGCAACAATTAACAATCCTCTATCTCAACCACAACCAACAAAAGGTACTGTTGCTCAAACAACACCAACAAATTCTATACCTGAAACAGATGTAAATTTAGCAATTGAAGGAGCAGTTCAACCAAACTCTGCTTTATCAACAACAGATACAAATTCAGACAATCCAGAACAAACAGCAGAAGACGAAGCAGAAAAAGCTGACAAAAAAACAGCAGATAAATCTCAAAAAGAAGTAGATGCTATTGATTTAAGTGCAAACAAAGATGCAAAAGATTCAAAAGAAATAAAAAAAGAAACAGAAAAAACTAAAAAAGAACTTGAGAAAGACGCAAAAAAATTACAAAAAGAAATTCAACAAGAACAAAAAGAAGCTGAACGCTTAACCAAAGAATCAGAAGAAGCTGCAAAAAGACAAGAAGCAATGCTTGTAGAATATCAAACAATAACAATGGAAAATGAAACACTTGCAGCAGAAGATGCAAGCGCTCGACAAAATGCTCCACAACAGCAAACAACAAATGCTCAAGGAGGTCTTTTAGGCAGTTCAAATTTAAGCACAAATCAAGCAACTTCAAACAATTCTGACAGAATTGCAACTAACAGTGAAAGATTAAACGCCTTAAGTACAGAATTTCAAATTACAGGCAATACAATAACTAGAAATAATACAAAATTAGTTAATATTGAAACCCGTGTTACCAAAAAACAAAAAACATTTGAAAAAACAACAAAAGCTATAACTAAAAAAGTAAAACAAGAACAAAAAGACGAAAAAGAAAAACAAGACAAACTTCAAAAACAATTAGGAGCAGTCGGCATAGCTGAGAATGTTTTCTCAATAACAACATCAAGCGGTATTATAATGAACAAAATCGGTACCGGAATGATTGCAAGCGGGACAGCAATGTTGAGTAACCCATTCACCGCAGCCGCAGGCGCAGCATTAATATCAAGCGGTACACCTATACAAACAACAGGTATAACACTAACAACAATAGGTACATACGGAACAGTTGCCTGTGGAGTAACAAAAGCTGCAATCAATATTGCAAACGGCAATTTAGCAGCAGGCTTGCTATCATTAGGACAAACAGCAATTTCCGCAGTAAGCTCAATGACAGGAACACAAGGTGCAGTAAGCAGCACATTAACAGCAGTAAGTGCAGGCTTAAACATCGTTTCTTCAGGCGCTTCAATGGTAAACAACGTAAGAGCCGTACAAGGTAAAGAAGCCAATGGATTATTCAGTAAAATTTCAACAATTGCAGGAGCAGCATCTGCACTAACAACATCAGCATCAACAATTGCAGATTTAGGCAACACAGGAGCTTCAACCTTTGGCAAAGCTATGCAAATTTCAGGAGTTGTAGGAAGTACACTATCTACAACAAGTCAACTTATGACAGAATTTGGAGCCGAAGGAGATGTTGCAAATATCTTAGGTATGGTTGGCGGAGCTGTCAGCACAATATCTGCAGTCGGTCAGTTAGCAGCTAAAAAAGCAGATGCGACATCTGAAAATGAAAAAGAAGATGACAACAAAGATACAAAAGAAACAACTAAAAAAGATTCAACAGAAAAAACTCCTGAAGAAGATATAAAAGAACAAAAAGCTCAAGAAAAAGCTGAATTAAAAGAAGCAAAAGCTGCAAGAAAAGCTCAAAAAGAAGCATCAAAAGGTCTTGATAAAGAATTGAAAGAGAATATGAGAGAAAACGGAGCTTCAAAAGAATACGCAGATATGGATGATACAAAACTTGATTCAGAAATTGCAGCAGCTCAACAAGCAGGCAATTCTGACCAAGTTGCAAAACTTGAAACAGAAAAACAACAACGTAGTGACTACAAAGCTAAAATGGCAAAAATCGAAGCAGCATCAGAACAAAAACAAAAAAATATTTCAAATACAATAACTGCAATATCAGGAGCTGCTAATGTCGGTTCACAATTATTAGGACTAAACCAAAAACAAACAACAACTACAAATACAAAAAAATCAATTCCTGCAGGAAGATTAACAGAACGTACAAAAGAAATTATGGAAAAACACAAAAAACGTATATTAGCTCTTGCAGCATTAAGATAATAAAACAATTAAACAAAAAAAACGAGGAAATAATTTCCTCGTTTTTTTTTATTTATTTAACTTCAAGGTCATCTATAACCAATACCTGAGTTTCACCGGAGTTTAAGGTTGTTTTAAATCCGCCTTTTTCGGTAATAGGAATATTATTTATTCTCAATGGCAATATGATATTATCATTAGTCAATTTTGGAACTGATATTTTAGTATCAACATTATTTCTAAAATTCAAATTTCCTATTACTATAACACTTTTACCACCATAACTCATAGCGTAGGCAAATACAGAAGGTGATGTTGTTTTCAATGGAACAAATTTTCCGTTATTTATTATTTTAGAAAACTGTCTTTTAAACTGATTAGCAATAATAAATGTTTGCATCAAATCAGTAGATTTTCCTCCCGGCTGTCTTGAGAAATTAAATATATCAAGTTTTCCGCGATGAACAAAATAATAATCATCATCAGTAAAAGTTTTAAAGGCTTCTTTATTTGCCCACAAATAAATATAACTGTCACCTGTATCAAATCCGTCAACAAAATAAGAATTTACAGGCAAAGTTGCATTTAGCCAAATTATCATTTCACTAAATTTTTCACCGTTTATTAAAACAGGGCTCATTTCATCATGAGTTGTAAAACTTCCAATAACAGCTTTTGGTTCAGCAAATTTTTTAATATTTGCATTTGTTGCAATAATTTGATTTGTTAACTCTCTACCTGTTTTATAATTTTTTAAATTGAAGTAACTTCCGTAATATCCGTCAAATCCAGCTTCCAAGAGCTTGTCATAAGGTGTAAAAACAGCATATTCAGAAACAGGTTCCGTCCAGCTTTCAGAAGCTTCGGCAAGCCATAAGAACTGATGATCTTTTGTTCTTGAATAATCAATTAATTCTTTCCAGAATTTTGCAGGCTTATTAGTCGCAACATCTGCACGAATTCCGTCAGCCCCCAGAGAAATTACCATATCAACAAATTCTTTATACAAATTATAAACATCTCTATTAACTGCTGTTTCAGTTCCAGCATTTAACAATCTAACATCTGTCCAGTCAGCAGGAATAACAGGTTGTCCTGATTTA
>CAJMSH010000005.1 GCA_905216055.1 uncultured bacterium | reverse complement strand
CTGCGATAAAGAAATCTGCATCGTCGGCGGTTGAAGCCGTGTCAGGAACGGGTTCGGCATGCAAAGGAACTCTTTCTCCGTTGGGAAGGTTTGTATCGTATGCAGGGTTGCCTGTTAGCATGTTATCAATAATTCTTTCTGTTCCTTTAAAATCTCCTGTTAAAACCTTTACGGTAACAACTTGTTTTGTCGTTTCTTCTCCTTGGTTTAGTCCGTCAGCATCTTCATATTTAATATTTTCAACAATACCTGTTTCTGATGGCAAAACTGCTTTATTGTCATCTGCCCCATAGCATTGTGTAAAAAATCCCAAGAATAAAAATAAAATTATGATAAATTTTTTCATAAAATATCTCCTAACCAAGCATAAATTTACCATAAAAAAATATAGATAACATTAGAAATAATAATATTTAATTATTATTTAATGATTAAAATAAACTTTGTTGTTCATTGTTTTTAAAATTTTTATACCCCAGGTGTCTGTATGTTTCAGGAGAAACTTTTCTTCCGCGTGGTGTTCGTTGTAACAAGCCTGCTTGTAATAAGAAAGGTTCACAAACATCTTCAATTGTTCTAACATCTTCTCCTATCGCTGCTGCAATTGTTTCTATTCCGACAGGCCCACCGTCATATTTTTCGATAATTAATCTTAAAAGGCTTCTATCTGTATTATCAAGCCCAAAATTATCTATTTTTAATATATCAAGTGATTTGTTTGCTATATCTTCTGTTATTTTTCCGTCATGTTTTACGAGTGCATAATCTGCAACCCTTTTGACAAGTCTGTTTGCGATACGAGGAGTTCCACGTGATCTTTTCGCAATAGCATGTGCTCCTTCTTCCGTAATTTCTATATTTAAAATTCCTGCTGTTCTTTTTATAACTTGAGCTAATTCATCTTCTGTGTAAAATTCAAGTCTGTGGATAATTCCAAAACGGTCACGTAACGGCCCTGACAATTCTCCTGCTTTTGTTGTTGCACCGATTAGTGTAAATTTTGGAAGCGGTACGCGAAGAGTTTTTACCGTTTGACTTTTCCCTGTTGTCATATCTAAGAAAAAGTCTTCCATAGCAGGGTATAAAATTTCTTCCGCAACTTTATTCAGTCTGTGAATTTCATCTATGAATAATATTTCGCCACCCTTTAAAGACATTAAAATTCCGATAATATCTCGAGGTCTTTCAAGAGCAGGGGCTGATGTAATTTTGATATCAACTCCCATTTGCTCTGCAATTACACCTGCAAGTGTTGTTTTTCCTAACCCCGGTGGACCGTAAAAAAGTAAGTGATCTAAAGGAAGCCCTCGTTTTTTTGCTGCGGCAATTGATATTTTTAGGGTTTCTTTTAGTGCAGATTGACCTATGTATGAGTCAAAAGTTTTTGGACGAATACAGTTTTCAAAATTTTTATCATTCTCAAGGCATTCACATTTAACTACCGAATTTTTTTTCTTTTCGGATATGCTTTTTTGTTGAAAATCGTTGTCATCTGCTATGATACTCATTGTCTTTCCTTTATATTTATGATAGCATAAAATTAAAGGTTAGGAAAGAATATTAAGAAGGAGATTTTAATGAAAGTATCAGAACGTTTAGAATTAATCCCGCCTTATTTGTTTGCGGAAATAGATAAAAAAATTGCTGAAGCAAGAGCAAAAGGTATAGATATTATAAGTCTTGGGATTGGTGATCCTGATTCTCCGACATTACCTCCAATTGTTGAGGAAATGCACAGAGCTATTGATAATCCTAAAAATCATGATTATCCTCCATATAACGGTACCGAAAGATTCAGAAACGGTGCTTGCGAATGGATGAAAAAACGTTTTGGTGTTGAACTTGATCCTGATACTGAAATGCTTGCAAATATAGGTTCTAAAGAAGCTATTGCGCATGTATTTTTAGCTTATGTTGATAAAGGAGATTATACATTAGTTCCAGATCCTGGATATCCTGTATATCACAATGCAACAATTTTTGCAGGTGGAACACCTTATGAAATGCCTTTATTGGAAGAAAACGGATATCTCCCTGATTTTGATAAAATTCCTGCTGATATTGCTAAAAAATCTAAAATTATGTTTTTAAATTATCCAAACAACCCGACAGGTGCTGTTGCTGATTTGGATTTTTATAAAAAAGCTGTTGATTTTTGTAAGAAATATGATATTTTATTATGCTCTGATATGGCATATTCTGAAATGACTTATGACGGTTATAAAGCTCCATCTGTTTTGCAGGTTGAAGGTGCTAAAGATGTTGCTTTAGAATTTTATTCACATTCAAAATCATACAATATGACAGGATGGAGAGTTGGCTTTGTATGCGGTAATGCTGATGCTGTTAAAGCTCTTGGAACTATTAAAAATAATATTGATTCAGGAACTTTTAAGGCTATTCAAGATGCTGCAACTGCTGCATTTACAGTTGATGAAAAATATATTAATGATTTGAATAAAATGTATCAAGAACGTAGAGATGCTGCAGAGGAAGGCTTTAGAGAACTCGGGTGGGATGTAAAACCTACTAAAGCAACATTTTATTTGTGGCTTCCTGTTCCAAAAGGAATGACTTCTGAAGAATTTGTTACATTGATGCTTGAAAAAGCTCATGTAGTAGTTCCTGCAGGTAATGGTTACGGAAAATACGGAGAAGGATATTTTCGAGTAGCTTTAACTAAAGATGTTGATACAATAAAAGAATGTATAAAAAGAATGAAAGAGGCAGGTATAAGATATGAATAGAAAAAATCGCGATTTCAAAATCGCGATTTTTTTACCATTTATATTTAATTTCCCAACCGTCATATTGGATTAGTCTTCCGCAGTGGCGGTTTTCTGTGCTATTTTTACTGCAAGCATTTAAAAGCCAATTTCTGTCATTGGCAGTATTGGAGTAATTGTAAAATTCCAAGAGTAATTAAAACTTCTGTTAATGTAAAACCGTTAAAATTTTTGTGATTTATCATGTCATTATTATGACATGTTTTTTTTAATTTGTAAATTAACCTAATCCAAAAATTAGATATGTAAAATACCTAGGAGATGGGGTTGTTTCTTGATTCAACATTTTTCTACCTCCATTCTTTTTATTATTTCTTAGTTTTTTATCAAGATTAATATTAAATCAATTGTTTAGATGAGCTGTTTTCTTGTATATAATAAGTTTGCGTGGTATAATTTTTTTATGGAATGTCCAAAATGCGGTTATGAAATCGATGATAAAGCTTTTGTGTGCCCTAATTGTAAAAAGGTGCTAAAGCTTGCATGTCCCATTTGCAAAACTATTAATACTACTAATACATGTAAAAAATGCGGATATGTTATTATCAGCAAATGTCATAATTGTGGAAAAATTAATCAGACAATAAATAAAAAATGCCGAAAATGTGGTTACGATACTGAAAAAAGTGTCATAATGAATGAAGCAAATACTGATGATTTCGTTATGCTAACTATTGATTTCCCAAATATAAATGATATGAAAAATTTGTTCGGTTCGGCTAAACTCTTGAACAAATTTAAAATAAATTTGGACAAAATAATTTATGATTATACAAAATCTATAGGTCTGCGTAGGCAAATTGTCGGTAAAACTTATGTTATAAGGTTTGATAAGGATTATACGTTTAACAGTTCTGCATCTACTGCTATAAAAACAGTAATAGACCTTTTAAATAAGATTACTGCAATGAACTGTAAATTGACACGTAAAAAAAATGCCACAGTTCGTTGTAATATGTTTCTTTTAAAAAGAAATATAAACGATGACCCTTATAATGTAGATTCTGGCTATAATATCAGCCTCTTAAATCAAGTTACAAGCACAAAAGATGACAAAATCTTAAATACTTTCCAAGTCTTGACGGATGATCATGTGACAGATGCAATTATTGGAGATTATAAGGTTTCTCCATTAAATTCAGTCATGGTTGATGATGATATGGTCATGTTTTATGAAGTCGATTTGAAAGATTATGTTAAAGTTGAATATCCTGAGGAAGAAGAAGAACCTGAAATTAAAATTCCAAACTTTGTTCAAAATATGCTTGTTGAACAAGATAAAATAGATGGTAATGCTTTGAATAATCTTGATCCTCAAAGTAATTCCGATGATATTTATGATATTGAAACGATTAATTTTGATGAAATAAAATGCGATTTTATAAGAACTGAAAATACAGATGTTTTATTTCATATTTTAAATAAATTTCAAAATGTTCCGAAAGGAATTGTTGCGATAAAAGCCCCTGAAATGTATAAGCCTTATACTATTAAAGTGTTAAATGCTGCTGCAGAAACAGGGAAATTTAATAATATTATCTCACTAACTTGTTATGATGAGATGAAGTATTCTCCTTATTCATTCTTTAGAGAACTTGTTTCATCAATTTTTGAATATACTGTATCCCAAAAATTATTTTATATGAATGATTTTTCGATGTTTGCATCTGTTGATCCAGATGGATTAATTAAGGATTTAATTACGTTGCATAAACGCAGTGATAGTAATAATTTTGATACAAGGCATATTTATTTTGAAATATTTTTAACGCTATTGCAAATTATTCCAAGAACTTTGATATTTATTGAGGATTTTGACAAAATTGATTCAAGCTCTTATGATGTTTTAAAATTTTTATTTGAGGCTTTTGAACAATTAGATATCAGCTTTTTGATTTCTTATGACAAATCATTCTCATTGCATAAGGATTGTCATTTCTTGCTAAGCAAACCTTATTATACTGAAATTACACTAAAGCCAACACCGTTTGAAAAGCTTATTGAAGAAAATAAACTTTATTATAGGAATATATTAAATAATTTTTATTTCCAAAGAATTGCAAAATATGCTTGCGGAAGCAGTTTATTTATAGATATTGCTATGCAGTATTTAATTGAATCAGGTGTGTTTGAAGCAGATGATGATAGTATAGAAATGGTTAATCCAAAAACAATTATTATTCCTTCAAATTTGGATAAGTTAGTATCTCGCAGATTAAATCTATTACAGGATGATGTTGATACTATGAAGTTTTTAACATCTATTGTGTTGCTTGGAACACGTGTTGATATGGCTACTATTGATGAGTTAGGATATCAAAATAAGGATGATATAATCATAAAACTTTCAAATATGGGATTCATTTATCAGTATAATAATTGTATTTATTTCCCAAATTACAATCTGTTGAGAGATAATCTTTTAACTACTGTTAGCAAAATTTATTTGACTGATGTTGCAAAAATTTTATTTGAAAAAGTTTTTGATGAAAGTATGCCAAGCCCTGTAAAAGCTTATTTGTACAGTTTATTGGAAGATGTTGATAACGAAAGAGGTCAGTGGGAACAGCTTGCGGATATTGCTCTTTCTTTAGGAGATTTTAGTGCTTATTTGAATTGTACAGAGAAAATCTTAGAGCTTCTTGACAAAGATGCTAATCCTGAGCAGCAGGAAAGAATTGAAGAGTATAAACAAAATTTATATAAAAATATTTCCCAAAACTTGTATGAATATGTGCCTGAAAAAACTTCAAATATTGCTATCAGTACATTGAAAAATCTTGAAAAAACAAAAGATACAGAGCAAATAATTTTGTTGTGTAATAAGATGATTAATGGTGCATTATTTATGGGAAATTATAATCATGCACTTGAATTGACGCATAAAGTATTATCATTGTTGCCTCCTTCTTCACTAAATCCTGGTGATCCTAATTTTAACAGTTATTTCTTTTTAATGTCTGTTATACATGTTCAAATATTATTTAATATAGGAGCACTTTCTGATTGCTTGGATATCGGTTACAAGGTATTAAATGTTATAAGCAATGATACAATAAGTATTCTGAAACCTGATTATATGACAGAAGATGATTTTAAATCATTGATTGTGGATTCTGCAGGGTACGTTGCTTTGGCAAATGTTTTATTATTGTACGGTAATGTCGGTGAATTCTTAAATATTCTGCGCGGAGAAATTAATTTTGTTCCTGAATCTTATAACTTGTTTATTGTTTTGGAAGAGTTAATTCATGGAAAATCAATTCAAAAACTTAATTTTGCAATTTCTGAAAATGATCGTTTTGGACATGCTCTTTTGGCATTGATTAATTCATTTGTGAACTTTAACGGGGATTACAATTTATTTGCTGAAAATATTTATAAGGCAAAGATTGCGGCCAAACATTTTAGATTGTATCAGTTAGAGTTGTTTGCTGATCTTATGATCGGTTATTCTTATATGGAATTAAATTCTTTCAAAAAAGCTAATGCTATAATTTATAAAATTATAAAAGAGACCAATAACAACGGAATGACGACGCTTTTATATGTTGCTTGGTATGTTATGAGCTTGTTGCATTTGAAAGAAAATAAATACGATGTTGCATTCGGAATTATTAATAATTCGCTTATTCAGCTTGAAAAGAATAATACTACAAGTGAATATCTTTTAATGTTGTTTAAGTATAATATGTATAAAGTTATGATGTTTAAGAAACAGTATGATAAGGCTAATATTTGTATTGATCAGGCACATTACGTTGCTCAAAAGTACGGTATTAACTTTGTATTTGATACAGATCCGAACCATTATGTTGCTGTAGAAGAAGATGAGGATAATGAGGTTAGTTTAGAAGAGGCCGCAAATTTATTAGGCGGTAGTGAGGAAATTCAGGAAGATAACAATTCAGGAAGTGAGGGATAATGAAAATTTTATTTGCATCAGTAGAAGTAGCTCCTTTTTCTAAGGCAGGGGGATTAGCAGATGTTGTTGGAAGTTTGCCAAAAGCTTTGGAAAAAGATGCGCAAATAGCTATTTTTACTCCATTACACGGTTGTATTGATGTAAATAAGTGGGGAATTAAGGAATTAGAAAATTCTTCATTATGGCTTACTTTTAACGGTATGGGACATAGATTCAGATTGTTTATGTGCAAGCTTCCGGGAACTGATATTAATGTATTTTTTGTCCATAATGATTGGTATTTTTCTTGTTTTAAAGAAGTTTATCCAAAATGGCTTGATACAAAATACGAACATGAAAGATATATTGCATTTTCTCTTGCAACAATGGAATATGCAAAGTTATTAAACTTTAAGGCTGATATTATCCATGCTAATGATTGGCATACCGCAATGATTCCTGTTTATTTACACAGTAATTACAGATTTGACGATTTCTGGAAAAATACAAAATGTGTATTTGAAATTCATAATCTTGCATATCAAGGTGTTTGGTTTGAGGATGTACTTGATTTTGCAAATATGAGAAAAGATATTGTCTATAATGAATGGGGAGTAGAGCATTACGGCAAGGTTAATTGGATGAAGGGAGCTATCAATTATGCTGATAAAGTAATTGCTGTGTCTCCGACTTATGCTAAAGAAATTATGACAGGTGAATACGGTGAGGGTATGGATTATACCTTACGTATGAACCAGCAGAAAGTTGTCGGAATTTTAAACGGTATAGATTATGATGTGTTTAATCCGAAAACTGATAAATCTATTGTAAAAAATTACGATGTAAAATCTTTGAAAAATAAAGAGAAGAATAAAAAGAAGGTTTGTGAGGAATTCGGATTAAAATATAATCCTGAAAGACCTATGTATGCAATGGTATCAAGGCTTGTTTCTCAAAAGGGGATTGATTTAATCAGGCAATGCGAAAATGAGTTAAAGTCTTTGAATGCTGATTTTGTATTTTTAGGAAGCGGTGAAAAGGATTATGAAAATCTTTTAATCTGGTTATCTAATAATTCTTCAAATATAAGAGCATATATTGGTTATCGTGGTGATTTGGCAAATCAAATTTATGCGGGAAGTGATTTTTATTTAATGCCTTCAAAATTTGAGCCTTGCGGTTTGAGTCAATTAATTGCGATGCGTTATGGCTCATTGCCAATTGTTAGAGCAACAGGCGGTTTGGAAGATACCGTAAACGGTTATCCTTTAAATGATTCAACCGGATTTAAGTTCTGGGGTTATTCAGGTTGGGATATGATGCAGGCAATTTATTGTTCATTAGGTGTTTATCAAGATAAATATACTTTTAATGCTATGAGAAAATCTGCTATGGAAGCTGATTTTTCTTGGGGCAGAAGTTCTCAAAAATATTTGAAATTATATAAAGAATTAATTTGACCAATTTTAAAATTTGAGACAGAATAAAGGTATGGAAAGAAGTAAAAAATTTGAATATTTAAAGCTTCATATTTCGGTATTGTTAGCAGGTTTTACCGGACTTTTAGCTAAATTGATTTCATTAAATGAAGTAATGACAGTGTGGTATAGGATGTTTTTTGCCTTTATTATGTTTGCTGTTATGCTTTTGATGATGGGCAAAAAGCCTGTTGAAAAATTTAAAGATGCATTAAAAATTACAGGGCTTGGTGCTCTTTTGGCAGTGCATTTGATGTTTTTCTTCGGCAGTATAAAATGGGCAACTCTTTCAATCGGGGTTGTTTGTTATTCACTTGTAGGATTTTTTACGGTACTGTTTGAGCCTTTAATATTAAAGATTAAATTTTCATTTGTTGAGCTATTTTATAGCCTGATTGCAGTGTTTGGAATTTGGTTAATATTTAAGTTTGATACAAGTTACAGGTTTGGAATAATTTTAGGCGTAATATCTGCGGCATTGTTCGCTTTATACACTTTGTTTAATAAAACAGTTCAGGTTGGTAAATCATCACGTTGCATGCTTTTTTATGAACTTTTAGGCGGTGTTTTATTGATGACATTATTTTTGCCTATATATATGTATTTTGCTCATGTTCAGCAAATTTGGCCTGTCGGAAACGATTGGTTCTGGTTAATGATATTAGCATTTTTCTGTACGGTTTTGTTGTATTTGCTTCATATATCTGTTTTAAAATCATTATCAGCATTTACGGTAAGTCTTGCAGGGAATCTTGAACCTGTATATGGCATATTATTGGCTGTAATCTTTTTAGGAGAGGCGCGTGATTTCACTTTGTCTTTTTATATAGGAATGATTTTGATATTAGTATCAGTATTCTCTCAGTCTTTGATTAAGGGGAAGAATCTTGAAAAAGCATCTAAGATTTGATATAATAAAATAAAAAGTTTAGAAAGAAGAATCTTAAATAAAGGAGCTGAATTTATGAAGAAACATGATTTATTAGAACGTCGGGGGGGGGGAAGGCGCTTAGCCGCTTTTAGTAGTGCTTTCACTCTTGCTGAAGGTGCTGCGCAAATCTGTCACTTTGACAATATCTGCCGAGCCGCGTTTACGTTGGCGGAAGTTTTAATAACATTAGGCATTATCGGCGTAGTCGCAGCCATGACTATGCCTGTTTTAGTTGCAAACTATCAAAAAATGGTGTTAAAAAATCAGTTTAAAAAGGCTTATTCTACAGTTTATCAAGGAATAAGGCTTGTAGAAGCCAATATGGGTTATAAACCTGAGTGTTACGGCTGGGATACGTCGCCTTATGCAAGCGGATTGGTTTATTGTACAAATTATGATGATGCCGGTAATTGCACAAACTGGGGAAATAATGAAGGCAAGCCGGTTCCGTCTGACTATAACGGCAGAATGGGTGAATGTACAGAGTTTTGGAAACAGTTTGAAAAATCCGTTAAAATTTTAAAAATTTGTGAAAATAAAGCTTACCCGGAGTGTATTCCTGAATATAACGGAATTGATTCTATTAAAAAAGCTCAAGATGACAGTTTATCTGACGAAGATTTAAATAAAGAAACTACAGGCAGTAGCTGGTGGCGCAAAAGTGCTATTCTTAATGACAGAAAAGCTTACGTACTGGCTGATGGGACAATAATGCTCTTTAAGGGCAGCTGGCCCGGAAATATTGGATTTGCTATAGATGTAAATGGTAAAAAAAGGCCTAATAAATGGGGATATGATATTTTTGATTTCAGCATTGTTTCAACAGATTCAAGTGCATTGAAGCTTAAAGGAGGCTCATCAATGATTGAAGAAGGCGGAACATCTGCAGCTTCTATGATAAAGAATATGGGACAGTAAATAAAAATGCCGCTTAAAGCGGCATTTTTTAATTGTAAATTTTTCTTGTTAAATCTGCTTTTCTTATTCTGATGTTTTGTGGTGTAATTTCAACGAGTTCATCATCTCCGATGTATTCCATACATTCTTCCAGAGACATTTCTTTATGAGCCTGCAAGGTTACCATAACATCAGCAGTTGCACTTCTCATATTGGTTAATTTTTTTGTTTTGCATATATTAACCACAATATCCTGCGGTTTGTTGCACTCGCCGATAATCATTCCGCGGTAAACTTTTGTTTTCGGGGTTACAAAAAATACTCCTCTGTCCTCGTATTGAGCCAGGGCATAAGGAATTGCTTCACCCTGTTCGTGGGCAATAATAGAGCCGTTTCTCTGGCGCGGAATGTCGCCTGCATAAGGTCTGTAATCCAAGAATGTGTGATACATAATGCCTTCGCCACGAGTCATTCTTATAAATTCGCTTCTAAATCCGATAAGACCTCTTGCAGGTATATGGAATACCATTTTTGTTCTGCCTTTGTTGTTGTTCATTTCTTTCATTTCGGCTTTTCTTCCTGAAAGTCTGTCAATACAACTTCCTGCATAACTTTCCGGAACATCTACAATCAGGTTTTCAAACGGTTCACATTTTACACCGTCAATTGTTTTGTAGATAACTTCTGGTTTTGATACTTGGAATTCATATCCTTCACGACGCATAGTTTCGATTAATATACCAAGGTGAAGTTCGCCTCTGCCTGATACTTTGAAAACATCTGTTGAATCTGTATCTTCAACACGTAAACTTACGTTCTTTTCAAGTTCATCATACAATCTTTTTCTCAATTGTCTTGATGTAACATATTTACCTTCGGTTCCTGCAAACGGGCTGTCATTTACTGAAAAATTCATCTGTAATGTAGGTTCATCAACCTTAATCAAAGGTAAAGGCATTGGGTTGTTTACAGAACAAATACTTTCACCGATTTGAATATCAGCAAAACCTGCAACTCCGACAATATCACCTGCAAATGCTTCTTCAATTTCCATACGACCTAAATCGTGGAATCCGAATAGTTTTGTAATTTTACCTTTTTCTTGGCTTCCGTCTGCATGAACTACACAAACCTGTTCTTGTGATTTGATTTTACCGTTTTCAATTCTGCCGATAACAATTCTTCCTACATATTCGTTGTAATCAAGAGTTGTTGCTCTAAATTGTAGAGGTTTGTCAGCATCGCCCTTTGGAGGTTTGATGTTTTCTAAGATACAATCAAGAAGTGGTATCATATCTTTTCTTTCGTCATCCAAATCCTTGATTGCAAAGCCGTTTAAGCTGCTTGCAAATATGAATGGAAAGTCGATTAAATCATCTCTGTCTGTCAATTCTGTAAATAAGTCAAAAACTTTGTCAAGAGCAGTTAAAGGTTCTGCTGCAGGTTTATCAATTTTGTTTATTACAACAATAATTTTCAAACCTAATTCAAGAGCTTTTGACAATACAAATCTTGTCTGTGGCATAGGGCCTTCTGCAGCATCAACAATTAATAATGCTCCGTCTACCATACCTAAAACACGTTCAACTTCACCGCCGAAATCTGCGTGTCCCGGGGTGTCTACAACGTTAATCTTTGTGTTTTTGTAATTGATTGAAATATTTTTTGAAAGAATTGTAATTCCACGTTCTCTTTCAAGATCGTTGCTGTCTAATACACGTTCTTGCACGTGTTGGTTAGCTCTGAAAGCACCTGCTTGTTTTAACAAACAATCTACAAGTGTTGTTTTGCCGTGGTCAACGTGTGCAATTATCGCTATATTCCTAATATTTTCATTTTCTTTTGTCATAATTACCTGCCATTAATATTTTGTTTAGTGTAAATTGTACACTTTAATTTTATATCAGTAATAATATTTTTTCAAGTTAAGAGTTTATAAAGATTAATTTCTTAAATTTTTGTTTATGTTTATAGTACAATTACGTTAATAAAAGGAGTGATTATGCCGCATTTTTTTATAAGTTCCAAAGATGTTAAGGATAATAATGTTTTAATCTCTGATAAAGAAAATTATAACCATATTGCAAAATCCTTAAGAACTAAGGTGGGAGAAAAATTACTTCTTATTGACGAAAATCAAATTCAGTATGAAACTGTTGTAACAGATATTACAAATAAGGTTATAACAGCTCATGTTGAAAATTCTTATCACTCGGATAGAAAACTTAATTTTCGATTATATCTTGCGCAAAGTCCGCTCAGAAGTGATGCTCAATCAGAAATTATTGAAAAAGCAACCGAACTTGGTGCGGATGGGGTTTATCCTGTTTACACTGATAATTGCGCTCTTAGTCAAGCTGTTATTCAAAAGAAAATACCAAAATGGCAAAGAATCATGTTTGAAGCTTCTAAACAGTGCGAAAGAGCATATATTCCCACATGTTACGAGTTGACTAATTTAGAAAATATTGTAAAATTAAAAGATAAAGGATATAGGGTTATTGCATTTTGTGAAAGATGTGCAGAACTTACACTCCATAAATATTGCAGTGAAAATCCTATTAAGGATAATGAAAATGTTATAATTATTATTGGTCCTGAAGGTGGTTTTTCAGAAAGAGAATTTAAACTTTTTGAAGATAATGATCTCGCAATGCTAACCTTAGGTAATCTTATTTTAAAAGCAGATACTGCAGTTACAGTCGCGTTAGGAAATGTGGTTTATGAATTCGAAAATTATAGAAAAAATTAAATTGGATGATGTAATCTCAAAAATAACAGAAAATTTTGATAATGAAATTTATCTTGTTGGCGGTACTGTCCGTGATTATTATATGGGGCTTGAAAGTGTTGACAGAGATATAATTGTTATGGATGAAGATGCAAGAGAATTTGCCCTAAAACTGGCAGATTTATTTAATGCGACTTTTGTACCTTTAGATGAAGAAAATAAAATTTACAGACTTGTTTTGCCTGACAAAATTAATTATATTGATGTAACAAATCCTGTTGGGGATTCTATTGAAAAAGATTTGATGAGGAGAGATTTAACTATTAATGCAATTGCCGTTAATATCAGAACCGGTGATGTAATTGATATTTCAGGCGGGGTTACGGATATTAAGAATAAGTGCATTAATTATGTTAATGAACACAATTTTATAGATGATCCTTTACGGCTTTTAAGAGTTTACAGATTTCAGGCATTATACGGATTTCAGTTAGCTCCTGAAACGATTAATGCTGTTTGCAAGTATGTTGATTTAATTCATAAGCCTGCGGTTGAAAGAATTAATTATGAGATTTTGAAACTGTTTAGTGGAAAGTACGCTCATCAAGCTCTTGAAAATATGAATAAAACTTGGCTTTTGGAAGAAATCTTTCCTTTTGTAAATGAATTGAAGCAAGTTCCGCCAAATTCTCATCATCATTTAGACTTGTTTCATCATTCGATTGAAACTGTTAAACAGGTTCAATTATTGTATGAAAATGCTCCAGATGTTGTAAAAGAGCATTTAGACCGTATTGATTTTGGTGGATTTTCTCGACTTGCTCATTTGAAGCTCGCTGCATTTATGCACGATATCGGAAAATTTTCCACCTGGACAATTGAAGAAGGCAAACATCGTTTTATCAAACATGATGATGTTGGTGCAAAAATGTCTATAAAGATATTAAAGAAGTTGCATTTTTCAAATAAACAAATTGATTATATTTCATCAATGATTAAGTATCATATTTATCCGTCTCATGTAATGAATTCTCCTCAAATTACTGAAAAAATAATGATGAGATATGTGAGAAAAATGGATAAAAATTCAATCGATGCAATTATTCTTGCTCAAGCTGACAGATTATCAGCACTTGGTCCTGAGATTACTGATGAAATAGTTGAATGTAATATAACATCATTAAATATGCTTTTAAAATTCTATCTTGAAGCTCGCGAGACCTTAAAACCATTGCCTAAACTGTTAGACGGTAATGAGGTTATGAAAATATTGAACATAAAACCATCAAGACGTCTTGGTGAAATTATGGATGCTTTACATGAAGCACAAATTTCAGGTGATGTTGTGACAAAAGACCATGCCATCGAATTTGTAAAAAATTACATGTAGTATATATTTTGTCTATACTATTTTTCTGTATTAACTGTAATTGTTACAATTATTTACAAAAATTTTTCGTGAATTTTTTTTTAATTTTTGCATATTTTGATTATTTTTTTTAGAGTTTTTTTCAAAAAAAATAAAAATTTTGTTTAAAATATATCTATTATTAATAAAAAATTCAAAAAGCGCTCTTAATATCTCCTTAACATTAGCACTTGTTATGGCAATTTTTTTTTTGCCAGACTTTTAATATTAGTGTGTCATTGTTATAATAGGTGTGAAGTTTTTAAACCAGACTATATTATGATAGAAAAAGTTAGTTTATTAAGTGTAAATAATAAAAATAATAATGCCCCAAAAAGGGATAATAATGCGAAAATTATTCCGGCATTTAAAGGCGGTTTAGCTGATTTGCCAATTTTATTGGTTCAACAGTGTGAAAAACAGCCAATGGTAAATGTTTCTGTATTGGATTTATCAACAGCTATTATTCCTCGTACGATTGTTGAAACTAAAGAATCAAACAGTTATGCAGGGTTTGAAGCTTTTAGACGTGAATCTTCAGGGTTAATTGTTAACTGCTTAATTCCTAGCTTTATAGTTATGGGGGTTGCATCTCTTTTACACCGCCCTATTATGGGTAGTTTTAATAAGTCAAATCTTATTAATACTTGGGCAAATGGCGATGCAATAGATAAAATTCATAAATTTTATTCAGAAGCTGAAGGGGCAACAAAAGAAGAAAAAATTTATAATACTTTCAGAAACGAACTTGGCAGTCTTTCCGGTGTTGATGGACATGAAACAAAACATTTCGATAAACTTCTTGGTATAGAAAGTGATGCAAACGGCAAGTTTGTCGGTAAAATCGGTAATGAAAAAGTTCATAATGCAGTAAATGAATTTGTAAATCTTGTAACTTCTGATAAATACAGTTCAAAACAGTTTAAAAAAGCTTATCGTAACATTGTTGAAGAAACATTAGTTGCAGAAAATATAAAATTTAAAGGTGATAACGGATTTTTCTCAAACAACCTTGAATCAATGTGTGAAGACACTGTTAAAATGATTCGTGGTGTTATGAAAGAAAATATCACAGATCCAAATGAACTTTCTAAGTATTTTAATAAAGCTAAAAAACTTGTAAATTGGAAGAGTATTGGCGGTTTAGGATTAATTATTCCGCTTGCTATTTCTATGCAGCCTATTAACAGATGGATTACTCGTAAGACATCCGGTAGAAAAGGTGCACCGATTTATAAAGATTTTAATAAAGATACTGAGCATAAAGAATTATCTCCAAAAGAAAAACGAGAACTTTTAGCTCAAAAATTTATTTCAATTGGTTCAATGCTTGGAGTATGCGGTTTATCTATGTTTATGGACAGACCAATATTGAAAAATATCTTGCAATTTAAAGGTATTTTCCCGACTATGGATCAGGCAAGATTAGTATCAACAGCAACATTTGCAAGCCGTATGGGTGCTTCTGAAGATAGAAATGAATTACGTGAAGCAACTGTTCGTGATATTGCAACATTCTCAAGTTTTTATTTCTTGGGTGATTATGTTGCTAAAGGTATTGCAACTTTAATTGAACATAAAAAAGATGGTGTTCATTTGATAAACAGATTGAAACCTGCCCCTGATAAAAATGCAAACTTTATGAAAAAATTCTGGCATTGGGCAAAACATACATCTTTAAAATCTTCAGATGAACTTGCAACCCATAATGACAAACGTCTGAGAACAATTTGTCAAATCGGTAATATTGTATTCTCATTGTTGTCATTAGGTGTGTTCATCCCATTATACACTAGGTCGAAAACAAATAAAAAGCACGCAGCAGAACTTGCGAAATTGGAAGCGGAAAAGCAAAATAATTCAGCTTCGTTAAACGCGACAACGTCCTCAACCGGACGAACATCCGCCTCATCAGGAACGACCGAAACTTCATCAACAGTTCCAAATGATGAATTTACAAGGTCATTAATCAAGGATAACACAGCGTTTAAGTCATTTTTCAATTCGTAAGGAGAAAATAAATTATGAAAATTCAACAAATTACCCCACAAATTCAAAACAAACATCAGCTCGAATATAAACAACAAAATAGCAATGATAATGTAAAATTTACAGGTGCTTTTGATGCCGCAACTGTATTTTTAAGATTTTTAGACACAAACCAGGCTTGGGGTGCAAATGCTGTGGATTTAGGATCTATGGTAATCCCTCGTACTACAATTGATATGGTTAAAAGAGGCCCGGCTGCCGGTATGGAAACCGGTAGAAGAGAAGCTTCCGGTACAATCAACCATTCTTTAGTTGGGGTTTATGGTACTCTTGCTGGTGTTGCAATTGCAGCTGCATTAAATAAAAAATATGGTGTTAAGGCTCATAAAATATTTGTTGATGATGATACTATTCAGCTTTTGGGCAAAGCTTGGGATAAGCAAGTTAAAGCCGGAAATAAAGAACCATTACAGGCTTATTTGAAGGATGTATTTGGTTCTGCAGAAACTCGTATCGGTGATGATTGGATAAAAATCCCTGAAAATAACGTTGATGATGTTGTAGTAAAATTCTCTCAAGTATTGAATAAAGAAGAAGCTCCTGTAACAATTTCTAAGGATTTGAAGGCATACGCACGTTCAGTAATTACAAATGCAACAGGTTCTGAAAATACGTTCAGACTTGGTAAAGATGCTGCTACTGCATCTTTGGAAAACATTATTGAAAGTGTTTATAATGTTTCTCGTACATTTGTTAATAAAAACGAAAATATTACAAAAGAATTTGCAAAAGATTTGAAAGTTAATAAATATTTGGCAGATTTAAAACACATGAACCTTGGTCGTTCAGTTCTAGGTATTGGTATTGCATCTGCTATCGGTATGTCAATTCAGCCTTTGAATATTTATTTGACTAAGAAAAAGACAGGTAGTGACGGGTTTGTAGGTGTTGAAGGCCGTGAAAAAGATAATTCTGCCGGGTTTAAAGCATTAAAAGCAGGTGCAGCTGCATTATTTGGTGGTGGAATTTTAGCATCATTAGGTATGCATGATGGATTTAAAGGTATTTTAAAGAAAATTCAATTTAAAGGTCTTGTTCCTACATTAGATCAATTTAAGTTTATTTATGGTGTAACAATTATGTCAAGATTTTTGGTTGCACGTGATAAGGATGAACTTAGAGAATCTGTAGTAAAAGATGTTTTAGGATTCTTTAATTGGCTTGTTTTAGGTAACTTTGTTGCTAAAATGACTGCTAATGCTATTGATCAAAATCTTTTGAATTACAGTGAAAAAGAACATGGCAAAGGTTTCTTCAATAAGGTTATAAAAGCACCTTTAGTTACAAGAGATGAAGTTTTACACAGAGGCTTGAAAGCTGCTGGTATTAGCCCTATTGAAAATGGCAAAGCTCTTTCATTCAAACAATTAATGAAAAAACTTTCATCAACTCAAGTTAGTGAAGCTATAAGAAAAGAAACAAAAGGAAAGTTAAGAGCATTAAATATTGCTCAAGTTGCAGGTTACTTATATTCAGGTCTTGTATTAGGTGTAGGTATTCCTAAATTGAATATTTATATGACAAATAAATCTGAACAAAAACGTAAGGCAAAAATTGCAGCAGCAAAAGCTCAACAGCAACAAGCTGCAACAACAAGTGCAAAAACTTCTGAGCAACTTGCAAAAGCCAATGAGGCTTCTCCATCTGTAAATGAACAATATCAAGCAATGATGAAGCCTGAAAACTTAGCTTTTCTAAGCGGTCAGATGTAATTATTTATAATCTTTTTGGATAATCTTTAGGAAATTCATACTGGTTTTCTTGAAGCAGAATTGTGCAATATGTTCCACTGCTTTTGCAACTATTAATTATTGCTTGATGTGATGGATATGGTGTTCCTGTTGTAACACAATAAAAAGGTCTAACTTGATTGCTTTCAACATTACAAGTTCCGCTTTTTCTGCATAGAATAAATGGGTATATATCTCTACCTTTCTCATTTGGAGCCTTTTCTCCATTTATGTCATAGTAAATATCGTAACAAGTACCTATTTTAATACTCATTTGTGAACCGTCTACAAATCTTAATGTTGCCATATTCATTCCTAATAATTTCCGTTTTTCGATGTCAAAACTTTTTACGTAAGGTTTAATATATGTATTTAAAAAATCAAATGCAGTATCTGAACTATCCATTTCGCCAATATTCCAATCTTCTCTTGGCCCATAGTCCATTTCCGCAGATATTAGTGCCTGATTTATTACGGATACAAATTTTTTTATTCTGGAACTTGCTTCTTGTTTTTTAGTATTTTGAATAAGTGCAGGCATTGTATGAGATGCAACAATCCCAATAATTCCAAGAGTAATCAAAACTTCTGCTAACGTAAACCCCTTACAACCCTTATAAAATCTTAACTTTTCGGGGAAGGGGCAACTCTAAAAGCTCTATTCATAACTGTTTCCCTCCTATTTATATTTTTATTATTTAATATTTTCAGAAATTTGTCAATATATAAAAAAGTTTTGATAAGAAAATTACCAAAACTTTTTTAATATATTTTATGATACAAAATAACAATTTATCCTAATTGAGCATTTGCACCTGATACAACTTCGATGATTTCTTGAGTAATTGCAAATTGTCTTGTTTTATTATATTCAATTGACAACTCATTAATCATTTTTTCTGCATTGCTTGTAGCAGCAGACATTGCTGTCATTCTGCTTGCAAGTTCACTTGCTTGAGCTTCCAATAGAGCTTGGTACAAGATATTTGTCATATACATTGGAACAACTTTTTGCAAGATGTTATGCATATCAGGCATAAATTCCATTAATGGATCTATAACATTATCTTGATGTTGTTCATCTTCATTGTGCAAGTTTGTTAATGGCAAAATTGTCCAATTTTCAACAAAATAACTCATCATATTTTTGAATCTTGTTGTAATGACTTCAATTTTATCAATTTGACGTCCGACAAAATATTCTGCAATATCTTCTATTACAATCTTTGCACCTTCTCCTGACGGATCATTTGCAACTCCAAGATATGTTTTTGCTATTTCACAGTCATAGTCTTTACATTTGCGTTTTAAAGTAGAAATTCCTTTTTGGCCAACAATAAATAGAATTGTTTTTATCCCTTGAGATTGATATTCCTTTATTGTTTGTAAAGTCTTTCTTACAATATTTGCGTTGTAAGCTCCTGCAAGACCTTTATTAGATGTAATTACAAGTAAACCTACTGTTTTTACATCTCTTACCTGCAAAAGTTCAGGATAATTGTCTACTGCAGATTTGATTTTCAAATTCTGTGCACTGTATGTTCCAACAGATGCAAGAAGCCTTTTAAACATATCTGTTAATTCAAAAGTAAATGGGCGTGATGCTTTAACGGTATTTTCAGCTTTTTTTACTTTAGCTGCTGCAACCATTTTCATCGCACGCGTAATCTTTTGTGTGCTTTTAACGCTTTGTATTCTGTTTTTTATGTCTTTTAAGTTTGCCATTTCTTTACCATAGCTTATAATTACCTATTGGCTTTATAAACTATTATCCTTTCTTTGTTTTGCGATTAGAATGTCTTTTTAAAGTTTGCCAGTGCTTTGTTTAACTGTTCTTTATCAGCATCTTCAAGTTTTGCACCGCCATTCAGTCTTAAAACAAGATCTTGCATATTAGTATTCAAGTATGCTACCCATTCTTTTTTGAATTTAGCAATATCAGTATTTGCAACATCATCTAATACGCCTTCGTTTGCGGCATAAAGAAGTGTAACCTGTTCAGCAACGCTTAAAGGATTATATTGAGGTTGTTTTAATACTTCTGTAAGTTTTTCACCTCTTAATAATTGGTTTTTAGTTGCTTGGTCAAGGTCTGATGCAAACTGAGCGAATGCTTCCAATTCTCTAAACTGAGCTAAATCCAATCTCAATTTACCGGCAACTTGTTTAATACCTTTTGTTTGTGCTGCACCACCAACACGTGATACTGAAATACCTGCGTTGATAGCTGGTCTTACACCTGAGTTAAACAAGTTAGATTCCAAGAATATCTGACCGTCTGTAATTGAAATTACGTTTGTCGGAATATATGCTGAAACATCGCCTGCTTGTGTTTCAATGATAGGTAACGCTGTAATACTACCGCCGCCAAGCTCATCATTAAGTTTAACAGCACGTTCAAGCAATCTTGAATGTAAGTAGAATACATCGCCAGGGTATGCTTCACGTCCTGGTGGTCTTTTAAGAAGCAAACTCATTGCACGATAAGCCTGAGCGTGTTTCGATAAGTCATCATATATAATCAAAACATCTTTGCCTTGTTCCATAAATTCTTCACCTATTGCAACACCGGCAAATGGGGCAATATATTGAAGTGGAGCAGCTTCATTAGCAGTTGCTGATACAATGATTGAATATTCCATTGCACCATGTTCTTCTAATATTTTTGCAATTTGTGCAACAGTTGATGTTTTTTGACCAATTGCTACATAAATACAAATTACGTTTTGACCTTTTTGGTTAATTATTGTGTCAATCGCAATTGCGGTTTTACCAGTTTGTCTGTCGCCGATGATTAATTCACGTTGACCACGACCGATTGGTGTCAAGGCATCAATTGCGGTTAAACCTGTTTGTAACGGTTGGTGAACTGATTTTCTTGCTACAATACCAGGTGCAACTCTTTCAATCGGACGTGTTTTTGTTGATTCAATTTCGCCTTTACCATCAATTGGTTTACCTGTTGGATCAACAATTCTGCCTATTAGAGCATCGCCTACAGGAACTGATGCGATACGACCTGTTGTTTTAACAGTCATACCTTCTTTAATTTGAGTATATTCACCCAAAATTACTACACCGACATTGTCTTCATCAAGGTTCATTGTGATACCAAGAGTGTTTTTGCCGTCTTCAAATGTAACAAGTTCACTTGCCATTACGTTTCTTAATCCGTAAATTCTTGCAATACCGTCACCGACTTCAATTACAGTACCTGTATTGGATACTTCAGATTGAAGATCGTAATTTTCGATTTTGCTTTTAATTATAGAACTGATTTCATCTGGTTTAATAAGTGCCATAATTTCCCCTTTATATTATATTTTTACTTAAAGTTTCTAATTTATTTTTCAGGCTGTTGTCGATTACATCATCATTAATCTTTATAATTAGTCCTCCAATAATATCAGTATCTAATATCCAAGTTATATTTACTTGTTTATTTAATTTTGATTTTAATTTTTCAGTTAGTTTTTCTTTTCTGTCATCAGTTAATTCAACTGCAGAAATAACTTCTACTTGTTGAATATTATTGATTTTATCAACTTCTGCTTTATAACATTGGATAATTTGATCTATTTCATAAAATCTTTTTTTATCAATCAGGATTTTTAAAAAATTAATTATTTTATCACTGACTTGATTTGCGAAAACGCTGTCTATAATTTCATTTTTTGAATTTATAGAAATTGCAGGATTTTCCATAACACTTACAAGCTCAGCAGATTCTGAGGTAATATCCATTACCGTATTCAAATCGTTCAATATGGCATCATATGTCATTACGCCATCTTTGCCGACTTGTATTAGGGAATCGGCATAATTTTTTGCTGATGTTGATATTTGTTTTTCATTACTGTTAATCATAAGATTACACCTTGTCTATGTTTTCAATGCTTTCATCAATAAACTTGTTATGCAAATCAGGGTTTGCTGCAATTGTATTTTTAATATGTTGTTTTGCAAGTTCTATTGATGCATTCAATGTTTTTGTTGTCATTTTTGCCGACAAAGTCTTTTCTTCGGCATTAATAACTCTTGAAATATTTTTTTCGATTAATTTAACTTGTTCTTCTGTATTTGTTAATATTTGTTTGGCAATTCCGTCACCTCTTTGAGATGCTTCGTCAAGTCTGTCTTGTATATCTTTATCGATATGCTCAATTGACTTTTCAGCTTCTAAAAGTTTATTTTTAGCATTTTCTCTTTCTGATTTTGCATTATTAATTGTATTTATAATATCTTGTTTTATTTTTTCAACTCCTGCAGATACATTAAGCTTTTTAAACAGTACTGCAAAAATTATCAATAAAACTGCAAAATTAAATGTATTTGATTCTACTATTAAGTTCCAAAAATTTGCCAATTCGTTCATATTAATTCAATATCCTGTTTACAAGTTCGTTGTCGGGATTTTCAATTTTAGTATCAAATCCCATTACTTTTGAAGATATAACTTCTGCCAAATCTTTTACTTTCATTCTAAGTTCATTTGTTGCCAAATTTGCTTCATTTTGAAGATTTGATTTGGCAGAAGCAATTTCTTCCTGAGATTTTTGTTTAGCTTGTCCTGTTAAAACTTTGGAATTTTCGTTAGCTTTGTTAACTTTTTCTGCAACAAGTTTTTTCGAATCACTTATTGACTGATTAAGTCTTGATTCTCTATCCTTCATAATTGTATCCGCTTTTGAATTTGAATTAAAAGCGTCATTTTTTGCGTCATTAATATATTTTTGACGTTCATCCATAATTTTTTCAATAGGTTTGTAAAATATTATATTCATGATAATCGTGAACATAATAAAACTTATTGCTGATACTAAAAATGTTGCATTAAATTCCATTGTTTATTCTCCGATTACTTGCCTAATAATAAGAAAGCGATAACGAATGCGTACAAAGCACAAGCTTCTGATAATGCTGCACCAAGCAAGAAGAAACCAAAAGCTTTACCGGCAACTTCAGGTTGTCTTGAAACTGCATCCATCAAACCTTTTGTAGCGAAACCAATACCAAGTCCTGCGCCTACTGCACCAAAACCGATTGCGATACCTGCACCTAAGTGTGCCATTTGTGAAACTGTAGCTGTGTCTACCATTTTTTCTCTCCTTTATTTAATACTTTTTATCAAAGTAACTAATGTTCTTCACCTGTTGCTGAGCCGATATATGCTATCGTCAACATCATAAATACTGTTGCCTGGATAAATGCAACAAGTATTTCAAAAAGCATTATCGGAAGCGGCAGAAAATATGCCAAACCGCCTAATGCTATTGATACGAGAATTTCACCTGCAAATATGTTGGCAAAAAGTCGGATTGCAAGGCTTAAAGGTCTTGTAAACATTTCCAATAATTCTACAAGTGCCATAACAATTCCCGTAAAGCTTAATTCGTGTAAGAAGAATTTAGGTCCTTTTGCACGAATTCCCATAAATACATAATATATTAATACTATAATTGCCATTGCGGCAGTTAAGTTAATATCGTTTGTAGGAGATGCAAGTTCTCCGCCGTTTTTAAGATGAATTATTCTTAGTGGAAGTTGTCCCATTAAATTTGCTGTAACAATAAATAAAAATAATGAAGCAACTAACGGAACATGTTTTTTGTTATCATTTTCTACCATTGTATCAAGTGTTCCGTAGAAAAATTTCATAATGCTTTCCGCTACTGCTTGAAGTTTTCCTGGAACCAATGACAAATGTCTGGTTGCTAATATTCCAAAAATTATAACTAATGCCATTGCAAACCACATTGTAAATATGGTATCAAGATTTAGGCTTATAGCATGCCCGCCGAGATTTAATGTGTAAATCCAATGTTCCATGTTAAATTCTCTCCCTTACGAATTTATTGTAACCCAGTAAAAAAAAAATCGCAAATTTTTTTTATTTGTTTTAAAATTTAATATATAGCAAGCTTTTTGAGGGATTAATTTATGAATATTATTTATTTAGATGAAGTTAATTCTACCAATTCTTATGCAAAAGAAAATTTTGAAAAATTTGAGGACAGAGCTGTAATTATTGCGACTGCTCAAACAGATGGGCATGGTAGGTATGATAGGAAATGGGTTGATTTTGGCGAAGGAAATTTATTCATGTCAATTGTTCTGAAGCCTGAAGGAGAGTTTCGCCAAACTTATGCTTGTTTGACTCAATATTTATCTGTTGTTTTGCATCATATATTAGAGGATTACGGGTTGGAACCTTCTATAAAGTGGCCTAATGATGTTTTAGTTGACGGTAAAAAAATTGCAGGTATCTTGTGTGAATCTGTTTTGGATAAAAATGTTTTTAAAGGGTTGGTTTTAGGTATTGGAGTTAACCTTAACGCTCAAAAGTCTGATTTTTCTTTGGTTAAGGATAGAAAAGTTACATCATTGAATGTGGAGCTTGGTCGTGAATATGAAGATAAAAAATTGTTTACGGAAAAGCTTTTAAATGCGTTTTTTAAACATTACGACAATTTCTTAAGTGATGGATTTTCTTTGATAAAAGATGATTATGTAAAAGCATGTAAATTTTTAGGCAGAGAAATAACGGTAAAGGTATTTAATGATAAAGTATCAGGTGTAGCCCAAAAAATTGGCGATAGCGGTGAGCTTATCCTTCTTAAAAATAATAAAGAAATTGCATTAACTATGGGTGATATATTATAATTTAATTGTTGGAGGGATATTATGAAAAAACTTGCACTTTTAGGCTCTGGAGAAAATTTCGTTTCAGGTGCTGTTGTAAAATATTTTGATGGAAAAGATGTTGATATATGTCTTTTATCAAATGATGAACATTGTAATTTTTTTATTAAATCTAAGGACGCAAAATTAAATGTAAAATATTTACCGGATGAAAAAACATTTGAATATTTTTCTGCACATGATTTTGATTTAATTGCCCTTTGTGATTATCGAAATGATTTAAGTGCCGATATTTTAGAAACAGGCAAATTTATAAATATTCATCCGTCATTACTTCCGGCTTTTAAAGGAAAAGATGCTATGGAAAGAGCTTTTTTAGCAGGTGTAAAAGTATCAGGTGTTACTATTTATTCACTTAATGCAAATGAAAGTGACAATAAAATATTAGCTCAATATCCTGTATTAATAAGCAACTTAACTCATTTTGATGAATTTAAATCTGATATTAATAATATAGAATGCAAATTATATCCGCTTGTAATTGATAAATTGTTGAAGGATGAGGTTTTTGATTTCTCTGATTTAGTAAATCAAAATGGTTGTTCAAGTTCTTGCAGTGGTTGCGGAAATTGTCATTAAAAATTTAACTTAAAAAATCTTTTGAAATTTTAATGCGCTTGTATTTGTTCTCCGCTGTCATTAAAATATAATATTTTCCCGTCATTTGTTTGCAGAGTGTAATATTTCATATTATTTTCTGCAACCTCAAGTGCCGGAAATTGTACAAGATTATAATTTGAACTATTTTTTACTATGTTGTTATTTTCAAAATTATTTCCATTGACTTCTTTACTTATAAATGCTTTATATAAGTCGGTGTTTTGAAGTTGCTTATTATTTGCGGTGTATGTTCCTTGTTCATTTTTGGTTATTTCAGATGCTTTATCATAGTTATTTGCAAGCATTTTTTTCAAAATATCAGAAGCAGATGTATCTCTTTTGCTGATGTTGTTGCCGATATTTAATTGAATATCAACTCGACTTGTATTATTTTGGTCATTTAAAGTTTGTTCTGTATATATATTTACATTATTTTGATAATAATTTGATTTTAAATTGTTTTCTTGAATTTCTTTTCCGTTAATAAATATTTTGCCGGTATTTAAAACTTTATCATTATAATCTTTATGTGGTTCAAAACTTGTTACGGATGGTTGTTGTATAGGTGTGTTATTATCAAAATCTATTTTCGGAGCTTCTTGCTTAGTATTAGTGTTTTGTTCTCCTATAATTGAGCCGTTTTCGTAGGAAACTTTTTTACCTTTTGAGTCAAAATAAAATATTTCATTATTCCCGTGTAATGTAAAATATTTTACTCCGTTTTTATCTGCTTCAACAGCAGGTATTTGTACATTGTTAGCACTTTCTCCTCTTGGAAGAAGTTTATTATTTTCTCCTGTGAAGTTGTCGCCGTTAACATCTTCGCTTATAAAATAATTGTATAAATCTGTTTTTTCAAGATATTGTTGTTTAGTATGTAGTTTTCCATTTTCATCTTTAATTATTGTGCTGTTATTATCAATATGATCTCCCAGAACTTTGTTTAGTATACTGTATGGAGTATCATTATCTTTTCTCGTCATAGATTTTCCTGCTTGCATCTCTACAACAATTTTGCTTGCAGAATTATCATCATTTAGGGTTGTTGTACTTAAAGATGAAAGATTGTTTGCATAAAAGTTCGATTTGATATTTTGTCCATTAATTTGTTCTGTATTATCACCGTTAATTTTAATTGAGCCAATATTCAAATTGTTCGGGCTATAATCTTCTCTTTGTACAAACTTTTCATTGTTATCTAAAATTAGTTGTTTGCCGGTATAAATTAAATCTTTATCGCGAATTTGAGGATTAAGCTTAAGTATAGTATCTATATTAGTATTATATTGTTTGGAGATTTTTGTTAAGTTATCTCCACTTTTTATAGTGTATATTAATTTATTACCATTAATATTTTCTGTCATATTTAATCCTTATATGTATAAATAAAGTTTATTTCTTATTTAAGATTTTGATAAGTTGTAATATTGAAACAAAACTTAAGAAATTTGTTGTATTACATTAAATGTTATATAATTTTATCAAAGGAGTCAAGTTATGTCAGTTGATGATGCACTAGTTATGATTTTGGCAGGCGGAGAAGGAAAGAGACTTTACCCTTTGACTAAAGATAGAGCAAAGCCTGCTGTGCCTTTTGGGGGCAGATATAGAATTATTGATTTTGTATTAAATAATTTTATTAATTCAGGATTTTTTAAGATTAAGGTTTTAACTCAGTATAAATCTGATTCGTTAAATAAACATATTACACGTGGTTGGGCTTTATCTCCATTTTTAAATCAATATGTAGATTTGGCTCCTGCTCAGATGAGAACAGGTTCTGAATGGTATAGAGGTACTGCTGATGCAATTTATCAAAATGTTTTTCATATAACAGATGAAGATCCTGATTATGTTTGCATTTTTGGTGGTGATCATATTTATAAGATGGACGTTTCTCAGATGCTTGATTATCATAAGGAAAAAGATGCGGATTTATCTATTTCTGCTATTCCAATTCCAATTGAAGAAGCTTCTGAATTTGGGATTATTGAAGTTGATGATGATTGGAGGCTTATTAATTTTGTAGAAAAACCAAAAGAAAAGCCAAAATCAATTCCCGGTAATCCTAATATGTGCCTTGCTTCTATGGGAAATTATATTTTTAACAAAGATGTGCTTCTTGATGCTTTGAATAGAGATGAAGAAATAAAAGAATCAAGCCATGATTTTGGTAAAAATGTTATTCCTATGTTGTTGAAGGAAGGTAAAAAGATTTATATATATAATTTTAATGACAATTCATTCCCGGGAATGACTGATACCGAACGCGGTTATTGGAGAGATGTCGGAAGTATAGATGCTTATTGGCAAGCTAATATGGATTTATTGGCTTATGATCCTGAACTTGATTTGTATTCAAAAGAATGGCCGTTAAGAACGTTTAATTACAATTATCCGCCTGCTAAATTTATTTGGGCTGAAGGTGAAAGAGTTGGTATGGCTACAAACTCTATGGTATCTGAAGGTTGTATCGTATCAGGCGGCGGCTTGTCAAGATGCGTTCTTTCTCCGAAAGTTAAAGTAAACAGTTATTCTCAAATATCCGAAAGTATATTGATGGAAAATGTTGAAATAGGACGTCATTCAAAGATTAAACGTGCAATTATTGATAAAAATGTAATTGTTCCGCCAAATACAAGAATAGGCTTTAATCGTGATGAGGATATAAAACGTGGTTTTCATGTTTCTCCAAACGGGGTAACTGTTGTACCAAAAGGAGCAAAACTGTAAGTTTGTAAATATTGCTTATTCTTTATTTTAAATAAATTGTAAATCTTTATTAATATATAGCGATATTAGAGCAATTATTTACCTTTACATGCTTTATAGATTTGGGTAGAAACATGGCGCTAACAAGTATTGGAACATACATTACAAATACCCCATTATATAGGGGCGTGTCATCTGCTTATCGCAGTGTGCAACAAAAGGCTTTGGATATAATTCCGGAGGCTGTATATTCCAATGGCAAGGTGGTTAATGGAATTAAAAAGACAGGTGAAAAGATTTCATCTGCAGAACAGAGATTAATCCTTGGCGCTTCTGCTTTAATGTCTCAACCATTTATTGATGCTCATAACAAAAATGTTGATGAAAGAACACGAAAAGTTTCCGTTGCAAGGACTGTTGCTAAAATTATTGCTGGAACTTTAACAGGTTATTATATAAGAAAAGGTTGCATAAAAGGTATTAAAGCTTTATCTGAAATGCCAAGTAAAAATGTTAAAAAGATAAAGACATTATTTACTCCAAGTAATGCTAAAGATAACACTTCTGATCCGTTCTTACAGTATCGTAATGCTATGGGTACAGTTGTTGCATTAGTTGTTATGATGTTTACAAACTTCTTGATTGATGCACCGTTAACAAAATTCTTGACTAATATGTTTATAAAGCATGGGGAGGATAAGAAATGAAATCTCCAGCTCACTTATTCTCAGACTTTAAAAATGTAATGTATAAAAAGTACGGTGAAAATCCGGGACAAATGCTTGTTCATACAGGTGTTTTAGGATGGATTTTGTCATCACTTGCTCAGGTTACGGCAGTTGTAATCAATGATAAGATTTCTCCTGAGCAGAAAACATTTCTTATTCCGCAAGAAGTTGCTGATGCTTTTGTAAATATTGTATCTTTCTATGTAATTACAAGTTCTTTTAAAAATCTTGCGTCAAAACTTGTTTCTACCGGAAAGTTGTCGACTAAGCCGATTAAAGAATTTTTAACAAAACAGGGAGTTAATTCTTCTGAACATATCGGGAAAATTGGTTTTAATATTGAAAATATGGCCAATTTCAATGATATTAAAGGCGAATATAAATCTTTTAAAAACGGTGTTGATGTTGTTGCAAGTACGATTGGTTCAATTATTTCTTGTAATATTGTTACCCCAATATTAAGAAATGAATATGCCGCTAAACAACAGAAAAAAGCTATTGCAAAGATGCATGGCGCTGATACACATGAGTTAAAATCTCCAAGAGGAATTTCTATGGATGCTTATATGAAACTTTCTTCAGCTAAGTATTCTTCAGGTTCTTTAAAAGTATAAAAATTTGATTACACCTGCGACTATAAAGCTTATCATTATAAAAAATGCGGCTGTTAGCTTGTAAAATGGATCGAAGTTGTTTACTTCCGTAGTGTTATGCTTAAGCTTGTTTAGAGTGCATTTTGAATAATCTGTTTTAAGTTCGTTTTTTGTCTTTTGAAATGAAGAGTGTAATAGCCTTTTAAATGTGTAGATATTTTCCAAATCTTGTCTTGCAAGAGGGTTAGATATTGCGATTTTTTTTATTTTAATACTATCTTGATTATCAAGCTCATTATCTACGTAAGCGGAAAGATTTGATCTAAAATCTTTATATTGTTTGGTAATATATGGATTTTCGATTTCTTCATTTTGAATTTCCATAAATTTATTTATCATATTTTGCATGGAAATATATTTTTCCATACATTCCGGACAATTTTCAAGATGTTCTTTTACATATTCTTTAAGTTTTGAACTTAGAGAATCTTCTATATAGAAATTAAGTAAAGCTGTAACTTGTTCACAAGTAAGTTTATGTTTCATAAAATTTTTCTCCTTTTATATGTATGCTTTTAGGTCTTCTTGTAATTTCCCTCTGGCTCTTGCAATTCTTGATTTTACGGTTCCTATGCTTGAGTGGGTAGCTTTTGCTATTTCTTCATAGCTTAGCCCTTGCAATTCTCTTAAAATGATAGCAATTCTAAATTGTTCAGGAAGATCAAGTATTGCATTTTTTATTATGTTTTCGAGTTCTGAGGAAATACATTTTTCATGGGGTTTGCATTTTTTGTCTAAAAGTTGAAATTTTATAGGCGGACTGTCTTCTGATTCTTCATCTATGGAGACAGTTTCAATTTTGCGTTGTGCTTTTCTAAGCTCATCATAAAACAGATTGGTTACTATTTGATTAAGCCAGCTTTTGAAAAGTTTTGGATTTTTTAGATTTTGAATATTTCTTGCTACACGCAAAAGTGCTTCTTGAGTTAGGTCTGAGACGTTTTCTTTGCCGCGACTAAGATAAGAAAATGCTGCAAATACGTTTTTTTGTTCACGTCTTATTATCTCTTCAAGAGCTTTAAAATCATTTTGCTGGGACAAAACGACAAGTTCTTCCAGAGGCATTTTCTTATACTGTAATTTATTGCCTGACATAAATTTCTCCTTACAACTATAGTAAGAAATTTTTATCAGTAAATGCTCATTCGTTATTGCATAGCCAGTAGAATATATTTTTTATTTAACAATTTTAATTAGCACTAATATAGCCGTTTAGAGCTGTGTATGCCGCAACATAAGGTGATGCAAGGTAGATTGAACCTTCAACATTTCCCATTCTACCTCTAAAGTTTCTGTTTTGAGTTGCAAGACAAACTTCTCCATCAGCAAGTGTTCCGGCATGAACCCCAACACAAGGTCCGCAACCCGGAGGTAAAATTGTTGCATTTGCTTCTACAAATATTTTTATTAAATCTTCGTCTAATGCTTGTAAATAAACATCTTTTGATGCGGGACAAATCAGCATTCTAAGATTTGGATTAATTTTTTTACCTTTTAAAATTTTAGCAACAATTCGCAAATCTTCTATACGGCCGTTTGTGCAGGTTCCGACAAAAACCTGATCAACTTTGATGTCTTTTAATTCTTCAACAGGTTTTGTATTATCAACTGTGTGAGGGCAAGATACAGTGTGTGGAATATCTTCTGCATTAATTTTTATAACACGTTCATAAACTGCATCTTCATCAGGCTTTATACTTCTGAATTTGTCTTCTCTGCCTCTTGATTTTAAAAACTTTTTAGTCTTTTCATCGGCAACAAACAGACCTGCTTTAGCACCTGCCTCTACTGCCATATTTGCAAGTGTAAATCTTTCAGACATTGTCATATTATCTATTGTGTCCCCACAAAATTCTAATGCTTTATATGTTGCACCATCTGCACCAATCATTCCGATAAGATAGAGCATCAAATCTTTTGAACATATTCCGTCTTTAAATTTCCCGTTAACTTCAATTTTGAATGTAGCAGGAACTTTAAGCCAAGTTTTGCCAAGAGCCATAGCAACTGCAATATCCGTTGAACCCATTCCTGTTGCAAATGCGCCCAATGCACCTGATGTACAGGTGTGAGAATCGGCTCCGACTAAGATTTCTCCAGGATTTACAAAAGTTTCAACAAGTCTTTGGTGGCAAACTCCTGCGCCGACATCTGATAAAACCGCCCCATATTCCTTTGAAAAATCTCTTAATACTGTATGAGTATTAGAAAGTTCTTTTCTCGGGCTTGGAGATGCGTGATCTATAAATAGAATTGTTCTTGACGGATTATTTAATTTACTTTTGCCTAATTTTTTAAATTCTTGAACAGTTAGTGGGCCTGTTCCATCTTGAACAGCACATACATCTACTTTTGCAATAACAAGTTCTCCTGCTTTAACATTTTTCCCAGCATGTTCTGATATAATTTTTTCTGCTAAAGTTTGTCCCATAACCATTCTCCTTTAAATATCGTTTTTACCTTTTATTAGGTTTAGTTTTTCTTATTTTAGCACAAAAAAAAACGACTATTATAACAAGTCGTCAGAATAAAAGGGAAAGGAAACAAAATAAAAGTTTTTATAAAAGTTATGAAAAGCATTAAATAAATTAACCGAAAGTTTTGAAAGTAGATTCAGTGTTCTTTTCAATAACTTTTTGAACAGCATCCATTTCAGTTTGAATTGCATCTTGTTCAGTATCTAATTGTTTCAATCTTAATTCAAGGTTTTTATCTTGAGATTGAATAATTTCAATTTTAGCGTTAATTTCTTGAATAGATTGATCGTATTCATATTTATCGTATTCATATTGGTTCATTGCATCATCGTAAGCTGCCTGATCAGTAACAGTGTTAGTAGTAACAGCGTATGTAACTTCATCAGGGTTTCCTGGGTTAAGAGTAACGTTAATGATACGTCCAGTAGAATCTTGTTCTAATCTTGCAGTAACCCCTTTAACTTCTTCAGTTTTTTGAGCTGATCCTATAGTGTAAGCAGGAATATTGCTTTGAGAAGATCCAGTATCAGAGAAAATAGCCGAATCTAATACGTCTTTTTTAACGAAATAAGGTGACCAAGTTTTTGTAGTAGTGTTTTGTACATATCTAACTAACCAATCAGCTTCTCCATATTGTTTGTTAAGAATATCAATGTAGTTTTGTTCTTCTTCTTTTAAGTTAGCAATTTGATCAGCAGATAAAGTTTTTAAATAATCATCATCGAAATCACAAGTGTATTTAACATTGTCAGAAGTCGGAACATATTCTTGAGAATAAACTCCAGTCTTTTCATCGTACTTTTGGTAATATTTTTTGGTTTCTTTGTCATAGAATAATCCAGAAACCGCAGCCCCTGTCGGATTACCTTGATCATCATAATCTTGAGCAGTGAAAGTTAAATTATCAGTCAAGCCTCTAAGTTGTTTAGCACCTACAAAATAATCGAAAATAGTTTTTCCATCATCATCAACAGCGCCAGTGTCTTTTCTTGTAACAATAGATTGTCCAGCTGAAACAGCAGCGAAATCATCAGTCCAAGTAGAAGTATAACTAATTAAATAAGTACCGTCACTTTGAGCAATCATAGTAGAAATAGAATTGCTTAAAGAACCGTCTTCAAACGTATAAACAGTTTTTGTATAATCTGCAGTAGAAGGAGGAACCGGTACAGTCATGCCGAGTAGCTGGTTATAGTAGTTGGCAGACTGGTTAGACAAAGTAGTTCTTTGTTGGTTGATCTGCTGTCCTTCATATTCAACATTTGTTTTTCTCGCAGTCAGTCCTAAGAACCGAGCTTGCGAAGCAGCCATACCCATGACCTGTTCCCTTTCTTGTTTTGTTTCCTTACTCTATTAATCGGCATATTAAGTTAAAAACTTTAAAAAAGGTCTAAAAAATGTTAACAAATTGTAACAAAAAAGACACCCGATAAAAATTATCAAGTGTCTTTTTTATTATGGTTATTGATTTTTAGACTATTTCATGTTTTAAATTATTCTGTGAGGTTTTGTTAACAAGTGAGCTTCAACTCTTTCTTTGATTGCTCCTTGAGGTTCATAATATGGTGAAACTGTCATTATTTTTGCGGCTATGTCAGGATAGTAATATATAAATCTCAATTCGCTTGATGTTAATGGCTTTTGTGTATGAACGTTTGCATAACGTACGAGCTCAAGAATGTTTCTTGCTTCGTGTTCATCTTTAAATTCAAGTTCAAGGTTGTTATATACGTTTCTGAACCCTTTAATTCCGCCATATTCTCCTGTTGTAATCATTCTGCCTGTTTCAATAATTTCAGGTTCACCTCTTCCCAGTTCTTCAAAATCATATAGCTCGTAGTTTCTTCTGTCTTTTAAAGCTCCATCTGCGTGAATCCCTGATTCGTGAGCAAATGCGTTATCGCCGACTGCAGGTTGATTCATCGGAATTGGTACGCCAAATGCGTATGCTGTATATTTTGCAAGCTTCCAAGCTTTACTTAAATCTATATTCGGGTCTATATAGTATCTTTGTTTAAACCCTGCTGATTTTAATATAGCAAGCAAGCATGATACCAAATCAGCATTTCCTGCTCTTTCTCCCATTCCGTTAATTGCTGTATTTATATAAGCATCAACACCTGCATCAATTGCAGCTCTTGCACCCATTACAGAACAGGCAACAGCCATTCCTAAGTCATTGTGAAAGTGCATTTCAATTGGCATTTCTGTTTCTTTGGCAATTTTATATATTCTTTCATAAGTCGTTTGGGGATCTTCATAGCCAAGAGTGTCGCAATATCTGAATCTCCTTGCACCGCATTTTTTTGCTTCATTTGCATATTTTATTAAAAATTCTATATTACTTCTTGATGCGTCCTCTGCGTTGACTCCGATATCTTCTGCTCCAAGAGATACAGCACATTCAACAGCTTCGCATGTCATATTTATTATATCTTGAGGAGTCTTTTTACCCAGATATTTCCCGTTAATCATCTGTTCTGAAGTTGATTGGGATAGGTTAATATTTTTTAATTTTGGAACATTTTTGAATGAAAGTTCTACATCTGATGCAATTCCACGCATCCAGCCTGAAAGTTTTGTTCTCGAAATTACTCCTCTTTGGACTAATTCAAGGTTACCGTTTAAGTAATTTATCTCGTGAGTTGTTGTCGGAAATCCGAATTCTGATTGGGTTATGCCCATATCATCAAGCATAAGATTAATCATTGTTTTTTGGAGTTTTGCAAGACCTAATCTTGAAGTCTGTACACCATCTCTGTTTGTCACGTCAACGAAATAAATTTTGTTTTCTTTCATCTTTTCCCCTTTAGAAATCTAATACACTTATATGTTGTTAATTATAAATAACTTGCATTTTTATAGCATATTATTTACAATGTATATAGTATGGAACTATTTAGCAGTTCTGTCAAGATTCTTTATACAATATTAATATTATGGCTGATACGAAACAATTAGAAAAGAAAATAAATAAAGAGTATAAAACCGGAAATGTAAAAAGTGCAATTGAACTTTGTCAAATTGGCTTGCAGGCAGATCCTACAAATGCAGATTTGCATGTAAGATTAGGTGATTTATATTTGGCTTGGCATTTAGATATTTACAATTCTTGTCAGTATATTGATGAGGCTATTACTGAATATCAAAGAGCTTTAGAAACTTATATTGATTCTGCTGAAATTTATTTCAAAATAGGGCAGGCTCATTTCTTTAAAGGTGATTTGGATAAGGCTATTAACTATTTTGATATGGCAATTTCTAAAAATCCGAAACTTGGTAAAGCTTATTATCTTTTGGCTGAAACTTATACTAAGAAAGCAAGATTTTTAGATGCTTCCATGAATGCTCAAAAAGCTATTAAAGCTATGCCTTTTGCAAATTCTTGTGCGCATTTCTTGCTATCAAATCTTTATAATGTTTCTTCTGCAAGAAGTTTAAAAAAATATTTTCTTTCAAAATATGAATTTATTTTATCCGTTTTAACATTGCCGTTTGATAAAATTGCACTTGGTAATGTTAGAAGAATTTTATCATATACAAGATTTTTACCTGTATTGTTGAAAGGTTCTTATTTAGTTCAAACAAACAGATTGAGCGAAGCTATTGAAACTTATAGTGATGCGGTTGAAAAAGCTCCCGGATTTATCCCGCTTTATTGTTTGTTAGGAGATATTTACAGATCTTTAGGACAATTTGAAGATGCTATTACTGAATATAAAATGGCAATTTGGTTGGATAGCTTGAATATCCCTGCATATAGACATCTTTGTCAAGCTTATGAAGAACAGGGCGATTATGATAGTGCTGTTGAAATTTATGAAAAATTGATTCAGATCATGCCTAATATGCCTGATGTTCATTCAAATCTTGCAAATATTCTTTATGTGAAAGGTGATATTGATGGCGCAATTTCACATTTCCAAACTGCTGTTACTTTGAATCCTAAAAAACAATGGACAAGTATTATTAATCAAACTTTAGGTTTTGTATATCAAGAATCAAAACAGGATCTTGATGCTGCTATCAGTTCTTATCAAAGTGCTTATCTTTTAACTCCTAAAGATATTGATATTTATGTTAATTTAGGTAGTGCATTTTACGATAAAGAAGATATCGAAAATGCTTTACAAGTTTATAGAAATGCCTTGGATCTTGATCCTGAAAATGCTAAAATTCATTGTAACTTGGGATTTTTGTATTGGGGAAAAGGCGATATTGATGAAGCTTTAAAAGAATATGAACTTGCTATTAAATATGATCCTAATTATGATATAGCATACAACAATATGGGTGTAATTTATCTTGATGACTTAGGTCGTGTAAAACAGGCAATTGATTTATTTAAAAAGTCTGTTGAATGCAATCCTAATTATGCACTTGCTCATTTTAATCTTGCAAGAGCAATAGCAATTACAGGTGACAAGATTGAGGCTGCTAAATTGTATCAGGTCGCTCAAGATATAAATAAAATTACTAATGAAATTGACCCGCAAGATATTTTAGATAAAATTAACGCTTTATTTAATTAATAATAATTTTTTATTTATAAATTTTGTTGTTAATTTGTACTTGGGTTACATACATATCTTCGCAAGCGCCTGAACCTCTGCTTGTCGGATCTGTGTCAGTTCTTGACAGACTTGTTCTTGCAACAAGTTCACTTTTATCTGTGTATATGTCGACTAAGTAGCCGTCAAGTTTTACTATATCGTTTCTTTTTATTTTTAAAAGTCCTGCCATTACATTTCTGTTTGCAGGGATAATATGTGTGTGCGATATGTGAGAACTTACATAAGAAAGTGTCCATGGTGTGTTGTGCGGCGGTTTTGTTCTCCATTCAAGTCGTCTTGATTGCCCTAGGGTTTTATGTGATTTGAATTTCCAGTGTTTATATAATTTTTTCTTGTCATTTGCCAAATCTCCCCATACAATTCCTAAATCCATAAGACAAATATCATCAAATTGGTTTCTCATAACATCTCTGAACCAAAAGTTTGTATTTTTTGTAACAACAAGTCCTGAAAGTGTATATTTCGCTTGTGGAGATAGCGCATATAAGCCTTTTTCACCGTAAGCTTTTATATATTTTTGATTCTCTAAATTTATTTGTATAGGATCATTTGATGTGTTTATTTTATTAGTTGTCGTGGCAGAAATTTTTGGAAATGAATATTTAAGCCTGAAAAGTACGTCACCTAATAAAGAATTAAACACCATTAGTATAAATAAAATTAGACATATCTTGCAGAAAATATTCCAAATTTTGTAAAAATCCATTAAACTCCTTATGCAACAACACTTTCATCACAAACTTTTGTCGGTAAAGTAAAGCCAAATGTTGAACCTTTACCCAATTCTGATTCTACAAATACTTTACCGTTATGATATTTTTCAATAGTTTGTTTTACAAGGTGAAGCCCAAGTCCTGTGCCTTTAATAGTGTGGATATTGTTTTCCACTCTGTAAAATCTGTCAAAAATTTTCTTTTGATGTTCAGGTGCAATCCCGCAGCCTTGATCAGAAACTGTTACGACTACATCATCGCCGTCTTTTTTTAGTTTAACTTTAATTTCGCCGTTATCAGGTGAATATTTTATTGCGTTTGATAAAAGATTTGTTAAAGCCCTTTCTATTCCGTCATAGTTAAATAAAAATTCAGGAATGTTTTCTTCTTTTTCTACGCTTATTGTAAGATTATGTTCTTTAGTTAGTGCCTGAACTTGATTTACGCAATTGTCAACAACTTCATAAATGCTGTTTAAAGATTTTTCCATATTGGCATTTGCTTCCATTCTTGAAAAATCAAGTATATCATTAACCATTCTGTTTAATCTTATAATTTCTTGATTTATTGTTCCAATAAATTCTTTTTGAGTTTCATAATCAAATTCATTGCCGTAATTGTATAGGGTATCTATATAGCTTCTCAAAACGGTAACCGGAGTTCTTAATTCGTGAGAAACATTTGAAATAAATGTTGAACGCATAGCGTCCATTTCTGCTTCTTTTGTCATATCTATAAGAACGATAATATAACCGACATATTCTTTGTTGCGAGTGAACATCGGAGATATAATTGATTTTATTACACGTTTGTCAACCTGAATATTAAATTCAAGCGGTTTGTTTTCCATAACATCAATAGGGGTGTCTTTAAATTCTTCAATTTTATCTTTAAAGCAATGGTTGCCTTCTGTGTCTATATAATCTTGAATTTTAACATTCATCATTTGATTTTCGTCAAGTTCAAGAAGCTTGTGAGCGTGATTGTTTATCAATACGACATTATCATTGTTATCACACACGATAACACCATTTGCAATACTCATCAATACAGCTTCTAGCTTGTTTCTTTCAAGTGTAAGCTGCTCGATATTTTGTTCTTCGTATATATGAAGTCGGTTAGACATGTTATTGAAGGCATTAAAAAGCTCTTTAACTTCAGAACTAACATCTTTATCTTGGATTTTGTAGCCAAATTCGCCTGTTGAAATTTTTTGAACACCTTCATGCAAAATTCTTAATTCTCTAGTAATAAGATAAGTGTTAATTAAGATTACGAAAGCGAAAACAACCCAAGCAACTGTGAAAACAAACAGCAAAGATGCTCTTGTTGTCGTTGAAATTTGACTTATAATATTGCCGGACAATCCGACTGTAACAGAGCCTGTATTAGCACCGTTTGAGGTTATCATCGGAGAATTTACAATTATATTAGGACTTTTTGATGACGTTCTTGAGCCTGAATTAGCTTTATATATAAGCTTGCCGTCAGCATCTCTGAATTCGATAAATACAATATCGCTATGAGCTTCTACAATTTTATCTGCATGTGATTTTAAAATATCTTTTGAAGGTTTATTAGCCAGTTCTGCACATTCTATTGCAAGCGTTTTAGAAACAATTTGTCCAAAATTTTGATAACCTGCATTTAATTTTTTTTGAATATTAAAAATTGCAAATATTGCTATAAAAACGATAAGAATTGTACTTAAAATAAGCCCTGATATTATTAAACGGTTTTGAGTTGTTAAGCTTATCTGTTTCTTATTCATACTTCTGATTATACCATTATATTATCTTTCAAGCAAATAATATATTTATGTAAATTTCTATTCTACAATGTCTGCAAGACTAAATTTGATAATTTTGCTTAAATTTTCAAGGCTTAGTTCAACTTGGTAACCGATTTTTCCTGCACTGAAAATTATTGTGTCAAAATTTTCAGCACTTTTATCGATTGTAGTTGTAAAGAATTTCTTCATTCCGATAGGAGAGCATCCGCCGTGGATATATCCTGTTAAAGGTAAAAGTTCTTTTGATTTAAGCATTTCGATAGATTTTTCACCAACTGCTTTTGCAGCCTTTTTCAAATCAAGTTCTTTTGCAACAGGAAGCATAAAAACATAATTCTTTTTTGATTTGCTTACAGTTACAAGAGTTTTAAAAACTTTATCTGGGTTTTGATTTAATACAGAGGCTACTTCAACACCGCTTACAGCATCAGTGCCTACATAGCAGTAGTGATTGTAATTAATTTTGAGCTTATCAAGCTCACGCATAACATTTGTTTTATGTTCCATAATATTTATTATCCGCGTGCGCAAATTGTTCTTGCAGCGTGAACTCCTGATGCTGATGCTTGGATAAGTCCTCTTGTTACACCTGCACCGTCACCGATTGCAAAAAGATTTTTTACGCCTTCTGTTTCCAATTCGTTTGTAAGTTTAACTCTTGCTGAGTAGAATTTAACTTCAATACCGTAAAGAAGTGTATATCTTGAAGCAGTTCCAGGGCATAATTTGTCTAATGCTTGTAACATTTCAATAATACTTGTCATTTGTCTGTATGGAATTACAAGGCTCAAATCTCCAGGAGTTGCACAAGCTAATGTCGGTCTGATTGTGCTTGCTTTAATTCTTTCAGGAGTTGATCTTCTGCCGTCAAGCAAATCTCCGAAACGTTGAACTAAAATTCCTCCACCAAGCATATTTGCTAGTCTTGCAATATGTTGACCGTATTGGATAGGTTCTTTAAACGGTTCTGTGAATTTTTCACTTACAAGTAATGCAAAATTTGTGTTATTTGTAGTCTTTTCGGCATAACTGTGACCGTTTACAGTTGATATACCGTTATAGTTTTCTTGAACAACTTCACCATTCGGGTTCATACAGAAAGTTCTCACTTCATCGCCAAATGTTGGTGAGTTATAGATTAATTTAGATTCATATAATTTATCAGTTAACGGTTCAAATACAGGAGCAGGAAGCTCTACTCTCACACCGATATCAACTGCATTATTTACCATTCCGATTTTATGTTTTGCAAATTCTTGTGTAAGCCAATCTGCGCCTTCTCTACCGGGTGCAATAATTGTATACTCTGCACAAATTGTTTCTCCGTTATCTAAAACAATCCCTTTAACCTGTTCGCATTCAACAATTAATGATTTTGCGGAAACATCGTTTAATATTGTAATTCTTTCATTTAAGTAATCTTGCATATTCTTAAGTACATTTAAACTTCTTTCTGTACCTAAGTGTCTTACAGGAGAATGTACAAGTTTTAATTCTGCAAGAACTGCTTGGCGTTCAAGCTCTTGAAAAACTTTCATATCAGTTCCGAAAACTTCATCAGTTGCTCCAAAATCAAGATATAATTGATCTGCATAAGCGATTAAGTCTTCAACATGTTTTCTGTCCATATAGTCAACTAAATGGCCACCGACATCAGGAGTAAGTGTTAATTTCCCGTCAGAAAAAGCACCGGCTCCGCCCCAGCCGCATAGCAAACCGCATTTTTTGCAAGTTGGACATTTTTCATAGCCTTCACGAAGCAGACATTTTCTTTTTTCAATTTTTTGTCCTTTTTCGATTAAAACAACTTTCCAATCAGGTTTTAATTTTGTAATTTCAAGTGCTGCAAATATTCCAGCCGGTCCTGCTCCAATGATTGCTACATTATACATTTCATATCTCCATTTATGTTTCCAAACAGTTGTAGTATAAATTAAACAAGATTTTTTTTAAACTGTTTGTGAAGTATTTGTTAAGAGTTTGCAGGGGTGAAGGTTATTTTATCTATATACATTTTGAAATTGCTCTGAGCATATTTGCCGTTGCTTGTCATGTGAATATTTAATTCCATCGGTTTGCCTATTTTTTGCTTTGTAATATTGTCAAAAGTTTCTCTCAGACGTAATTTTGTTGAGCGGATATAGTTTGCAATCGTAAAACCGTAATTCCTTTTTGCAACTTGCAAATCAAAGCTGTTTAGTATTTTACGAGATTTGCAAATTTGTTGTTCTTGCCCTACAGCTTTGCCTAATTCTCTTAATTTTTTCGCTTGTTCTCCGGTGAAAAGATAGCTTTTGGTATCATCTGCAATACATCTGAAATAATCTGACGGTTGCATATTCTTTTTTCCCCCTTTTAGTTTTGGATAACCTTTAAGACCGTATTGAATTGAATAATCAGGATCATGTTTTGCAAATTCTTTTATTATATTAATTTTTTTCTGATCATTACCTGAAGGACCTGCAAGTATCGATGCAAGCTGACGACAAGCTGATCTTATATTTTTTTGATTAAAGGTTTCCATTCCGTCAATGTGAACTCTAAGCGGTACAACACTTGTAAATGACGGATGATTATTATTTATTGCAGAATACATATATTTTACCCCTTTTTTTTATATAAAACTGATAAAAATTTTTTTTGCTAATTATTTTCTTTCAAAAATTTTCCGCTTAAAGGTTTTTTATCTGTTGATAGTGCATGCTCAATGTTTGTAATTAAGTCTTGAATTTCTTCTGTGTTAGAAATGGCTTGAGCTTCTTTTGCGTACTTCAAGGCTTCTTTAAAATGTTTTGAGTTTACATATATTGCAGATAAGTTATAGCAAACCAAGTATTTTTCATTATCAGTTTTAGCTAAAGAGTAAGCTTTTTTCATCGCTTTTACAGCGTCTGCTGTTTTGTTTAATTCTGCGTATGCAACACCTAAATCGACGTAACCTCCTGATAGTTCAGGGGCATTTTTTATATAATTTTTTGCTTCTTCAAGTTTTCTTGAAGAAATTTCTGCTGATGTTCCAAGTACGATTGGTGCATATATTAAATCTTTTGTATTGAAATCTTTTTTAGGTGTATTTGTTATTTGCGGAAGCAAAAGATATAGTAATTTAAGAGTATTTATATCTTTTGATGACAGATATTGAAATGAACTACTATATGGAGTGTAGAAGTTTGTTGATGTATCTGTTTCCATATACATTAAATCGCCTGTGCTGTAACTGTGCCCCATAATTCCAAGAGCATGACCCAGTTCATGCAATACTGTGTTGAATATTTCTTTATCTGAATAAAAATTCCCGTATGGATCTTTTTCATATAATGTTATAGTTGATTTTTTTAATAAATTTCCTTTTATCTCAGGAATTGTAAATCCGACAACATATTTGCACCCTTGCTCTTTACAATTATTTTTCGGTAGGTCCGCAATTTTTATTACAATATCAGCATCTTTTTTATTGTTTATTTGAACAAATTGTATAAATCCGCTGGATGTCTGCCATTGTGAGATTGCTGTTAAAATTTGAGTATTATAGTAATCAGGAAAATTAGATTTAGTTGTTGTTTCAATATAAAACTTTAGAGGAAATTTATTTTTATCCCAACGTAAAATCCCTCTGTCAAATGGAACCTGTTCAATATAATTATCGCCTATTGTATTAAAAATTGTATTTCGCCATTTTGTTACTTGTGCATCTGCAATATTTTGTGCACTATCTAATTCATTTCCTGATGCAATTTCAAATACTTCTTTTTGTACTGAAATTGTCGGAGTCAAATTACACAAATTTTTTACATAATAATATCTGTAATCTTTATTTTTAGGCTCTAACTCATAGGCTTTTTTTAAATAGGTATAGGCTTTTACGTAATTTTGATTATTGTAAAATTTTAAACCTTTTTTATAATAAAAAGATGGTGAAATTTTAACTATAAGTCCAAAAATTATTGCTAATAAACAAATTAAAACAGTTATAAGTCTGTGTGTATTATTTGTTATTTGAATCATTATCTTTTATTCCCTTATCTATTTCAAGAATTTTTGCAAGAGAACGTGTATCACCTTTAAGTTTAAAATATTCTGCAAATTTTGGAGTTGTTTTTAAGTTAAAACTTCTTCCGTTTTTATCACGGGTTTTTGATACTAATCCTTTTTCAACCAATTCTTGAACATGTTCATAAGCGTTTGAACCGCGTAATTCTTTTAAATCTGTTTGTCTAATAGGTTCTTTTAGAGCAATAACAGATAATGTTCTTAATACAGCGGGTTTCAAATCAACAGGACATAATAATTCTACCAAATCCATATAATCTTCTTTTACTTGAAGAATATAGCCGTTTTCATCATCAATTTCCAATGCTCCTTCTCGTGTTGAATAGTCCATAATCAACTCAAGAATTGCTTCTTCTATTGTTTCTGTTTCTTCTCCAAGTATTGTCGCAATTTCATCCAGTGAAACCGCTCTTGCTGTTATAAACAAAACAGCTTCAATTCTGGATTTCAACTGTTCTATTTTCATGTTCCCCGCCTTTTACAACATACAAATCGGAATAAAATTCGTCTTGCTGTAATTCATAGTCTGTTTCTGCTGTTAAAAATAATAATGCTATATAGGCACTTATTTTATCCATTCCAAGTAATGTGAGTTCATTTAATTCTATTTTGTCGTTCTTTTCAAATATTTGTGTCAAATTTTCTTTTAATGTCTGAACACAAGATTCAATGTATTCTTCGTGCGCAAGATTTACAATATCGTCAGGTGTTAATTTTGCATATGATTGTACACGTCTTTTTGCTCTTTCATGTGCACTTTTTAAAGATTGTTTTTGCTCTAATTTTTCATAAAACTGTAATTGTCTGATTAAATCTTTCAATGTAACAACACGATTGTGATTTAATCTTACGCTTGTACGTCTTTGTAAAACTTCATCAATAGATATGACGTTATTTGTCGGAACATAATCATCTTCACCGTAATCGACAATAAAACCGTCATCATCATATTGAAGATCATCTTGTTCTTGAGAGTCAAATTGAGTAATATCAACGCCTTCAAGAATATTTGATTTTAATTTTAAAAGCACAGCAGCAAAAAGAAACGTTCTTCCGGTAACTCTAAGATTTTGCGATTTCATCTGAACCATGTGAGCAAGATATTTATCGGTAACATCAACAATATCGATATTCCAAGGATCAATTTTCCCTGCTTTTGCCATATCGACTAAAATTCCGATACCTTCACTTTTAGGCTTGCCGTCTTTTGATAAGCCTAAATCAGGTAAATCTAAATTATAATTTAATGCTGCCTCTGTACTCATATCCTAATTATTCGTCCCTTAGTTTAATTCCGGTAACTTTTGTGATACCTTTTTCTTTTTGCGTTACACCTAATGTCCTATTAGCTGATTCTATCATAGGTCGTCTGTGACTAACTACTATAAATTGCGTATCTTTCGATTGCTTCTGCACCATTTGGGCGATACGTTCAACATTCATTGTGTCTAAACTTGCATCAACTTCATCAAATGCGTAGAATGGGGATGGCATATAGCGTTGAATTGCAAATACAAATGCCAATGCTGTTAAGGATTTTTCGCCGCCTGACATACTTTCCAAACGATGAAGATCTTTATCTCTCGGTTGAGCTTCAATTGTCAAACCTCCTGATAATGGATCCTCAGGACATTCAAGTTTTAATTCCCCTTCCCCTTCTGACAGTTGGTGGAAAACTTCTTTAAAGTTTTCATTTAGGTGGTTATAAGTTTTCATAAATGTTTCTTTTTTCAACTGTTCATAACCGTGCATTCTGTCTAAAATTTCCTTACGTTCCTTGGAAAGTGTTTCTATTTGCTGTTTTAATTCGCTTTGACGGGCAAGAACTTCATCATATGTCGTCAAGGCTTTCATATTAACATCTCCAAGCTCTTGCATACGTTTTTCAAGACGTTGAATTTTTGATGTTATTTCTTCTATCGAAATTGATACAGGTTCAAGTTTTGAAATATCTTCTCCAGCATCTTCTAATTCTTTTCTTGCTGTATCAAGTTGAGGTTCCAATTCACGTCTGCGAGCTTTGAATGATTCTATTGCCTCGATAATTTTTTCAATTGCATGATTTTGAGTTAACCTTTTTTCTTTTAACTCATCTAATGAAGCTTGAATTGAGTCACGTTCTTTTAAAAGTTCGCCGAGTTTACTTTCAATTTCTTCAATTTTTTCATGAAGAGTTTCCATTTTTTCATTCAAACCATCAATATCTGCTTTATATTGTTTTTTGTCTTCTTCGAGTTTTGTATTGTTATGTTCGTGGTTTGTAATTTCTTCTTCTTTTGTTTCGATTAGATTTTTATGGAATGCTATTTGTCGATTTAAGTCATTTTTATCGCTTTCGGCTGACATAAGTCTGTTGTTAAGTCTTTTTATTTCAGCTTCAACACCTTCTGTTTTTTCTTTTAAATCTTTCAAATCTTTGTCATTAATTAGTTTTTCAACTTCATCTATTTGTTCTTGGCAAATTGCCATATCATCATATATTTTGACATTTTTTTCTTCAAGTTTGTCTAATGTCTTGTTTAGTTCTTCAATTTTTGGGGTAGTTTGAGCTATGAAATCAGCTTTTTCCTTTAAGATATTTTCACTGTTTTCATAATTACGATTCATATTTTCAAGTTCGCCTTTGGTTTTAGTATATTCAGTCATAGAATCTGAATATTTGCTTCTAACATCTTCAAGTTTATTTTCTAATGATGACCTTTTATTTTCTAAAGAAGCTGATTTTTGTTCCATTTCTTTAAGACGTTCTTTGAATTTATTAAGTTCGTCATCATCATTTTGGCTAAAGCTTAAACCTGTACGTAATCTTGTACCGCCTGTCATTGAACCTGATTTTTCAAGCAATTCCCCTTGAAGAGTTACCATTCGGTATTTGCCTATAAGTCTTTTCGCACATTCAATATCTTCAACAACAATAGTGTCGCCTACCGCATAGTAAAATGCGTCAATATATTCATCATCAAAATCTACAAGATTAATTGCAAAATCAATTACACCTTTATCTTTTGGTAATTGTAAACGTGTTGGGGCTTTTTTAATTTTGTTTAAAGGAATAAATGTAGCTCTGCCGGCATTTGAAGATTTTAAAAGTTCAATTGCAACTGATGCAACATGCTCATCATCAACTACAATATGAGCCATTCTTCCACCAAATGCAACTTCCATTGCGATTGAATATTCTTTATCAACAGAACCGAGTTTGGCTAAAGGTGCATGAACTCCTCGCAATTTAGCGTTCATAACCGTATCAATGGCACGTCCGAAATTCGCTTCTTCTGCCATTAATTTTTTAGCTTCCATTGCAGAAATCTTTTTGTAAGCCATTTGAATATTGTAATTCAAATCATTTATTTCATTTTTAGTTGTATCTAAATCATGGAGTGTGTTTTGTTGAATAAGTTTAAAATCACTCATCTCTTTTTGTAGTTGTTCTACAAGAGTTTTTTTCAAATCTTGATCTGATGCAAAACTTGTTTTCATTTCATTTAGTTCTGCAAGTTTGTTTTTGGCTTCTTCCAAGTCCCTTTGAAGATTTTTTAATTCACTTTCTAGCGGTAATTTTTTTTGAATTAACTTTGTTTCTTCATCTTTTAGGGCTTCGAGTTGTTTTCTTAAGTTGTTTCTTCTCTCGATATGTTGATCTGCTGTTGCATTCAATCCTGTCATATCTTCAAGAATTTTTTTCAATTCAGCATTTCTTGATGAAATATTTTCTTTTATATTTGCTATTTCATCATCTTTTAATTTTATATTGAGTGTTAAATCTTCTATTTTCTTTTTGTAATTTTCAATACCGTTTTTGGCATTTTCAATCGAGCGCAAATTGTCATGAATTTGTTTATCTGCATAATTTGATGCATTATTTTTTCTGTCAATTTCACCTTTTAGAGCTTCTTCTTGCTTTTTTAGCTCAATTTGTTCTGTTTCGCCTTTTGCTTTTACAAGATTTGATATCTCTTCAAATTTCTTTGTTATTAAAGAAATTCTTTCATCTAAATCTTTGCTGTTTACTTCTTCTTCTTTTTTCTTCTTAGTAAATTCCAAGATATTTTCATGTGTTTTTTCAAGGTTGTTTTTTATGTCAAAAAAGCGAACTTTGTTTATTTGGCTTTCAAGTCCTTGTTTTTCCTCCCTAAGTTTTTGATATTTAAGAGCGACTTCTCTTTCTTCTTTAAGTTGTTCTAATCTGTTATCAACTTCATTAAGGATTAAATTTGAATTTTCAACTCTTTTTTCAACTGTATCAAGTTCATTTGTCGCTTGATCTATTCTTCTGTCAAAGTCTGCAATGCCTGCGATTTCGTCAATAATTTTACGTCTGTTTTTTGGAGTACAGTCTGTAATTCCCATAACATCACCCTGCATCATGACATTATAGCTGTTTGGGGTAACATTATATTTTTCAAGAATCGCATGTACATTTGTAAGTGTTGTAACACTGTCATTTATATAGTAGGTGCTTGCATAGCCTTGAGATGTTTTTCTGATTTTTCTGCCGATTGATAAGTCTTCACCGTTTTCGGTTTCACCAAAAGTTACTTTAACAAAGGCTTCATTACGTTTGGTGTAAGTTGATATAAAATGAGATAAATTTTCAGCACGAAGTTCGCTTGCATTAGCAAGTCCGAGTGCAAAAAGAACGCTATCAATAATATTACTTTTCCCGGAGCCGTTTGGACCGGAAACTGTTGTAAAACCTTTTAATAATGGGATTTCTGATTTATTTGCAAATGATTTAAAATTATCTATCTCAAGTTGTTTTATGTACATAAATTCCTACCAAGTCTTATTATCTATTGAACAACAACTTTTTTTTTATGTCAAAACCTTAAAGAAATCTTTACGTTTTATTCTTTTGTTTAATTTATAAGAATTTGCTATTACTGATAATTAATGTTATTATTAATCTATGCTTGATTTTAAGGAACAAAATGATAAAGAAAGAGCTTTTTTGGGAAAAGATTTTTCTTGCATTGATACGCTATTAAAACGTATTAGAGCTGCGATTGTATCAGGTGGCAAGGTCGACATTTCAGATTTGGATTTCTCAGGAATTCTTGAATATAATCCTAATGAAACACTTATTTATATCACTTTATTTCAAAGTGGTCAAAAATTTGTTCGTTACGGAAGTAAAAGAGTTGATTTAGCAACTACTATTAACAGAAATATTGAAATGATAAGGAAAAATCCACGTTTTGTGAATTTTAAACCTGAAGATGAAAATTTCTGTAGAATTATGATTGAATATGTTATTGACAGAAAAAAAATAAAACGAGGAGAGCTTAATTCCGAACGATTTGATAACGGAAGATTTGAAATCGGTATTAATGGCTTAGAATTAAGAAAAAACGGTATTTCATACTATTATATGCCGACTGATGCAATTACTTTAAGTCATATGGGGCTTCGTTCGGTTTTGCAAACTTTAGTAAAGAAAACTCCTATTGGAAAGCTTACAAACAGCCGTTCCGAAAGATTAAAAATCCTTGCAAATTCTGATGATTATGAATATTATTTGTTTAGAAGCAGAGCTTTTGTTACCTATAAAGATAAATGTATTCCGCTGTATCGCGGAAATATAAGATATACGGAATTTAGTTATGATGTTTTATATCATCAAGTGATTGCATCTGCAGAGTGGCTTCTTGCAAATATGTATGATGACGGAAGATTTTTGTATTACTACGATTGCTGTGAAGATAATTTTAAAGATCATGAACATCCGACAAGACCTGAAAATAATTTGTACTATAATGATTTACGCCACTGTGGGGGAATTATTGCTCTTATTAGAGCTTATGAACTTACTTCGGATCAAAAATATATTAAGGCTGCTAAAAAAGCAGTTGATTGGAGTATTTCAATTACTAAAGAACATGATACAAAATGGGGCAAAGGCTGTTACGCTTTTTATAATAGAAAATCAAAATTAGGCGGAACAGGTGTTTTGTTAGTTGCTATGATGCAGTATCGTTCTTTTACAGGTGACAAATCTTATGATGAATATATAAAAGGTTATACTCGCCATATTATGAGCAGAGTTTATGATAATGGTGAGATTTTAGGGTATTATATTCACCCAGAATTCCAAAACGGGCAGCCTTTAATTAATATGACGGATGAAGAAAGAAAAGCTACTTTTTCATTCTATTACCCTGGTGAAGCACTTTTGGGTTTGGCACTTTTTGCAAATAATTTCTTGGATGATGAAAAATTAGCCAAAGAAGTTCGTAAAGTTGCGAAAAAAGCCTTGGATTGGATTGTTGATGAAAGACCTAAAATATATTCTGAATTGTTTACGGCTTTACCATCTGATGCTTGGCTTATGCAGGCGATAGAGGAGTGGGCAAAGGATAAGAATTTCCAAAAGCAAAATTACATAAATTTTGTTTTTACAGATGCAGCTACTATGGTTTCTAAAATGTATAAAAGAGATGATTCTCCTTATATTGATTACGAAGGTGGGTATTATTACGATTATGGCGACCATTATTATCCTGATGGCGCTCGTTCGGAAGGTCTTGTTGCTGCTTATTATTTAGCTCGTTATTTGAAAGTAGATGTGCTTGAAAAAAGATTGCTTGAAGCTTGTAAAAAAGCTGCTATGTGTCAGTTCCATTTGTTTAATAATGATATAAATAATTATTCGCATAAAAATCCTGAACGTTCAGCAGGCTCAATAAGATTTAAAGCTACACGTCAATGGGTTAGAGTGGATTCTATTCAACACGTTTCCTGTTTCTTTGCAAGACTTTATAAAGCTGAAAATTAGCAAAAAAAACGACTATTATAACAAGTCGTCAGAATAAAAGGGAAAGGAAACAAAATAAAAGTTTTTATAAAAGTAATGAAAAGCATTAAATAAATTAACCGAAAGTTTTGAAAGTAGATTCAGTGTTCTTTTCAATAACTTTTTGAACAGCATCCATTTCAGTTTGAATTGCATCTTGTTCAGTATCTAATTGTTTCAATCTTAATTCAAGGTTTTTATCTTGAGATTGAATAATTTCAATTTTAGCGTTAATTTCTTGAATAGATTGATCGTATTCATATTTATCGTATTCATATTGGTTCATTGCATCATCGTAAGCTGCCTGATCAGTAACAGTGTTAGTAGTAACAGCGTATGTAACTTCATCAGGGTTTCCTGGGTTAAGAGTAACGTTAATGATACGTCCAGTAGAATCTTGTTCTAATCTTGCAGTAACCCCTTTAACTTCTTCAGTTTTTTGAGCTGATCCTATAGTGTAAGCAGGAATATTGCTTTGAGAAGATCCAGTATCAGAGAAAATAGCCGAATCTAATACGTCTTTTTTAACGAAATAAGGTGACCAAGTTTTTGTAGTAGTGTTTTGTACATATCTAACTAACCAATCAGCTTCTCCATATTGTTTGTTAAGAATATCAATGTAGTTTTGTTCTTCTTCTTTTAAGTTAGCAATTTGATCAGCAGATAAAGTTTTTAAATAATCATCATCGAAATCACAAGTGTATTTAACATTGTCAGAAGTCGGAACATATTCTTGAGAATAAACTCCAGTCTTTTCATCGTACTTTTGGTAATATTTTTTGGTTTCTTTGTCATAGAATAATCCAGAAACCGCAGCCCCTGTCGGATTACCTTGATCATCATAATCTTGAGCAGTGAAAGTTAAATTATCAGTCAAGCCTCTAAGTTGTTTAGCACCTACAAAATAATCGAAAATAGTTTTTCCATCATCATCAACAGCGCCAGTGTCTTTTCTTGTAACAATAGATTGTCCAGCTGAAACAGCAGCGAAATCATCAGTCCAAGTAGAAGTATAACTAATTAAATAAGTACCGTCACTTTGAGCAATCATAGTAGAAATAGAATTGCTTAAAGAACCGTCTTCAAACGTATAAACAGTTTTTGTATAATCTGCAGTAGAAGGAGGAACCGGTACAGTCATGCCGAGTAGCTGGTTATAGTAGTTGGCAGACTGGTTAGACAAAGTAGTTCTTTGTTGGTTGATCTGCTGTCCTTCATATTCAACATTTGTTTTTCTCGCAGTCAGTCCTAAGAACCGAGCTTGCGAAGCAGCCATACCCATGACCTGTTCCCTTTCTTGTTTTGTTTCCTTACTCTATTAATCGGCATATTAAGTTAAAAACTTTAAAAAAGGTCTAAAAAATGTTAACAAATTGTAACAAAAAAGACACCCGATAAAAATTATCAAGTGTCTCTTTTTATTATGGTTATTGATTTTTAGACTATTTAATGTTAGCGAAAGTCCAAGCATCAAATGTTGGTGTTTCAGAAATATTCATTTCTTTTTTCTTTTCGCCAGAGCTTGAATCGTTATGAGCAATTGGTTTATATAATCTGTTATAGTATTCAATTACCATACGATCTGAGTTGAAGTAAGCTTCAGAAGTTCTGATAGCTTGTCTCATTAAACGAGCCCATTCTTGTTTGTTTTCGTAGTATGTAGGAATAATTTCATTTTCAATGATATTCATTACACATTCATGATCTTTCCAATGACGTTCTTCCCAAGGCATTTCATCATCAAGCCCAGGATATTCAACAGTGTAACCGTTAATACCGTTAAATGTACCTTCAACAGTCCAACCATCATAAATTGATAAGTGAACAGTACCGTTAGCGTTAGCTGACATACCTGAAGTACCTGAAGCTTCGAATGGTCTTAATGGAGTGTTTAACCAAATATCTGAACCACGTTTTAATTTACCAGATAATTCAAGTTCATATCCAGGTAATACAACAACGTTTTTCATGCTGTGTGAACGGTTAAGAAGTTTGTTAAACATTTCTTTACCCATAACATCATCCGGGTGGAATTTACCAGCAAAGATAATTTGAATTTTGTTAGCATCAAGTAATTTGTTGATTCTGTCTTTATCCATAAGGATTAACCAAGCACGTTTGTAATCAGCAAATCTTCTTGCCCAAGTGATTGTTAATACATCAGGATCAAATCTCTTACCAGCAACGTTTGCAACATATTCAAACAATTCTGCTTTCATTTCACGTTTTACTGCTAACAATTTTTCAGGGTCATTTGCAGCTTCTTTAATTCTTTCATCTTGCCAATAGTGAAGGTTAACAGCGTTTGTAATAGCGCGAATTGGACATCTGCCTTCAACCCATTCCCACATTTTATTAGCAACAAGACCGTGTAATTGAGATACAGCGTTTGCAATTCTAGACATTCTCAATGCAGCAACTGTTAATGAGAAGTTTTCTCCACCTAATTGAACAGCAGTTTCTCTTGAACATCCAGCAAAGAAGCCGCCTTCCATAAGTGTATCAACCCAGTGAACTTCGTTACCTGCTGCAACAGGAGTGTGAGTTGTGAATACAGTTTTCTTTTTAACTTCATCAAGATTGCCGTTGTATTGTCTTAACAATTCAAATGCTGCAGGTAATGCGTGACCTTCATTCATGTGTACAACATCAAAGTTGTAACCGATTTTTTGAAGGATTCTGATACCACCAATACCTAAAACTGTTTCTTGAGCAATTCTGATTTTTTCATTTCCATCATAAAGTTTATGAGAAATGCTCTTAGCCCAATCGCTGTTACCTTCGATATCAGTTGTCAAAAGGTAAACTGGGCAAGCACCGAATAAATCCGGTTCTACTAAGTAAGCTTTTACTTTAACTTTTTCTCCGAAAATATCAACTTCTGTTGTAACGTTTGTATCTTTCAAGAAGTCATAATATTTTCTGATATAAGCAACTTCGACTTGACCATCTTGTGCAATTCGTTGATCATAGTAACCGTATGACCATAACATAGTTACACCTACCATAGGCATTTGCAGATAACCTGCAGAAAGCATGTGCGAACCTGCCAAAAATCCTAAACCGCCTGAATAAGTTTTTAAAGACTGATCCATTGCGATTTCCATTGAGAAATATGCTACATTTGGTAATGACATATTAACCTTCCTCTTCTTAAACTGTGTAAACTACTTTACCCAAATTTCGGGGTACCACAACAGCATAACACAAAAATTCTGCTTTAAAGTTCATTTATAAAAAAATTTTTCTCTAATCCTTAAGAATTAGTTATAAGTAGCTATTTAGCTCTTAAAAAAACTTAATATTTATTATTTTTATAACAGAAATTTGAAAAATCAGGTTAATTTTTATTTACTTTATCCAATATTTTTTCCAATGCAATTTTTACATGAGCATAGTTTATGCCGCCTTGCATATAAGCTACATAAGGTGCTCTCATTGGTCCATCAGCTGATAATTCTATTGTTGAACCTTCAATAAATGTACCGCCTGCCATAATTATCGGATCTTCATAGCCAGGAACATATTCAGGTATTGGGGTTACGTACCCGTTTACAGGAGATAAAGCTTGAATTGTTCTGCAAAAATGTTCTAAAGGTTCAGGTGAACCGAATGTTATATTTTGTATAATATCAGTTCTTTTTTCATTATATTTGGGACTTGAATCATAACCTATTTCATCAAATATTTTTGCTGCAAGAACTGCGCCTTTTACAGCATCAGAAACAACTGAAGGTGCCATAAACAGACCTTGGAAAATCAATCTGTGTTGGTTAAACATTGCTCCGCCTTCACAGCCAATTCCGGGTGCTGTCAAACGATTTGCACACTTATCAACATATTTTGCTTTACCTGCAATATAGCCGCCTGCCTCTACAATTCCGCCACCCGGGTTTTTGATTAGTGAGCCGCCTATTAAATCTGCGCCTATTTCAAGTGGTTCTTTAGTGTCTACAAATTCACCGTAACAGTTATCTACAAAGCAAATACAATTAGGATTTTTAGATTTTACTATTTTGCAAATTTTTTCAATTGTATCAAGTGAAAGAGATTTTCTTGTTGAATAACCTTTTGAACGTTGGATTAAAACCATTTTTACGGTTTTATCTATCATTTGTTCAAGTTTTTCAAAATCGATTTCACATCCGTTTTTTAGCGGAACTTCATCATACAAAACACCGTGACCTATTAGAGAATCTTCTTTTGTTGCGTCATCTCCGGCAGTTCCTATAACCTCTTGCATTGTATCATAAGGTGCACCTGCAACTGAGATAAGTTTATCTCCGTATTTAAGATTGCCGAAAAGACAGCAGGCAAGAGTATGTGTGCCTGAAGCAAAATGTATTCTGACAAGAGCTTTTTCAGCCTTAAAAACATCTGCAAAAACTTTATCTAATACTTCTCTGCCTAAATCATCATGCCCGTAACCTGATACTGTATAAAAATGTTCAGGTGCGACTTTATTTTCAATAAAGGCATTTAATACTTTTTCCTGATTAAAATCTCTTATATCTTCAATTCGTTCAAATTCTTTTGTCAGGCTTTTTTCTGCCTGTTTAATAATTTCTTTGCTATTCATAATTTCTCCGCCAATTCTGATTACTTTTATAATATTGCAACTAAAAATAATCGTCAACAGGTTATGTATATGTGATTAGGTAAAAATTTTTCTATTTATTAATATTATTATATTGTTATGAATAAAATTTTAGTTATGTTTTTAATGATTTGTCTTGCTATTCCGGTGTTTGCGTCAGGGTATAATGTTTATAAAAATGATGAGCGAGGACGTATTTCAGAAGGTGTGCTTGATGAAAGCGAGCGAGTATTATTTATTTTGGATTTTTCAAACAGTATGTCAGAATATCTTGAAGGTAGGCGTAAGGTTGATTTGATGATAGATACAATGAAATCAATTTTGCCTAATTTAAGCCCTGATATTTCAGTAGGTTTAAGAGTTTACGGACATCGAATGGGGTTCACTCCGTTTGAAGCTTGCAGGGCATCAACACTTATATCTCCGATAGCTGTTGCAAACGGGATAAATATAAGAAATGCTTTACTTGATATAAAACCTCGCGGAATGACGCCGATTACATATTCTTTAAAACAGGCAGTTAAAAATGATTTTTTAGGATTTAGCGGGAAAAAACATATTATTTTGCTGACTGATGGAGGCGAAAATTGTGACGAGAGTCCATGTTCTTACGTTGTTGAATTAATTAAGGAGCGTAAAGATATAACAATTGATGTTATTGCGTTTAATATATACGATGAAGATGATTTGTCGCAGCTTGAATGTACCTCACTTGTGACAAGCGGTAAATTTTATAATGCCAAAACTGCTGCACAGTTAGCTAAAAGTTTAAACAGCAGTGTGAACAGCGTTAAAAAGGTTGAAGCAAAAATTATTCAAAATCCATAATCTATTTTTTGTAAAAAATTTCTATAATATAATTTTTTTATGGATATTATTAAGCTAAATTCCGCAAGAAATTGTTTTAGGTATTTGATAAAAGCTTATGGAATAAAAGAAATTTATATTCCATATTATATATGTTCTTGTATTAGACATATCGCATTTGAGGAAGGTTGTAAGATAAACTTTTACCATATAAATTTAGATTTTACACCGTCTGGTGATTTCCCTAAAAATGCGTATATTTTGTATCCGAATTATTTTGGAGTTTGTTCTAAAATCGTTGAAAATTTAGCTAAAATCTATCCTAATTTGATTGTTGATAACGCTCATTCTTTTTATTCAAAACATTATGGTCTTGCATCTTTTAATTCTTTAAGAAAATTTTTCCCTAAAATTAGAGATGGCGCATTTCTTTATATATCAAAAAAGCTTGTTTTAAATATTGATAGAGATGATTATTCATATATTCCAAAAGAATTGGATTATGATGAAATTTGCACTAACGAGAGAAGAATTGACAATCTTGATATGAAATTGATATCAAATACAACTGATAATTTATTAAAAAATACAGATTTAGATGTTGAAAAAGCAAGAAGAAAAAGTGCTTTTCAAAGATATGAAAAACTATATGGTAATTCAAATTGTTTAAAAATTGATATAGCTCCTGATGATTTTCCGTTTTGTTATCCGTATTTTGCAAAAAGTGAGGATGATGCAGATAAATTGGTTAATAAATTAAAAAATCAAGGTGTTACAGTATATAGATACTGGGATAATCTCCCTGAAAGCTATCTAGAAAACAATTTTTACAGATATCTTGTTGCAATTCCGCTATAAATAAAATATTAAATTTAATGGCATCCTATATCTTGTTTGTCAATTTTGCCGTCAAAATTGTTATCAATTCCGTCAGAACAAGAACCGATTGAATATTTCCCTTCTGCTCTTACCCCGTGTTGTAAATATCTGTTAGGAATTTTCTTCCACAAATATTCAAAAAAGCCTTTATAATATCTTGCGAGCCTTTCATCTTCGATTATTAAAACGTTTTCATCATTTTTGTTTTCACCGCTTTTTGAAAAATTCATTGAACCTGCAATTATATATCTGTCGTCAATTATCATGCTTTTTGAATGAACTTTTCCTGCATAATTTTCTATTTTTACCGGAATTCCTGAGGCTCTTAATATTTTTACTTTGCTTCTTGATGCGTATGTGTTTGTTGCATCTATTATAAGTTTTACGTCTACCCCTCTTTTCTTTGCATTAATTAAGGCTTGGGATAATTCATCATGAGTTATTAAAAAGCTTGGAATATAAATATATTTTTTAGAATTATTTACAAGTGGTATAATATTATTTGTTATAATTTTGTCTTTTGGAGAAAAGAGCGGAGTAACTTTGGTTTTATTTAGAATAATTGTTTTATGATTTACTTTTGATTTTGCATTGTGGAATTTGCCTGAAATCATTTGATTAAATTCTTCTTCGTATATGTTTGCTAAATCTTTTGAATTTACATATATTACGCAATTTGTGTTGAAACCTGAAAAGCCTGTGTTTGAAAAGTTCATTGAGCCTGTGATTACTTTTTGATTGTCAAAAATTATAAATTTATTGTGCATTAAAATTTTGGGAGAATCTGTTGAAACTTCATCTGCAAGTGAAATTATATCTTCCATATCTTTATAGTAGGATGTGTTACTTGTATCATAAACAAGTCTGATTTTTACACCTCTTGATTTAGCTCTTATGAGTGCATTTGAAAGTTTAGGAGTTTTATCCCAGCCGTAGAGAGCTATATCAATAGAATTTTTGCTGTTGTTTATCTGGGTTAGAATTTCTTGGCAGGCAGGTGATGAACATTGATTATCAGGTCTTAACTTTGTTGTTAAGTCGCTTAAATACATTTTTAAGCTCCCGCTTGAAATTATTTGAGGATACGGAATAATTTTGGTTTTTATAGCAAATTTTGTAAATTTTTTATGTTTCTTTGTTTTTGTAGTATGACAAAATTTGCAAGGTTTTGCATCATCTGGAATTTGTTTTTCGGGAATTACAATCGCATCATGTGCTATAAGTCCGTATTTACAAGTTAGGGTGTGATACTTGTTGCTTTTGTGATTTAAAATTACAAGTTTAAATTTTTTAGCTTTTGCAAGTTGTTTTTGATAATTCTTGTTGTTATAAGGTTTTCCGTTTACAAAGCCTAATCCTGACTCTAAAAGCTTTTGTCTGTAAGATTGGTTATCAACAATAATATCTGCAAATTTGCAATTTTGATTTTCTTCTTTGCTCAGTTTTAGTTTAACTCGTTTTTCCGATAAAATACTGTCTGCAAAGTTGTCTGTTATATAGCCAACTTTTATTGCATCTTCAGCTGTTAAATTTAAATTTTTTGCTAATTCTTCTTGATTTACTTTTAAATCCGATGTAAATGTTTGAACATTTGGAATACAAATTGTTTCATCACTATCAGATATGTTATTTCCGTTTAAATCAACTTCGATTGTATTTGGTGTAACGATATTTAAAATAGCATTATCTGATTTTCTGATAATTTCAAATGACGCAAATGCTATAAATATGCATATAACAAATATAATTGTAAAAATCTTTTTAAATTGCATATTTAAACATCCTGATATAAATTATTTTTGAGATAAAGCAAGTTCCTTTTTATAATTTGTCATTTCAAATCCAAGCCTTGAAATTTTGTCTTTTAGAGCTTTATTTTGCGTAATTAAAAATTCTGTATAGTGCTGATTTTTATTAGCAGTTGCATAGTGACACGGATGAATTAGAGCTTCTGCAACACAATCTTCTTCCAAAGCCTTTAATCCGTATTCAATTGTCATATTGTCCATAAGACCTGTATAGCCGACGCCTATAAGATAATCATTTGTTTTTAGTCCGTATTCTTTTGCGACAGGTTTATTGATTGATGTGAAGTAATTTAAAAGAATAATTTTTAAAATATTTGGCGGGTATTTTAAATTTAGATGTTTTTTTAGGCTTGGAACAAAATACATTTCTTCATGCTGAGTTCTTATATATGGAATATTGTATTCTTTTGCAAGCTTTGCCGTTAGTTTAAATAAATTTGGTATAGCATGTGTGTGAACATGTGAATCTATATGATCAACTTTTGTGTAATTCATAACAGTTTCAATTTGAGTTCTGAATTCAAATTCGACTTGATTTAAAAATTCTTGGTTATGTGATTTTAAAAGAAGTTGTATAAAACCGTTATTAAATTTACCGCGTTTGTTAGTTAACATTGGTGCTTTAGTTAAAGAACGACCTTCTATAATGTTAAGGTGTATTCCAATTCCTAAATTTGGGCATTCCGGAATAATCTCATTAACGGCAGCATTGAAAGCTTTTCCGTTTGCACAAAGGCTTGCACTTGTTAAAAAACCGTTGTGGTATCCGTCTAAAACAGCTCTGTTAAAAGCTTTAGACATTCCAAAATCATCTGCATTTAAAATAAATTTTTTGTTAACCATATAATAAAAAATCCTTGCTTTAATATTATATATATTATAGTATAAAGTTATACTTTTTTGCAAATTTAGAGAGAGGATTTATGAATAAACCTACTTTAGCAATTATTGTTCCATGCTACAACGAGGAACTTTGTCTAAAAAAAACTTGTTCAACACTTTTGGCTTTGTTAGATTCATTAGTAAATAAAAATAAAATTAGTGATAATAGTTATATTTATTTTGTTGATGATGGCTCAAATGACACTACTTGGCAAATCATTGAAGATTTTCATAACAAGGATTCTAGAGTAAAAGGGCTTAAATTTGTAAGAAATTTTGGTAATCAAAAGGCTTTAACTGCTGGACTTGAGGGTGTTAGAAATATTGGTTGTGATTGTTGTGTATCAATTGATGCAGATCTACAGCAGGATGAAAATGTAATTGAAAATTTTGTAGATGAATATGTAAAAGGTGCAGATATTGTTTGCGGGATCAGAAATGACAGAAAAACAGATTCTTTCTTTAAAAAAGTTACTGCATTGATGTTTTATAAAACGATGAATATTTTAGGGGCAAAAATACCGCCAAATCATTCTGATTTCAGGTTAGTAAGTAAAAAGGTCTTGGATATTATGGAATTATATCCTGAAAAATATCTTTTCTTAAGAGGCTTTTTCAATGAATTAGGTTTGAAAACTGCTTTCGTGAATTTTGATGTAAAACCTCGTTTTGCAGGTAAATCAAAATATAATTTTATGTCATTGATGGCTTTGGCATTGAATGGTATAACTTCATATAGTGTAGTGCCTTTAAGATTTGTAGCTGTTTTAGGCTTTTTTATGGCGTTTTTTGGCTTTATTGTTGGAGTAGAAACAGTTATAGAGAAGATATTTTGGCATAATTCACCAAACGGTTGGGCAACAACAATAATATTATTGTGTGTATTTGGAGGAATTCAGCTTTTCTGTTTAGGTTTAATTGGTGAATATGTAGGTCAGGTATTTCGTGAAGTTAAATCAAGACCAAGATACATAAAAGATGTAGAATTAAAATAAAAAACCGTGCCACTGTCTATCGAATTCGTTAAATAAAGTCTTTAAATATATTATCTCTTTTTAATCCCAAAACACCCGCAAGGATTGTCTTAGTGCTGCTGTGTTTCCACCCTGACACGGTTCGACAGCTTACGCCGCAATGACATTAAACGTCAACAATAATAAATTTATCAAAATTATTTACCGAACCCTCACAACAGGCTCTGCACCCCGCATAAACTTCGGGTCAAGGGATTGCAATTCCCCGTGGAGCACGGTTGAAATTATTTTATCATAAAAATAATTTTAGTCTACAACTTTGGTAATTGATATTGGAAGATTGCTTAAGAATAATGGTAAAGATTTTGTCTTTGTTGTCCAGCCAGTCCAAATGACTCCAGGGAATGATTTTGAATTAAGATTTTCAAGAACTGCTTCTATGTTCGATTTTTGAGATTTTATAATTTCTAAATCTGTTAAATCATCTATGTTTCCTAGATTGATGACTGTATATGCACCTTTTTCGTTATAATTAGTTTTTGCTTTTTGAAGTTCTGTATATATATTTTTATTTATTTGATTTCTTTTTAATTTTTTAGTAAATGTTTTGCCCAAAGAATTTGTTCTTGTTAGTGTGTGTGGAATATCAACGGTGTTTATTCCGAGTTCTTTTGTATGTTCGGCAAGTGCGTTTGTTATTTCTTCAAGTCTCTCTGCCTTTGTACCTGTTAATATTACTCCGGATTTGAATTTTTTATTTAAATTAATTGCCTTGTTGCCTTTTACTGCACATTGCAATGGATATAAAATCGTTTTCTTTAAATTCTCAACTGTATTTGGCAATCCTTGTATTTTATTCAAGCCTTTTTTCAAATTAGTAATTTCAACGACATTTTCAGGAAGTCTTTTAGGTCCTTTTAAATTAAATAGAGTTACTAAGACAGCGCAAAGTGCTAAAACACCTGTTCCAATTTTGAATTTTCTTGCATCATGTTTTGACTCTAACCTTGCAATATCTGCAGTATATAGAAATGCGTTGTTTAATTCCGGTCTGTCTTTTTTTATTTTTCCGTTAAAACTAAAAGAAACCTTATCTACTTTCATAATTCTATTTTAAACCTTTAAAATAAAAATTTTGCTACTTTGTAAAGAAAAATTAATAAAAATATTATAGCCGTTCGGTTAATGTAAAACTTCTCCAAAGCAAGTTAATAATATAGTGAAAGGAGAAATAATGGAAAGATTAGATTTATATAGATGTGAAATCTGCGGAAATCTTGTAGAAGTTATTTTATCCGGAGAAGGAGAACTTGTTTGCTGTGGGCAGCCTATGAAAAAATTAGATGCTAAAAGACAAGAAAATGCTATGCTTGAAAAACATGTTCCAGTGTTTGTAAAAACTCAAGATAACGGTAATGAAGTTCGAGTGGGAGAAGTTCTGCATCCTATGACTGATGAACATTATATTATGTTTATTGAAACTATTTCCGAAGATAAAAATCATGCACAATTGCAATTTTTGCATCCGGGTGATGAACCCAAAATGATTTTGCAAGATAAGTTAGGAAAAACTTATGCAAGAGAATTTTGTAATTTACACGGATTATGGGAGGGTAACAATGATTAGTGAAAAGGTCCAAAATGTTTTAAATTCACAAATTAATAAAGAATTTTATTCAGCTTATTTATATTTGGCTATGTCTGCATTCTTTGACGAAATTGGTCTGTTTGGCTTTTCAAATTGGACAAAAGTTCAGGCAAGGGAAGAAATTGATCACGGAATGATATTGTTTGATTATGTAATTGAAAGGGACGGTTCTGTAAATCTTGATAAAATAGATGCACCTGATAGAAGCTTTGACAACCCTATTCAAGTGTTTGATAAAATTTTAGAACACGAAAAATCAGTTACGGAAAGCATTAATTGTGTAGCAACAATGAGTGAAGATGAATGTGATCTTGCAACAAGACATTTTATAAATTGGTATATCTCTGAACAAGTTGAAGAAGAAGCAAACGTGAGAGCTGTAATTGCTAAGTTAAAAATGTTTGGAGAAGATAAATCGGCAATATTCCATCTTGATCATGAATTATCAGAACGCCAATATAAACCGCATTCATATAAATAAAAAATATTATAAGGGGGAAAATCTTTTTTCCCCTTAATTATTGCAATTTTGTAATGTATTTGTCTTATTTATAAAAATACTTTATCATATAAGTATTATGAATACCGGTAAAATTGTAGTAGTAGATGATGAAAAAATGGTTACCTCAGCTTTTAAAACTTTGTTCAAAGTTGAGGGATTTAATGATATACATTTATTTAATAGCCCGAAAAGTGCAGTTGAATTTTTAAATTCAAATCGCCCCGATTTAATTATTTCAGATTTTATTATGCCTGAAATGAACGGATTGGAATTTTTGAGAGAGGCTAAAAAACTTTATCCTGAAGTTAGTATGATTCTTTTAACAGGTTATGCTGATAAAGAAAATGCTATTAAGGCTATAAATGAAATTGGTCTTTATAAATATATTGAAAAGCCTTGGGATAATGATGACCTTATTTTGAATGTAAAAAATGGTATTGAAAGAAGCCATTTATTAGAAAATTTAAGAAGCAAGATTTCTGAGCTTGAAGAAGCAAAAGCTAAACTTCAGGATTATTCAGCAAATTTAGAAAAAATTGTTGCTGAAAGAACTGCAAATCTTGTAGAGGCGAATAAAAAGCTTGAAGGAATTATAAATTATTGCGCAGATGGAATTATCATTGTTGACGGTTTAGGAAATATTGAACAGGTAAATCCTGCTTGCGAAAATATGGTTGGTTTATCTGCAGAAACTTTATGTAAGAAAAAATTCCAAGAAATTGCTTATTCAAATTTAAAGGAATTTAATTCTTCAAAAGATAATAAAACAGGTGAAATTTTTGGACTTGGGGAAGAAAATTCCGAAATTCTTTTGAGAGATTATTATGTTGTAAATTCTTTAAGCGGCTTGCATATTCCTGTTGAAATAAGCTTTGCAGCTATTTCCGCAGATGATAATAATTACGACAAATTTGTCGGGGTTATTCGTGATGTAAGCGAACATAAGGAAGCTGAAAGATTAAGAGATGATTTTATTGCAACTCTTACTCATGATATGAGAACACCTTTGCTTGCAGCAATTCAAACTTTAAAATTCTTCCTTGAAGGAGCTATTGGTGAATTGGATGAAAAACAAAAAGTCCTTTTATCAACTATGCTTCAAAGCAACGAGGATTTGTTAGGGCTTGTAAATGCTTTATTAGAAGTTTACAGGTTTGAAAGCGGGAAATTAACTCTTTGTAAAACTGCATTCCCTGTGAAAGATTTGATTGAACAGTGTTATGCAGAATTAAAACCGCTTGCGGCTAAAAAAGGGCTTGATTTCTCTGTAAAATATGAATTGAGTGATGATTTACATATTCTTGCTGATAGAGCGGAAATTAAACGTGTAATCACAAATCTTTGCGGAAACGCTTTGAATTATACAAATAAAGGCGGAGAGGTTAAAGTGCTTGCAAAAGCTCAAAACGGAGATTTTATTTTCTCAGTTTCCGATAACGGTAATGGAATTCCTCAGGCTGATATTCCAAACTTGTTCAAGAGATTTTCTCAAGGAACTGCAAGAAAACGCTCAACAGGTACAGGGTTAGGTTTATATCTTTCTCGTCAGATAATTGATGCTCATAACGGAAAAATATGGGTAGATAGCAAAGTTAATAAAGGTAGTGAATTTTCATTCTTGCTGACAGATGTCGTTACAGATCCGAAAGTTAAAGAAAGACAGGTTTCTAATGGCTAAAAAAATACGTGTATTAATTGTAGAAGACCATGATATGGCCCGTATGGGACTTTCTGTAATATTGAGCAACAATCCTAATATTGAAATTGCGGGAATGTGTGCTGATGGACAGGAAGGTGTTGATAAGGCTTTAGAAATCTTGCCGGATGTTGTTGTAATGGATATTGGGCTTCCGACTATTGATGGAATAGAAGCTACTAAAAGAATTAAGGCTGCAAATTCAAGAATAAAAGTATTAATGTACACTTCAAGAGAAAGTGAAGATGATATTTTTGATTCTTTCCAGGCTGGAGCTGACGGTTATATAACTAAAGGCGCAACTTCAGAACAGACTGTTTCTGCTGTTTTAGCGGTATCAGAAGGTGCAGGATGGCTTGATCCTGCAATTGCAAAAGTTGTACTTACAAATATTAGAAGAAGCGGAAGTTCAAGCGAAAAACGCGGTGAAATTAATTATAAATTAGGCAAAAACTTGTACGGTTTAACTGAGCGTGAAATGGAAGTTTTGGCTTTGATTGTTGACGGGCTGACAAATCCTCAAATTGCAGAAAAGCTTGTTATAACTATTTCTACAACAAAAACTCATGTTCATAGTATTTTGCAAAAATTATATGTAAATACTCGTTCAAAAGCTATTTCTATGGCGATGAAGGAAGGTTTAGTATAGTATGATTTATGCTCTCCTTGGAATTGCGGCAGCTTTTTGCGCTTATATTCAATGGGGGGATGAAATTCCTGTGCCGTTTATTGACAAGGACCAAAACAAGCAGGAAGCAAAGTATTTATTGAATGTAAATAAGCACGAAGAAAAAGAAAAATATAAAAAGGCTGTTTTAAAAAGACGTTCAGCACAAAACGCTTTTATGACAGTTGAAGAGTATGAACAATTATCTGCACCTCAAGATAGAATGCAGACGGATATTGAAATTCCAAAAATACCGACTCCTGCAGATATGGTTTATGTTCCTCAGCCTGCTTACAAAATTACCAGATACAATAATCCTCCCGGAAGCCCTGAAATTACTTTAACAAATGCTTTTTATGAAAGACGTCAGCAAAATGCGCAAGGGATTGTATCGCCAGATTTTACGAAGCTTGTTTATCCTGCTGTTTATTATTATCCAAATACCGGCTCTACTGCTTGTGATATTTTTGTAATTAATCTTGAAGAAGCAAAATCAAATATGGATAGAATATTAACTGCAAGTACTGTTCATAGATTATCTGAACCTATTTTATCAACTGATAAAGCGAACGATAATTACTATACATTCAGAACTATAACTCCAGTTGATTTCAACCCTGATGGAACAAAAATTCTATTGAAAGAAAAAATTGGTAATACAAAAGACGGTATTTGGAAAACAACTCCTTTTGTATATGATTTTACTACAAAAACTTCTTATGATTTGAGAGAAGTGAGAGATTCTATTGTTTATTATTGGAAAGAACATACAGGTTTAAATCTTGATGACAAGCGTTGGGATATTACGCCATTAGGGTTTGCAACAAGTAATCCTAATTGGGTTGTTGTTAATGCTGTTGCTTATACCGGTGACAAGCCTGTAAATCTTGGAGTATGGGGAATTACATCTAAAGGAGATAATCCAAGACTTCTTTCACTTGATTCTAAAAAATCAATTCAGATAGGGATGAACGGATATAAACTTGTAAAAGCAGGAGTTGTATCTCCAACTATTAGTGAAGAGGAAGAAAAGCAGCTTAAACGTATCGAAAAAAATAAAGCTAAACAAGCTAAAAAGCAGAAAAAAGAAGATATAAAAGCTTTAGAAAAGTCCTACAAAGCTAAAGTAAAAGAGCTTGAAAATGAATATAAAGAAACACAACAGGATTATGACTTGAGGCGTAAGATAGATTCTTCCACATCTGGTAATGAAGGAATTGAAAAATATAAGCGAATAAAAGCAGAACAAGAGCTTAAACAACAACAAGAATTAGAACGTCAGCGTCAAAAAGAACTTGAACGCTTGCAAAAGGAAAAAGCAAAAGAACAGACAAAATAAGTTTTAAGACATATTATTTAGTAATTGAATTTTTTCTTTATGCGACATTTTTTTTATTCTGGCCTCTTCTTTCATAGCATCTGATTTTGTTGCAAATTCTTTTTGATAAACAACTTTCAATGGTTTGTTTGCACGTGTATATTTGGCACCTTTGCCGCTCAAATGTGCTTGAAAACGCTTTTCAACATCGTCTGTATAGCCGCAATATAGTGTATTATGTTCTGTAAGAATTATGTATGTATAATATTTTTTATCCACATTATATTTATAAATAAAAATGACGGTATGGTTAACCGTCAATTAATGTATTTCTTTTCTTTTTTTCTATTTTCTCAAATCTTTTAAATTACTAACATACAGAACTAAACCCGCCTGATGAACCGCAAGAACCGCCTGAAAATCCGCCGCCACAAGATGCTGCACCTGCGCTTGCACCTGTACTAGCTGTTGCTGTTCCGCCTGTAAAACTTGAACCTGCAGATGTTAATGTAGAAACTGCGCTTGAAAAGCTGCTTAAAAATCCGCCACCAAATGCAATTGTTTCACCTGAAGATGCGTATTGAGTGTAATCAACAGAGAAAGGATTGCTTGATGAAAATACATCATATACATTTGTTTTAAATAAACTTTGTGGTTGGCTTGAAGCTAAAGAACCTGCTGTTTCAACTGATTCTGCTGGTTTTGTGCTTCTAATATTATTGTTAGCCATTGTTTCTGTTTTAGATGAAATGTTATTCATAACTTGCTCCTATTAATATCTCATGTCTTACATTTATATAAACAATTATTTTTTTATTGAATTTCGGCATGTGCTTCTTTTGTAACATTTTTTAACATAATATATCAACCTATTGATTTATCTCCTTAAAACTAATGATTGATGCGAATTTACATTATATACAGTATTGTATAAAAGGAGAGGATTGGATATGTTGAAAAAATTATTAGTTACAATATGTTTATTTTCCGGACTTGCCGCATTTGCAAGTGATAATTATTTGAATTCAGTTGTTATTGATAATAATGACGGTCAGACATCTGTAATTTTGCGTTCTGACCATATTACAAAGTTAAAAAGAGAGATTGAATCTCCTGATAAAATTGTGCTTACAATGAAAGGAATTTCTCAATCACCTGATATAAATACTCTTTATAAAAATGCTTCAAAAGTAAAAGGGTTAGTAATTGAGAACGCTAAAAATAATGAACTCAAGATTTATATAGAAGCTCCGGCAATTTCTATGGCAAATATTGTCTTTGAAACTCCGGATTCATCTCCTGTTACTGTAAAAAGTGTTGTCGGAGAAGGAAAAGTTTTGTGGAGTATAATCTCAATAGTATTACTATTAATGGTTATGCGCTCTGCTAGAAAGACAAAACCACAACCTCAGCCTGATATTAATGAAATTATAAAAGAACGTGAAAAAGCTATGTACAGAAATTTCCAAAAAGAACTTTCTGCATCTCCAAAAATCAATTATAGATTAAAAAGTTATTCAAAACACGTTCTTAAAGGTGAAACAATAAGAAGCTATGAAAGCAGAAGAACTGCCGCAAAATTATAAACAGAAACTTACAAACAATTATAAAAAATAAAAATAAATTATTAATTAGAATTGTTTAGATATAATTTCTTCTATTTGTCTTGCAGATGTTCCGTTACCGTAAGGATTTTGAGCTTTTAATCTTGTTTCAGCTCTGGATTTTGAAAGCACATCTTCACTGTGAGATATAATCTTGTCATAGTCTGCCCCGACTAAAATTGATACCCCGGCATCAATACCTTCTTGTCTTTCTGTTTCATATCTCATAACAAGTGTTGGGCAGCCGAATGATGGTGCTTCTTCTTGAATTCCACCTGAATCTGTTAGGATTAATTTTGCATTTTTCATCAAATATACAAGATATGGATAATCTAAAGGTTCTAAAAGTTTTATATTTTGGTAGTTTTCCAATCTTGAATGAATTTTATTTTTTACATTTGGATTTGGGTGAACAGGAATTACAAATGTATGATCAGCGTATTTTTTAGCTAAAAATTCAATAGCATTAATAATTCTGTCAATTCTTTCACCGTGATTTTCACGTCTGTGAGCGGTTATTAATACTAATTTGTCATCAACATTAATTCCTTTACCTTCAAAATATGATTTTGCACTGTTAAGAGTTTCATCTGACAAACAAAATAGTGCATCTATAACAGTATTTCCTACGACATGAATTTTGTCATCAGAAATATTTTCTTTTAAAAGAGCATTTCTGTTTTTTTCAGTAGGTGCAAAATGTAATGTAGCAACACGTGAAGTCATTTGTCGCATAACCTCTTCAGGGAACGGTTCATATATATCGTATGAGCGAAGACCTGCTTCTACATGATATACAGGAATTTTATTATAAAAACTTGCTAATGCTCCGCATAAAACGGTCATTGTATCCCCTTGGACAATTGTTGCATCTATTGTATGTTCTTTAAAAACTTTGTCTAATGCCGTTAAAATTCTTGTCTGAACCTCCATCAATGATTGATTAGGCTTCATGCAATCCAAATTCAAATCAGCTTTTAAGCCAAAGTACGCAAGCGTTTGGTTAGAAAGCTCTTTTTGTTGTTCTGTATTGCAAACAATTACATTATATTTATCGGGATATTTTTTTAACTCCAATATAACGGGAGCAAGTTTTATAACTTCAGGGCGTGTGCCAAATACAAATAATATATTTTTCATAGATATAATTTTAATATAAAAATTATTCTTATGCAATTGTATAATTTATTTATTAACTTATAGGGGAATTTATTAAAAAAATGAAGTTTTATAATTTTAATACAAGGAGAATTCTAAAATGTTTGATTTATATGTATCGGAATCATGCCCGTATTGTCATAAGGTTATGGATTTTTTAAAGGAAAATAATATTCCTTATAACAAATTAGATATACATAATCCTGAAAATCTAAATAATTTAATAAAAATTGGAGGAGAAAAACAAGTTCCTTTTCTTGATGATAAGGACAACAATGTTTCAATGTATGAGTCTGAAGATATTATTAAATATGTAAAAAGTAAGGTTTAGTTTCTATGTATTACAATTCCAGTTTTGAATATAACGAATGTGTCGCAAAAGGGGCTTGTTCAATTTCCCCAAACATATCTTCTATGCAGGAAGTTATGTATATTTTATTTAGGCAGACTGCTTTTTATCTTTTAAAATTAATTGATTTAAATGTAAGAAAGCAAGATATTATAAAAAATATTATAAAAGAAATTGCTGTAATTGATTCTGCAAGGGATTTTTCAGAATCTCAAATTCTTGATTCATTTTCAAAGCAATATGTAAATCTTGTAATTTGCAGAAAAGAATATTTGAAAATTTGCAAAGAAAATAATGTAAAATGTGAGGATTTGAAAAATCTTGTTAAATTCTCACCAAACACAAGTCTTTCTGAAATACTTAAAAAAGGTGATAAAGAGTTTTTAAGCAAGTATAAAAAGCTTAATTTTGAAAAAAAATATATTGCAGAAATTCTAAGAAGTATTATAAAAAGTGTTTGCTCGAATCTTGTAAGTTTGTACGAGTTGGGCAAAATCTCTGAAATTCCTGAAAATAAGGTTTTGAAAGCAATTAATCTTTTTAATTCTAATAGAATATTATTTGATACAATGAAGCAATATATTGATGATCTTGCAAGAGAAGATATAAATCTCTTAAAGTCAATAAATGAGCTTAGAACCCAAAAATATGGAGTTTGTAAAAAAACAGAAGTTTCATTTTCTACATGTCCAAATAAAGCTATAATGGTTTCAGGGTCTAACTTTGAAGATTTAGCTTTATTATTAAAATTTGCAGAAGATAAAGATATTGATATATATACAAACGGAAATTTATTGATATCACATGCTTTTCCGTATTTTAACGATTTTAAAAATTTAAAAGGACATTTCGGTTCAGGTTCATTTAATTCAATCTTGGATTTTGCAACTTTTCCAGGAGCAATACTTTTGACAAAAAATGAAGTTCAAAATATTGAATATCTCTATCGCGGAAGATTATTTACAACAGATGATGTCGCTGCAAAAGGGGTTATAAGAATCAATAATAACGATTTTTTACCGCTTGTAAATTCAGCACTTCAAGCAAAAGGTTTTGCAAAAGCTCATGATAGAGTTTCTGTTGATGTCGGATATGATGAAGCTGAACTTGATTTGGTTTTAGATAAAATTATATCTGAAAATCCTGAAAGGATATTTATTATAGGGCATTCTAATTTATCAATGTCGCAGAAAGATTATTTCAAATCATTCTTTAGTAATTTGCCGTCAAATTCTTGGGTTATCTCATTTTCTTATAATCCTTTAAATATAGAAAATGTATATTCCTTAAATGTCGCAAATGATTATCCAATGATTTACGGTATTTTACACAAGTTATTTAAGAAAATTCCTGTAACGTCTGATAAATTTGTGTTTTTCTTAACTAAATGTGATGTTAATTCGCTTTCAAATATAATAAATTTAAAAAATAGCGGAGCAAAGCATATATATTTATCTGAATGCCCACCAACTGTTATAAATCCTGCAGTTTTACGAGCATTTAACAAAATATACGGGATTAATCCTATTACTAATCCTTCAAATGATCTTAAAAAATTAAAAGAGGAGCTTTAAAAAAAGTTCCTCTTTTAACATTTGCTTTGTATTAATTAAAAAATTAATATCTGTAATGAGCAAAAGCTTTGTTAGCTTCAGCCATTTTGTGAGTATCTTCACGTTTCTTGCAAGCTGCACCTGAACCGTTTGAAGCATCAATAAGTTCGTTAGTTAATTTATCAATAAATGATTTACCACCACGTTTTTTAGCTGCTTCAATAAGCCAAGATGATGCAAGAGCAAATCCTCTGTCAGCTTTAACTTCAATAGGTACCTGGTAAGTAGAACCACCGATACGTCTTGCTTTTACTTCTAACAGTGGAGTTGCGTTAGTCATAGCTTTTTCAAAAATTTCAAGAGGTTTTTCACCTGTTCTTTCTTCTATTTTAGTTAAAGTTGCATAGAAGATTTTTTCAGCTAATGACTTTTTACCACGTCTCATAATTCTGTTAATGAATTTAGAAATATCAACGCTGTTGTATACTGGATCTGCTAAAGGAACTCTTTTAGCTGGTTTAGAACGTCTAGACATTATTTCTTACCTCCTTTAGCATTTTTCTTAGCACCGTATTTAGATCTGCTTTGAGCTCTGTTAGCAACACCTGCAGTATCTAAAGTACCTCTAACGATGTGATATCTTACACCAGGAAGATCTTTAACCCTTCCGCCTCTGATAAGAACAACACTGTGTTCTTGAAGGTTGTGACCGATACCAGGGATATATGAAGTAACTTCAAATCCGTTTGTTAATCTAACCCTTGCAACTTTTCTTAAAGCTGAGTTAGGTTTTTTAGGGGTAGTTGTGTAAACCCTTGTGCATACTCCACGTCTTTGAGGGCAATCCATCAAAGCAGGAGATTTTGTTTTGTCAGTTAGCTTTTTGCGTTCTCTGCGCACTAGCTGGTTAATTGTAGGCATTTAATTTCTCCTTTTATTTTAGTAACTACTTGGCAAAATCATATCCTGAAACCCTTACGCATTCCGGTATGACGGGACTGCCGATTTATTTAATAAATCCTACGTCCTATTTTTGCCTTACTACACGAAAATTCAGCACAAATATTCGACTGTAGTGTACTTCTATTTAACAACACGCAAGCTTTTATGTCAACAAATCTTGCCAATATCTTAATAATGCTATATAATTACAAGTGCAGGAGAGTTTTATGAAGAAAAAGGTAATTAAAGATAAATTATTGGATGTTGCAAGCTTTTTTGCTTGTATCGTAGTTATTCTAGGTGTTGCATATTTTACTGGTTTTTTGAAGGGGTTTACTCCAAAAGATTTTGCAGATGCCTTTAATAATTTTGACACTAATGTATCAAATTCTTCTTTAGCTAAGTTAGCAGGTAAAAATTCTGTTGGTAGAAGTTCAAATCGAAATGAAACTTATGAAGGTTATGAGGTTACAAGACTTCCTGAATCTGTTTTGAGAGGAGTTAATACTACAGGATTGTGGACTTTTATTTTCAATGCCGATAAAAAGGTCGTATTTTATATTTATGATGATTCTTCTGCTGATTTCAATTCAGCTGTTCAGAATTATTTAAGTTCGGATAAAAATTCTTCTGCTTATAATATACATACTTATACAAACAGAAGCTTCAATGGTATGAATTTAGGGAATTACGGGGCATCAAAAATTTGCAATAGTCTTGAAGAGTGCAATCAACAAAGACAAAATGCCTCTGATTATTCTTTGATGACAGCATTTATGAAATATTGCGGCAAAACAATGTGCGTAATTAATCCATCAATGAAAAAATACACAAGATTAAAAAAGAAAGATGCTAATCAAGCAACTAAAATGTTGGATGATTTAAGATATTGGTAATAAGTTAAACCAATTTAAAATCACCATTTTTCTTGATATGTTCAACAAGTCCGCCATCTTGTAAAAGTTTAATCATAACAGGTGGTAATGGCTCAATTGGGATTATCGCACCATTTGTAAGGTCTGTTAATATGCCTTTTTCGATATCTAAATCAAGTTCATCACCAGCATCAATTGCATCAGTATCTGCTTCAATTGCCAAAAGCCCGATATTTATAGCATTTCTGTAAAAAATTCTTGCAAAAGATTTTGCAATTACAGCTCCGACACCGGCTATTTTTATAATTTGAGGTGCATGTTCACGAGAAGAACCTAGCCCAAAATTAGATCCAGCAACGACAAAGTCTCCTTTTTTCATTTGAGATGCAAAGTTTGGATCTGCATCTTCTAAAACGTGTTTTGCAAATTCAGGTAAATTTGATCGTAGGTGGAATAATCTCCCAGGTGCAATGTGGTCTGTTGAAATATTATCTCCAAATTTAAAAGCTTTTCCTCTCATGCTTTACCCCTTTCTTTTATTTTTCTTGATTATACAACAAAATAGTGATATGATAAAGAAAATGAGGTGAAATTATGTACTTTAGCAGAAAATGTAAAATAACGTTTATATGTAACGGTTCAACAATATATAGTGAGGATGACAGATTTACAGATTCGGAAGATTACCCACCATTAAACGATGCAGGACAAGAAGAAATTGAAAAAATATGTGATTTCTTGAAACGTAGAGGTATAAAGAACAATAAAATATACGCATCTCCAGCCTTAAGATCAACTCAATCTGCCTCTATGATTTCAAAGTTGTTTAAGCAAGATTTTGAAATTGTAGAAGACTTACATCCACGTAAATGCGGCGATTTTAATGGGTTAACCTTTGAACAGGTCGATGAAAAGTTTCCGGATGCTCTTGACAAATTGATTAATAGTCCTGAAACTGCTGTTCCTGATAACGCAGAAAGTGTAACAGCCTTTATAAATAGGATTAATGATTCTTTAAACAGGATAATTGAGGAAAACATAGGTAACAGAATTATTATTGTTACTCATAAAGATATAATAAAGGCTGCAATTGTATCTGCTTTGAATATACCGCATAGCTCTTTGCACAGAATATATGTAAAATCAGGCAGTGCAACGCAAATCAGCTATTATGAGAAATGGTCAAGTCTTGTATACTGTGACTATACTCCTATGTAATAGATAAAAGCCTTTGATTTTCTTTTATAAGAAATTCTTTGCCGGGTTTAACCTGTATAAAGTCCCAAGGTAATTCTTTATCTAGCGGATAATTTTCGCATGCAAAGTTATCTGTATTAATTTTGTATTTTTTTGCAGCAGCTTTAAAAGCACCTAGTTTGCCGCCACCTCGATAAACTTCTAAGATAAAATCATTTAAAGATTCGTCTCCGCGAGATAATACCGCCTGCCAGTAATCCCATTTAATGCTTGAAATGTGGCAAGTAACTCCAATTTTATGCAGTTCTTTTTTTAAGAAAGCACTTTTTTCTTCAAGTGATTTTGTATTTTCTCTACCGCACCATTGAAAAGGGGTATGCGGCTTTGGAACAAAACTTGAAAATCCAAATGAAATATCAAAACCTTTATTTTCTTTTTTTAATTTTTTCGCAAGTTCAATTGTCGCTTCTAAATCTTGTTGAGTTTCTGTCGGAAGTCCTATCATTCCGTAGAATTTTAAACCTTTAAGGCCGTTTTCTTTTGCTATTTTGACTGCATTAAAAATTTGTTCTTCGGTTAAATTTTTATTTATAACTTTTCTCAATCTTTCGCTTCCTGCTTCAATCGCAAGTGTTGAATTTTTTTGTCCTGCTGCAACAAGTGTTTTTATAACATCTTCACTGACAGCATCAACTCTTAATGAGGAAACACTCATTTCAATTTTTTGACCGTTTTGAATTTTATCATATATGTACTTACAGACATCATGAAAATGCGGATGAGCACTGATTTGAGCGCCTAATAAAGCAATTTTGTTAGTATATTTCAAACCGAAATCAATTGTTTTGATAAGTTCATCATAAGGAGTGCATCTTAGCGGCAAATTTAGATATGATGCAAGACAAAAACCACATCTGTTAAAGCATCCTCTAGCCATTTCAATAATAAATGTATTTTTAAAAAACGCATCTTCACTTAAGACTGGAGTATATATACATTCATCAAGTTTTTTTGTAAGTTTATTAACTTTTTTAGGAAATTCTGGAACATAAATTCCATCAATGTTTGAAAGTATTTTAAGAATTTCATCTTTTGATTTTTCTTGATTTTCCTTACAAATATTGACGGCTTGAATGTTTACATCTTCTCCATCGCCAATTATAAAGAAGTCAAAAAATTCTTTATAAGGCTCTGGATTTGCGGTAACAACTGGTCCACCTGCAAATATTAACGGAAAATTTTCTCTATCTTTTGATTTTAGAGGAATTTTATATTTTTCAAGCATTGAAAAAATTGTTAAAAAGTCTGTATCAAATGAAAAAGAAAATCCAAATAATTTTATATCAGAAATATTATATTTAGTTTTGTCTGTATCAGAGCAGATTCTTTCAATATTTACATCAGTTTTGCTATCGATAGTTTTAAACATCCATAAATATCCTAATGAAGACATAGAAAATGAATAAATTCCAGGGAAAGCCATCCACATGGCAAAATCACTGTTTTTATCAATATTTTGGTTATATAAATATTGTTCAGTTTTCTTCATCTGACTCCTTAACTTTTTGGTTAATCGGATTTAAATATAATTCATCAATTAATACGCATATTGTTGCTGCAATTGCAGGTGATAAAATTACCCCCCAAAATCCAAGAAATTCTTCTGCTAAAAATAGGGCCAGAAATATCATCAAAGGGTGTAATTCCATCAATTTGCCAAATAATACAGGTCTTACTACATAATTCGAAACCTGTTGAACTGCAAGAAAACCAATTATTATAAGAATTATTTTAACTATGCTTGCAGGATAAGCAACAAGAATAATTATGCCTAAAGCAATTGTAGGCCCCAAAATTGGAACAATATCAAGCAAACCTGTTATTAAACCTAACAAAGTTGCATACTCAATTCCTAATATAATAAGGACAACAGCCATCATAATTCCGACTGCGGCCATTGATAAAATTTGAGCTCTTACATATCCACCAACCTTATTGCTGATGTTAGATAATATTTCCTCAGCTTTTTCTTTCAAATCTGGTGGGAAAAATTCAATAAATTTTTGTTTTAAATAAGCTTTATCAGCAAGAATGTAATAAACAATCATAGTTAAAGCAACAGAAACCATTAATAGTTGAAATATGGTAACAGTTAGACTCCAAGATTGATTTAAAAAACCTTGGGCAAAAGAGGTTGTATTACCAAAAATAGAATCACTTGGGAATATTTCAGGAAGTGTGTGACCATTTATTTCAGTATTCAGTAAAAAATTTGATATCTCTGTGATTTTTTCAGGTAAAAGAATTAAAAAAGTTTTAATTTCTTTATATGCAACAAAAATTATCGGAATAAAAAGAGCAATAACACAGGCAACCGAGCCAAATAAAACTAAAGATGAGGCTACAGAGCGGTTATTCATCCTTATCATTAATTTTCGTACAAAAGGGTTGAGAGCGCATGCAATAACGTATGCACCAAAAAATAACATTAATATTCCTATAATTTTAGGTAACAGTAACAACAAACATATTACTAATATAGTAAAAATTATATTTTTTGTGGTCCAAAAGCGTTTTTTTAGCATAAAGCCTCCTTTAACTTGATTTTATCAAGAAATATTTATATATGCAATTTCTTAAGAATTATTTTATAGAGCTATATTTTTATATACTTTTATGCAATGAAATTTTAAAAATATAAAAAAAATTAATAAATTATGTAAATTTTTTGTAACGAAATGTTAACAATTTGCTTAAAAAAAGCAATTTTAACGTATATATAATACTTTATATATTTACGAGGACAAAAAATAAAGGATATTAATCATGGGTTTTCTATCAGGCGCATATGGTAAATTAATGGCCGGAAAACTTGTCAGAGATCTACAATATCAAATGACAAGCGTTCAGAGCCGTTTGCGTCGTGTCACCAAACAAGTTGGTGACATGGAAAAGATGTTCCAAGCCCAAGAAAGAAATCTTAAGTCCGCTATGATGGGACAAATGAATTATGCAACAATGGCAGCTATGCAAGGTGCCGGCTTCAATATTGATCCAAATAATCCGTTAGGCTCATATAAAAATATGTCGTCAAGTGATTATACAGCATTTGCAGCTGTTCAACAACAAATTCAAATGCAATATTCTATGGCACAAAGTATGTGGCAAAATATGTTTGAAATGCAGCGAGAATCAATGTTGGAACCATTGAAAGATTTGGAAGACAGTTTACAAACTGAAAAAGATAACTTAGAATCACGACTAAAGATTGCACAAGCAGAGTACGATGCAAAGAAAGAAGAAGAAAAAGCTGGTGTAAAAGGATTGACTCCAGATTACACAGGACAGGCTTAATAAATATAAGAGGTTCACCTAAAAAAGGAACCTCTTTTTTTTAGCTAATTTATTAAAACATTTTATTCATTAACATTTATAATTTGAGCACCTTGAGTTTCAACAGGTAAAGTCATAATATTAACTTTAACATTCATTTCTTCCCAAGTATCATTTATTATTGATTTTATTTTTTCTAAATTATTCTTTTGTGAAATTACAATAATTGCAGGACCTGCACCGCTCAAAACACAACCTAAAACATTTTCTTCGTGTTTTAAATTCTCCATGATTTTATCAAGTCCTGGAACAAGTTTCATTCTATAAGGTTGATGTAATTTATCTTGTAATGCCATTTTCATTAATTCAGCATCTTTTGTATTAATTGCTTGAATAAGCATGCCAAGCCTTTTGGCATTAAATATTGCATCTTGCATAGGAACTTCTTTTGGAAGAACTGAGCGAGAAATCTCAGTTGATAATTCATAATCAGGAATACATACCGTAATTTGCCATTCTTCAGGCCAATTAAGTTTTCTATAAACAACACTTCCGTCATCTTCAAGAGAGGTTAGAACAAGGCCTCCAACAATAGATGGTGTGACATTATCAGGATGCCCTTCAACTTCTGTTGCAATAGATAAAAGTGCAACTTCATCTGCAGGATGACCTAAAAGTTCATTTGCAGCAAGCAATCCGCCGACAATTACTGATGCACTGCTTCCCAAACCTCTTGCAATAGGTATTTGGGACTGTACTGTTATTTTTAATTCACTCGGGGTTTGACCGATAGAATTGTATAATAGTTCAACAGCCTTATAAATAATGCTGTTTTCATCCATTGGCATGTGATCCATTATCAGGTCATTTGCTGTTTCACTGTCATTTAAAACGTTTATTTCAATACCTGTACCCGGCAAAACTGTTTCTTCTATTGTGATTGTGTTATATATTGGCAAAGCCATTCCTATACAATCAAATCCGGGACCTAAATTTGAGGTTGAAGCCGGTACTTTTACACTGATTTTCATAGTTCCTCACTGCTAATCAACATATATAAGCTATGTATAGCTATTCTTATATTACTTATACATTATATCAAAAAGATAATAATTTGCCAAATGTTAAGAAGTACACTATAATAAGCCTATGTACGAATTATACCCATATTTTACAAATGACGGCTCTGTAGGGCTATTTTCCCCTTCAGCAGATGACATTTACCATTCAACTTATGGTGCTTTAACTGAAGCTTATGAAAAGTTTATTCTTTCGTCAAATATAAAAGATTTTTTGAAAAAAAATTCTGAAATAAAAATTTTAGACATTTGTTTTGGAATTGGTTATAACTCAAAAAGTTTCATAAATTTTTTATTAGATTTTATCTATAACGATACGATAGGTTCTGATAATAATATAAATAACGATAAGATACATACCGATAACATTATTAATAAAAAATCTATAAATTCTGTAAGAAATAGCAAAAAAAATAAAAAATTTAAAGTTTTTATAAATGCAATTGATAACGATAAAAATTTAGCATTACTTTCACCGTTTTTTGTAACTGCAAAAAATTTTAATCATAGAAATTTAGAATTACCTTTTAAACAGGAAAAAATTCAAAAAATGTTATCAGAAAAAACTTCTCAAAAATTCAAATTAAAAAAAGAAGTTAATATAATTCTTTTATTAAGTTTGATAAAACAAATTGACGATTCCACAATTGAAGTTTTAAAATCGAAAAAATATAGTCAATTTTTTGACAAAGATCTCATCAATTTAATGGCTTTTTTAAAATTAGAGGAGTGTAAATATACTCCTCTATTACATTTAAATACCTTCTTACATAATATATATTATAAGTATATTTCTCCTAGTTATAAAAAAGCTATAAATGACCTTAGATTGCTAGATTTTGATTTTAACTTAAATATCTCTGATGCAAGGCAAGCTGTCAAAAATAATAATAATCTATATAATTATATGTTTTTAGATGCCTTTACTCCGACAAAATGTCCTTGCCTTTGGACAGTTGATTTTTTTAAACTGCTTTATTCACATCTTGAAGATGACGGAATGATATTAACTTATTCTAATTCTGCTCTTGTGAGAAACGCATTTCTTAATGCTGGATTTTATGTCGGGAAAATTTATTCTGATTCTGCAAACAAATTCACAGGGACAATAGCAGTAAAAAATAAATCACTTATTAAATATGAACTCTCAGAATACGATTTAGGGCTAATAAAATCTAAAGCGGGTATATTTTATCGTGACGAAAATTTATCTCTTGATAATGAGGCGATTATAAAAGCTCATGAAATTGATGTTAAAAATTCAAATCTTATATCAAGCTCAAAATTTATAAAATCCTATAAAAATAAATCTTTTGTTACTGTAAAATAACAAATTTATTATTTGTATATATCTAAGCGTAGTATATAAGATTTTTAATGTTAATATTAGTAATTTTTTTGCATAATATTTTTCTAAAGTTTATAATATAAAATTATGAATAAATATGATGTTATAATTGTCGGCGGTGGAACTGCAGGATGCTCTGCTGCATATAATGCTGGAATTAGAGGTTTAAAAGTATTATTAATAGAAAAGAATATTCATTTGGGCGGTACAATAACATCTGCCCTTGTTGTTCCTGCGATGAAGTCAGGTGAACATCAAATAAATACTGATTTCTACAAGGCTTTAATTACTGAATTGCACTCTATTGGCGGTCAATCAACTTATCAAGATAATCCAGGCTGGTTCAATCCTGAGCTTACAAAAATAGCTCTTGATAATCTTATGGCAAAAGCCAATGTTGATGTGTTTTTTGACACCCATATAAGAGATGTAATAATTGAAAATAGGGTTATTAAGGGTATTGTTATATCTAAAGAAATGTTATCTGTATATAACGAAAAGATAGAAAAACAAAATAAAGAATTATCGGTATCTATCGAAGCGAAATATATAATTGATGCAACTGGAAATTGTGAAATTGGAAAATTATGCGGGTGTGAATTTTTAGAAGAAAAAAATGAAAATCAGCCCGTAAGTTTAAGATTTTTAATGGGTGGAATTGATGTTCCAAAATTTGCAGAATGGCTAGAGGATTACGATAAGGACAGAAACGTTACAACTGTTGAAAATATTGACGGGTTTATACACCTTTCTACAGCCTATACTTGGGATAAGGATAAAAAGTGGGCATTGGCTCCTTTATTTGAGGATGCTGTAAGCAAAGGTATACTAAAAGATCACGACAGGAACTATTTTCAGATATTTACCGTTGCCGGAATGCCCTCTACTATTGCGTTTAACTGCCCAAGAATTATAGATTATACAAAGACTCTTGATGTTGAAAATATGTCAAAAGCCTTGATATTAGGGAGAAAAAACATATTTAGACTTGCTAATTTTTGTAAAATATACTTCCCGGGATTTGAAAATTCTTATATATCAAATATTGCTGATATGCTTGGGGTAAGGGTTTCCAGAAGAATTAAGGGAAAATATGTTTATACAATAGATGATGTAAAGACAGGCAAAACCTTTGAAAACCCTGTTGTAGTCTCAAATTATCCTGTTGATGTTCATTCTGATAAAAAAGATTCATCAACACTTGAGATGGTCAAAGACTATACACTTCCGCTAGAAAGCCTTATGTCTGCTGATATTGACAATTTATTTGTTGCAGGAAGATGTATTTCTGCTGATTTTATGGCACAGGGTGCTTTGAGAGTTCAAGCAAGCTGCTTTTCTATGGGTGAAGGTGTGGCAAAATATATTGCTAAGCTTCTTTCGGCTTAATTTTTGTCATTAATATTTGAGCTGCATTAAGCAAGGGATCAATTGTCGGGGAATATGGCGGGGCGTAGGTTAAATCATTATTAAAGAAATCTTCAACGCACATTCCTGCAAGAAGTGCCGCTGCAAGTGAATTAATCCTTTTATCAGCATCTCCTGCACCGATTGCCTGGCCACCTAATAGCTTTCCTGTTTCATAGTCTGCTGTTAATTTAAGTGTAATATTATTGACATTTGGCATATAGCCAACTTTGTCATTTTTGGTAACGGTAACAGATACAGGGTTAAAGCCAAGAGAGGCTGCCTTTTTCTCGGTTAAGCCTGTCATTGACATTGTAAGACTAAGGCATCTTGTTACTGCTGATCCTAGAACGCCTATAAATTTGTCATCTCCTCCGCAAACATTTATTGCTGCTGTTCGTCCTTCTTTATTTGCGTTAGAGCCTAGCGGCATCCAAATTTTTGTTCCGCTCACTATATGGTTTTCTTCAACACAATCTCCGCAGGCATATATGTCTTTAATATTTGTTTCCATACGCTCATTGACTTTGATTGCACCTGTTACTCCAAGTTCAATTCCTGCATCTTTTGCAATTTCAACATTAGGTTTTACCCCTGTGCATAAAATTACAAAATCAGTGTTAAATTCTTTACCTGTTCCTGTTCTTACACTTTTTACACCGTTTATATCTCCTGAAAATTCCGTAACAAGTTCTGATGTAAGGATTTCAAAACGGTTGTTATTTATGGAATTAATCTGCTTTAAAATTTGAATTGCTATATCTTCATCAAACATAGGCATTATGTTTGGAGAATATTCAATAAGCGTAACTTTTAAATTCTGCTTTACAAGTGCTTCCAAAAGCTCTATTCCAATATATCCGCCGCCGATTATTGTTCCATGTTTTGAGTTTAAAACTTTATCTTTAATTGCAATTCCGTCTTCTATCTTTCTCAAGGTAAATATATTAGGAAGATTTACATTTTTTATTTTTGGAATTATTGGGCTTGCACCTATTGCAATTATTAATTTGTCATACTCAACAAGGTAAGCGTTTTGAGATTCCAAATCCTGAATTAGCACCTTTTTAGATTCAGGAATAATCTTAACTGCACGGCTTTTAAGATGTATGTGGACATTTGTCTTTTCAAATTCTTCAGGTGATCTTACAAGCAGTTGTCTGTAATCTTCAAAATTTCCTTCAATAAAATATGGTAGTCCGCATGCCGAATATGAAATATGCGTGTCATCAGTGTATAAATCTATTTTTGCATCAGGAAGAAGTCTTCTTGATTTTGCAGCAGCTTTTGCGCCTGCAGCAACCCCGCCAAGTATAACAATTTTCATAAGCTTAATATAAAACTTATTTTAATCTTTTGCATTAGACAATCAGTTTAATCCTGATGTGTTTAAAATAACACCCTTCATAAATTCACAATAAGCATCCATATCAGCTTTTGTTTCTTCTGCTTTTTCTATCAAATTTGTGATTTCAACAACTATTTTTTCTTTTTTTAAATCATCGAACATAATTTACACTCCCAATTCTATTTTTTTATACGGAATGCTTTTTAGTTTTCTTTAATAAAAAAATAAGTTTTGTTACAAAAATTTATTAAAAGGCAAAAATTTTTATTCAGAATTATTAATACAAAGTGAAAATTAGGAGGTATTTTATGGAAATTCAAAAGACATGTAATCATCCTGCTTTTACAGCAAAGTTTGTCCCAAACAAGGCATTCAGAGAGGTTGTTGGATATGCAAAAGAAACAAAACAATTAGGTGCATTAGATAGTGCATTACATAATATAAAAAATGCTAATGATGGCGATATCCTGATAATTCATGGGGAAACTCCGTCTGGTGTATTTTCAAACTTTAGCCTTGATAGAAAAACAGTTACAAATACATCATTAAAAACACCTGAGGAATCATCTTTTAATGGCATATTAGAACTTGGCACTCTTGGACGCAAATTCAGAAGTCTTGTTTGCGGTAATGTAAAAAGCAAAGTTACAGCAGATGATATTATGAAAAATTATACAGTTTAATAAAACTATTTACTCTTCGTTGTAAACAAGTTTTTTTCGTAAATTCCACTGTATTAAGGTTAACACAAGAATAATTATAAATAGCACGTAGGCAATTGCAGATGCTTTGCCTACGTTAAAATATTCAAATGCGTTTTTGTAAATTGCATATACAAGAACATTTGTACTTTCAAACGGGCCGCCTTGTGTCATTAAATAAATTAAGTCAAAAACCTGCAAAGAGCTTATTGCAGTTATAATAACAACAAAAAATATTGAAGGGGAAAGTAATGGCACAGTTACATTTTTAAATGTCTGAAATGGAGATGCTCCATCAATTTTTGCCGCTTCAAACATACTTTGAGAAATTCCTGAAAGTGCGGATAAAAATATAACCATATTATATCCGATTAATTTCCAAACAGAAACTATAATTAGTGCTGTCATTGCATAGTGTGTATCATACAGCCAATTTATATGCAAATGCAATATGTGATTTAAAAATCCGATATTAGGATCAAAAATCCATTCCCAAACAACTCCTATTACTATCATCGGAGTAATGAAAGGTAAAAAATATGCTGTTTTATAAAATTCACTTCCCCTGATTTTAGAATTTAAAATACAAGCCAAAAACAGTGGAATAATAACCCCGAGAACAGATGTTGAAACAGCAAAAACAATTGTATTCCAAAGTATTTTATAGAAAAGGTTATCGGTAAAAATTTCTTTGTAATTACTTAATCCGACAAATTGAATAGGATTTAGCAAATCCCATTTGGCAAAACTTAAGCCAAAGGAGCAAATAACAGGAATTACAATAAATATTAAAGTTCCGACAAGTGCAGGCAAAATAAAAATCCAACCCGCAAATTGTTCGTTATTTAACAAATTTGTTATAAATTTTTTCATGCTATAATTATACAATAATTTATAAGGGGAGAATTTAATATGAAAAAATATGAACACGCTTTTGGAAAAAACGATATCAGAGGAATATACGGTGAAGATATTACTGAAGAACTTTTTTACAATATTGGACGTGGTCTTGTTACCTGGCTAACACAACAATCAGGTAAAAAAGAAGCTGATATGTGGATTACAATTGCACGTGATGCAAGGTTACATTCTCCCGCATTAGAAAAAGCACTTTCAGATGGAATAACATCAACAGGAGCAAATATTATTAATCTTGGTCTTGCACCTACTCCTTTGGGATATTACTCAGAAGTTGTCGGAGTTTCGGGGTATGATGTTATATCTGCTGCAATTATTACAGCAAGTCACAATCCGAAAGAATATAACGGACTTAAAATGACTTACAACAAAAGAACTTTGACAGAAAAACAAATTGCAGAAGTTAAAAATGTTACATTTGATAATTGGAGTGATAATAAATCCGAAAATTCTTCAAAATTAGGTAAAGTTATTGAATATAATATTATTTCTGATTATACAAACGATATGGTAAAACGTTTTGGAAAAATTGGAGAAGGTGTTAAGGTCGTTGTTGACAGTGCGAATGCAACAGGCGGTGTTGTAGGTCCTGAATTATACAGAAAATTGGGTTGCGATGTTATAGAATTGTTCTCAAAGCCTGATGGAAATTTTCCTAACCACCATCCAAATCCAAGTATTGAAAAAACTCTTGATGTATTAAAAGAAGTTGTTGTTGAAAATAAGGCTGATGTTGGTATCGCCTACGATGGAGATAGCGACAGAATCGGAATTATTGATACTGAAGGAAAATTTTTAACAGGTGACAAACTTCTGCTTATTTATGCTCAAGATTTAATCGAAGATTGCAAAAAGACAGGAACCTGCCCGACTGTTGTAAGTGAGGTTAAATGCTCTCAAGTTTTATATGATCAAATTAATAAACTTGGCGGTCATGCAGTTATGTGTAAAACAGGTCATGGCTATATTAAAGACAAAATGAAAGAAACAAATGCGCTTCTTGCAGGAGAAATGAGTGGGCATACATTTTTCAAAGACAGATATTACGGTTTTGATGACGCTATATATGCAGGTTGCAGAATTATTGAAATTATTTCTAAGCATAAAAAAGTTAATCCTGATTTCAAAATAGGTGATATGCTAAAATCTTTTGATGAAGTTTGCACATCTCCTGAAGTTCGCTTCCCTTGCCCGAATGAAAAGAAAAAAGAAGTTCTTGAAAAATTCAAACAATGCGTTGAATCAAATAAAGATATGTTTGGTTCAAAAATAAAAGAAATTATTACACTTGACGGTATGAGAATAACTTTTGACGGTGGGTTTGCGCTAATACGTCAAAGTAACACTGAGCCTGTATTTACATTGAGATTTGAGGCTAAAAACAAAGAAGAATGTGATAGATTTAAATCTTGTATGATAAATACTTTGGAAAATTTATTAAAATAATTAGCAAAAAATTTTATTTTCATATTTTATAGTCTGCATATTTACAAACAAGGAGAAAATATGCAGACTATTAATTCAAATGTAAATTTTACAGGAGTATACAGAATTCCTAATACTCCAAAAAATATAAAAGAAATAAATGAAAAAGTCATTCCTATGTATAGCTATTTAAAACATGAACCTGTTTCAGGATTTCCTGGCGAAAATCCTTTTGTTTTTGGTTTTGAAGTTTTAAAAGAAATAGTTGCTAAAGCAAACAATGCCTCAAAAGCTTGGTTAGAAATGAATGCAAAAAATCATGGAGAAATACTTCCGGATACAAATACCGATTTTTTACACATAGTATCAGGGGAAAAAGATTTAAATGATTTTATGAACTTTATAACAAGTCGTGTAAATGCAAATCAGAATACTCCATTAAAATATATAAAACGTTTATTTTCTCATAGTAAAGATAAGAAAGATTTACCTGACCATCTAAAAGTAGTTGATAAAGCAGTTGAGTTGTACCAAAAAGAAAGATTAGAATATTTAAAATTTATACAATCTAAAAAAGTTGTGCCGGTTGAAACAACACAAGAATTACTGACTAAAATGTTGACAGAAAGATAAAGAATACTATGATTAATACAAATTACTCAAACAGCTATAATTATAATCCAAATTTTACTTCAATAAGAATTGTAAAAACAACTCCTGAACAATTTGTAGAATTTAGAAATAATTTTAAAGATTTTTGTTCAAAAAGCTACGTATTTAGAGCTGAATCATTGTTCCACGCAAATTTTTACAAATCATTAATTAATGTTGCTATAAAAGAAAATCTAAGCCCAAATTGGATTATTTCGAATGCAGAAAAATACGGATTATTTGACTCTAAAAAATTTATTGATGTACCTATGCATGTTTTTACAGGTGAGGATGCTAAAAAGTTCGCGTTTTTTAATCTAAAATCTTTAATAAAAAATTCAATATTAGCATTTAATACCTCAGCTAAAACAAGACGTAGTCTTCCTCCGGATTATCCAACTCATTTAATTGAGCCGCTTGCTTTAAAGAATTTTGCCGATAAACGAATTTCAGCATATAATAAATTTCTTGCAAAACAGGATGTAAAATATGTTGACTATGATGAATTCATAAATGAAGTAAAATCAGGCAAACTTGATAAATAAAATTTTGTAAATAATTAAGAAATTCAACAAAAAGGTTACAAAGCACTTGCAATGTAATCTTTTTGTTGTTATTATATAACTTGTCAGAAAAGTTACTCACGAATATTTTACCATAGGCTTTAATTAGCTTTATTTTGGTATATTCGTTTATATACAAGAATTTATTAATTAACATGAAAGGTAAAAATCAATGGATTTAGAAAACAAAGAAGAAATGACAGTAGAAGAAGTAGCTGCAGTTGAAGAAAAAACTGAAACTACTGCAGAAGAAACTGCTGAAGAAAAACCTGCTCGTTCAAGACGCGGACGTGGCAAAAAACAAAAAATTGAAACAACTGAAGAAAAACCTCAATCTGAATGGATTGAACGTGTTGTTCAAATCAGCCGTGTAACAAAAGTTGTTAAAGGTGGTAAAAAATTAAGCTTCCGTGCAATCGTTATTGTTGGTAACAAAAAAGGCCAAGTTGGTGTTGGTTGTGCTAAAGCTTCTGAAGTTATCATTGCTATTCAAAAAGCAATCGCTGACGGAAGAAAAAATCTTATCACAGTACCTATTTTCAAAACAACTATTCCTCACCCAATTATAGGTCGTTCTGGTGCAGGTTCTGTTATGCTTAAACCGGCTTCTCAAGGTACAGGTATTATCGCAGGTGGCGCAGTTCGTTTAGTTCTTGAGCTTGCTGGTATTGAAAATATCTTGGCAAAATCTTTAGGATCTAAAGCTCCTCTTAACGCTGCTAACGCAACTTTAGAAGCATTAAAAGCTCTTACACCATTTTCAGAAGTTGCTAAAAAACGTGGTTTAACTATGGCTGAATTATTAAACTAATCAGTTCGGTTATTGAAAGTATTTTAGAGAAAAAATAAATTTAAAAAGGATAATAAAAATGGCAAAATCAGAATTAAAACAAATAAAAATTAAACTTGTAAGAAGCTTAATAGGTGCTTCTGAACAACAACGTAAAGTTGTTGCAGGTTTAGGTTTGAAAAAACAAAACCAAGTTGTAGAACATTACAACAGCGCAACTATTTTAGGTATGGTAAACAAAGTACCTCATTTAGTTGAAATAGTAGACTAAGAAGTCAAGAAGCCATGAAATCAAGTAGTATAGCGCTCTTGATATAATGACTTTCAAACTTCTTATATTGCGTAAGCGAAAGCGAGTAATAAAGAAAGGAAATTAAAAAATGACAATTACTTTAGAAGATTTAAGACCTGCAGAAGGTTCAACACATAAAATTAAAAGAGTAGGCAGAGGCCGTTCATCAGGTAGAGGTAAAACATCTTGCCGTGGTAACAATGGTGAAGGACAACGTTCAGGAAGCTCATCTAAAAGAGGTTTCGAAGGCGGTCAAATGCCGGGTTACAGACAAATGCCTAAATTAAAAGGTTTCAAACTTATTAACCAACTTCAATATGCTGAAATCAATGTTGGCAGAATTGCTCAATATGGTATGAAAGAAGTTTCTTTAGAAATTCTTAAAGAAGCTGGCAGAGTTGACAAAAATTGTGTTGGTTTAAGAGTTTTAGGTAACGGTGAATTAAAAGATGCTATTACTGTAAAAGCTTGTTATGTAACACCATCAGCTAAAGAAAAAATTGAAAAAGCAGGCGGAAAGGTTGAGTTAGTATAATGGCACAAAAAATGAGAATGCCGACAACTGATGATTTAATGTCAATGTGGCAAGCTTCAGGATTGAAAGAAAAAATTATTTTTACATTTCTGATGATTGCTGCATTCAGATTTGGTGTACAAATGCCTTTATTCGGTATTAATAACCAAATTTTCCAAAACATCGCTCAAGGAAACAACATAATCGGATTTTTGGATTTGTTTTCTGGTGGTGCTTTAGGTAAAGTTTCAATCTTTGCTTTAGGAATTGGACCTTATATTACATCATCAATTATTATCCAACTTGTTTCTGTTGTTATTCCTTCATTGGAAAAACTTCAGAAAGAAGAAGGTGAAGCAGGCAGAAGAAAGCTGTCACAGTATACACGTATTTTTACGGTTGTATTAGCTGTGTTCCAGTCTTTAATCTTTATGTTATACCTGCATCATTTACCTGGAGCAGTTTTGCCGAATGTTAATCCGATAATGTTCTTTATAAGTTCTATTGTTGTATTAACTGCAGGTTCTGTTCTTGTTATGTGGATTTCAGAACTTATAACCGAAAAAGGTATCGGCAACGGCGGTTCTTTAATCATCTTTATCGGTATTTTATCTGGAATTCCGATATATGCTTCAAGAACAGCTCAAATTGTTGCTAATAATTCTATGATGCAGTTAGGATTGGCAGTATTACTACTTATCTTCTTTGCTGCAATGGTATTCATTGTAATTATGCAGGAAGCTGTAAGAAAAGTTATTATTGTTAACCCTAAAAGACAAGTCGGGAATAAGGTATATGGCGGCATGAATTCATTTATTCCGTTTAAACTTAACCCTGGCGGAGTTATGCCAATTATCTTTGCTATTGCGATTTTGCTTTTCCCATCAACTGTTTTAAGTTTGGTTGGGCAGGCAAATTTCAAAAATGAAGCTGTAAAAACTATGGTTGTTCATTTGACTCAAATTTTGAGTCCTGATGGAATTCCATATTATGTATTGTATTTCTTATTAATTGTTGCATTAACATTCTTCTATGCTTCAATTATGCCGAATATGCAGCCAAAAGATATTGCGGATAACTTGAAAAAATATGGTTCATCTATTCCTGGTGTTAAACCCGGCAGACCGACAGCAGAAGCTCTTGATAAGATTTTGACTAAAACAACATTTATCGGAGCTATGGGACTTGGTATTATTGCTCTTGTTCCATCCCTTGCAAGTTATATTACTAATATTAAAACTATCCAAGGTATCGGAGCAACATCATTAATAATCATGGTCGGAGTTGCACTTGATTTAATCAATCAGGTTAGAACTCACCTGTTGGCTAGAAATTATGAATCATTCCTTAAAGAATAGGTAAAAATTCAAAAAATAATAAAAAAAATAGTCTCTAATACTTAGGGGCTATTTTTTTTATGTATTTATAGATATTTTGTTGAATGATTATCGAGTCAAATATTTGTATTATATAAATGTAAATCCTCAACTCTTCTGATTGCTCAGTATTTGCTCCTCAATGTATAAGGGGAGCTTTTTTTTATTAAGATATCGACAAAATTTTTCAAATATAGTATAATAAATATCAAAATGAGGATATTATGAGAGAATTAATTGAAAAAGATAGAAGAATTACAATTGTACCTTCAAATTTTAAATGCGCAAACAAAGGTACTATCGTTGAAGTTGATCCAAGATATTTTACTATTGAATTGGATTATGAACCGGAAGGTTTGTTAAGACATAATTATTGTGAATTTTATACACAAACTACTCATGGAACTTTGTATTTTGATTCGTTCCCGGAAACAATTGATGGAAAAAGAGTTAAAATTGCAAGTCCAGCAAAACATAAATTCTTGCAAAGACGTCAATATACTCGTATAAAATTCGTTTATGATCTTGATTTGAAAGATGAAAATAATGTTTTAAAAATTACTACACTTGATATTTCAGCTGGTGGTATGAAATTTAGAACGAATGAAAATATAAACATCGAAAAAGAATATGAAATTGTTCTTCCGCTTTCTGAAATCCAATCTGTATCTTGTAAATTCAGTCCGATAAGAATTGAAAAAAGAGAAAATGGTGGATATACCGTTTCAGGCAGATTTGAATATTCATCAAGCAAGGATAAAATGACTTTAATTCAATATTGCACTAAAAGAAGTATTGAAATTCAAAATAAATAGAAAAGAATTATGAGTCTAATAAATTTATTCAGAAAAAGAAATAGAAAATTTTTGTTCACAACCCCATCTCATGGACAGAAATTTTTTATTTTTAATAAGTTCAGACAATTTTACAAGCATGATATTTCAGAAACAGAAGCGCAGGATCCTCAAACAGCACTTGCAGATGCTCAAAATCGTGCCGCAAAAATTTATGGGACAAATTATACCTATTTTTTAACAAATGGTTCTACAAGCGGAATAATAGCCGCTGTTTTAGCATGTACTAATAAAGGTGATAAGGTATTAATATGGAGAAACGCTCATCCTTGTCACAAAAATGCTGTTATTTTGGCAGGATGTGAACCTGTTTATTATGATTTACCGGAAATTAAAGAATGGGGTGTTCCTGATAAAACTACACCTGATTTAATTGATATAAAGGGTGTAAAAGCTGTAATTGTATCATCTCCAAGTTATGAAGGAATTGTATCTGATATTAAAGCTTTAAAGCAGGTTTGTGACAAAAATAATGCTTTTTTAATAGTTGATGAAGCGCATGGCGCATTATATCCGTTTTCGGATGAACTTCCTCAAAGTGCTGTCAATATTGCTGATTTTACAATTCAATCACTTCACAAAACAGCAGGAGGTCTAAATCCAACAGCTCTTTTGCATGTAAACTGTGATATTGATGCAAAATCTGCGTTAGCAATGATTAATACTACATCACCTTCATACCCTTTATTAGCAACAATAGAGGCAAATATTAACTATTTGAATTCTAAAAAAGGGAGAAAAAAACTGAAAAATCTTATTGATAATATCAAAAATATTAAAGCTAATATTAAAAATATTGATTTTTGCGGAGATGATATTACTAAAATATTGATTAAAAAAGATGGCTTAACAGGTTATGAACTATCAGAAATACTTTTTGATAAATTTAATATAGAAGATGAAAAAACAAATGATGTATCAACAATGCTTCTATGTGGGTTAGGAACAACTGAAAGGCAATTAGAACATCTTAAACATTCACTTTTAAAATTGTAACATATTTGTAACATTTTTATTAAATTATTAAAGAAATACAACATAAAAGCCGATATACCATAGTGAAAGTTACTAAGGAAAATTGAAAGGGTAAAGCGTCAACACTATGGGAATGGCCGCAGGACAAGCAAGATTATTATCAATAACATCTCGTATGTCTGACAACGAGTTGAGAGCTCAGCTTATCAACAATGATAAGATGCGTCTTGCAACTCAAAGTTCTCAAGTTAGTGATGCTTATGTACAAGCCCTAAATGATGCACAATTGATGTTTACAAATTATGATGCAGATAACAATGCAACTTATCAGCAACTTACTTTTAATTCATTGACTGCATTTAATCCTTATAATAACCAATATGCAATTTCAAATGCTTCAGGACAAGTTCTTGTGTCTGAAACTGATGCAAAGAATTTTAAAGCAGCAAACGGAGATTTGAATAAGTTTTTAGGTATGTATGGGTTAACCCAAACAACAACATATTTTGATAACCTAAAAAGTAGTTATGATTTCGGGGATAATACAATTGCGTATAGTACCGGTAATGTTATTTCTGTAACAAATGCAGATGGTTCGGTTTCATCACAAACAGAATATTTATCAACAGGTTACACTGCAGAAGAATTAGAAGCAATGTATCTTGGAGGAACATTAAGCAGAAAAGATGGTAACGGTAACATTACAACTGAAACTTATGCAGGTTATTTCAATACAGTTTCATCTGCTGATTACTACAATTATTCAAGTGCGTTATCAAACTTTAATGACAAATATGATGCATATTGTTCAACAATTGCTAACGTTATGGAAGGTGAATTAGATACAATAAAAACAACAAACTCAAATAGCGCAACAGCAGATTTAACTTTAGAAGATTTACAAGATACAATAAAAACATATAAAGAAAATTTAGAAAAATCAGAAACAGAAACTACTGTAAAAGCTCCTACTAAAGAAGAAACTCAAAAATTATTAACTAATATTCAAAACTTTATAGGAGTTGCAAGTACATATTCTAATTCAAGTGGAACAACATATTTTAATAATCTAATTGAACAAATTGAAAATACAGGAAATGGTAAAACACAATATGAAGATTTTGGAACAGTTGATGATGAAGGCAATAGCAAAAATCAATATATCTATAAATATGATGCTGCCGCAAATAAATTGTATATAGCAGTAGATTCAGTTGATAATGGTGATGGCACATATTCATTAGTAAAAGATGATAATGATCAACCTGTATACAACTATGTAATAAGTGTAGGTAATGGATTTACATTATCAGCCTACAATACAGAAGGTACTACTGTTGAAAAAGAAGATGGGAAATCCGAAATTGATACAAGTACAGTTGGGCAACTTATAGAAAGCAAAAGTGCAGCATATTCTGAAACTGCAACAAGCTATTCATTTGCAATTGGAACAGGAGACGATGCTGTAACAATTGAAATTCCTGCAAATATCTTAAATGGATTAAAGGCTACCCCTCCAACAGCACCAACAGCAATTGAATTAACAGAACAAAGAGAACCGGATATTTCTAATATGCTTGAAACAGCAGATGATGTTTTGACATCAATTACTAAAGCAATATATTCTGTATGGGATATTAATAAGTTTACTCCTGAAGAAGGAGATTCAAATTATATGGAATATTCTGCTTGTTGTACTGCAGCTCAAAATCTTTATAAAACTATTTTTGGAACAACATATAATGGAGATTACTCAACTCTATTTGCTTTACTTCAAGATCCGGATGAAATATGGCAAACTGTAAGAAATACTTTAGACCCTACAAGTGATGAATATATAGCATTCAAAAATATATATGAAGTCATAACATTGGATAGAGTTATGAATACTTATGGTGAACCTAAAACTGCTTGGATTGATGAAAGTAATGTAACAGATTCATACAATGAAAATGGCGATGCTAAAGCTCAATGGTATACAAATTTGTTTACCAGAATGCAAGAAGGCGGTTATAAAGCTTTGCAAGACGGTTTAGCATCAAGCACTGAATGGATTCAATTTGCATTTGAAAGTGGACTTGTAACATTAGAACAAGTAGATTCAAAACAAGCATGGAATACATTAACTTATTCAAGTTGTAGTGATATTACTGAGCAAACTAATAGTGAGGCTGTTGCTATTGCTGAAGCTGAATATAACGCAGCAATGAATAAAATTGAAAATAAAGATAAAATGTATGATTTGGAATTGAAAAATATTGATACAGAACACAATTCACTTCAAACAGAATATGATTCAATTAAAACTGCAATAGACAAAAACGTTGAAAGAACATTTAAAATATATAGCTAAAATTCTGTAAAAGCCATATAATAAGCGGATTTTAAAGAACCTTGGTTTTTATATTTAATATAATCTTTATACATATAAAGATTATGTAAGGAAATCAAGGTTCATATATTTTTTAGTTTATAATCATAATATAGATAAGATAAATGGAGATTATTATAATGGAAACAGTAAATGAAATTCTTTCAAAATTAGAAAATGCAGACAATACAACTAAAAATGAATTAGAAAATGAACTTGTTAATATTGGAACATCAGCTTTACCTCAACTTGTTGATGAATTACAAGTTGTTAGAGGTATCAAAAGAGGTGTTGTTGCTATGACTTTGATTAGAATTGGTGACGCTTCCGTTAAATACTTGAAAAAAGCTGCTCAAAATAATAAAGATTTTGAATGGGTTGCTGAATATTTAATCAGAGAAATTGAAGGCTCTGTTGCAGCATAAGTTTTTCATATAAGTTTTAAGTTAAAAAATCTCGCTAAATATGGCGAGATTTTTTGTATCTTTATGATAAAATAATTTTTATGAATAAAAAAGCTATACTATTTTATATAACATTATTTTTATTAATTTTAGCATTTTCAACAACAGCAAATTATTTTGATTTTGACTTATGGGCAAGACTTATTGCAGGTATGGGGGTTGTTGATGGAGGGCATGTTTTAAAAGCAGATTTTTTGTCTTATACACCTGTACATACTTGGTGGGATCATGAATGGGGGGCTGGTGTTATATTTTACCTTGTTCTCAAATTTTTAGGCCCTTATAGCTTGATTATTCTTCAAGCTCTCATGCTTTTTGGAATATTTTTTACAGCATCAAGAATTGTGAAATTACGATCTAATGTATCTCCTTATAATATTTTATTTTATTTTTTCGCTCTTATGGCTGTAATGTCTAACTTAAATAATCCAATAAGATGTCACATGTTCAGCTTTTTGTTATTCACTATATTTGTTTATATTCTTGAAAGGGTTAGACAGGGAAGCAATAAACTTCTATGCTTTATACCAATTCTTGTAATATTTTGGAATAATGTCCATGGCGGAGTTGTATCAGGATTAGGACTAATTGCAATGTATGCGTTAGGCGAATTTTTAAATAAAAAGCCGTTTGCAAAATATCTGATTACTCTTGCAATTTCTTTCCCTTTATTATTAATAAATCCTTGGGGATTTGATTATATAAAATTTTTGTTTATGGCAAACACTATGCAAAGACCTTATATTGTTGAGTGGTGGGGGCTATTTTCAAAATATTATATGTTTAAACAAATAGAGTTTAAACTTTTTATGTTTGCATCGATTTTAATTGAAGGTATTTATATATTTAAAAAGATTAAATTAGAGTCTTTAAAAGAGTGGTATTTAAAAGTTGATAAGGTAAAACTTATAGTATTAATGTCAACTTTGTACCTTGCAATTGAGCATGTAAAGCTTTTACCATTCTTTGCAATAGCATCTGTTTGCTTTATTTATGAAGATTTTTATAAACTTGTTGAAAATATTAAATTACCAAATTGGAAAGATAGAGCAATTTATATAACTATATTATTTGTTTCAATATTTGCCTTAACCGCAAAGAATTTTTCTGTTCCTGCTGGCATAGATATTTATCCTGTTAAAGAAGTAGAATTTGTCAAAATAAATAATCTGAAAGGAAATATTTTAACAAACTTTGGATATGGCAGTTATGTTTCATACAAACTTTATCCGCATAATTTAATATTCATGGATGGAAGATATGAAGAAGTTTATGATGATTATATGGTGCCTGCATTAAAAGAATTTTTCTTAGGTTATCCAAATTGGGATTTTGTATTAAAGAATTTTCCGCCTGATGTAATGATTTTAGAAAAAATGTACCCTATTTATAATAAGTTAAAAGATTCAAATAATTGGAAAGTCGTTTATGAAGGTAAAAATTTTGGAGTATTTTTGCCAAGAAAAAATGCCGACAAAAAATTTATACAACCGAGTAATGACATAAACTATTATAAAAATACACTGTTTAATACAGATATAAATTTTAAATTATAGTATAATAAAAAATATGAATAATAGTTTTAAATATGCATGTTTATTTGGTGGTGGCGCAATACGAGGAGTTTCTTATATTGGAGCTGTGAAAGCTATGGAGGAACTGGGAATACGCCCCAATACCCTGGCAGGATCATCTGTAGGTTCAATAATTGCGGCTTTATTAGCAGTTGGATACAATGCAGATGAGATTAAAGATGTATTTATAAAAGTAAATTTTGAGCTTTTTAAAGACATATCTCTTGGCATTGGACCTATATTTGCATTAAGTAAAGGTGAAGTATTCTTAGAATGGGTTAGAGAACTTGTTGAAAAGAAGTTTTACGGAGATAAATACAAAAAAGGGGCAAACAGAGCCGTAACATTTCGAGATATAGATAAAAATCTTGTTATAATAACGACTGATCTTTCAAATTTTGAATGTAAAGAATTTTCGAAATTTGAAACTCCTGATTATGAAATAGCATCAGCCGTAAGGATTTCATGCTGTATGCCTGGTCTTATGAAGCCTATTGAATATAACAAAACTTTATTGGTTGACGGAGATTTACAAAAAAGCTGGCCAATGTGGAAGTTATCAAAAAATTTGCTTTCAAAAGATGAAAGAATTTTAGAATTCAGATTAGAAGGTTATTACGATAATAACGATACAAATGATATTTCTGGAATTGGTTATGCAAATGCTGTTTATAGCTGTATGACAGCAATTTCTACCGCATTTATTACAAATTTATATATTAATAAAGACAAATTTGACTATATTGTTCTTAATACAGGTGATATTGTTGTTGTAGATTTTAATATATCGGAAAGCAAACGCCTTGATCTTATTGACTCCGGATATAATCAAACAATTAACTATTTTACAAAATTTTTACCTGATAAAAAAGCAAAAATAAAAAATGATTATGAAATCATTTTAAACTACATGCTAAAAATTCAAAAATATATAAATTCCAGACGAATTTTAAAGGCTAAAATAACTCTTGGTAACTTATTCATGAATTTGGCTAGTATTTCGGATGTAATTGATCATGATGATTATATGGATATTATAAATTTTAAGGATTTATTTATTAAAAATATAAACTATCCAGCTTTATTTGGCAGACTTTCATTGAATAATCCTAACCTTATAAAAGCAGAAGTTGCAAGGATAAATACTGAGTTACAAAATAAAATTGAAGAATTATCGGAATACTTAGAACAATTTCCAACTAAAATAAATTCTTGACATAATAAATTGTTTGTTTTAATATGGATATGCTGAAATTAGCTCTGGATATGAATAAAGCGAATATTTAAAGTTAATTATTAGCAAATGAAAATTAAATAAGCCCTGGTGGCGGAATCGGTAGACGCGTCGGACTTAAAATCCGGTTGGAGTTAAATCCAGTGCCAGTTCAAGTCTGGCCCAGGGCATTTTAAAAGAACTCTAATTTGAGTTCTTTTTTTTATTAAGAAATATTAAAATAGTGTAAAATGCTCTCTCAGTTTGGGTATAAGCTATATATAGAAAAATAATAATTAAATAATATAGCAATTTTTGTAATGGTATATACTTTATATATATATAGTAAATAATAAATGGAGAGTATAATGTTTAACTGGTCAAATTTTGGAAATGCATTAAGTAGATTAGGAGCAGGCCTGATGCAAACAGGTGTGACCAGTTATGCTTTGAGAGCAAGTACAAATCCTTGGAATAATACAAGTATTTTTGGATTTGGAGGCTGCGGCATGATGGGTGGCATGATGGGAGGTATGATGAGCCCATATTCCAATCCATTAGGAGTTAATCCATATAGCGGTTTTAGTACACAAATGCAAAATCCATATGGTAATGCACTTGCATATCAATGGGGTACAAATTTATTTAACTTAGCAAAAGCTAACTCTGTATCATATCCACAAATGCTTCAGTCATCTAATACAAATAACACAACTAAAAAAACTGATAATGAATATGCCGGAGATATAGATTCAAACCAAGATACGACACAAGGTAAAGCTTTTAATAAAGCAACATCAGAAATGGTTGATGCAGATGGTGAAGTTGTTAAAGATAAATCATTTACTATTTCTCAATCAAGCGACGGCGAAGGATATACAAAAGATTTAAGTAATTTAAGCAAATCATATTTAGCAGATATTGATAAATCTGTTGGTAATGGTGATGGCGAAATAACTGCTGATGAATATATAAATTATGAAATTAAGAATAGTTTACCATCAAATGCTGATGCACAACAGAAAAGCGATGCTATGAAATTAGGTCAAATTTCATTTTCAAAATTAGACCAAAATGGTGATAATAAACTTGATTGGAAAGAAATGGCCGCAAGTTTCGCGACATTTGACTCTGATTCAACAGGCAAATCTAAAAAAGATCTTGATGGTAAAATAACATCAGAAGATTTTGCAACTTGGTCTGAATACTTAGTAAACCAAAATTCTAATGTATTTGATACAAATGTAAGAAAAAATTATACACAATTATTTGATAAGAAAGATGATGAGGATTCTTAAGCAAGAAATTCATCTAATTTTACCCAATCAAAGGACTTAGAATTTGCAAATTGTTTGATGTCATCTGAATTTAGGTGTTCAATTTTTTCAAAAATTTCCTCAAAATTTTCATTTGCATCCATTGAAATGAGAGGAATTTTTGCATCATTAGCAATTTTTTCAACTTTTATATCATAATTTATTGCACAGGTTTTAACACCGTATTTTAAAGCAACCAAAATAGCGTGAAATCTCATTGCAAAAAGATATTCAAGCGTTGAAATATTTTCGATGATGTTATCTTCTATAATTTCAGTCTTTATATCAGAATTCATAGATTTCAACATAGATTCAAATTTTTTCGATAGCTCGTAATCTAGTGTTTTTTGTAAAGAAAAGATTTTAATTTTTTTATTAGGAAATTTGTTGGCAATCAGCATTGCAAGTTTTTGCAACAAATTGTAATTCATTGTTTTAAATTCCCTTAGCTGAATTCCGACACTTCCATCGCAATTTCTATCTTTTACACTTAGAGAATAAATCGGATCACAAACTAAATCAGATTTAACTTTAAAGCTTTCTAATAGTTTAAAACTGTTCTCATCACGTACAGTGACATAAGTACAATATTTTAAAAGATTTTTAACAATAAATTTTGCCGCACTTGAATTTAAAGGTCCAATTCCTTGAGCAAATATTATAACTGTCTTGTTGAACAAAAGCCCAAGTGCAATAATTGCCGAGTAATATATAAGGCTTTTTAGACTTGTTACATCTTGCAAAAGGCTTCCGCCACCTGAAATTAAGATATCAGAATTCTTTATTGTTTTAACAACATTTGGGATATCAAATCTTTTTACAGCATTAACCTTCAACTTATTTTCAGTATATTCAACATCAGATGAAAATACAGTAATATCATTACAGCCAATATTTTTCAAATGTTCTACAAGAACATCTAAAATAGCTTCATCACCAAAATTTTTATATCCGTAATAACCTGAAATTGAAATTTTAGCCATTGTGCCCTCTGTAAATTGAATATACTTCATCTTTATAAGGAATAGATTTTATTGCACCTATGCTTTGAGTTTGAAGCCCTGCAACAATTGATGCAAATTTTGAAGCTTCAAATTCGGTAAATCCATGCGTTATTGCATGCAAGAAACCGCCATTAAAAGTATCCCCTGAGCAAGTCGTATCAACGCATTTATCTGTATAAAATCTGGTAAATGTTATATTACCGTTTGAACCTGTATAATATCCTTGCTTTTCTTCTGATTTTAGAACAACAGTTGATATTCCCATATCCCAAAGACGTTTTATAATATTTTCTTGAGAATCAATATCTAAAATATTCAAAGAATCAGATTTTGTATTCATAAACAGGATATCAATGTTTGAACTTAATCTGAAAAATGCTTCTTTTGCGTCATCAACAGTTGTTAAAACAGAATGATAATTTGGATCATAAGCAGTTTTTATCCCATTTTCTTTTGCAGTTTTAAAAGCGTATTCAACAGCCTCAGCTGCAGAAGGCGAAAGTGATTGAGTTACACCTGAAGCATAAATTACAGAAGCACTTTTTATATAATCGCAATCAATATCATCAATTGATAATTTTGAAGGCGCAATTTTTTTACGAAAAACTGTTAATTCTTTATCTGCACCTGAAGGTCTTGAAATAATATATAAACCGTTTGCTTCAGATGAAAGTTTAACTTGAGAAATATCAAGTCCTTCCTTGTGCCAAGAATCAATCAGGTAATCTTTAAACGGATCATTTCCAACTCTTGTGATAAAGCCTACTTTTGATCCCATACGTAAAGCCGAAATTGCAGCAGCCAAAGCATCTCCGCCATAATACTTATACAAACATTCAGCATCAGACATTTTAGCATTTGTAGATAATTCGACAAGACATTCCCCAATTGTAATTATGTCTAATTTTTCGTACATGATTAGCCTTTCAACTCTTTAATAACACGTTTAGCACGTTTTGTAATTTCATCAAGAGAATATCCGTCATAAAAATCTCTGCCGATACCGACAACTTTAGCACCAGCTTCAATATATGTATGGATTTCATCTAATTTTACATTTCCTAGCGGCAATACATTTAAAAACGGCATTGGTCTTAACAAATCTTCTATATACATAGCTCCGCCCATTGCAGTAATCGGATATATCTTGATTAATGGAATACGAGCTTTCCATGCGTTATAAGCTTCATTTGCTGTTGAAGTTCCTGCAATAAAGGGGATTTGTTTATCTTTTGATATTTTTACGAGATTCATTGAAAAAATAGGAGAAGATAAAATTTTAGCTCCTGATAAAATTGCAGCTTCTGCTTGCATAGAAGTGATAATTCCGCCTGCGCAAACTGTTGCATATTTTGAAATTTCTTCAACTGCCTTATAGATAGACGGATTTTCAATATTTATTTCAAGAATTTTTATACCACCGTCAATCAATGCTTTTGCAGAATCAATAACTTGATTTGCATCCTTATTTCTTAAAATTGGAAGTATTTTTTCTTCCGATAAAAAATTAATTAAATTTTCTTTCATAAACTATCCTTTTTTCAAAATTTATTATATCATAAAATAAAGGGATAATTGGAAATGAAAATATTTAAAATTGAGGGATTCTTTTTAAAGACAATATTACTGCACATATTTTTAGTAATAATAATAGCTTTTGTATCAATAAATTTTTGGGAAAATCCGATTTACGATACAATAATTAATTCAGTGCATGCCACAATGAAGGGTTCAAAAGATATATCTCTAATTATAATTGATGACAAATCCCTTGAAAGTTACAGATGGCCTTGGGCAAGATCTCTTTATGGCGAAATATTTGAATATTTTAATAAATATACAAATGCAAAAGTTTTAGTATTTGACTCAATTCTAAACAGCTTGGACAAAGAGCGGTCACCTGAATCTGACAATTATTTCTTTAATACTGTTTCCAAAACAGATAATTTTATAGGCGGCTATATGGCTTTGACCTCAGACTATAAAGACAAAGAATTGGGAAGTCAATATGATGACAATTTTCATCGAAAATTTTCAATTGATATAAAAGATTTAAGAACAAGGAATAACTCAAGATACAGCTTATATAAAAGTTTGACAATGTTTCCTGATGCGTATTTTGACGCTCAAAAGAATACAGGTTCTGTAAATCTTACACTCAGCCCAATTGACGGCGTTTTGAGAGAATCTACGGATTTAATAAGTTATAACGACAATTTTTACCCGTCACTTGCTCTAAGGGCTTATTTACTTGCAAATAACACTGACAAAATAACTTTAACAAACAAGTATATAATAGTAGATAAAACAGGCTTAAAAATCCCTGTATTCAAGAAAAACGGTGATATAAAACATAATATAAAATTCTGTGAACAAATTCCAAATTCAGATGTATCGCACAAAAGTTATTCGGCAATAGATATTATAAATTCAAACAGACTTTTAAATGAAGGTAAAAAGCCAATTATTAATCCTTCTGAATTTAACAACAAAATAATACTTGTCGGTGCAAATGCACTTGGAGTTGAAGACGTTTTAGAAACATCAATATCTCTAAAACATCCTGGAGTTGACATTCAGGCAACAATTCTTGATAACTTTTTAAATAATCAATTTTTTGTAAAATTTTCATTATGGCAAAATATTGCGATTATCGCATTCTTATGTATCTTAACATTTACAGTAATTAGATTTTTGGCATTTATCCCTTCATTAATCTTACTTATTTCAATTGCATTTTTGTACATTATAATATGTGTCTTATGCTTTAAAAATAACATAATCCCTTATGTTATAACCCCAATTGCCGCACAATTAAGCACAATGATATTTGCATATTCATACAGATTTATTCTCGAAGGAAGAAACAAAGAAAAAATCAAAAACGCAATGGGAAAATATTTATCCCAAGATATTATGAAAAATGTTGTTCAAAATATTGACGACATAAAACTTGGTGGGAAAAAAGCTACTGTTACGGTTTTATTTGCAGACATAAGAGGCTTTACAAGTATGAGCGAAAAAATGACTGCTGAGGAGGTTTCTGTAATTCTTAACGAATATTTTTCTGAAATTGAACCGATTATCACAAAATACAACGGTGTTATAAATAAATTTATCGGTGATGCTGTTATGGCAATTTTTGGAGAACCTATACAGGATATGAACCATCCTCAAAATGCCGTTAAATGTGCATGTGCAATGCTTAAAAAAGTTGATCAGCTTCAAGATAAATGGCTGTTTGAAGGAAAACCGAAAATAGAAATAGGAATAGGAATTAATACAGGTGAAGCTTTTGTCGGGAACATAGGCTCAGAAAAACGCCTTGAATACACTGTAATTGGTGATACAGTAAATCTGGCAAGCCGTATTGAAAGTTATAACAAAGTTTATAAAACAAACCTACTTATAAGCAGTTCCACCTACTCTTATGTAAGCGAGATTACTGACGTTATAAAAATTGCAGATGTAACTATCCGTGGTAAAGCTAAAAAAATGGATATTTATGAGGTTTTGCGCATAAGTGATTGATAATATAGAACAATTGAAAAAAGCCATTGAAATTGAAATTCAATATAAATATATTGATATTCATGGTAAAACACAGGCTTTTTCAACATTTATCGCAAATGAAGCAAAAAGATATTACAAACTTTCTAAAAAAAATCCTAAATGGGCTGTCTTGGCTGAAATGTTTGAACATTATCCCTTTGCAGGAATAAATGAGAGAAGAAGAAGCATTGACAGATTGATAAAAATTTTAAAATCTGAAGCTTCGCCAAAGCAAACCGAAGAAATCCCTAAAAATTCAAAGCTAAAACCTGCAAAAGATACTGATGTAATGTATATGAAAGGTGTCGGGCCTAAAATCGCTTACAAATTGAATAAGCTGGGAATTTACACTGTTCAAGACTTAATTATGTATTTCCCTAAAAAACATATCGACTATTCTTCAAGAACACTAATTCGTGATTTGAAAGAGGGGGAAACAACAACTGTATTTGCCTATATAAAATCAGTTTCTGCTTTTAATACAAGGAATAACCTTTCGGTCGTAAAAGTTTCTGTTGCAGATGAAAGCGGAAGGCTTGATTTAAGTTTTTTCCAAGCTAAATCTAACCGCTTTATGTTGGAAAGAATAAAAGCACAATTCCCAACAAATGCAGGCATAATGATTTCTGGAAAGGTAAAACGAAACAATTATGACGGCAAATTAACGTTTGATAAACCAAATTATTCAATAATGACAGGAGAATTTTTAGAGGATAAAAATTTAAACCTTAATCTTGCAAGAATAGTACCTATATATAGTGTTTGTGAAGATTTAAGTATAAAGGTTTTACGCAGAGCGATTTATAATGCAATTCAAACATACAAAAATGAAATTGAAAATGTTTTACCTGATTTTATAAGAGAAAAATACGGAATATTAGATAAAAAAACAGCAGTTGAACAAATACATTTTCCTGAAAGTATGGAGCTTTTAGAACAGGCAAGATTTTCTCTTATATTTGAAGAACTTTTCTTAATCCAGTTAAAACTTGTAACTTTAAGAGAACAAAATTCTCATAATCATTCGGCTTTAGCTCTAAAAATAAAAGAACATGGACTTGTAAGACAATTTATAGACAATTTGCCATTTGAACTTACTGGCGGGCAAAAGCGCGCTGTAAATGAAATTTTAAACGACTTGAATTCAGATATTCCGATGGCAAGATTACTTCAAGGAGATGTCGGAAGCGGGAAAACTGTTGTTGCAACAATTATGCTTCTTGCAGGTGTCGAAAACGGCTATCAGGGAGCTCTAATGGCACCGACAGAAATTTTAGCACAGCAGCACTACAACAATCTTCAAAAATGGCTTACTCCAATGGGCATAAGTGTTGGATTATTCCTAGGAAGTCAAGGCAAAAAGGTTAGAGAAAAATTCAGAACTGATTTGCTAAACGGTCAAATGAATATCGCAGTAGGAACCCATGCACTAATTCAAGAAGGAGTTGATTTCAACAATCTCGGAGCAATTGTTGTTGATGAGCAACACAGATTTGGAGTAAAACAAAGAAACGTCTTAAAGAAAAAATCTCAAAATCCTCAAATTTTAACAATGACAGCAACTCCAATACCAAGAACACTTGCCCTAACGGTTCACGGTGACTTGGATCTTACTGTAATTGATGAACTTCCAAAGGGTAGAAAACCTATTAAAACATCACTTGTAACTTCACATAAAGGTGTCTATGACTTGATAAGACATGAAATTGAAGAAGGCAGACAAGCATACGTTGTTTATCCCCTAATTGAAGAAAGTGAAACTTTATCCGCAAAAGCAGCGACTATTGAAGCTGAAAGGTTACAAAATGAAGTATTCCCTCAATTTAAAATCGGACTTTTGCACGGGAAATTGAAAAATGATGAAAAAGACAAAGTAATGGCTGATTTTAAAGATAAAAAATATGATATTTTAGTTTCTACAACAGTTGTAGAAGTCGGTGTTGATGTTCCAAATGCAACCGTAATGCTAATTGAAAATGCAGAACGTTTTGGACTTTCTCAACTTCACCAATTAAGAGGAAGAGTTGGAAGAAGTGATCTTCAATCATATTGCATATTGCATACTTCTACAAAATCTCAAGAAACAAGAGAGCGTTTGAATATTATGACACAAACAAATGACGGCTTTGTAATAGCTGAAAAGGATTTACAAATAAGAGGTCCAGGTGAATTTTTAGGCACAAGACAAAGCGGACTGCCGGATTTAATAATTTCTGATATAGTGAGAGATGCAAAAATCCTTGAAATGGCAAGGAATGAAGCAATTGATTTTGTAAAAACTAATAAAATAGATAATTATCCTGCTCTTAAAAAATCTGCTTCACTATCTTTATCTGGTGGTTTAGATATATAACATATTGTTAAGATTTGTTAAATTATAAAGTATCAATTTAGCAATTATCTAATAATTATATACTTTATATATTTAGAGTATAAAAAATCGGAGCAGTATTATGGAAACATTTTACAGATTCCTAGGCGGACCACGAACCTTCTGGGGTGGATCTAACAGAGTTGTCATAAACAATTACGGCTGCGGGCCAATGTTTGGCGGTATGTGCAGACCTGTATTTTTTAATAATAACTGCTTTGGCGGCGGGCTAAACAACATGCTTGGCATTATGGCAGGCATGAATTTGTTATCAAATATCTTTGGATATAGCAACCAAATGGCAAATCCATACATGGGATATCAGCCTGGCATGTACCAACCTTATGCGCCGCAACAATATCAATTAGCTAGCTATAATTCTTTAGCATCAAGAATAAGCAGCTTAACAAAAGAAGTTGATTCTCTTCAAAAACAAATAGATGATATAGAAAACGCAAAGTGCGACTGCGCAGATAACAATTCATCTACAGACAAAACAGATAATACAGACAAAACTGACAAAACTGATAAGACAAATACAACAAACACAACAGGAAAAACAGATTCTGCAAGTGCTGCAGATGAAACTGCAAAAACTGATAAAACAGATAACACAAATAAAACTGACTCAACTCAAAATGCAACAAATACAGGTGATAATACCCAAAAAACTCTTGATGAATTATTAAATACTGTTGAAGGGTATGATAAACTTAATGCTGATGAAAAATCGTATGTAAAAAATCATATTGCTGATTCTTACAAAGATCAAAATGGCAATCTAAAATATAATATTAGAGCAATTGTTCACGATGGTGATACTCTTGATACTATAATTAACAGATTTTATAATGAACAAGAAAAACAAGAACTGAATGTTGCAGAAAATGAATATAATGCTCAAGTATCAGGTAAAAAAGTTAAAAATCCAAATTCAGGCGATACAATAAATGCAAATGGGGTTTCAGAATTTGGAATTAAATCTTTAATGGAAGATGCTAAGCAGACAATAACTAAAGAAGGAGAAATTCAAAAAACAAATAAAAAATTATCAGAATTAAAAGAATCATTCGTTAAAGGTGATAAAAAATTATCAAAAGAATATGTACTTCAAAATCACCTAATGTCAGAAACTGAATACAACAACATTATTCAAAATAAATATCAACAATAACATAAAATACTTAAATAAAATTTTTAAAGCGTAGAAAAATAAAACATTTCTACGCTTTATTTATATAGTTGTGAATCATCACAATCTTGTAAACTCTTGATAATAAGAGAGGATTATCGGGTATATATATAACAGATATATTAATTGTAAAGATTTCTTAATATTTAAGCAAAAAAATAGCAATATATAATTCTTTATATACTTTATATATATAAGAGAGTATAAAGAAACGGAGATACATCATGGTATGGGATGTAACAGGCTTCCACACGGGAGGCAGACAATCATATACATATAGCTTAAAAGCCGGCCAAAAAAGAGGTATGGGCAAAGCTCACGTATTTACAAATAACATTGTTATTAATAACTATGCACCTATGCCAATGCATGGTGGGACTATTACCGATTGGAATACCAATACGGGAATGAATGATTTTGAAAAATGGACACTCGGTATTGGCGCAGGTCTTGGAGTTGTTGGAACAATTTTAAGTGCCCTTGGTCTTGGCGGGGGCGGAGGCACTGTTGAAGGAGCCGGTGGAACTGAAGAAGAGGAAAAACCTAAAGATGATAACTTAGAAAAAAAATATGATGAAGTATCAAAAAAAGCAGCAGCTCAGGCAAAAGAAATTGAAGAATTAAAAGCAGCAGCTAAAGCTAAAGCAGCTGCTGATGCAGAAAAAGCAGCTAATACACCAAAAACAGATTTTACAAATGGTCAAACTCTTAGAGTTCATGATGAAAAATTAGGTACAAAAGCTGATATTTCAGGAACTATAACAAACAATGCTGATGGCACAATTAGCATTAAGGATGTATTAAACACATATACATACAAAAAAGAAGCTAACACGGTAAATTACAAAGGAGTAAATTACCCGGTTTATACATTGATTGGTGCTGTCGATAGTACAACAGGACAAACTAAACCTATAACAACACAACAATATATTCTTGTTAACGGACAATTAATTCAACCAAGTGATCTTGATATGACAGGTTTAGGCTTTGGCAGCGTAAAGAAAAATGATCAATAAACTTTTTTCAATCTAAACTTTTAGCAATTATTAATAAAAACTTCCAATATGGAAGTTTTTATTGTTTTAAGTTATAATTATAAAATAGATTATAGTTATAAAAGAAGGTGACTTTATATGATTAATGGAAAAATTGTAATAGGTTCAGATCACGGCGGATTTAATTATAAAAATAAAATTATTGAATATTTAAAAAAGAATAATATTGACTACATTGATGTTGGAACATACACTACTGATTCATGTGACTACCCTGTAATTGCCAAAAAAGCAGCTGAAAAAATAGTTAATGGCGAGGCAGAACGAGGAATTTTGATTTGCGGAACAGGTATTGGTATGTCTATTGCTGCAAATAAAGTTAAAGGTATTAGAGCTGCACATTGTACCGATACATTTAGTGCTAAAGCATCAAGAGCGCATAACAATTCTAACATTCTTTGTCTTGGCGAAAGAATTACAGGTGAATGTATCGCTCTTGATATTGTTGATGTATGGCTCAAATCCGAATTTGAAGGTGGCAGACACCAACGCAGAGTAAGTCAAATAGAAGATTTGTAGAGCTATAATATTATCCTTGACAAAATAACAGCCTTTTTTATTGCATATACCGCTTTATATGTTATGCTTTAAATATAAGAAAAGACTAATGAGGAAAATATAATGACAGAAGAATTAGATTCAAAAAAACTTGCTTGTGTTATTGCCCGTACACTTGATGACAAACTTGGTAAAGATATAACAATCTTAAATATAAGCAATGTATCATCATTGGCAGATTATTTTGTAATTGTTACAGGTGATTCAACTCCACAAGTCAAAGCTTTGATGAACAATACAAAAGATAGAATTAAAGAGCTTTTTTCACGCTCTCCTATCAGAATTGAAAATGATACAAAAAATCGCTGGAATTTACTTGATTATGGCGATGTAGTTGTTCATATTTTGCACAAAGAAGAACGTGAAATGTATGCAATTGAAAAATTCTGGAGTAACGCATTTAGTGTGCCGGAAGATGAATGGAAAAAATTGTCTGAAGATTATAAACAATTTTAAAAATTTGCATGTAACAATTCTAAATACTGTTGCAAAATATTAAAAATAGTGTAGAATAAAGGTATTATGAACAGAGAAGAGATAGATAAAAAAATAAATGAATTGGTTATGGCTATGGCCAAAGAACCAACAAATGTTGAAAATTACCACAAATTGTCAGAGTTATATCTTCAAATTGAAGATTATGACAAAGTTATGTCTGTATTAGAAAGCCTTTTGACTATAAAACCTGATGATATTCAGGCATTGGTCGGAATGGGGACAATGTGGTTTTACGAAAAAGATTTTAGAAAATCATTGTCTTATTACAATAGAGCTTTAGAAATTAATCCTAAAAATTTCTTGATTTACTATAATATCGGTAATGTTTTTGCTGAATGGAAAAATTTTCCAAAAGCTTTATTTTACTATAACAGAGCAATTGACCTAAATTCTACAAATCCTGAAATTTACAATGCTATTGCACTTTTATACCAGGACAATGAAGATTATGTTGAATCAAAAGCTTATTATGAAAAAGCCTTATCTCTTGACCCTGAAAATATTACCGCATTAGTTGACATGGGTAATGTTTGCTTTAAGCTTTTTGATTATGAAACAGCTTTAGAATTGTATAAAAAAGTTTTTGTTCTTAATCCTGATAACAAAATTGTTTGTATTTGTATAGGAAATACATTAACTTTGATGAAAGAACGTGAAAAAGCTTACAGCTATTTTGAAAAAGCACTAAAAATGGAAGGTGACAATTACAAAGCATACATTTGTTATGCTATTTCACTTTCTGAATTTGGTGAATATGATATTGCTGTTGAAATGTATAAAAAGGCTGAACAGATTAAGCCTAAAGAAATTGAGGCACAAATCCTTCTTGCAAATCTATATACAAACTTCAATCATTTAGATTTAGCAATGGATTTGTACAAAAAAGCGTTACGTATAAAACCAAACAGTGCGCAAACATATATGCTTCTTGGTAATGCTCATTATCTTAAAGGCGAAATTGAACAAGCTATTGCATCTTACAGATCATCTATTAACATAGCCCCTGAAAATGATGAATACAGACTTGTTTATACTCAGTTGCTTGACGAATATATAGATAAAAAACGGAATGGAGAACCTGTTTAAAATGCGAGAAGATAGCCCATATTTTATAGAAAGAATTATCGCAGCACTAACTTATCTCACTATGGGTATGGTCGGATTTATATGGCTAATTATAGGTTTATTTACTAAAGCAAGATTAAAACCGTTTTTGCAGTATCATATATTTCAATCAATATTTATTTCTTTAGGATTTGCTGTTTTGTCAATATTTATAAGCTGGCTTTCTAATTTTTTAAGTTTTATTCCAATTATAAATCAAGTAGTTGCGCAAATTACATTTTGGTTAAATATGCCGTTACTGTTTGATTATTCATTAATCCAAATTTTAATATATTTATTACTTATATACCTTGCACTAACATCATTTGCTGGAAAATACAGTTATATACCTTGGGTTTCTGACATTATTGATCAAAATATAAGCAGATAATTTAATAAAAAAAATCCTGTAGGATACAGGATTGGTGCAATGTGAAAAGATTATGAGAAGAAGTTTGGTCTATGATTCTGTTTTAGATAAAACAATTGCGTTTGAAAGTGGGATTCCGCCTGTTGTTTGAGGATTGTTAACTACTCTGCCGTTAACATACATTACTGTTGAACCGCCACCGTCGAGGTTAATTGCGCCGACACAACCGATTGATTGCATAAAGTTTGCAAGCTCCATTAATGTCATACCGATTGAGCTGCCTTCTCTGCCATCAACTGCGACAAGGATAATGTTGTTATCAGCAGTGTAGCCGATAGCACTTCTTGGGTTTCTGCCACCGATTGCTTGAAGTTTTTGAGCTGTCATATCAACATAAACTTTGCCATCCTTAACAAGATATGGACCACCACTTATAATATGTTTGACACCCTTCCATTCAGGTACAGTTTTTACGCTTAATTCTACATCTTTTTTAGAAAGTAATGCGTATAAAACACTTTTCGGACCTGAAATAACATATCCGTTTGAAGGGATTTGAACTGCATTAGCAGATGCTTTTGTAATTTTGTTATCTGTTACTTGTAATCCAACGCCATATTTAGGTGCAGCAGGAGAATATTTTCCCCATTCAGGTGTATATACAATTACGTGAGTCGATAACATTCTTGGCTGGTTGATATTGTTTACCTTAATAGTTTTGCCGCTACCTTTAACTGAAGCGTCAAGGCTAATTCTTGCAATATCAAATCTATCATCAAAAATTCCCATAGCTACCCTATCGTAAATAGGGCCTGTGTACATTTTTTCATTAATCATTAAAGTTCCAAGAGGAACACCCGTTTGGGGTTTAAAATATGTACCGTTTAATGCGACTATTGCATTGTTATTCTTAGCGATTGTTGAAATTGTCCTTCTGCTATTAAGAGTAGTATCCGAGGAGAGTGCGGGAGTTAACTCAAAATCTTCAGCTAATTTCATATCAACTTCTACAACGTTTATTCTTACAGGTCTCCCGCTATAATATTTTGTGAGTTTAATATGCTTTACCCCGCCGGTTACGTCAGTGATAACTGCCTTTGGATATTTTTGCCGAACTAAAGTATCAAAATTTTTCTGTCTTTCTTCAGGAGAAATTCTGTTAATTATTTTCGTTTTAATTTGACCTGTATCAAAGTCAGGCGCTGTAATTTGTGCAACTCTTGTATTGCTTGCATGAATTGGCATAAGCGCCTGACACAAAACTAATACCCCAATAATAGAAATATTTACAGCAATATCTGCTAATTTTCTAAGCTCATAATTTTCTGCATTATAAATCAACGTATCCATAGAGTCACCTCTTGAGTTAAGTAACCGGATACCTTTTTGATTTAAGAGTGGGGTGGGGAATAACACTCATCGGAAACCTGATTTTTCTCGATAAACCATTTCTCAGGTTCTTCCTACTACTATTGTAACATATTTTAACAAATACTTCAATCCCTTTTGTACCAAGGGATTTACAAAACTTAATATAGTATTTTTTACACTAAAATGCTATTTATTAATCCGATATTTATTCAAAATTTTTGCAATAGGTCCTGCAGATTTTTCATCTAAAGGATTAACTTGTCCTGTTAGTTTGCAATATCCGCTGCTTTTAGATAATCTTTGCCAAAATTTACTTTTTTGTTGTTTTGCAAGTTGTTCTTCAGTCATTACGATTAAGTGTAAGTGCCACATTGTAGTCTCGCCAGTTGAGCCTACATAACCTATTTTGTCACCTTTTTTTAATATAGTACCAACAACAGGCAAAGGAATAGAATCATTATAATCAGTTGATCGCGCCAAATGATCAAAAGCATATTTCCTTCCATCCACACCTAACATTATTATAGAATTTGAAATTACATTATCTTCTTTGCGGGCTCTTTTGTGAGATATAACAACTCCGTCTAAAGGAGATTTTACTATAACAGGTTTTTCAGGTTTTCTTGAAAATTTTGAAACAAAAATATCCAATCCTAAATGAGGTCGCATCTTGTTTGTATTTTCATTCGGTCTGTCTGCAAAATACATTCCAAATGGTTCTAAATAGACATTATTTGCATTTTCAATCGGAGCAGTATATGTAATTAACTTATCTGGCTTTTTTATTCTTCCTTTCAGAATTTCAACAGACTTTGAATCAAATTGATATGACACACCGCCTTTAAAATTTACAGACTTTATAATTTTTAAACCTTCCAAATCTTTCAAGTTCGGCTTATTGACGACAGAAACAATAGTATTTGAAACTCTATCCAAATTTTTTATCGTAGAATTCCCGCATTTTAGCGGAACAGAGAAAGAAACAGCGGTTAGAATAGGAATTAACTTCTTTGGGAAATTTAATATTGAATTATTTATAGAAAAAATTTTCATAAATAATTATTAGAACAAAATTAATCAATGTCAACAGGTTCACGAAGAATTTTATCAATTGCATCACGAGCTGTGAATACAAGAGCTTCAGGAACATTATCTATTGTCGTGAATTGTCTTAACACATCAACAACACGTTTAAATGAGCGAACAATATCACCTTCACCTATGTCAACCTGTTCCGTTATAGTTTCCCATTCAGCACCATCAGCCCATAATTCAATGAGAGAGCTGAAATATGAATTTATATACATTGGAGCTTCTACAGAGTATCTATTTTGAACTTTTTCAAGTTTACGTCTAATATTTCTTATCAGATTTAAAGTTTTTCTAACAGGTTGAGATATTGGAAGATAAGGGATATCAACTCGTAAATCTTCCGTTGTAATAGCGCATACAACTGCTGCAAGCTGTGATGGAGTTAAGTCATCTAAAACATGTGAAAATATAATTTCAGCAATAAATAATTCGTTTTCTGAGCGTATTTGTGAGGTTGTTATTCCCTCTTTTGTCGGATAGTCATCTCGTAAGTAATCCATATCAATTAAAACGCTTCTATGAGCCAAGAATTTATTCCAGAATATATCTCTTTGTTTTTCAATTTCTTTGTCCAACTTATTTAATCTTACTGACAGACGAGCCAAGACTTCAACATTTTTAGAATGTTTTTTGTATAATTTGCAATTATCACATTTAAAAGAATGCATTTGTTCAAGCATAGCTTTTGTTTCTTTCCCAAATTTTACGGCTTCCGGAGAAAGAGGACGATTTTTAGAGCGTTCCTGTTTACAAATTTTTTTATAAGTTTGTCTGTTTTGAACGTAGATATGTCTTAATTTATCGTATTCATGAAGTTTATCTTGACATAATTTATACGGACATACAAATTCTCTTGATTTAATCTCATTTTCAATTTGTTCGCGCATTTTTATAAGCGGTTGTAATCTTGAACCTGATGAAAAATATCCAAAACTTTTCAAAATTAACTCTTTAGCTTCTTCTAAAGAGAATCTTTGTAAAAGGTTTAATACCATTGAATAACTTGGAGAAAAGCGGCTTTCTAAAGGATTTGCATCACTCAAAACAAGTTCAGCAACCTCTTCGGGGGTTTGGAATTGAGTTCCAACAATTGTTACATATCCAACCTCATCCATTCCACGTCTGCCTGCACGTCCTGACATTTGTAAAAATTCACTAGCAGTAAGCATTCTATGGCCTGAATCGGTTCTTTTACTTGTCGAGCTTATAACAGTTGAGCGAGCAGGCATATTTATACCTGCAGCAAGCGTTTCTGTTGCAAATACAACTTTTATTAATCCTTTTTGAAATAATTTTTCAACCAAATTTTTCCAAGCAGGTAAAAGTCCTGCATGGTGAGATGCTACACCGCATAAAAGATATTCTATATGCTTGTTATTATATAAATGCGGATTTTCTGCAATATATTCATCTATAAACTGTCTTATTTGTGCTTTTTCTCCCTTAGTAATTAAATCAAGAGAAGCACATTTTTCCATTTGTTCATCGCACTTTCTACGAGAAAAAGTAAAATATATCGCAGGAAGCATATCATTTTTTTGAAGATTTCGGATAATCTCTTTAACATAAGATTTTTTATTCTGAAACTTACGACCGAAAACACGCTTTTCAGGTTTAATTTTTTTATTTAACTGACCGCTTGGCGTTAATAGTGGCAATAATTTGTCAGGCTGAGAGCTATCAAAATAATAAAATCTTAAAGGCACAGGCCTAAAATCCGTATCAACAAGTTCAGTTTTTGAATGAACAGTATTTATCCAATCAGTAAGTTCTTGAGCATTTGCAACAGTTGCTGACAATGCAATAAGTTGAATATTTGTCGGACAGTAAATAATACTTTCTTCCCAAACAGTACCGCGCTGCTCATCATTCATATAGTGAACTTCATCTAAAACAACATATTTAACATCTTTAAGATTATCCTTTACAGAACCAAAGTTTGTGCCATAAAGCATATTTCTAAAAACTTCTGTTGTCATTACAACTATTTGAGCATTACGATTAATTGATGTATCACCTGTTAAAAGCCCAACCTTATCAGTTCCGTATTGTTCGCCAAAATCATAATATTTCTGGTTTGAAAGAGCTTTTAATGGTGTAGTATAAAAAATTCTTGTTCCTTCATTTAAGGCACGAAAAATTGCATGCTGAGCTATAACAGTTTTACCTGCACCTGTTGGTGCGCAGACTACAACACTCTTGCCCTCATCAATATATTGACAGGCTTCCTTTTGAAAATCATCCAATTCAAATGGAAATTCGCTCATTCATACTCCCATATCTATATTAATTATATTATTCCACAAATTGTAAAATTTTAAAATTTTTTAAAGAATTTTAATAAAAAGTAAAGAATAATCTTCGTTCATCATAGACAATATCATAATCTTTGCTAAATTTTTCAAAAAATTTAGTTAACATATCCACTGCTTTTTTAGTACAAACATAAAATGATATATTGCCAAAATCAGTTGTAATCGTAATAACAGATTTTTGATAAAAAGACAAATTAAACGCAGGAGTCTGGCCATAACGCCAAGAATAATGATACGGACATATTTCCGTAACAGTAATATTCGTTGCTCTTTCAATAGCTAACGGTTTGTTGTTAACATAAATAACTCCATTTAAAAGATCTAATTTAAGTTTTTTAGCGAACAACGAATTAAAAAAAATCTTTAAATTTGGAATACCTAACGAATACAATAAAAGCAATCGAATACCATTCCCGCCGACAGTATTGCTAAAAGAAAAGCCGGAAGCAAATAAGAACCATAACAATACAATCATATATAAAAAAGATAAAATTAAAGGAAAATAATAATTTATATTAGTCAAATCAGACGCTATATTTGCCTTATCAGGCTGTTCAATATAACATTTATTCGGGTTAAAATTACTCATAGATAATAATATAATTAAAAAAAAATAAAATAGCAAAAAAATTTTTTCAGGGGTATTAATAAAAACATAAAATAATATAAGGAGAAATTATGCAAGTAAATTTAAACTGTCAAACACCTAACAAACCTAATTTTGGAATGGCTATTCACTCAAGTGAAAATGTTAACAAAGCTCTAAAATCAAGAATTAAAACAAAAGAACAATTTGCAAAATTAGATAAATTAATTGACAGGGCAAATAAAAATGACAAAGTTGATATACAACTATTCGTAATGCCTGATAGCAAAACTCTTACTGCTAACGTTTATTCTAAAAATTCTGATAGTGATAATTACTTCTTTAAAAGTTATACAGAAAATGCTTTAACAAAATTATTCAAAGGTCCTGTTGGATTTATAGAAAAATTAGTTAACGTTGCAGATAAAAAAGCTAAAAAAATTGAGATGCTTGACTCACATACTTATAATGATATTCTAAGCAAAATGGAATAAATGTAATAATTATTAGACAATTACAAATAAAAGCGCCCTTATTATATTAAGAGCGCTTTTTATATTTGAAATTTTACATTCAAAATCTTAAATTTTATCAAATCCTGTGTATTTTCTTAAAACTTCAGGAATAATAATTGTACCGTCTTCTTGCTGATAATTTTCAACAATAGCAGCAAATGTTCTACCAACTGCAAGGCCTGATCCGTTAATTGTATGAACAAATTGAGTTTTTCCTGTAGCTTTTTCACGATATCTGATATTTGCACGTCTTGCCTGATAATCACCGTAATTTGAACAGCTTGAAATTTCTTTGTATGAATTGTAAGAAGGCATCCAAACTTCCAAATCCCAACATTTGTTGGCAGAAAATCCGATATCACCTGTTGATAAAGCTTCACGTCTGTATGGAAGTTCAAGTAATTGAAGCATTTTTTCAGCATCTTCTGTTAATTTTTCATGTTCTTCTTTACTTGTTTGCGGAGTACAAAGTTTTACAAGTTCAACTTTATTAAATTGGTGAACTCTTATAAGACCTCTTGTATCTTTACCTGCAGAACCTGATTCTCTTCTGAAACATGGAGTGTATGCTGTCATATATTTAGGTAAATCATCTTCTGATAAAATTTCACCTGAATAAATATTTGTTACAGGAACTTCTGCTGTCGGAATTAAGTATAAATCTTCATCAACGCATTTATACATATCTTCTTTGAATTTAGGCAATTGGCCTGTTCCGGTCATTGTAGCAGCATTTGCCATAAACGGAGGCAAAACTTCTTCATATCCTTGTACATTACAATGATAATCTAAGAAAAAGTTAATAATAGCACGTTCTAATTTTGCACCTTTATTTCTATACAAAATAAATCTGCTTTGAGAAAGTTTAACACCACGTTCAAAGTCTACAAGACCTTTTTCTTCACACAAATCCCAGTGAGCTTTAAATTCAAAATCAAATTTTCTTGGCTCACCCCATTTGTAAACTTCAACATTATCATCTTCTGACAAGCCGATAGGAGTTGTTTCATCAGGGATATTAGGAGTATGAAGTAAAATATCACGTTGCTTGTTATCAAGTTCTGTTTGTTTTTCTTCTAATTCTTTAATTTCATCACCGAGTTTTCTTACATCTTCTTGAACAGCATCAGTATTTTCACCGTTCTTTTTCATCAAACCTATTTTTTGAGATTCATTTTTTCTTTTTGCACGAAGTTCATCAACTTGAGTTTGAATTTTTCTTCTTTCAGCATCGATTTCTAAAACTTCATCAATTGAAAGCTCAGGATTTCTTCTTTTTAAAAGTTCGTTAACCTTATCAGGACATTCTCTGATTAATTTGATATCAAGCATTTTTTACCACCTTTATAGTTTATATTTATAAATTAATTAACGTTTTAAAAACTCTTGAGGCTAAACCTCTTTTTATACTCTGTTTAACAAGAAATATTTTAATTTAAATATAAGTTATAATCAAGAAAAAAATATACATACATAAATTGTTAAGAATTGTAGATTTTCTTGACACATAGTGTATAATTAGAATTAAGGGGATTTTGTGTAAATATGATGTTTAAAAAATTAGCTCAAAAACTTAATTTAGAAAAAACTAAAAAACAATGTGCTGCGATAAACCCGTTAGACGTTGACTTTGAAGGGAGAAAAAGTGTTTTCTTAGACAAATTAACTCGTACAGCAGTTAATATGTATGAAAGAAAATGTGATATAAATAATTTTACAAAACTCGCTCTTTCTGATCCTGAAAATGATTCTCACAACAAAATTATGGATGAACTTTTTTCTAAAGGGGTTATTGATCCAACAGATGATGAAAAACTACTTGAATTATCTGATAACACAAGATTTTTAAGAGATTTAGGTCTTATTGACTAATATTCTTTTATCTTACAGATTTTGAATTATTGCATCCGTAAATTCTGAAGTTGATAAATTTCCGCCTAAATCACAGGTAAATTTTCCTTGTGACAATGTAGCAAAAAGGGCTTTTTCAATTTTTTGAGCGTAAGATATTTCACCGATATATTTTAGCATCTCAATTGAAGAAAGCAGCAAAGCTGTTGGATTTGCTTTATTTTGCCCTTTTATATCAGGGGCAGAGCCATGAACGGGTTCAAAAACAGCATAATCAAGACCTATATTAGCGCCTTGAGCAACTCCAAGCCCGCCAATCAAACCTGCACATAAATCAGATACAATATCACCGTATAAATTAGGCAGCACAAGAACATCAAATTGAGAAGGATTTTGAACAAGCTGCATGCACAAATTATCAACCAAAATTTCACGTTTATTAATTTGCGGATAATCTTCAGCAACACGTCTGTAACAATCTAAAAATAAGCCGTCAGAAAGTTTCATAATATTAGCTTTTGTAACTACACAAACCTCTTTTCTATTATTTTTTACTGCATAATCAAATGCGAATTTACAAATTCTTTCTGATGCTTTTCTTGTAATAACTTTTATACTTTCAGCAGTATTATTATCAACCTGTCTTTCAATTCCTGCATACAAATCTTCAGTATTTTCCCTAACAACAACAATATCAACATTGTCAAACTTTGTTTTTACATTAGGCAAATTTTTACAAGGTCTTATATTTGCGTACAAATCAAGCGATTTGCGAAGTTGAACATTAACAGATCTAAAGCCTTTACCTATTGGTGTTGTTACAGGAGCCTTTAGAGCAACCTTATTTTTTTTAATAGAATTTAATACCCTTTCAGGCAATGGGCTTCCTTCTTTTTCTATTACATCAGCACCTGCTGTTTGAATATCCCAATCAATTTTTAAACCTGAAGCTTCAATAATTTTCATAACTGAAGCAGAAATTTCAGGGCCAATTCCATCTCCGTTAATCAATGTTATTTGTGTCATTATTCCTCACAATATGTAATTTTCTTTCAAACTTTTCAAAAAATCCGCAATTTGTAACAGTCAAACTATCTTCAAGATAAACAACACCAAGCCCCAAAGCCGTCAACAAAGGGCAAGAAACTCCTTCAGCATAATTTTTACAGTCCATACACTGATCGTTATCTTCGATAAAAATTTTACCGTCTTCACAATACATAGCGCAATTATACATCTTTTTAGCAGTTTTGTAAATATTAACAAAACTTTACAAATAAGAAAATTAGAGCAATTTATATAAACAAAAATTTTTTATGTAATTAAGGTAGGTTATAAAAAATAGGTAGGTAAAAAATGGGAATAAGTTCCATTGCATCAGTAGGTTGGAAATACGTAAAACGTGCAGGCAAATTGTATCCTGATTTTGTATTAGGTACAGGTAATGAAAAATTTACTAAAGCTATGCAGGAAACAATTAAAAACAGAAAGCTTAACAATCAATCTTATTTTGAATCTGTTTGGTCTGGAATAAAAAACGGGACACTTAAAGCAGAACAACATAATGCTCTTATGCAGAAAAGATACGGCGGTTTTTGGCAAAGCACCTGGGCAGCTTTAAAAACATTCCCTGATAAAGTAGCTCAAGGTTGGAGAGTAGGCGGCAAGCTTGCTGATAAAGCAGGAAAAACAGGTCTTTCAAAATTTTGGGCACAATTCAAAGGTTCTATGAGTGGTATTGGAAAAAGAATGCCATTAATAGGAACATTATTAATCGGGATAACAGAATTACCAAATATCTTTTCAGCTTTTAAAGATGAAGGATTAATTGGAGGCATAAAAGAAACTGCCAAAGCGGGTTTAAGACTTGGTGCAGGCATGGCAGGCGCAGCAATAGGTCAAGCATTAATCCCAATACCTGTAGTTGGCAGTTTAGTAGGTTATGCAGTCGGCGATTGGTTAATGAGTAAATTTACAGGGAAAAGCCATTCTGAGAAAAAAGCTGAAGCTGAAGAAGCATTAAAACAACAACAATTATCACCAATAGAAATGCTTCAGAAAGAATATCTTGAAAATTTCAGAAAACAGGCAGCTCTTATGCAACTAAATCAACAAGGAATAAATCCATTCGCTGTTCAAGGTTTAAATAATCCTTATATTGCACAACAACAATTTAATATCCCTCAGACAACAATGACTCCTCAACAGTTGATGGCACTAAAACAAATATTATATTCAAACTCAATGGCAAATCCTATGGACCAAGATTTTATGGCAATGGCTACAGGAATGAATAACCTTAACTTTCAATGTTAAAATTGAGCGGCGGTAATAATAAATAACCGCCGCTTTACAATTTGTTACAAATAAGGCAATTTTTTTTAATAAAAATTTTTATATTAATTATACGGGGAAATTAATAAATATAGGGAAAAAGAAAATGACAGACATAAATACTGTCCAGGATTCTAATTTAGCATTAGCTAACTGGCTTTATGGTGTACAAAATATATCAAATGAAAAGCCTAGCGCAATTTCAGAAATTGGTAGCTCTATTGCATTTGGTCTACCTTTAATTTTGGGAATGCCAATAGCAATGGAATATGGTTCAAAACCATTTCAGGTGTATAAAGAGATGAAAAAGACTCCAAATGCAAAATATTTTGAGACATGGAAAAATTTGAACCAAGCAAAAGCATACCTAAAAGATGACAAAAGTGTATTTCAAACTTTTAAAAATAAACAAGCATATAAAAATTTATTAAGTTATGAAAAAGAACTGCCAACATATGACGCAAATACAGATGTTTCAAAATTAAATTCTAAAAAACTTGCAAAATTTCAAAAATCAAAAATAAAAAGCAGCTACTATGAAGAAGCAAAAAGACTAATTCAAGAAGCTAAAGATAAAAAAATGACAGGAGCAGAACTAAAAGCTCAACTTAATAAAATAAGAGAAGCTGTAAGAAAAGGCGACTTAAAATATAACGAAGCAATACAAAACGGTACAATAAAACAAACTTCAAAAATAGGGAAATCAACACATTGGCTAAAAACAAAAAGCGGAGTTTACAAAGCAGAAAGCAAACTTCTAAAAACTGCTAAAGGAGCCTCTGTCTTAAAATTTGCTAAAAAAGGCGTAAAAGGAACTTGGCTTATGGCTATTGTAGGGCTTTTTACAGAAGTCCCTGAAATAATAAAAGCATACAAAATAGATAAACAAGAAAGAAAAGATGGCAAAGCAAGTCACCGAGGAAATAAACAACTTGTAAAATCTTCAGTAAAAGTCGGATCGAGTGTTCTTGGATATGCAGCAGGAGCAGCTGCAGCAGGTGCAGCAGCAGGAACAATATTTCCAGGTATAGGAAATATTGCAGGAGCAGCAATAGGTTTTGTCGGAGGCTTAATCGGCGGTGCAATTGCAAGCTGGGGAGCCGGAAAAGTTATGGATGCAGCACTAAATGAAAAAGATTCACTAAATAAATCAGAAGTTCAAATATACGCAGAAGAAAAAAATAATGAAAAGCAAGAAGCAGCAAAAGCACTTGCAGAAAAAGCAGATAATTCAAAATCAGCTCAAGAAAAACTTTTACTAGCAACAGCAAAAAAAGCTGAAGAAGAAGGCGGTTTTGATGATCAAGCAACACTTGATGCTTACAAAGAGCTTATAGCTCAAAGGGAAGAATCTGCTAAAGAAGCAAGTGACAACTCAATACAGTTAGCTCAAGCAGAAGAACCAGAATATGATCCGGTTGTAAATCAACTTGAAGGACTGGCAAATATAAATTATATTTCATAAAAAAGACCGCTTAAAATGCGGTCTTTTTTTAAAAAGTAGGAACATTAAAATCGCGTTCAGACTTGCACGATGTACATTCTAGTACTTTTTTCAGAAATCGTTCAATTGCATACTCCATTGAAGATATCTCATTCTTCAATGCCTTGTAACTTTCTTCACGTACATCTCTTAGAGCTGTTTCAAAAATTTCATCGTGATACATTTCAATCTCCTTAAATAAGTTACTCCCGTAGACTTTATGCTCGCAATTTTGAAATATTACTTCTAAAGGCTACTTCACATATTCCCATAACGACATTTTTTAGAACATTCTTTAAGAAAAATAATAATATTGTTACAAAATTTATTATTCCTACAAAATAAAAAAAGTTTAATGTAAAATATTATAATATTACAGGGGAAGTAGAATGGCTACAGATTTTCTAACAAGTTATGATTTTTACTCAAGCAGACGCGATATGGAGGTAATATCGCAAATAGTTGAATCTCTAAAAAAGATTCTTGAAGAAGATAAACTTCAATCACAACCACTTTTCTTAAAAACATCAGAAAATCTGATTTTAAATATTGCAAGAAAAGTTGTTCAAGAAAAAAAGAAAACTTTTCTTATAGGTATAACAGGTGAAAGCGCATCAGGTAAAACTGTTTTCGTTGATAACACAATTAAAGCATGCGTAAAAGAAAAAAAAGAAGGTATTTATACAGTTATTCGCTGTGACGACTATTACAAAGATACGTCAAAAGAATTGCAAGATGCAGGAAGCTATGAAGCCCTATTTAAAACAGGTTTTAGCTTCGATACACCGGATGCTATTGATTTAGACTTAATGAAAAAGCATTTAATGAAATTGAAAACAGGCAAGGAAATAACTTCTCCAAAATATGATTTTGTTACTTGCGTATCTGATCCGAACGGGGATGTAAAAAAGCCTGCTAAAGTTGTTTTAACAGAAGGCTTGTATGTTCTCAATGAAGGCATTAGAGATATAATGGATGTAAAAGTTTATGTATTCACTCCTCTTGAAGTTATAAAAGACAGATGGTACAGAAGAGCTGCACTAAGAGGGAAAACAGGAAAAGCTGCTGATTTACAATTCCAAGATGTAAATAAAACAGCACAGCAATACATAAGACCTGCATATCAAATTTCTGATGCAGTAATTAATGGAATGGTATCTCAAGAATATATCCAAGAAATTACTGATAATATATTTAATACATTAAAAAATATAGTTGAATATTAAAAAAGAGCCTTTAAATAAGGCTCTTTTTTTATCTAATGTCCGCAAGATGTGCATTTTGGTTGAATTGTTTCTATATATATTTGATTACATGTATTGCAATTTTCTTCGGCAAACGCTTTTCTGCAGGATTGGCATGGCTGTATTTTTACTTTTGTGCATTCATCGCATTTTACCTTTTTAACCTTGCACTTATTACAATTTTTAAATCCTGTGAATGGATTTAGACTAAAACTTGTTCTATTTTCACCTATACCTACATAAGGCATCGGGTTTAAATAATACATATATGGCATAGGATTAAGAGCTTGAACTTCTTCCCAAGCAGCAAATGCACCTTGAGATGAAAAACATACTGCACCAACTAATAACAAAGAAATAAATAATTTTTTCATAACATACTCCCATTTAAATAAAAACACTGTAAATTACATTTATAACACCCCTTATGATAAACTTTTACTTGAATAATTACTATATCTTAAATAGCAAAGAGGACTGCCGAAAAGCAGTCCTCCTAAAGTTGAATTTTTATTTTTTAATTATTTATTTACTCTTACTAAAGAAGCATCATCAAGCAAGATTACGTAAATTTCTTCACCGTCTTTAGCGTGATATTGCAAACCTTTAGTGATAAGACCAGTTGCAAGACCAACAGCAGCACCAACAGGTAAACCAATTGCAACACCAGTACCGATAACATCAGGACTTGGAATGAAAGCAAATCCAACACCTGCACCAGTACCAACAGCACCACCTGTTAATGTACATAATACTAATTTACCAGTTGTCATCCAAGGACCTTCTTTTAAAGAATAATCTTTAGAGAATGGTTTAGCATTGAAAGCAGCTTCTCTTCCGTCAGGGAAGATAATTTTTTGTAATTGAGGATAAACTCTTGCATTTTTATTAAACCATTTTGGATCTTTAATTTCATTAATTTGAGCTACAAATTTTGTATTTGCAGGAATAATAAGAGTTCCTTCTTCAGTATAAATATCTTCCTTAGCTACAAAGTTAACGATATCTCCAGCTTTGTGTTCTTCTGATTTAAATTTTTCATCAAAAGCAACAACTAAAACGTTACCTTGATTAATAACGCTTTGAACATTATTAACTTTTACTTCATTATTAGGAGCTTTTCTTGCAACATCAAGGTGTTCAACTCTTGTAACTCCAAGATATTGTTGTTTAACAAGATCCAATTTTTCTTTAAGTCTAGCTAAAAGAACAGCAGCTTCTGCTCTTGATAAATTATCATTTGGTCTCAATTCTCTTGAATCAGGATAATTTACATAAATACCATAGTTAATAGTTTTAGCGTAAACATTTTTTGCCCAAGCAGGAACAGCAGAAGCATCTTTGAATTGATCTAATACAGATTTGTCAGCATCCATATCTTTTGTAATATGGCTGATAACAGATTGAGCTTCAGATCTTAAAACAGATTTATTAGGTTTAAATGTACCATCCGGATAACCGTAAACAAGACCTAACTGTTGTGAACGTAAAATATTCTCATAGTTAGGATTTGATTTTGAAACATCTGAGAATTTATTTGAAATATTTACATTCAAATTTTCGTCAGATAAAACTTTCAATAAAGCATTTACAAATTCAACTCTAGTCATATCACCTTCCGGATTAAAACGATTACCGGAAAGAGTCATAATATTGTCATCAACAACAGTATTAATTTCTTTGCTGGCCCAATAATTTTGGCCGACATCTGCAATTGAAGCAGCTAATGCAGGGATTGCATTAAATGACAACAAACACAGCGCCATTAACCCTGAAACAAATTTTTTCATTTTTTACTTCCTCATATTTACTAGTAAACCTTTTTCGTGTATGATTATATCGTACATATTATTTTTTGTAAACATGTAATTATAATTTTAATAAGTTTACCCAATATAGAAAGGAAGAATATGGATAATTACACTATGACCAAAATCGTTGCAACATTAGGACCTGCAACGTCAACAAAAGAAAAAATCAGAGAGCTTTTTAAAGCAGGCGTAACCATGTTCAGATTAAATTCTTCACATGGCGATGTTGAAATGCACAAGACAAATTTGTCTTACATCAGAGAAATTGAAAAAGAAGAAAAAACATTAATTCCTGTACTTTTAGACCTTCAAGGTCCAAAAATCAGAATTGGAAACTTACCTGAATCTATTGAAATTCACAAAGGTGAAATTCTTAAATTCCGTCACCAAGCTGAAATTACAGGCGATATTTTACCTGTTGATTACAAGGGCATGGCAGATGACGTTACACCTGGTGAAAAAATCATGATTGATGATGGTAAAATTCAACTTGAAGTTAAAAAAGTTGAAGATAGAGTTATCTTTGCTGAAGTTTTAACAGATGGTTTATTGAAACAAAGAAAAGGTATTAATATTCCAGGATCTCAAGGCAGCCTTGATGTTTTAACAGAAAGAGATATCAAATTTGTTGATTTTGCTGCTCACAATGATATTGACTACCTTGGTTTATCATTTGTTAGAGAAGCTTCTGATATCGTTAAATTAAGAGAATTATTACACAGCCACGGCAATACAACTGCTAGAATTATTTCTAAGATTGAAAAACCTCAAGCTGTTAATAATATTGATGCAATTATTGAAGTATCAGACGGTATAATGGTTGCAAGAGGCGATTTGGGTATTGAAATTTCAAATGAAAACGTACCTATCGTTCAAAAAACTATCATCAGAAAAGCTAATGCAAAAAGAAAAGTTGTAATTGTAGCTACACAAATGTTAGATAGTATGATTGAAAACCCAATTCCTACACGTGCTGAAACTTCAGACGTTGCAAACGCTATTTTAGACGGAACAGATGCAATCATGTTATCAGGTGAAACTGCTGCAGGTGCTTATCCTGTTGAAGCTGTTGCTATGATGAAGAAAATTGCAGATAACATCGAAGAATCTCCATTCATGAGAAAAAATAAATTCCCAAGAAAAATGATTGAAGAAGAAAAAGATTCTCAAGCAATGGCAATCGGTATGTCTATCGCTGATATGACAAGAAAAATGGATGTTAAAGCAGTTATCGCATTAACAGGAAGCGGATTTACAGCTTCTATGTTAGCTGAAGCAAAATTGAGTGTTCCAATCTTTGCTTGCTGCCCACACAAATATATTTGTCGTGACATCAAATTATACAGAGGCGTTTATCCAATCCCTCTTGATTTTGAAGCTTCTATCGATAAAAAATCTTTAATTGAATTGGATAAATTCTTAATTTCAAGCTTAGGACTTGCTAAAGGTGATTTTGTTCTAATCACAGGTTCAGTTCCTGAACTTCTTGTTGGTGGAACAAACTTCATCAAAATCCACAAAATTGGATTATTAGGTGAGTAATCTAAGTTTTAAATAAACTTGAAAAGGCCGCTTTAATTAAGCGGTCTTTTTTTACTCAAAAAAAATCCCCTTTTTAAAGGGGAAAAGTTTTGTTTTTTTAGGAAGGTAGGAATAGGAATTAATTTGTCTCTCTCTTATTTAAAATACTCTCTCTTTTAATATCTTCGTTTTATATAAGCTTATATATATAAAGTATATACACAAAGTTCAATTTCAAAGATTACCCAATTCGTTACAAAAATTAATACTTGATTTTAATTTTGCATTGATATATAATTTTAAAGGTAGGAGATGTACACAGGAGTTAGGAATGTTAGTTTCATCCATTGCACGTTTTAACATACTAAATACAATGAATAACGCGTCATTTGCCTCAATGCAGGCAGCAAATTCCATGATGGGAATGGGAAATAATTCTCATACATTTGGTGGTGAGCATGATTTAAGTATGCTTAATAAAATGGATAAAAAGGTTAGCCTTGATTTACTAACAAACAAATTACTTTATAATGTAGCTTATCTGCAAGAAAAAATGGCTTTAAAACATCAAAACCCTAAAATTAATAAATCATTAAATATATTAGCTTAGTCGTTTTCTTTTTTAAATAGCTCTTTAACAAGAATTGAACATATTGCAGGAATTATTGCTACAAATATTAATACGTTTGTTATGCCAAATTTTTCGGCAACAAATCCTAGCATAGACATAACTATTGCAACAATTCCCCAAGAAAATCCGTTTATAAAACCTGAAATTATGCTTTTGTATTCAGGCAAAACATTTTGTGCCATTATCATTGTTACAGGGGTAGCCATCATTGTAATAAAGCCCATTACGACAAATACTATTAAAGATAATGTCGGATGTGATGAACAAAGCATGATAAATAAAATCATCAATGGTAAAGTTGAAATCATTGAAATATAAAATACATTAGCAGCACCAATTCTTTTTTCAATATAGCTGCTGATTAAAGAGCCTATTCCGCCTGCAAAGATGAATAAGAATAAAGCCATACCTATATAAAACGGTTTATACCCCATATTTTTCCACAAAAACGGAAGCAATATAAAACACGCTGACATAATCATGGTTTTTAGCATGGCAATTACATTTAAAATATTCAATTTTCTATTTGTTAAAATTCTTTTGAAGGCAGTTTTAAAATCAATTTTAGAAATTACAGGCTCAGTCAAAGACAATTTCGGCACACACTTGAACATTAAAAAAGCCCAAATAATACCGAAAACAGTCATTAATGGCATTTTAGGCATTCCTAAAAATTGAGTAATTGCAGATGATACAACAGGTCCGCAAGAATAACCTAAAGTTCCCATTGCGACAAAAACAGCCATAGATTTTCCTGCATCATCTTTATTTGCAAATCTCGAAGCAAAGCCTAAAGCTTGTGGGTGAAAAAGACTTGATCCGATACTTCCTATAATTATAAACAATACAAGTATAAACGGATTATGAGCTAAGGCCGAGAGAGGAATAAATATTGAAGATAAAAATATACCCCAAAATATAAATGATCTTTTTACAATATTATCGGCAAAATAACCAAACAACGGCTGCAATAAAGATGAAAAGATATGAGAAATAGTTAATATAATAGTTGCAACCGCCATTGATATACTTATTTTAGCTGCAATAAAAGGCATAATTGGATTTAAAACGCCTGTATAAATGTCATTAATAAAATGTGCACCGCTTAACCAGAATAGTGCTTTCTTATTTTGGGGTAATTTTTCTTTCATACAAACATTTAAAGACAAATAAAAGGTTAAATCAATATTTTAGGTTTTTATCTTTATAAAAAATAACAATCATAAATATTACAGCGAATACAATTAGTATAAGTGACATAAGTTGTGCAACCGGAATTCCGTCAATATTAAGAACACTGTCAATTCTCAAATGTTCAACAAAAATTCTTACAAATGAGTACATAATCAAGTATAAGCAAGCTAAAATTCCAGGATATTTAGACAACTTTTTAAACAAAAATAAAAGAATTATAAAAATAATTAAATCTAAAATACTTTCATACAAAAAAGTTGGATGAAAATATTGATAATCCATAAATTGAACAGGTCTATGCTGAATAGGAATATACAATTTCCAAGGGAGATTAGTCGGTGTTCCAAAAGCTTCAGAATTAAAGAAATTTCCCCATCTTCCAATACATTGCCCCAAAGATGTTCCACACAAAAAAACATCAATTAGCTTTAAAAATGAAAGCTTATAAATTTTAGCAAAACAATATAAAGCCAAAATTCCGACAATAATCATTCCATGTATAGACAAACCACCTTGTCTTATATAAAAAACTTCTGCAGGATGCTGCAAATAATAAGAATAATTTACAACACAATAATACAAACGAGCACCAACTATACCAATTATTATAATCAAAGGCGCAAAATCGATTATTTTTTTTGCATTTACACTATCATAAAATTTTTCATACAATAAATAAGAAGTGTAAACACCAATAAAAATGGCAACAGCAAGAATTATTCCGTAATAATAAACAGAAAAACCTAAAAAACTAAATGCTACATCACCCGGGGATTGAAACATAATTACTTAACCGCATATTTTGCAAAAAGCATCTCAAGCTCTTTTACTTTGTCTTCGATATAATCCTTATCATCATTAGTACCGTTTTTATCCAAATACAATCTGTAATCAGATATTGAATTATTTAAAAGGGATTCTAGCATTTTTTTACTATTATCAGAAAGTTTTTTATTTTCATCTTGAGAATTTTCATCTTCATCTTGTTCAGCTTCAGAAGCTTTTTGGATTGTATTATCTTCATTCACAATAACTTCACCCGATATAATATCCTTTGCGAGATTTTCTTCACAAACAGCAAGTGAATAATAAGCGTCAGGGAAATCAGGATTCAATTTTATAGCATCGTTATAAGCCTGAATAGCATTTGCATAATCTTCAGCTTTTGTATAAGCAACAGCAAGATTATAACGAGTTTCAAAAATACTTCCGTCTAAATCAACACTTGATTTCAAACGTTCAATAGCAGAGGCGTAATCTCCTTTGTCCATAAAATCTTTAGCTCTATTATTAAGTTCTTGAACTGCAAAATTATTTATACAAGCTGTAGAAACAACAGAAATAAACAAAATAGCTGCTAGTAAAAAAGCTTTTTTCATGCTATAATCAACCTCATAAAATTATTTGTAATATTTATTATAAAATAACACAAAAAATTTGGCAAATCTTTATAGTAAAAGTTACAAATAGGAGAATATGAGGGTAAAATATGTCAGAAGACAAAGTTATTAAATTAGGAGCAAAAAGAGAAAAAACATCAGAACACAATCATCATGACCACAAAGAAGATGATCTTGTTTATTGCAGTTTTTGCGGAAGGCCAAATACACAGGTTTTGAAAATGGTTCAAGGACCAGGTGTTAATATTTGTTCAGAATGTGCGATGATTGCAGTTCAATATTTAATTTTAAATGATAGAATGCCATCGGCAGAAGCTCAGGCTATACTTGATGCTTTTTGGGGGAAGGCTCGTAAATGATAGATATCAACGGGTTAAATCCATTTGAAATAAAAGCAGAAATAAGCAAAATCTTTGATACATTAAAAGATGTTAAAGATTTTGAGAATTACGCAATTCATTTTCACACACTTGACTTGCAAAAAGACAAAACAATAATTGTAAAATTGCTTTTTAAAGAGATTAATAACCCAAACCATAATGCAGCATTATTAAAATTTATGCTGCTGAGATATTGTACAAATGAAGTTTTGAGTGAGCATCTTTGGAATATAATTAAAAATTCTATGAGTTCAAATCAGGCAAAAATCTTTGCACTCGACCTATTAAGAGATATTGATGCAAATTGGTCTTATGAAGAATGTGGCAAATATCTTGATAATCCTGATGAACTTGTTGAATCAGATACTAAAAAAATTCTTGATAATGCCCTTGCAAACCCTGAAGTTCAAATTGACTTTTTAGACTTTTTAAGCTCGCTTGATGAAAATGACAAAATTATTCTTTTAAAATCATTAGGCGACGATTATGATAAAGATGAGCTTGCAAATATGCTTGTTCCTGTATTTTTATCAATGCCATATTCAGAAACTGGCAAAACTGCACTTGAAATATTAGGTAATTCAAAATCTCAACTTGCATATCACGCTCTTCATAGTGCCTTGAATTTTGTTGATGAATCGCTTGTTCCTGCAATAAAGAAAAATCTGTCTATTCTAAAACTTTCAGGTATTAGAGAAGATAATTCACTAAAATTTTACAAAAATATTCTAAAGGATTCAAAACCTTACAAATTCTGCATAACATACCCTGACGGACACGGAAATCAAGCAGTTATTATATCACGACTTACAAAATCAAAAAAAGTTCAGTTCGTTGCGATAGTAATTGACGATTACAAAGGCATCAGAGATTGTTTCGGGTTTAATGAGATTACACAATTTGAATGTAATGCAATAATAGAAAGATTTTACAGAGGACAAAGAGCACTGGATTTAGAACCTGAAGTTTTAAAATCAATTCTTGAACAGGCTGAAAAATTGTCAAATCACAATATGCCTTATGAATATATTTGCTGGCGAAACCTGCTTGCTGATATTGAAGCAAAGCCACTGAAGCTTAATTACAATATAAAACAGCTTTCAAATGATGAATTTGAAAAAATATTAAAATATGATTTTACAGATTATTGGTTTTTGAACAGCACTTATAGCGATGAATTTGAAGAATTCATAAAAAATATCGACACAATTCCATCAAAAGATTTTGAAAAATATATTGATGAAAATCTTGAAAATGTATTTTACCCTGAAGAATACAGAGTTTGGACAAAAAGAATATTAAATTGTTCACTTCTTAAACACCTTTCAGGTGATGAAAAAGCTGCACAAAATTTGTATAACTTATATAATGACAAAAAATTAATAAGAGAACTGTTCAAAAACATTTTACGAAAAAGCATTTATGAATACTATTTTGCACAAAAAAATACAGAAAGAATTAAAGATATAGAAGATATGTGGGTAAAATAAAATGTATAAAGTAATGGCATTAGATATAGGAACAAAAAGAATAGGAGTAGCACTAAGCGATTATCTTTTAGTGCTTGCAAAAGGTCATTCCTGCATACCAAGACAACCGGAAGATAAAGCATTAGAAGAAATTAATAAAATAATAAAAGAAAATAACGTAAAAAAAGTTGTAGTCGGAGTTCCCTACAATATGGACGGAACTCTTGGCGATCAAGCTAAGGATTGTAAAGATTTTGCATCAAAAATTCAAAATATTGAAATTATCTATGAAGATGAAAGACTTACATCAGACACAGCAGAAGAGAATTTGCGAGCAAAAAAAATTGACTTTAGAAAAAATAAAGGACTTGTTGATATTGAAAGTGCTTGTATTATACTTGAACAATACCTTGCAAGATGTTAAAATTTAATTTATCATAATAATAAAGAAAGGAAAAATAAAAAATGGCAGATGAAGATCAAATAATTGAAACAATTGACGAAAACGGCAACGTAATCAGATTTGAATTATTCGACATCGTTGAAGTTGATGAACAGGAATATGCACTTTTGTTACCTGTCGATGAAGAAGAAGACGATGAAGTTGTTCTTATGAGATTGACAAAAGACGGTGATGAATACTTGTTTGAAACAATTGACGATGATGAAGAATTCGACAGAGTCGCTGAATATGTTGAAAATATAGAAGATGAAGACGAAGACGAGGAATAGATTTTGTTTGAAAGATTTACGGAAAAAGCAATAAACGTCGTAAGTACATCTCAAAAATTAGCAAAAGAATCTGGAGCAGCAAAAGTTGCTCCAGAGCATCTTTTGCTTGCTCTTTTTGATGAATCAAAAGGAATTTCATTAAAAATATTCAAATCTTACGATATTACACATGAAAAGCTTGAAGAAGAAATAAAGAAATATATTCCTATTCATACAACGGCGAATATTAAACAAGCAAACCTTCCGTTTGACAATGAATATAAGGAAATTTTAAAGAAAACTCTTGATTTAACAAATAAATCAGGGCATCAAACAATTCTTTACGAACACTTATTTCTTTCCGTAATATCAGATAAAAAATCAAACAATGTTAAAATCCTTGAAGATTTAGGATTCAATATTTATAAATCAAAATCACTTTTGGAAAAACTTGTCCAAAAGAAGATAAAACGCCTTTATCACCCTGAAATTGATGAAGATAAAAATAACGAAGAAAATAAAGCAAAAGAAACAGATAATATCTTCAACAGCAAAGAATCCGAAAAAGTTTTTGAACGTGCAGTTGCAAAATTATCAACATCAAATTACGAAATACTGGGTACAGAACAAATTATTTCTTCAATTCTTGAAGATAAAGATTCTGAACTTTCTAAAATATTTGAACAATACGGAGTTACAAGTGAAAACTTTGAAGAAAAACTTGCTAACATCCAATCAAGACAAGCAGAATATGAAGGCAGACAAATTATATTTACACCAAATGCCTTCAGAACAATGAATATGGCATTAGAAACAGCAAAAGAGCTTGGCTCATCAGTTGTTTTGCCGGAACATATAGTTTTAGGACTTTTGAAAACCAAAAGCGGTATAGCATACGAAATATTAAAGGAACTAAAAATTCAGGATAACGAGCTTGCTCGAAGCATTATAAAACCGATAGAAAAACAAATGCCTGAAACTTTGACAATTCTAAGACTTGCAAAAGAAGAAGCAAGAAGGTTAGGACGTAACATTGTCGGAACTGAAATGTTTTTGTTAGGTATAATCGGAGAAGGCACAGGTATTGGCGGACAGGTACTTGCGGAACTTGAAATCACTATGAAGGATGCAAGAGCTGTTGTTGAAAATATGATAGGCTTTGGTAACGAGTATTATGATAAAGAAATAGTTTTTACCAAACGTGCAAAACGTGTACTTGAAACAGCTTGGGAATTGGCTAAAAAAGATCACAAAGAAAAAATTGAATCAGCTCACATGCTTCTTGCACTAACTACCGAACCTGATTCTCTTGCAATGAAGGCTTTGGAACAACTTGGAGTTGATGCGGTTGAGATTAAAGAGGGAGTGAAAAAATTCAAAGAGGCTTAATTGATTAGTAGCAGAATTAAAAATTTTATAAAAAAATATAACTTATCAGGCACATTTATCATTGCATTTTCAGGCGGTTATGATTCGATGTGCCTTTTAGATATTCTTTATAAACTTAAGCAAGATGTTGTGGCAGTTCACCTAAACCATAATTGGCGCGGAGAAGAAAGCAAAAAAGAAGCTCAAAATTGTGAGAATTTTGCAAAATCCAGAAATATTCCATACTATTCTGAGATTTTACCGGATACAGTTGAAAAAACAGAAACCGCAGCAAGAGAAGCGAGATACGATTTTTTCAAAAGATGTGCAAAAAAATTTAATTCAAATATAGTCTTTACGGCTCACAATTTTGATGACAACGCAGAAACCGTACTTTATAGAATTATAAAGGGCACAGGAACAATCGGACTACAGGGAATTAGCGAGCATAGAGATATATTTTACAGACCGCTTTTAAAAACTCAAAGAGAAGAAATTGAAAAATACATCAAAGAAAATAATTTATCACCTAATGTAGACAGTTCAAATTTCAATTCAAAATATAAAAGAAATCTTATAAGACATGAGATTTTTCCGCTGCTAAAACAAATTAATCCAAAACTCACACAAGCTCTAAATTCGCTATCTGAACTTGCGATTGAAGATAATGAGCTGATAAATTCATATATGCCTAAAAATCTGATAAAAGCGTCTTATAAAGAGCAAAAACGCATTATTTACAAATTGCTTGCAGATAATAATATTGAATACGACAGAAAAAAAATAGAAAATATACAAAAATTCGTAGAAGAAAACAAAAATTCAAAATCAGGAAAAAAAATCTCAATAAGCAAAGACCTCTGGCTATATGTAAATTCTTCACAAGCAGAATTAATAACAAAAGAAGATAAAAAAAATACGCAAATACAAATAAATAAATGTGGCAAATATAAATTTGAAGATTTTGAATTCTCAATAGAGCCTTTTGATTGTGAGATAAAAGAATTTCCATCAGATAAAGATTTCAAAGCTTTTGTTAATCTAAAAGATATTAATTTTATACTAAGACATAGAGAAAACGGAGATATTATAAGACCACTCGGGCTTTTGGGCAGTCAAAAACTAAAGAAATATCTTAATGAAAAGAAAATTCCGCCTCATGAAAAAGACAAACTTATATTTTTATGCCAAAATAATGAAATACTATGGGCTCCAGGATTAGGAATAAGTGAAAAGATTAAAGTTGTAAATACTCCAACACATGTGTTAACATTAAAAAGAGGTTAGGTTATGGATATAAAAAAATTAAAAGTGCTGTTTGACGAAAATCAAATACAACAAAGGATTAAAGAAATTGGTGATGATTTAAACAAATTATACGGTGATGAAGAAGTTATTGCGGTATGCGTTTTAAAAGGTGCAGTTATGTTTGCGGTTGATCTTGTAAAGCATCTTAAAATGCCTTTAAAATTGGAATTTATAAGACTTTCGAGCTACAACGGCGGAACAACTACATCAGGCAAAGTTAATGCTGTAAATATTGCCCTACCAGATTTGAACGGGAAAAATGTTTTGATAATCGAGGATATTGTAGATACAGGTCTGACTGCTAAATTTTTACTTGATTTTATCAAATGCAATTTCCACACAAAATCAACTAAATTCTGTTCACTATTAGATAAAAAGGTTACAAGACTAACTGATGTTGATGCTGACTATTACGGTTTTGACGTTGATGACAAGTTTTTAATCGGCTATGGACTTGATTATGACGGATTATACAGAAATTTACGATATATCGGTTATATGGAGAAATCTGATTTGGAGTAAAAATTGAACAGATTTGAAGACGCTTTTGAAAAAATTAATGAATTTTACAAAATTAAGCCCTCAGAAAATTTTAAAGAAGAGATATTTAATGTGCTAAGTCAGATTATCAAGTTTGAAACAGGAGGGATAATTTTCAGCAACACTCAAAAGCCTGAATATCTTTATAAAACTACAAACTTAGATTTCAAAAACGAAAAAGCCAAATATTTAAAAGAAAATTTAAATTTTAAAGAAATAACATTCGGAACAATCATAATATCAGGAAAATCCTTTACTGATGAGGATAAAAAAATTTTTAAGACCTGTTCAACAATAATTTCTGATCTTATAAAAGACTATGAAATGTCAAATATTGCAAAAACACAAATTCACGAGCTTCAACAGGGTTATCTAAAAATTAACAAAAAAGATATTAAAAGAACAAAATTTATATCGCATATATCTCATGAATTGCGCACTCCAATTAATTCTATATTGGGATTTTCAGACATTCTTAACGGTGAATTTACAGGAAAATTAACAGAAAAGCAAAAAGAATACATAAATGACATCAAAATATCAGCCCTAAGACTTTTGGAAATGGTTAATGAAATATTAGATATTTCAAAAATAGAAGCTAAGGCTTTAAAATTAAACCTGCAGGAATTTGAGACATTACCTTGTATAAAAGAGGTAATAAACATAATAAATCCGCTTTTAATACAGAAAAATCTTACATTTACAACAGACATAGAAAATTTTAAACTAATTGCAGATTATACAAAATTTCAACAAATACTTTTGAATCTTTTAAGTAATGCAATAAAATACACAAATGAAAACGGTAAAATACATTTTTCCTGCAAAAAACTAGAAGATAACAAAACTGAATTATGTATCGAAGATAACGGAATTGGAATTGCAAAAAAAGATTTAAAAAAGATATTTAAAAAATACGAGCAGTCAGGGAAAATTCAAAACAATTCAACTGGACTTGGACTTGCAATAACCAAGGAGCTTGTAAAATTACATAAAGGGGAAATTCTTATCGAAAGCGAAATAGATAAGGGAAGTAAATTCACGGTAATTATTCCATAAATAGTATTATTGTTTTTCCTAATTTAACGTGTTATATTTAAATAAAATAAGATAGAGAGGGAAGTTGAATTATGGCATCTATTAAAGACGCTTTTGAAGAAGCTATTCAAGACCATGGAGCTTTGACAAAGTATTTTTTATTTGCAATACCTGTATACTATTGCAGTTGTTTATTCATAAATTCTGACAAAAACGAACTCTCTAAGCTGTGGACAGCAAGCATAATAACATTTATACTTTTATTTGGTTTTTTAATAGAATGCACAACAAACGTTCGTAATGGAAAAGATTCAGTATTACCATCTTTTAACATTTTTGCGATATTTTGGAACGGCATAAAAGGGCTTGTAGCACTGGGACCTTCAATCGCAATTAACAGCATAATAGCATATTTTCTTTGCAACTTAATTACCAATTATGTGGCTGATACAAATACTTTGTTAGTTTTACAATGCATGATTTGGGGAGTTTTTGGCGCAATTATGTTAACAAGTTATCTTTGTTATGCAAGAACTTTTAAAATTCTTGATGCCTACAATTTAAAAGCAATTTCTGATTCAAGTATGGATATATTGATATCTATTATATTTATGATTCCGCAAATATTAATTGCAGATGCCATAATCATTACACCAATTACTTATATAATATGGATATTTTTTGGAATTCCTCATCCAATAGCAATATTTTATTGGAGTATGTGTTTTATATTTAATCTTGCTATGTGCGGTCATTATCTTGCACAGGTTGCTTATGAAACAATTGCGGTTAAAGAAAATTCTGATAGAATAATTTAGTTATTAAGCATTTCACGCATTTTCTTAAGCTTATCACGAATTTCTGCAGCTCTTTCAAAATCAAGAATTTTTGCAGCTTTATGCATATCTTTTTCAAGTTTGTCGATAAGTTTTGGCAAATCTTTTTTATCGATACCCATATCAACCATTTCTTCCGCAACAATGTCTTCCAAATCACGATAACTTGCAACAAGCGATAGAAGATTGTTTTCAATAGGCTTTTTAATTGTTTGTGGAATAATTCCGTGTTTTTTGTTATATTCAAGCTGTATTTTACGACGTCTTTCAGTTTCAGAAATAGCCTTTTCCATAGATTCAGTTATCCTGTCTGCGTACATAATAACTTCTCCGCAAGCGTTACGAGCAGCACGGCCAATTGTCTGAATTAAACTTGTTTCGGAACGTAAAAATCCCTCTTTATCAGCATCCATTATAGCAACAAGCGAAACTTCCGGAATATCTAAACCTTCTCTTAAAAGGTTAACACCAATCAATACATCAAATTCGCCTAATCTTAAATCTCTCAAGATTTCAACACGCTCAAGAGATTGAATTTCACTATGGAGATACCTAACCTTTATACCTTCTTGTATAAAGAAGTCTGTTAAATCTTCAGCCATACGTTTTGTGAGCGTAGTAATCAAAACACGCTCATCTTTATCTGTACGCTTTTTAATTTCCTCTTTTAAATCGTTAATTTGAGATTCAATCGGTCGAACAGAAATTTTCGGGTCAACAAGACCAGTCGGACGAATAATTTGTTCAACAAGCTGAGCGGATGTTTTTCTCTCAAATTCCCCTGGAGTTGCTGAAATATATATTTTTTGGTGAACTTTTTTAAAGAATTCCTCATTTTTCAACGGTCTATTATCTCTTGCACACGGCAAACGAAAACCATATTCAATCAATGTATTTTTTCTTGATGCGTCACCATGATACATACCTTTTAGCTGAGGTAAAGTAACGTGAGATTCATCAATTACTGTTAAGAAATCTCCTCTGAAATAATCCAAAAGAGTTGCAGGAGCAGAGCCTGGAGGCCGTCTTTCAATTATTCTTGAATAATTTTCAATCCCTGAACAGTAACCCATTTCCTTAATCATTTCAATATCATATTTAACACGCTGTTCAAGTCTTTGTGCTTCAACAAGTTTGTTTTCATTATGAAGCTCAACCAATCGATGCTGCAATTCTTCTCGAATTAAAGAAATTGTTTCATCCACATTTTCATCATAAGAAAGGTAATGTACAGCAGGATAAATAACAACCTTTTGAGGAGATTCCAATATTTCACCCGTTACATTATCTATTCTGACAATTTTTTCAATTTCATCGCCAAAGAAATAAATTCGTGTAATAATTTTTTCATAAGCAGGCATAATTTCAACAATATCGCCTCTAGCACGAAAAGTAGAACGTTCAAGGACAAGGTCATTTCTTGTATATTGAACGCTTACAAGATGCTTTAACAAATCATCTCTGTCAACTTCATCCCCAACCTTAAGTTCAACAGAACCCTTAAAATAATTTTCAGGAAGCCCCAAACCATAAATGCAACTAACAGATGCGACAATAATAACATCATTACGCTCATATAAACATCTTGTTGCATTATGCCTTAATCTATCAATTTCTTCATTAATAGAAGCCGATTTTTCAATAAACGTATCAGTTCTCGGAATATAAGCTTCAGGCTGATAATAATCATAATAACTTATGAAATATTCAACAGCATTATCTGGAAACAACTCTTTAAATTCATTATATAATTGTGCAGCAAGCGTTTTGTTATGCGCAATAATCAAAGTCGGCTTTTGCACACGTTCTATTACATTTGCAATCGTAAATGTTTTACCGGAACCTGTTATACCAAGAAGGGTTTGAGCATCGTCCCCATCTTCTAAGCCTTTTACTAATTGTTCAATAGCTTTTGGTTGATCTCCTGCAGGTTTATATTTAGATGAAATTTTAAACAATTTATTTTCCATATTAAAATTATACATTAAGAAGATATAGTAGCAAAAAATTTTTTTTACGGGCGTATAATATTATACGTATAAGAAAGAGTATATCTATCGGAAAACAATATATTGATAAATCCAGTAAATTCAGAAACACAAAAAAATAAATATCATGACCCCTTAAACAAGACAATTCCTGTTTTAATGTCATATTCAAACGAAGTAGGTACCGCAATATCAGAAATTGCGCCAAAACTTGGCACAGCTTTGTGGGCACCAGCTTTAATGTACCTTGGGGCTGATATTTATGACAAATACAAAAATGACAAAGATCACTACAAACCAAGCGGTAAAAGAGCTATAAAAAGAGCTATTTTTCAAGGACTTACATCTTTGATAGCACTACCTGTTTTAATTTTTGCGGCACAATGTCTAGTTTCCCCTATTGCAAGAATTGGAAAATTTAAAATAAGCGGAAACGCAAAAGATACAATATACAGACATACAAAAAATGTTATAGATCAAGCAAGACCTTCATCTCTAACAAGCTATGAAAATTTTGAAGATATTATTATTAAAACTTTAAAAAATACAATTGAATCAAGAAACAATGAAAAAAAGACAATAAACATCTTTAAACGTCTATATAACTCAATTTTTACAAACAGATACTCAATTTTGAATGACAATATTGTAAAAATAGAAGAATTTGCAAAACATAATGCCAACAATACATTCAAAATAATGACAGCCCTGCAAGAAGGGAACACCAAAGAAGTTCCACACAAAATTTTAAAGAAATACAACAAAATACTTCCACTAATGAAAGAAGCTTATAAAGACAGTGATTACGCCTACCAAGCTTCTCGTAGCGCTTTAAAAGAATATCAAAATATTCTTATATTTAAAAACAAATTCTTAAAAACTATAACAGGTTTTGCCGCACTCTTAATTTTTGCCAAACCTATTAACAATTTTATTGACAAAAAAATAATGAAAAAATACATAAATCCAGGCATAGATCAAATAAGCTCAGGTTTTGTCAATCAATCAAAACTTAAAGATATATTCAATACAATGAGTACACAACAAAATATTATTTTAAATCCGAAAAACGTGCAGACAACGAACCTGCTCCAGAAATTAATGAATCAGCGCGGATTGAAGTTAAAGGCTGGGGAATCTCAGTAACATAATTTCCATCTACATATTTTGCAATAACCTTAACTGATAAAGCTGCAGTTCTTGCAGGAGTAAGTTCAACGATTGATGTTATACGTTTTTTTCCGTCACTACACTTATTCAACTGCACAATATAATCATAATTTGAATAAACTTTTGTCTTAGCATACTTATCAGACAAATGCTCTTCACTTGCAAATCCTGCAAACAATTTTGAAAGAGCAGCCTCAATTGATTGAGCTCTAAGAGTATAAATTCCACCATTCATGTCTGAAAATTCCGGAACAACGCAATTGAAATCAACAACAATATTTTCTGGAGACATTCTCATAACATCAGATATTAAATTTGAATAATCAATAGATGCTCTATCAGTAACAAATTTCATTAAAGTTCTGCCATAAGATGAAATTTGCGGACTATTTTCAAATACTGCAACACGCTTGTTTAACAATCCTGAATTTATCAATGAATCAGCTAAAAAAGTTTTCCCTGAATTTATATCTCCTGATATAATGATGTTTTTCTTCATATCAATAACGGAAAGAAGAAAATCAAATATTTCTTTAGACATCATATTTTTTTCCAACAACGAATTCATACTACAAGGAAAAACTTTTCTTATAGTTATAAGAACTCCGCATTGAGAAATAGAAGGCATAATCAAGGTAATAAATAAATTATCAATTTTCAAATTCCAAATATTTTTGGAATTATCAATTCTAACACCAGCCATATTAGAAATATTACTGATTATAAAAGATAACTGCTTTTCGTTTAAAGACATTTCTGTATTTAAAACCTTACCGCCAATTTCAATATGAATACTGTTTATACCATTTACAAAAACAGTATCAACATTATCCTTAGCAATAAAATAGTCTAACGGTCCAAAACCCATAATTGATGTAAACAATTTGTCAATTAAAGTGTCTTTTTCATCAAGCGTAAGAGTTATATTTTCATTAGTTAATTTGTTTTCAACAAAACTTTTAATCAAATCCTTTTGACGCTCAGATGTGTAATCAAACCAAACAGGAATTGAATCAATTTTTACCATTAAATCTTTTTTAAAATCCTTTTCAATATCAGACAAAGAAAATTCAGTGTTTAAATTTTCATTTTCCACAGGAATTTCTTCATCAATTTCATTATTTGAAATATCATTATGATTTTGGAATTCTGAATCTACATACTTTGCAAATACAAATTTTTTCGGCTGTTCATTATTTATATTATCACTATCTTTTTCAATATTATTAAATCGGCTGCTTAATTTATTTTTATCTAACAATTTTATTGTACCTTTCCAACTTTCTTAGTAAACTTTTGACGATATACACTGTCAGAAACCAGCAAAGCAAGATTTTTAAAACTTAAAGCAACATTAGAATCAGAGTTTATATCTGTAACAGGTACCCCTTTATTAATAGCAGACATCATAGTGAAGTAATTGTTCGGGATTTTCCAATACAATTTTTTACCCAAAACTTCTTCAACATCCTCTGCATTAATTTCATCATTTTCCATATATCTGTTAATCAAAACCTGAACTTTATCTTCATTAAACCCTAATTTTTCAAACAATTCAAGGCAACGCTGACAATTTCTTATAGCAGGCAAATTAACAATTGTTGCCAAGAAGATTAAATCAGAATTTTCCAAAGCTGTCATTGCAGTATTGTCAAAACCTCCTGCAGTATCTACAACTACATAAGAAAAAGTATCTCTTAAAATATTAAAAAGTCTTGTTATATCTTTAACAGCAACATTATCAACCTGCTTGAAATAAGGAGGATCAGCTAAAACATACAAAGAAGTATTCTTATATTTTTCAAGAGTTGAAAGAAGAAAGTCTTCATTTATTTTATCCAAATTTTGAAGCATATAAGAAATATTAAAAGACGGCTTTAAATCCAAAAAAGTTGTAACATCACCGAGTTGAAAATTCAAATCAATAAGAGCAACATTTTCCTTTGTAATTTTTGCAAGTTCTACAGCCAAATTTGTTGCAATAGAAGTTTTTCCAACACCACCCTTATTTGAATATACCGTAATTACACGACATTTAGACTTTTTAACCTTATTTTCAGATAAATCATCATCCAGTTTATCTAATACAGCAAAAAATTCTTCTTTTATAACAGGCATAGAAACAAAATCACAAGCCCCAGTTCTCATCGTCCTGATAACAAGATCAACATCAGGTTTATCGGACAAAGCAACAACTTTACACTGAGGAAATTCTGAAGATATTTTTGAAATAAAATTTAGTTTTTGTTCCTGATAATCAGAAATATCAACAATTACAACAGATTTTTCAAGTTCTTTTACAGCGTTATATGCCTTGCCTAAATCGGAACTTGAAGCCAAAAAAGAAAATTTTCCATACTCTTGCAAATACAACTTCAACACCTCAACAGTATTTGCAAAATCAGAAATAATAATTACCTGAATATTCTGTTTCATACAGTCATTGTATCATATTATGCAAAAAGAAGCAATAAAAAAGCCCTACACAGATGTGATTTTGTTGCCTGCGTGGTCTCGCAGGTGGGTGAACGCCTCGGATTATCCGTTTCCCGCTGGCGATTTAGAAAATCGGCGGGTATACTTCACATCCAGACAGAGCTAATTCTCCCTTTTAAAATAAATGTAGGAACAAAATAAGCACCTGTATAGAGCTAATCATATTATAACATATATTTTATCAAATTCAAGATTACTCAAATTACCTATTTCCCAAAAATTTGAGCACCGATATATATGCCAACATATACTGAAAGCAATACTATCATAATATTATTTACAATAACTAAATTAGGCGCACCGCCATATAAAATATTTAGAATTATAGTAAACAAGCCTAATACCAATGCTGCAACAGTATATGGAAAAGTAGATTTTTTACTTTCTTTTACAATTTTTACGTTATGAACAAGCTTATTAGCATAATCATCAACATTTGAAAGATTTAATGCCTTGTCATAAGCTTCTTTTGAAATTTGTCCGTTATCTAAAAGCTTTTTACAAGCTTTTTCGTATGCTTTTTTGATTTGAAGTTCAACTAAAGTGAGCATCTGATCTTGAGATAATTTGCTAAATTCAGATTCCTTAGCCATCTCAAAAGCTACATAAGCGACTTTTTGTAAAATACTTTCATGATACATTTCAGGAATATCGGATCTTAATAAATCTATGTATTTATGGAAAGTCCACTCTGATATTATTTGGGTTAAGACTTTTGCGGTATCAGCATCTGCAATAGAGTTGTCATTAGAAAATGCCTTACCTGCCAAAAATGTAAAATCATAAATTCGATCTAAAAACTCTTTTTTATGCTTTGAAGCAATATCATCAGGCATAATATTTTCAGCCTGTTTAGTTAAATTTTTTGCAAAACCCTTATAATCAAAAGTAGCTACCATAAAACCCTCCTTAAAGCATTATAGCATGCTATTAATATTAGGGCAACAGATTAATTTAACCCATTCTGAAATGTAATTAATTCATTTTCAAGGTTTCTAGAGCAAGTTTTTCAGCAGAATCTGCACGCCTCATAGCTGCATCTGCAGATGTAGGATCTTCGTTAACTCCTTGAATCTTAACCCCAACAGGAGAAGGAATATACGTTCTTACAGGCTCAGGCGGAGTTTGAGGATTATTAACCGGAGATGCTTGAGGGTTGTTACCGTTTTTATATTGATTTAATAGATTTGATGAACTATTTATACCTGCGCCATTAGAATTGTTTGGAGTATTTATTTGTTGGTTTGGCGCAACCTGCTGATTTGGCACAACTTGCTGATTTGGTGCAGCTTGTTGGTTTGGATTTAGTCGATTTTGAGCTTGTGCCTGTTGCAACTGTGGCGGAAGTTGTGGTTGCTGAGTTGCAGGATTTTGTTGGCTTGCTTTATCAGCCTCTTTTCCTTCATCTAATACTGAATTTTTAGGTTTACCGAATATCAAATGAGAACCTTTAACGGCAATTTTACTCAAGAACGGTAAAATAATCATCATACCTAGAACAATTCTCATCGGATAACCAGCCATTTGCTTCATTCCAAATTTAGGATGTCTGAACAAATCTTTTATTTTATCAAATACTCCAACTCTTGTTACAGCTTTTTTATCATAAGGTCTAATCTGTTCAAGACCTACTGTAACAATTCTACCAATACGTTTAAATAATTTTGTAATAGGATTTTTAACTCCTGCATTTAGCATTTGTTTCAAGTTATCCCTAGAAGCTTTCCAGGCAGCTTTATCCTTAAACAACCCTGCCATAGCAGTATCATTGTGAAGTTTCAAAGCTTTTCTGTATGCTTCAACCTGTTCTTTTGTCATACCGGCATACTGAAGTCCGCCAACTCTGTGCATCAACTGAATTGCAAGAGGCATTGCAACGAAGAATGCAATCATCTCTGTAAAACGTTCTGCAAATGTCTTGACTTTTTCACTTGCGCCATCGGTTTTTGCAGTCTTATATAATACGTCAGCCAAATATGCAGCCTGCATTAAGGCAACAAACTTACCGCCTGCAACCCTGTTTGTCGCACCTTCCAAAACTAAGTTAGTATATTTACCTAAGAATTTACCTAACATAGATTTTGGAATCTTTTTATCTAAACCAGTTTTCTTTAAAACATTTGCAAGTTCAGGATTCTCTTTTAAATTTACATTTCCTAAAGAACCTGCAATTTTGTTTGCAGTTTCAGAAGCGTAAACTTCACGTCCGATTAACCAAGTTTTAAAACGTCCTAAAGCATTATGATTAGAGCCCCAAATTCTTGCAAACATCTTTTTGTTAGCATCGTGACAAGCTTGCAAAACTCTTGGCATTTTATCTTGAATATCTTTTTTAACGGCCTCTAGCTCTGCAAAGTCTTTATAACCCCATTCAAAGGCTTTTAAATCTTTTAATTTCAAAATTTTAGCCTCAGGTTTTAAAGCTTTAAAATCTGATATTTCTTTTGCAATTTGTGCAGGAGTTCTTTTTAATCTTGAATTTTGCAAAATTGTTTCTAATTCTGCACGCTGCATAATTTCAGCTTTTGCTTGAGGAGTTTGAGCTTTATCTAATAAACTTTTCCATTTTGATATATCTTTTTTAGAAGCACCGTAGCAATCCAAATCTTCTATATATTTAAGAGGTTCTACAAACTTTTCAACCTGTTGAGGATAATCGAATAAAACCATACCCGTCATTCCGTTTGCCTGACCTTTTACCATATCAAGTTCAGGTTTTGACGGTGTATAAGCAAATGCACGAGTTATTCTAAATTTATCAACAACATTTTTCTTTAAAAAGCTCTTAAAATTTTTAAATCCGTCATTTATAGAATGAGCAAAACCGGACTTTCCAAAACCACTATTTTTTACACGGCTTGTAATATCATCACCAAACTGTCCGATTTTATGATGAACTGTATCTTCAAAATCACCACGAGATTTTTTTGCATAATAATCCATACCCTTAGAAATTGCAAACCAAGTCGGTACAGCCAATGCACCTGTATAGAGCATAGCTGTCGGATCATCGGAATTTTCAGTTAATCTGTTTGCAACATAACTATCCTGAACATTTTGCTTTAATAATTCAGGGTTAACCGCCTGCATTGCGACCTGAGGCTGACCTGGTTGAGGAGCTTGCATTTGAGAATTAACTGCCTGCATTGCAACCTGAGGTTGACCTGACTGAGGTACTTGCATTTGAGGATTAACTGCCTGAAATTGAGGTCCCTGTTGATTATTAAGATAATTGTTTTCGAGCATAATTTTCCTATTTTCCCCTATATAAATATAAAAACAAAACTTATTCAAATATTGCTTTTATAAATTAATTGTAAAGAAATGTAACGAATTAAGCTGTTTGTGAAATTTTCAAATGTGTATATACTTTATATATACACAAGCAATAAATAAGAAGATTGAGAGGCATAAAAATGGCAGTTGCAAATTTGAAAAAAATTGATGACAAATTAAAAAACATCTATGAAAATCAAGTTACAGTCAATAATAATCAGCCTTTTGAAGATCGTTCAGACTTACTTTTTGCACAGATGAATTTCATCGCAATGGCAAATAAACAAGCTTTACATTTAATCTAACATTTTAACTCCAATTAATTTTTCCCCTACAAATTTTTATCAGCAGAACTTCGGTTCTGCTTTTTATTATGCAAATTTATGATATAATCGGGCTATGAAACTTTGTATTTTTTCAGGGACTTTTAACCCTATTCATAAAGCACACCTTAAAATGGCTCAATATGTTATTGATAATTTCGGATTTGACAAAATTGTCTTTATTCCAGCATATAAGCCGCCACACAAGGATTATGACACATCAATGTGCACACACAGATATAATATGGTAAAACTTGCTATAAAAAATAACCCAAAATTTGAAATATCAGATATTGAATACCAAAGAGAGGGTAAATCATACTCATATCTTACAGCACTAGAGCTTTACAAAAAATATAATGTTGACGGGAAAATTCATTTTATAATAGGAACAGACGCCTTCAAAAAGATAGAAAGCTGGTATGAAGCTAATAAATTTAAAAATATTGTTGATTTTATTGTTTTTATAAGAGAAAATGAAACTGTTAATCTGGATTATTTAAAAGATAAAGGCTACAACTTTGAAATAGCGCAAATGCCATTTACAGATATCTCCTCAACAAACTTAAGAGAGAGAATAGCCGAAGGACAACCGATTAACGAACTTGTAACCAAAGAAGTAGAGGAATATATTAATAAAAATGGACTATACAAAAATCAAAGAATGGTTGAAAAATAATCTTAATGAAAAAAGATACATACACACACTTGGCACAGCCGAATGTGCAAAAGAATTAGCAAAAAAATACGGATTAAATGAAGAAAAAGCATATCTTGCGGGGCTTTTACACGATTGTGCAAAATGCTTTTCTAACGAGAAACTATTAGACATTATTCACAAAAATCTACAAGTAGAAGAATGCGAAATGCTTAATTACAAAACATTACACGCACCTGTAAGTGCATTTATAGCAGAAACAGAGTTTAATGTAACAGATAAAGAAATATTATCAGCAATAAGATGGCACACACTTGGCAAATTGGATATGACAGATTTTGAAAAAATAGTATTCTTAGCTGACAAAATTGAGCCAAACACCAGAGATAAAGAATATTCAGAACAAATTAGAGTTCTTTTAGATGAAGAAAACGGCTTAAATAAAGCATTATTACGCTGTTACAAAGAAACAATCAAAAGTCTGGTCAAAAGAGATTTGAAAATATGTTTATTAACAATTGAAATTTACAATAAACTTCAAGATATATTACAAAATTAGCATGTTTATGGTAAAATAAATTTCAAGGTGAGGAAGTTTAAATGAAGGTATTGGAAATTAAGAACAATTTAGTAAAAATAGCGTACGATGTAGCAGACAATCTTGCTCTGTCAGGATTTGTTATAATTGAGGATTCAAATACACCATACGTTGCACAAGTTGTTAACATTAAAGCTGACACTAAATCAAATTTTGCAATTGTAAAACTTCTTTTTACCTTTAATGAAGAAGGAATTCTAAAGAACTATAACGGAACTATTCCGTCACTAAAAGCTACTGTTTCTGTATTGCCATCAAAAGAACTTCTTGACATCATACCTGTTGAAGACCCTCTTTTACTAGGACAATTGGCACAACAAGATATTCCAATAAAAGTTGATAATTCGATATTAGAAAATAATCTTCTAATATGCTCTAATAACGTTGAAAATTCTAATATTTTATTAAATAACATTATTAAGCAAACAGACAAAAAAACAGTAATCATTGATACTGACGGACTTTTTGATTCTGCACAAAAAATTGTATTCGGCAAAGATTTTAAACTTCCGCTTAATTATGACACTATAAACTTCATTTATGATAACGACCTTGAAGATGTTGATGCGACAAGCAAAGCCATAATTCAAGATATATTTATTGAAGTTCAGGAATACACAAAAACATTACCGGAAAAATACCTTCCGTTTGAAACATTCTTGAATGTTGTTGACCAACAATACAGAGAAACCCAAATTACACAACTTATTCTATTAAAAAATAAGTTGTTGAAATACAAAGATTTAAACGTTTTTGCAGAGACATTAAAAGATATTCTTAGTCTTAGTATAGCAATAGAAAAAGGCGAAAATGTCGTAATTGATATCTCTAATATTCCACCAATTCTTCAAAAAGAAGTTATTTCGTACATTTGCGAAACTATGAATTCAATTAAGCAAACTATATATTCATTTATTAAAGTTGACAACGATAACACTGATAAAAAATTGTTGAAAAAGCTTATTGAAAGAACAAATGTTTATACAACAATTATATGTTCACATTCTTTCAAATATGTACAAGAGCTAAAAGAAATCGCTCAAAACTTTATACTATTTGCACCACTTACGCTACAACACGATTTTGCATCATATAATACATTTTTGAATAAACTTAACCAAGATGAATTTATAATTTACGGTGCTCACACCCAAAACATTCCACTAATTGTAGAACTTGATGAGCTTAACTTTGATAAAGAAGATGATAGCGACAACACTAAAAATGAAGAAAATGTGAGTTCTACAAAAGAGCCAAATGTGATAATTTCATCTGACGAAAGCCCTATAACAGAAGAAAAAAAAGAAGAAGAAGAAACTTTTTCTAACGAAACGGAACAAGATGACCCTTTTTTAGAAAATGAAAATGATAATAATACAGAAATTCCCAATATAGAATATCCTGATGTTACTATAGATGAAGATGTTGTAGAAGCTACCGAAGAACCAAAACCGGATACGGATGATACTGAATTAATATCAGTTGATGATAATGTAGAAATAGTAAATGAACCGGAAATTTCTGAAAAAAAAATACCAGAAGAACCAGAAATTTCTGAAATAGAAACACCAGACGAAGAACCTGTTATAAATGAAGATACAAAAGAAAAAGAAAATATTGTCGTTGAAGATGAACCTGAAATTGAAACAAAAATAGATGATATAACAATTGAAGAAGAACCTCAAGACGACACAACAATATACAATATTCTTGAATCAGAAGAAGACGATAACGAAAATTCAGATGAAGGGCTTACTCTTGAAGAACCTGAAATTGATTATTCAATTGATGATCTTGACATAACAACAGATTTTCAAGAGCCGCAAATAATTGAAGAAAATACTGATGCACTTGTTGAACAAGCAGCAAAAGATGTTGACAAATTAATGTATGAAAAAATACCTGAAGAAACAATAGACGTCAACAATTTAGATAGCATTGAAACTGATGAATTGACTGAAGATGACTTAAATCTCATAGGAGATTTGAATACAGATAATGAAATAACATCAAATGTTGATTTTAGTAATCCAACACCTGACACACCTGTTGTTCCAATCTATGAAGCAGATGATATTGAAGCATCCGCTTCACAAACTTTTGAACCGGGTGATAAGGTTACAACAGCAAAATATGGCGAAGGCATCGTTTCTAAAATGACAAAATACGGAAATAAAATGCTATGCTTGATTGAATTTCCAAAAATCGGGCGCAGACTTCTTGATCCTGCCGTAACGGAAATTACAAAATTATCTTAGATTTGATGCACCTTTCAGGTAAACAAATTTTGGTGTAAATTTTTCATCGCAATTTAAAACGATAAGAACACGCAAACATTTAGATAATGAATTTGGGACATCTAATTCATGAAAGCACATCATTGCAGTTTCAGTCCAGCCCATATCTATTCTTGCAAACTTCGCAGGGAAAGCAGCATTCAAGTCATCTGTTAATGTAAAAATAACATGAGAAATTTTTGAGATATCAATATTATTTTGCTTTACCAATTCACGTAAAAGCTCCAGTGTTGCATCTTTAATTGCATCAACACTATTTTCATCAACGGTAATTGCGCCTCTTATACCTTTTGTAACCATATTATTTCCCTTAAATATAAATTATTTAGACTTTGTAAAAATTTGCTGACCGTTTGCCCAATCCCTTGCAAACATTTCACCTTTTCCCTCTGGTTTTACTTTTACAAGCAAAATGCAATCCTTGCCACAACCAACTTCAACTCCTTCTTTTGAAACCTTCATAAATTTTGCGCAATCACCATCTTCTTTTATAACCTTTGTTTCAAGCACTTTTATAATCTTTCCGTTATAGATAAAATAAGCAGATGGAGATTTATAGATACCGCGAACCAGATTATGAATATCCTCAGCAGATTTTGTCCAATCAATTTGAGTTTCCTCTTTAGTAAGCTTATTTGCCATACAAACGCCATCTTCACTCTGTTTTTGAGGAGTTATTGTTTTATCAACAAGACCAATTAACGTTTTTTCAATGAGAACAGGTGATTTTTCACTTATCTCATTGAATAAATCAACACATGTCATATCTTCAGGAATTTTTATAACCTCTCTCAAACAAACATCTCCGCAATCAAGTCCCAATTCCGTAATCATAGTACAAATACCGGTTTCTTTATCGCCATTTATAATTGCACGCTGAATAGGATTTGCACCTCTGTATTTTGGCAAAAGAGAAGCGTGAAGATTAATTGTTGCAAATTTTGGAATATCCAAAACATCCTGTGACAAAATTTGACCAAATGCAAATGTCACAAAGAAATCAGGATTTAATTTTTTCAATTCATTTTGAATTTCAGGTTCTTTTCTGATTGATTTTGGCTGAAATACAGGAATATTATTTGCCAAAGCATATTGTTTAATCGGAGACATTGTAATTTTATGTCCGCGTCCTGCGGGTTTGTCAGGCTGAGTCACAATAGCCAAAACATTGAATTTATCTGAATTATGCAAATATTCTAACGATTTTAATCCTATAGCAGGAGTTCCGAAAAAAACAATATTAATCACTATTTTTCAAGCTCCTTATCAATTTCAGGTTCTTCAATCAATCTGTCAGGATCAACAGGCGGAAGATTATGTTTTGCTAAAATCTCATCTGTTTCAAAACGATTTACACAATGGTCAATAAACAAAATACCGTCTAAGTGATCATTTTCATGCTGAATTGCTCTTGCAAGCAAGCAACCGTCTTTAGCTTCCAGAACAAAAGGTCTTCCATGACGGTCCAACGCCTTTACCATTATGTTTTTATAACGTTTAACATCAGTGTATGCTTCAGGGAAACTGATACAACCTTCCTGAGCAACAATCGCACCTGATTTTTTTATAATTTTTGGATTAATAAATACGATAGGATTAAGCGGTTCATCATTTTTAGAAACATCAACAACAAAAACCCTATAATTTACACCCAATTGAGGTGCAGCCATACCTACACCGTTTTTAGCATACATTGTATCTAACAAATCTTGAACAAGATCTTGAATTTTTTTAGAAACCTTATGAACTTCCTTAGAAGGCTCTCTTAATGTTTTTTCACCATATTGTAAAACTCTTTTTACAGACATACTTACCTCACTTTATAAAAAGTATAATTCAAAATATTAAGATTTGCAAACACTTTAACTTATGAATGAAAAAAATTGTAAATATATACTTTATATATATATGGAAATCACAAATTATTATGGAATAGACAAGATAAATATAACCGGCACAAACTCATCAGCTGGAACTACAAAAACAGAAAAAAGTTCCGAAAATGAGTCTATTTGGACGCAAAATAAAACAAATAGTACAACGAAAGAAAATCAAGATGTTAGCAAAAAAATAAATGAGGAGACAACCCGACTTTCATCACAATACTCTATTGCCACAGAAAATAAAGAAGCAAAAAAAGCAGAAAAGATATTATCTGATTCAAATATTCCAAACTTATGCAGAGTAGGAACTCAATTAAAAAATAACATAGAAACACTTGGTGGCACACTTAATCAATTAATAGCATCAGTTAAGGATAAATGTTCAAGCTGCAAAACTCAATCAGAAGTGGAATCAAAGGTAAAAGAACTTGAACAAGAAATAAGTCAAAAGAAACAAGAAATTGTAATATATGCAAAACGTATGCAAAAAGCAGTACAGCTTAATTCTAAATTTTCAAATCTTAACGATGAAAAGCAAGCAAAATTATTAGAAACAATAGATATGGATAAAATTGAAAAACAATTATTAGAACCTGCAAACGTAAGTAAAGATGAAATAGCAGATACAGATAATAAAAAAGAAGCTGACACTTCAAAACAAATAGCAATTAAAGATAACTCAAATGATGATGAAATTTCTAAAATAATAACAAGTGTTATTAAATATACAGAAACAGGTGAAATCGATAAACTAAGCAAAGATTTCATAAAAGATTCATCTAAAGACAATCAAAAAAATACGAATGAAACAACATTTGGCTTATTCCAAACAAATTACACAAACCTATTCTCAAATTCAAACATTAATAAGAAAAAGAACCCGTTTTTTACCTAATATCTAAAAACTTATGTACTTGAGGAATTAAGCGTACATTATTATATTTTGCAACAAATTTATCTAAAATTTCTGCTGCAAAATCCTTATTAACAGACATATTATCCCCAATCATCTCAGGCTGTAAAACAAGTGGGATAGTATATTTTTTGCCTAATTCACAACATTTTTCAATTTCAAAATCTGTAATTTTTGAATTAAAAACAATTTTGGCAAATGTTTCAACGCCAGAACAATTTTTGAAAAATTCATCATGGAATTTGTATGAATTCTTTATTCCTGTAGCACTTTCTAGCTTTATATCAGCAGAAACGATATCAATAAAAGGTTTAACTTCCAAAAATTTATCAGCTAAAGTCGCATTTGTCTCAAGATAAATTTTCTTATTTACAAGCGGCAGAAAATCCTTTAAAAATTCAACAGACAACAAGGGTTCTCCACCTGTTAAAGAAACAGAATGAATTTTATCACAAGAATTAACCCTATTTGCTAAATCACAAGGATTAAACTCTTCAAATGAGCTATCTGCAGAAAATTCAGTATCACAATAATTGCATTTCAAATTACAATTACAAAATCTTATAAAAAGCTGTTTATAGCCGACATAAGGACCTTCGCCTTGAATTGATTCAAATATTTCTTTAATTTTTACACTATTCATTTAACAAATTCTCTCTAATATTATTGTGCGATGATATCTTTTTTAACTTTTCATAAAGTCTTATTTCATCATCCGACAAAGAATAAGGAATTTCAATATGCACAATAACTATCATATCTCCTGATTTACCGTTATGTTTCAAGCCTTGCCCAGCAAGTCGAAACTTTTGTCCTGAATGTGTCATTGGAGGAATTTTCAAACTTAAACGAGTATCAAAAGAAGGTATTGTAATTTTCCCGCCTAAAGCAGCCTCGTAAGGAGTGATTGGAATATTATAAATTATATCGTTACCCTCAAAAGAAATTCTATTATTAGGTTCAATTTTAATTTTTATAAATAAATCGCCGTTTTTACCGCCAAATTTACCCGGTTCTCCTTCATTTTGGATACGTAACTTTGTACCGTTTTTAACATTTTTAGGAATTTTAACGGTAATTTTTTTATGTTCAGTTTTTTCACCGCTGCCATGACATTCAAGACACATTGCTCCATTTATAAATTTTCGTCCCTTACATCTTGGACATTCTGATGTTCGAACAACATTTATAACCCGTTCTGCGCCATTTATTGCTTCTTTTATTGTTATTGAAACATCTTCATACAAATCTGCTCCGCGTTTTGGAGTTTCTTTTGCTTTCTTTTGCTTTGACTTTGATGTAAATTCATCAAAAATCTCATTGATTTTTTTTGAAAAATCTTCTTTTGACATCTTCTGATTAGAAGGGTTACTCTGAGAAGATGTATTCTTTTTATATTCATTTTGCGCTTTTTGAGAAGATGTATGCTGTTTTTCCTCTTTTTTATAAGACTTGAAAAATCCGTTTATTGTATCATACTGCATTCTTTTTTTTGCATCTGATAAAACCTCATAGGCCTCAGTTATATTTTTGAATTGTTCAGTGCCATAAGGATTAACATCAGGATGAAATTTTCGTGCAAGCTTTCTATATGCAGATTTTATTTCTGCATCAGAACTGTCAGGTGTAACTCCAAGAATCGAATAATAGTTTTTCATATCTTCATATATAATGAAGTTTTAAAAATTTTCAACCTGCTCACAAATATCATTACGGTACTTTTTACCGTCAAATTTTATAACCTCTATATCTTCATAAAGATGCTTGCGAGCACGTGATAGAGTTTTAGCAGTTCTTGTCAAAACAAAATTCTTACCCTTAATTGTTTCATATTCAAAATATTTGTTTTGTTTTACTCCAAAATGCGCTATATCAGAATCAACAAGATCAAGTCCTTTTATGAGCTTTCCTTCCTGCCTTGATGAAACAACACAAGAAACAGATGAATTATCAGAAACATTTAATTTTTCATAGTCATCTGCAAAAGAACCGACAGCACATGCTGCAAACAAGTTCAATAAATTTTCATCAACTAAATTTAAAACAGCATCAGCATCATGATCACTTAAAAACGGCTTAAAATTCAAAACAACATACTGTCCATCAGGCATCAAAACACAATCAATACCTAAAATTCCGAGATAAGGCGTGCCTTTTCTTTCAAGAGCTTGTAAAACTTTAACAACAACATTATTCATAATAGAAGTTTCAATGTCTTTTGAAACCTTATAATCAGGAGCAAACGCACCTGTACCTGATGTTAATATACCGCCGTTCCCGTTTTCCATAAACTTGTAATTTGCAACAGTCATTAAAGGCAAAGCGCTATAACCGTCTGTTACGGCATAAAAAGTAAATTCATGCCCATATACATAATCTTCAAGGACAACTTTTTTTTCATCTCTACTGAACAAATCTTCTACAAATGTTTTTGCATTTATAAATGTTGAACAAACAAGCCTGTCAGCAGTATTTAAATTTTCATCAGTTCTTATAACTTGTGGCATATTTGCAGTTTTTAAATAATCAACTGCCAACTGCAATTTATCAAATATAGCAAATCTTGGTGTTGGAATTCTTAACTTATATAAAAATCTTTTGCCAACAGATCTGCTTAAAGCAAAAGATGCACTCTGCGAAGTTGGTGCAAAAATAAGTTGCTCATTTGCCTGAAATACACTTGCAATATCATTTTTTATTGCAATTTCAGAAGATACAACAGTTAAATCAATTGCATTTTCTAAAACGAATTCCAAAATTTCCTGCACCTTGTCTTCGCGGATATCAACACATTTTGCTATATCCATCATAGAAGAATTGCCAGGAATAACAAAGATTTCACAATCATATGTTGCAAGTTTTCTTGCAAGCGCGTATTCTTTAGCAGAATTTCCAACAATAAGAATTTTTTTAAATTTGTCCATAACGGTATTATATAACAAAAAATAATAATCTATATAAATGATTTTATTAAGTTATTTTAAGATTTTGACAAAAATTGTGCTATAATAATGACGAAACAAAATTTATAATTAAATTTAATATTGTAGAATGAGGTAGAAATGGCAGGTATCGCAAATTTATTATCACAAATGTTTATCCCGCAAACAACACAGGTTGTTGCACCGGTAAGGAATTATGATCCGTATAGCAACAATCCATTTGTTAATTACAAAGGAAACAGCTTAAATAATTATGCTAAAAATAATCCTGTAAGAGGTGGATATTTTGCTGGTTATTATAATGGAAAGCAAAATATAGTAGGTCAAAGACTATTTATTGAAGTATAATCTCAGAAGCTTTAACAATTGACATTACACTAAAAACACGTTATAATAAAAAAAGAAATAAGAAAGCAGATTGAGATTTTATGAGTAAAAAATTTGTTTGGGGATTTTCACTTGCAGAACTATTAATTGCTGTAGCAATTATAGGAGTAATTGCTGCACTTACAATTCCTGGTGTAATTGCAAACTATCAAAGAAAGGCTTTATTAACTCAACTCCAAAAATCTTATGTTGAATTACAAGAGTCACTCCTCATTTTAAAGACAGAAAATTACCAAAAAGGTTTGTATGGCTCTTCTTTGAATAAAAAAAGTTCTACAAGTATTAGAAATTCCGCAGGGAAATTTTTACTTGGATACTATAAAATTACTCAAGACTGTGAAACAGATACCCAACCTTGTTTTGCAAGCAAATATGCAGATCTCAGCACAATGACATATTCAGATTATAGCTGTGAAGGTTATTCAGTAGTTGTCGCAGGCGGAGCTGCTATATGTATTGTACCTGCCTCAATAACTGAAGAAGAAGTCAGTGATGGAACAGGAGCAACAACAACAAAAGAAACTAAAAATCCTGCAGTTGTATATATAGATGTAAATGGATCAAAAGAACCTAACATAGGTGGTAGGGATATGTTTACATTTAATATTTATGAAGATTTTACTATTGATGAAGTTGATCCAGCATCAACAGATTTGTCATCTATTGAAACAGAAAGAAATAATTTATATGACGAAAATTGTTTGACTTCTTCAATAGGAAAAGGTTGTTTTGCAAAAATTCTTAATGACGATTGGGAAATGAATTATTAATAAAAAGCGAAAGGGCATAATAATATGAAAAAGATGTTTGCTTTTACACTAACAGAAGTATTAATAACACTAAGTATAATTGGAGTTATTTCAGCATTAACCGTACCTACTTTAATTAACGGCTATCAAAAAAAGGCTGAAGTTGTCCAAATCAGAAAAGTCATGAACGATATTGAAAATGCAATTGATATGTATATAACAGAAGAAGGCAAATCTAAATTATCAGCTACACCTTATTATAAAAACGAGATCAATAGCTTAATAACTAATAAATTAAAATATGTAAAATCTTGTTCAGCTAATACAACAGGATGTTTCGCCTCTGAAAACTATTTTTCTATTGACTCCAGCAGCAACGCTCAATTTAAATGTAGTAAGACATCATATTTATTAGCAAATTCTGCTGCAATTTGTATGGTAAAAGGTACAAATGGCATAATAACAGTAAATGTTGATGTAAATGGACCGGATGGACCTAATATTGGCGGAAGAGATATGTTCGAATTTTATGTTAACAGTACCGGTGAAATCAGGAATTGTTCAACCGGGGCAAACATAGGAACTGCTTGTGATAATGAAAAAGCTGGTTGTACATCTTCATCTACAGGTAAAGGATGCGTAAAAGCTTTAGCTGATGATGGTTGGGTTATGAATTATTAATCCTGAATTACTAATAAATGTATAAGACAAAAAGTTCGTTAAATAATAAATTTAACGAATTTTTTTTATGAAAAATACAGCCCCTAAAAAACTTGAAAAAATTATAACCACATTCCAGCACAAAGCAAATACTATTGCAGAAGATGAAGATATTCCAATTAATGATAAAAGATAGATATATGCAGCCTCTTTTATCCCAATACCATTAAGAGATATAGGCAAAGATGCAGCAATAGCTGATAAAGGATACAAAATAAAGTAATATTGAATTGGTATAGCAAGTTGCAAATCTTTTCCAATTAATATATGAATAAAAATTACCAACAAATGGAAAACTAAAGACAAAAATAGAATTTGTAAAAGAGATTTATCAGAAAATATATTTGTATAATTTACTACTTTTTTTAATATTACATTTTTAAAATTATAATTAGACATTGAAAGAAAAATTATTACACAACACCCAACCAACACAGAGAAAAAAGCAACAATAACAGAATACTTTACAACATAATATATGCCCGAGAAAAGAAATAAAGCTCCAAAAGCCATACATATAAGCATAAAAACACCACTCAATCTGTCAAACAAAACAGATACAAAGGATTTTTCTACACTTTGGGACAAATTATTACAATCTCTGAGATAAACGATTTTCATAATATCACCACCAACATTTGTAGGTAAAAATGAATTATAAAACATTCCTTTGAAATAATACTTTATAAATTCAAAAGTATTTTGCTGAAATCCCAATTTTTTAGCAATAATTTTCCATTTTAACGCACTTATAATCTGTCCGACAATATAAATCAACACTAACAGAAATAAATTTTTAGCATCAACAAGCGAAACAACCCTCTTACAATCGTCAATATTAATTGTAAAAAGCAAAATACATAAAATAACCAGACTTACCAATATTTTTAAGCATAATTTGGTTCTTTTACTCATATAACTATCACCTAAATAACATCTTTTATTTTATAAACTCTTTTATCAGATAATTCGTAATAATTCCGCATCAAAAGCTCTGCTAAAATACCAATCATAAAAACAATGAATGCAACACCGAAAAAAATCCACCCTGATATAAATAAAGCTAAAAATGAATAATCAAATTCAGCATACAAACTTATACATAAAGAAAAAATTGAAATAAAAAACAAAATTAAAGCACATCCTCCAAAAAATTGCATAGGTCTATCTGCAAATTTCTGTAAAAATGCAATAGTAAATAAATCTAAAACAACCCTTAATGTTCTTGAAAGATTATATTTGCTAGAACCAAATTTTCTTTTATGATGAGTAACTTCAATTTCAGTGAAATTTCTTCCACCACTATATATAGTGAATAATACAGGAATAAATCTGTGAAGCTCGCCATACAACCTTATTTTTTTTAGCAATTCAGCATTATAAATTTTTAGCGTACATCCAAAATCATGCAGCTTCACACCAGTTATATTTGAAATAATAAAATTTGCAACTTTAGAAGGCAAAACACGAATAATATTATCATGTCTATTTCTTCTCCAACCACTTACAATATCAAATCCTTTATCATATACTTCAACCATTTTTTTGATATCATAAGGATCATTTTGCAAATCAGCATCCATAGGGATAATTACATCACCTTTAGCTAAGTCAATTCCTGCCTGCAATGCAGCCGATTGCCCATAATTTTTTATAAAATTAATAACCTTTATATGCTCATCATCTTCAGCCAAATTTTTTAATACATCAAATGAAGCATCAATAGAGCCATCATTAACATAAATAATTTCAAAATCATAACCAAATTCATTTAACGCAGAGCAAATTTTATTATTTAAGTCTTTTAGATTCTCTTCTTCATTATATACTGGAATAATTATTGATAAAAAATGTAACATTTAGCTATTTCTCAATTTTATGATACCATAATATTAACCTAAAAGATAGGAAAATACAAATAAAAGGGATAATTTTATGCAAACATATCTTATAACTGGAGGAGCTGGCTTTATAGGAGCAAATTTAATTGCGAAATTAATAGAAAATAACCGCATAATTTGTATTGATAATTTCAATGATTATTATTCACCAACAATTAAAGAGAATAATATAAAAAAATTTGTTAATAATAAAAATTTTAAATTATTCAAAGAAGATGTTTGCAATTTAAAAGGGCTAGACAATATATTCAAAAAAACCACCCCCGATTATATAATACATCTGGCAGCTAAAGCAGGAGTCCGAGATACAACATCACCGCATGCTTACATTAACTCAAACATAACAGGGACTGTTAATATCCTTGAAATGGCCAAAAAGTATAATATAAAAAAAATTATCTCAGCATCCTCAAGTTCTGTCTACGGCAATAAAAACGGTGAAAAATTTACAGAAGATATGAAAACAGACAAACCTGTATCTATATATGCCGCAACAAAAATAGCTTCCGAAAACTTATGCTATACATACTCACACCTATTTAATCTAAAAATAATATGTCTGAGATTTTTTACAGTTTATGGACCAATGCAACGTCCGGACATGGCTATTCATAAATTCACAAAATGTATAGCAGAAAATCAACCGCTTACAATATATGGGGATGGAGAAACAGCAAGAGATTACACATATATTGATGACATTATTGATGGAATTATAAAATGTATAGATTATGATACGAATTTTGAAATCATTAATCTTGGTTCAGGAAATGTTGTTAAATTAAATTATTTAATAAAATTACTCTGTGACAAAATGAATAAAACAGCCCAAATAAAATACAATTCACTTCCTAAAACAGATGTACTATACACTGCATCGGACATTTCAAAAGCAAGAAAGCTATTGGGCTATAATCCTAAAATACAAATTGAAGAAGGTATTGAAAAATTCGTAAATTGGTTTAATAATGAAAAAATTTAGTGATTTTATAAAAAAATATTCAACATTTATAATACTTTTATTTATTACTATTATAGGTTTTATCCTAAGGCTTAAAATAGGTCTATGCAATCTGGCAAATGATGAAATAGCAACAGTTGTAACTTCAACTCAATCATTTCCAACCGGCATTTTAAATGCGCTACAAACAAAAAATCTCCATGCCCCACTATTCTATTTTATACTTCATTTTTGGATAAAATTTTTTGGAGAAGAAATAGAAATTTTACGATTATTACCTGTTATACTTGGCACACTATGTATTCCGTTAGCTTATATTTGCGGGAAAAATATACATTCTAAGGCAACAGGATTAATAACCGCAACTATGGTATCCGTAAATTTCTTTATGATATCATATTCACACTTTTGTAAATTTTATGCTTTTTTAGAGCTGCTTGGATTTCTCTCAATTTATTTTCTAATAAAATTTGACACTGATAAATTAAATAAAAAATATCTTTATTTGCTTGCAATAACAAATGCAATGATTATTTACACTTATGTAATCGGATTTTTGTTTGTATTTATACAAATATTTGTTTATTTATTATATAAAATCAAAATATGCAAAGATAAAAACATCAAATTTTCCATACCATATTTTATTACATTACTAATACTGATATTACCTATTACTCCATTTATGATTAAAGTAATACAAAATACACAAAGTTCGGTTTTCCCAACATTTGTATGGTATAAATTTAATCCAATACATTTTCAAACAGTTATTCTTTCTTGGTTTTCTCCAGCTATTCATATTGCATTTAACAATGGAGCAAGAACAGATGCAACACAAAGTTTTTATTCCACCAATTATTTATATTTCGTTCTATTTAACATAATTCCACTATGCATTGCTTTAACAGGGCTAATAAAAACCATATACAAAAAAGTATTGTGTAGATATATATTATTTATCTCACTACTATTTGTTTTGACAGAATTAATCGGAGCGATATTTGGCAAATTTGCATTCTGCGCAAGATACACAATACTTTGCTTCCCTGGAATTATATTGGCCGTAGGATACGGACTTGCTCAATTAAGAATCAAATATCTTCCAGCATTACTGGTTTTAATATACATATACAGCAACTTATCATTTTTAAATGCTCCCGTATTATCTATTTATAACACCAATGTGTCAGAAATATTTAAAATATGTGAAATAATGAACGATTTTAAATTAAAGAATAATGATTACATAATTATTCCGCTTAGAGGATATTATTTCCAAAAATATTATGATACTTCTAAAATTAACTTTATTTCATACGACATAAATTACTCATTCAAAATAAATGACAAAAAAATCATTGATACTATTTTTGATGAAGATGACATAATCAAAGATAATAAACTTTCTAATTATGAAAAATTTGAAAATTATCTTGATGACGATGATCCTTCAAACGCCACAACAAATTACTTAAAATCTGAATGTATTAATAAGTTAAATAAAGGTGACAGAGTTTTTTTAATAACATATACATCCTATGACAGTACAAAACTGCACTGGTATTTAGAAGCATATAAAGACGACATTTATAAACTTCTTGCAACAAAACTAAATTATGACATAGAGACAAATTTAAATAAAAATTTAACAAAAAAACAAATAACTAAAATTTATAATTTTAAAATTACCGAATACATAAAATAAAGTTTTTGTTAAAAATGTTTTTTTTCAAATTTTATATACCAACCATTTTTACTTCGATTTATGATCCAAGGAGATACAAATATCTTATATTCAAGAATATTTGTATCAGCGAGTAATTTTCTTCTTAAATATAAATTATTATATTTCCCAAAATTTGCGATTATATAATAAGTTCCGGGATGAATTTTATTATATAGCTTTAAGCAGCTCATATTGTTACTAAATGAATAAGAAGTACGATTTACAGGGAAAAACTTACTATAATATTCCTGAGAATTTTTAGAACCCGCAAATATAACAGGAGTATTGCCATCATAATTTTTATAAAAATATTCCCATACATCACGTGCAACATCAGGCTTTAATATATAATCAACTGTTGCTGTAGGATATAAAATAAAATTACACAAATAAAGCAATATTAAACAATTGAAAATTATATTAATATAACAACTGCGGAATATTTTAATCATTGAAATTATAAATAAAAATATTATTATAAATGACGGATAAATAAAAAGTAACAAACGTTCTTCCGCCGGATACATAGAATAATAACAGGATAAAAAAGTTATAATAAAAGGAAAACACACAATTAAAAATAATTTCAAATTTTCCTTTAACATTATTCCACACGAAATAACAATTGCTATAGAAATATATAAATAATTAAAGTTAAAATCATATATATTCGGATAAAACAATACTTGTATAAAATCTATAAAATTTAACTCAAACTTATGATGCCAATACGCACCCATAAAAGCTTTGTTAAGAAAATAAGAAGGCAATATAACAAGCAATCCAATGATAAATGCAGGTAAAATTACAGCTATCAAATAATATAAAATACAATTTTCCCTAGATTTAAAATATGAATAAATTAAATAAATTGCAATCCCAATTATAAAAAAATACGAAGAATAAGATAATAAAGGACTCAATCCTAAAAGAATAAATAAAAATATATTTTTATTAAAATTTTCTTTCGATAAATTTAAATTATAAAATATAAGCATAATAAGAACAGCTATAAGAAGTTCAAAAGAATATTGCTTAAATACACAAGAATAATATACTGCAAATCTATTTAAAGCTAAAACCAAAGTTCCAATAAGATTAAACAATTTATTTTTATAAATAGAATTTAATAAAATCGGAAATAAAAACATTACTGAAATTCCTGAAATTAAAGGGAAAAACCTTAATAACATATCTGAGAATTCAGCACAATTATTAAACTTCAAAAATCCATATATAAATTTTGAAATAATCAGAAACAAAGGAGGACAAATTTGATTACGGTCCAATGGCATAAATAATTCACTAAAAGAATTATTCATCATGTTTAATGCTAAATTTGCTTCGTCATGATGAAACCCGGGATTTAATATATATAAACGTATTCTCAAAAAGCAACCCAGCAAAAGGATAAATGCTAGCACGGTTATATACAAATATTTTGACAAACGTTGAATAAATATTTTATTCTCAACACTCATAATCACCAAAACCACATTTATAATATCTACAAGTATAACATTAAATTACAGCTATTTACAAATTATAAAAAATAAATTAATATAAATAACTATGACAAATTATATTATTATACTATGCAATACAAATTCAAAAGACAGCGCAGAAACAATTGCAACATATCTTATAAAAGAAAATCTCGCTGCATGCGTAAATATTATCCCTAAAATAACTTCTATCTACAAATGGCAAAATAAAATTGAAACAGATGAAGAATTTTTAATGTTGATAAAAACAAAAAAAGAATTATTTAATGATGTAAAAGACAAAATAAATATTCTTCATCCTTATGAAGTTCCGGAAATAATATCAATAAATATTTCTGACGGGAATAAAGAATATTTAAATTGGATTCAATCGAATACAATTTAGATTATAAAAAATAGATATAAAATTTATTTAGTAACTAATTTAATCTTGTTACCCATATAAGATTTTACTTCATTGTTATAACCAACAAGTATATTCTTGAAATTATTACCACTTGTTTTACATTCAGCTCTCAATAGCTGAACACCTCTATTATAAAGTTTTTGAGCTGTATTAATGTTACTTTGCGGAATTTTACCTTTATAAATTTTTGTAGCTAAAGAAATATCAAATATTCTTCTTTTACATAAACCGCTCATTTCTAGGCCTGTAGTTGTAGACTTATTATATGTCATTTTATTTATAGCAGCTTCATATTTTCCACTCTTTAATGTGTACAAAAGGCCTGGAGTATCCTTAATTACATCAACTCCCTTGTTAAATGACATGTCGAGAAGAGCTTCTCTTATAGGTTGAGGGAGCTTCTCATAATTACGTTTGCCACCCATAATAGAATATAAATTTTCTTCAATTTTTAAAAGGTCTTTCGTCAATAATTCACAAACTTGAGCATTAGACAATTTTTGAGGCTCGCCTTTTTTTACAACATGACCAATCCCAATTGTCTTAACACCTGCATCATCAACATAAGCAGTGTTGTGGAATTTATAATCTCCTAATCTGGCAGAATCTTCAACACGTTTCAATCTTTTTATAAAATCATAGCTTACGCCCATTGCTTTTGAAACATCACCTAAATTTCTTACATTTTTTACTTTTCTTGCAGGTGGAATATTCAAAACTTTACCAGGTCTTATATTCTTTGCAGAATCAGGAGTTAAATGATTTGCATCCAAAATACTGCATTCCTCAACACCATATTTTTTTGCAATTTCTGAAATGGTATCTCCTGATTTTAATGTGTAATATGGATTTTTTACTGACATAATATATTTTGAACGTATTGCATCTATACGTAATTGTTCATCAGTTTTTGAACCGGTCATACGTATTTCATTTTTATATGTTCTATGTTTCTTAGTTCCGGCAAAAACAGATGTTTTTTTATTGCTTTTAGATACAGCTGGAGCTTTCTTTTGTTCAGAAAAGGCTGCTTTTAACATATGATATAAATCTAATAAAAATTTAAAATCCATAATAAATCCTTATTTAATACCAAAGTACTCATCTAAACCGTCAACTAACTTATTAATAAGTCTTGTTTGAAAATTCAATGAATCAAGGTTTTTAGATTTTGAACCATTTACATATTCAACTTCAACAAGGGCAGATGGAATATTTTCACTTTGATGTAAAACTTGCAATCCTTGATCTTCAACATCCCAATTACGTTCAGATTTACTTGCAGTAATCCAGTCGTCTTTATTTAAATTATTTTCTAATATTGATGCAAGTTTTCTATCATCTTTAAACCTTGAATCATAACAAACACCAGTACCAGATTGTCCAGGGCTTGAATCAGCATGCAATGAAATCATCATAATATCATCTTTACCATACTTTCTATTAGATTTTTTACCTGTTTCCAAATTAGTTATAAGGTTAGAAATTGATTCATCATCAGAAATAGTTTCAACATGACCACTTGTGATAACAACAGAATATCCTCTTTCTCTAAGCTTATCAGTTAAATATTCTGAATAGATATTCATTTTTTCTGATTCAATAAGTGGAGCATATTTTCCGCTTCCTTTTTTAATAAAGCTGTATGAACCGGTGTCATAACAACCTGATCTCGCGCTATAACCACCATGACCTGCATTTAATATTACAACTTTACCGTTTGGAACAGTAGTAGGTTTTAATAGAACTGTTTCTGATGTAATTACTTTTCCATTTTTTACAATTGGTCCAGGAATTCTCTTTATAGGAGATAAATCCAAATTATCCTTATCATAAGGGATATTATTATCTGCACAATACTTCTGGAAATTTTCTAAAACTCTTTTTTTTGCAGATTCAATAGCATCTTCTCTTAATTGTTTAGCTGTAAATACTCCTTTTTTTTCACTTAAATTAATTTTAGTATCAGGACTAGCTGATTTAACAGTATAAAGATTCCTTAGCATTTGAGCTTGCGGCATCTTCTTTGCAAGCATCTTATCAATAGTAGCATCTAAATTAGTAGTATCTACCATTCCAAAAGAATCAAACTGTTTATTTAATTCAGCAACGAATTTATCCCGTTCAACAGCCGGAATATCTTTTGCTTCTGCTAATACATCATATATATGCATAACAGCATTTTTTCTTAAATCTTGTCTGCTTGTAATTTCACTTGTTATTCTATTAATTAAAGAACGACCATCGTTTGCTTTAGAATAAGCATTTAATACTTCAGATACGTTTTGAGGATTAATTTCTTTCAACATATCATCAAATGGCTTTTTACCAACAGCACCCCAAGTATTATTAGCTTCCTGCTCAAGTTTATCCGCAATTTCTTGAGGAGAAAAAGTAGAGCCCCACCGAGCCTTATTCATGGCATTAGCGCCAATTGAAACGCCTGAAGATACATCAGCCTCATCATCTGAAAACAAATTACTAAAAAAACCACCTGATTTTTCATTAACAGGTTTTGCTTGAGAATCTTCTACTGGTTTTTGAACTTCCTTATTTTGTTGCATCTTTTGAGCATTATTATTTTCAATTTTATAAGGCTTTACATAAAATTCTTCGTTTTTCTTTGCTTTATATTCATTATATGGCTTTGGAATTTTATTCAACTTACAAAATTCTTCCATAGACATATTATATTTTTTTGCAAGCGCATATATACCTTTTCCTTCAGGCACTTTATCCATAGGAAGAGGTACTTTAGTTCCTTTTTTAATTGTATTAGTTTCTAAACCTGTCCATAACTTAAATTCTTCATTAGACATTCCTAATAATTTTGCATAATACGAAGTTGAAGTGTCCTTAGGTGGAATTATATATTTAGGACGAACATTTTTATTTCCACTAGGAGAACTTAATTTTTTATTTAACCTTAATGTTTCAGGCACAAAATTCTGGCTCATAAAAATTCCTCATTAATCTTCTACACAAATTTAATATCGACAGAAGAATGCAAAAACTTTAAAATATTTTATTTAAAATGATAAAAAACTTAACATTTAATTTGCTAGAGGAATTAAAATGACATTATAAATCTACATCAATAGTCAAATTATCTAATCCTAATTCTTGTAACAAAGCCATATAAGCATTATAATATTCTTTCATAGCATCTATAAATTCGTTCAGTAATTCTTGATGAGAATGTTCAACAATAATCAAATTTGTTAATGAAGTTTGCCCTTTTGAATATCGTTGTTTTGACAAATTTAAAATCTTATTTGATTCATCTAATATACTCTTGTAATGTTCAACATTTTCTTGAGCCATTATAAATTTATCATGATTTGTATGAATTACATTTTTAGTAATATTAATGATAGAATTATATTCTAATTGAGCTTTGTCCAGCTCTAATTTTGCGCTTTCAATTTCCGGAGTATAGCGATACAATGATGGTATATCAACTCCTGCCCCAACATAAGCACCTGATGTTCCGTCATGTGCAAAAGCATAACCTCCGGCAACATACAAATCAGGAATTCTTTGTTTTGTTATTACAGATAAATCTCTTTTTGCTTTAATAATTTTTGCTTCTGACATTTTTATATCATAGCGATTATTAAAGGCAATGGATTCTAATTCCTCATAAGAGGGTAATTCTAGCTTTGTAAAAAATTCTTGTCCAAAAACAGAATCTTCTTTTGAATCATACAAGGTTGGATTGTTGGCAAGATTTAAAACCTTATTGAAACTGTATTGAGCTGTTCTTATATCAGCTTGGGCACGGTTTATTTGAACCAATAGTTTTTTTAGACGCATATCAGCTTGCAAAATATCAATTTCATAATTTGGAGATGTTTTTGATTTCTTTTTAGAAATTTCTAATAATTCTTCTAATAGCTCTTTGCGTTCTTCCAATATTTTTAATTCAGATTTTGCAATAAGCAGATTAAAGTAAGATGTCCTAACTCTAAGATTTAGTTTAAATTCATAATCTTTAATTTTATTTTGAGTGTAATTTAATTCTGATAAGGCAGCTTTTTTTCGTTCTCCTCGCTTTAAAACTTCAATTGGTAGCATAAGACCTATTTGGCTGGAATTTCCTTTCGCGATAGGACCAATTAGCAAATTTGTCTGGAATTGAGGGTTTTTAAATGCTGCAGCTTTTTTTACCGCATACTTTGATATCCCTAAATTTTTTCTTTGTTCCTGCAATTCAATATTACCCTCTAAAGCCATATTTATAGCTTCTTCAAGAGTTATTTTATACTTGTCGGATCCAGAATGCGCCAGCTTGCTGGAATCGACTGCATAAATTGGGGATATAGTACATATAATGAGTAAAATTAATACAAAAAATCTTTTCATGTAATAATTATTTTAGCGTAAAAACAAATAAAATAAAAAAATTACTAAATAATTTAAACTATTTGTGTTCCAACCAAATACACTCAGATATAATCATATCAGTAAATATAGCCTTAAAAGAAGAATCTTCAGGACTACAAGCATATACTCCAATATTAATTTCATTACAAGCTTTATTTAAATGGCATATTCGCATTTGCTTAAAATCTCTTCCATTCAAGCTATTTTCAATACAAAAATCATTTTCTCTTCTGCTTAATCGATAATACATTTCCTTAATATCAGATGATATATCAACTGTTGCCCAATCTGAAAATCCGTTGTTTGTAACAACACTTCCTAAACGTTGAAATTCATCATTTTCATACTCAACAGAAGCTTTAAGCCAATTATCACTATCTAAATATAAAATAATACCTGCTTGGTCAAAGCGTTTTTTAGAAAAGTACTTAACCTTAACAGTAAAAGAAAAATATTTGTCCTGCACTTTAATTTGTACAAAAGGTGCATTATCATGCTGAAAATTATAGTATGTTTTTTGCCACAAATCGGTATTCGGCGTGGTAATAATTTCCAGTGAATCATTTTCTATATGCACATTAGGAGAATTATAATATTCAATATTATTTTTCAAAAAGTATTTGTTCATATACAAATTATACCTAAAAAAATGTTTTGCGCGACAATTTTGATTTATAAAAGTAAGATAAAATATAAAGCAAAAGCTATCTCTGAATCAGTTTATACTATTGATGAAAGCGGTTCTAAATGTATATGGGGAGTTTGGTCAGATTTAAAGAATTTATTCACAAAATTATAAATAGCAAATTTATTTTTTATATGTTTTATTAAACATGAAAAGGTATTTCACTGTGATTAAGATTTCAACATATAATCCTCAAATAAAGAATATTAGTTTTAAACGAAATTCCAATTTTTTTGACGAAAGATTAAAAAAATTAAAAGAAATGGGAACAAAAGATTTTGATACCAATTATTTTTCGGACAATTTTGATAAACTAACTAAAGAAGAACAGGAAATTTTACTTGAATATGGTACTGAAAATTATAGACAATTTAATGAAACATTAAGAGGAAATTTAGATAATGATTTTGCTAAGAGGAAAATATCACAATTAGACAACATTATTAAAAAAGCTAAACCGTTAAATAAAGAAAAAATAGTATATAGGGCTATTGATGAAAATCTTGCAAAACAGTATATAACAGACTTATGTGCCGGAAAAATTGTTGAAGATAAAGCCTTTTTATCAACTGGTGCAATATTAGATTATCAAGGAGAATTTAAATATTTTGCAAACAAAGAAAATTCTTTCATATTAAGAATACATTTACCCAAAGGAACAAAAGGTGCTTGTTTACCTATTCCAGAATTTATATTACCAAGAGATTCTAAATTAAAATTAATTAATTTGGACAAAAAATTAAAAATTGCAGATGTTGAATATATATTACCAAGTGAAAATGAGGTAAAACAGTCAACTAAATCCGGTCTTTTAAAATATGGAATTTTTACAGGACTTACAGCTTTAGGTGTGTATGGATTATATATGCTTAATAAGAAATCAGACAAAGGGACAAAGACTTCCTCAAAGGGCTAAAAAATTCACCCAAATTACCGCAACTGATAAGCAATTTCCTAATATTGAAAACATGCATTTTATGAGTATTATATTCGACAAAAATGGTACTACAGACAAAGTAAGACTTAACTTTCCAAAAGAATATAAATTATAGATAAATAACTTAATTATTAGATAATAAATTTACTAATTTTTTTTTGAGAAACAAATATTGAAACAACTTTATAATTATAGTCTTTCATGTTATATATTCAAATATGATTAAAAGTACTGAAACTAGATTTATATTTTCTTTAGGTTCTATTAAAATTTCAATAAAAAAAAATGTTTTATTAATACCATTATATATATTATCAAATTATTTATATGATATTTTAATTTCTAAAGATATAAAACAAATTCAAAGAAAAAGATATAATTATGTATCATTAGGTTCATATTGTTTTTCAAGAGTTATCACTACATATAATAAATTAAAACCCACAAAAAACATGGGCGAAAAAACTATGCCCTTTGATCTTGCTTTTTCATTAAGTATTGATTCAGTTGCTCATCTGATTGAAACTGATTTTAAAGATTTTTTTAAAAATTTAAAATATGATAAAAATAAAAAATATTATGTAAATGATTCCATAAATATGGTTTATAACCATGATGGAGAATTGTCGATAGAACAATTTAAACAACGCTATGAAAATAGAATAAAAAATTTATATGAAATTTTTGAAAAAGCCGAAAATCATGTATTCTTTATCATTGCAACATTTGAAGCTATTAATAAAGCTCAAATAGATAATCTTATTAGAGTTATTAATAAATTTATGAGTTTGGATAAGTTTGATATTATTTTAATTAATCAAAACGAGATAAAAACAAATTTAATAAACAATAAAAATTTATATATAATTGAACAAGCTCATAATATTAATGCTTTTAATAAAATTAATATATATGGCGATTGGGCTAAAGAACTAAAAAGAAGGGATAGCTTTGCAGCTTGAAAAATCTATTATGAAGTAACCTCAAATTTAATTAAAATAATTAAATCAATATTGTAAAATGAAGCCTGATTTTATTATCTAGTTCAAATTGAATTAAAAAAGGGCATAATTTGATAATTTTGAACATAAAGATTGACTATTATAGGAAATTGGATATAATTACACTAAAGGAGTTTTTATATTGGCAGATAACAATTTTGATTATAAGACGTTTTCTGAAGAAATTATCAAACGAATATCCTTAAATCTTCCAGAAGATATTAGCACTGAGAATAAGAGTTTTATATGCAAAAAATGGGAAAGTTTATACTCCTGAGCCATCATCAAAATCAAAAGTGCAAAGCTTTCCTAATTCAGGTTCTTGCCTTTTTAACTCAGCAAAATAATCCTTTGATTTTGCATCACCTGTTTTTTACCCTAGGATATAGTCCTCCATGAAGTATTTTTCACCAGTGAAACTTGCATATCCTAAACTCCCTTTTCAATCTTAAAATTTCTATAAAATCACACACTAATATATTAATAGTATAATATTATGCCACAAAAGAAAAAAAGCAATATTTTAACAAATGGAACGTAAGGAATTCGAACAACTAATGGAAAGAGTCACATGCTTTGAGTCTAAAAAGACAAATGGTTTGATTATTTTAGGCATTTTAGTTACATACATTAACAATTTAGCAATTTCTAAGAAGAAAAAGCCTTTATATAAATATCTAGGGGAAATGAAGATAAGGGATATTTATGGGATTAGAAAAAATTGGAAAAATTATTGGGAAAGAAGTTATTGCCTGGACACGTACAGGTGCAAGTAAAAGTTTGCTTGCGACTAAACCTGTAAAAATTAATACGACAGGATTAAGACTTGCACCAAAACTTGAAGGAGATGTTGTTCAAATTTCTACAAAAGTTAAATCCCCTAAAACATATATAGATATGATTGAACACTTTTCAACAAAACACCCACAGAACAAAGAACTTGTAAGAAATCTTGCAATAAAAGGTGTTGAGGCACATCCAACTGACATTAGATTAATAAATATTAAGGATTCCATCATTGATGATAGTGCTATATACATGAAAGATTTATCTCGTTCCATTTCGCTGAAACCAACAGCTGACAGTTACTTATTGAGATACGAAGCGCTTATGGATAAAGGACGTACAAAAGAAGCTTTAAATGATTTGAAAAAAGGAATAGAATATGCAAAAAAAGAAAAAATGGAACCTGAGTTTATAGCAGAACTAGAAAACTTGTTAGGTTCAAATAACTCTAATATTGCAAGAAAATTAAAACCATTAAAACTAACAAAAGAACAAGAACAATTCAACGCAAAAGTTGATGAATACTGGAATAAATCCCAAAAAGAGATTAACGATATATTTGAAGAAAAAAGATATTTTAGCATTTCAAATGCTAACAGTACACAAGTTGAAACTTCTGCTAAAAATCATTTGTTAAATTCGATAAAACAAATTGGTAAAGCAGAAGACTTTGGACTAACAAAAAATCAAAAACTTTATCATGGTACTGATTCAGAATCGTACAATTTAATAAATACGTATGGTTTTGATTTAAATAAATGCGGAAGAACTGAAAGTGGCAAAGGGGCATATTTCGGATTTGATATGCAATCTGTGCGTGAAGCATATGGATCAAATGTCGTAGTAGCCAGATTCACAGGTGAAAATATCGCAAAAGTTGAACCGGGAGTGTACGATACTATAGCTGGAAGTGGTGGGGTAACTCCTTTCAAAATAAATCTTGCCGATAGATTGGGACTTGATATATGTAAAGATAAAGATGTAAAAATAATTGATGAAATAATTTCAAAATATTATAATTCAATACTCGAAAGTAAAGGAATCCAAGGAATTATAACAGATAGAAGTTTTAATGCCGGAATGCCATATTTTATGGTTCCAAACCCCTCCAAATATATTGAAATTTTATAAAGAGTATTTTGATTTTACTCAAATATAACGTAGAAATTAGCTTTTGCACAAAACTATGCATATAGATACTATTAATATACTACTACTATATTATCCGGCAAAAGGATGATGAAAATTAACAATTGGTTTGCGGAAAATTCACACAAGGTTTGATAATTTTATTTAGCAACGCATATAGCATATAATCGTTTTTTTGCTTTTTTCCAAGATGAATTTTGCATTGGTAATCCAGTGGATACATCATTAAAATCCCAAAAATAAGGATGGTCATTATCAAATAACAAATAAAACTCCGGTTCTATTGGGAAATTTATTTGTTTTGCTTTTGCTGAATTAAAGTTTAAATTAGTGGTATATCTATCCTTACTGATTTTGGGATCCAGTGGTATATTATATACATATCGTACAATTACCAATATTTCATCGTAACTTGGTAATTTACCTCCAACATTTTCACATTGGCGTTTTGCATCTACCCATTCAAAATAAACATCGTGTCTGTGTTTTTTTAACTCACAAGAACCATTTATATTATAGCCCTTTTTCTTTAAATTTTGACATTCTATAATAGAAACAGCTTTTGGCGAAAATGAAGGTGTTATTATTTTTACATCATTAATTATTACCGATGAATCCAGCATTTTTACATTTTCACGTTTATCGGTTATAGACGGCATTAAATGATCAAGGTAATCTCCCAATTGAAGAAATGAACAAATCAATAATATTATTATCAACGGATTTAATATAAAATACGTCCAAATATTAGTCCATAATGCCACTTTCTTTATGAAAGCAAATTCTAATTTATTATTATAAAATTTATTATATGTCCATAATTCGATATAGTAAGAAATAATTCAAAAATAACAAAATATTTAAGAATATTAGATTTTTGAGTTAAATATAAAATTGGGACAATTAATATTACACCTGCAATTGTTGAAAGAATATTAGCAAGAGTTAAATAATAAATCTTTTCTTTTATACTAATTTTTTTATTTTTATCTAAAAATTGAAATACAATTAATTCGACAATAATAACTAACAGTAAAAATATTAAACCATGCAAAAAATTAGCATCAAAAAAACCAGTTTTAAAAGCTAATGATGAAAAGGCATATTCGTGTGCATATATCCATATAGGGATTCCGCCATCAGCGTAAGCCGGTGTAGTATTAAATAATAACGATAAAAGTACAAATGATAAAATCAATCTGAAATGTTTCATAAGACAATTGTAACGTAAATATACTGTAATAGTTTTTCCCTCATAAATTTTTAAATTATCTTTGATAGTAATTTTATTTTTAACCTAATTACTTGGAGTTGTATTAAAAGCCAAGCATTATCGAGCTTCAGACCAATTTTTTTGTAATAATCCTTTATTGCACCTAAATAATCCTTTTTATAATATTTTGCCAGAGCTCGATTGTTGTATGCATTTGCATAATTAGGATCAAGTTCAATTGCTTTGTCATAATCTTTTATTGCTTCTTCATAATTCTTTTGGTAACATTTTACCCAACCTCGATTGTTGTATGCTTTTTCAGTATTAGGATCAAGTTCAATTGCTTTGTCATAATCTTTTATTGCTTCATCATAATTCTTTTGGCGACATTTTCCCTGACCTCGATTGTTGTATGCCTTTGCAGAACTAGGCTCAAGTTCAATTACTTTGTCATAATCTTTTATTGCTTCTTCATAATTCTTTTGTAAAGATTTAGAAATAAAACGATTATAGAAAGAATCTACAAAATTATCGATAAGATAAATAGATTTATCATAATCGAGTATCGCACCAGCGTAATCATGTTTATCAAATTTTATCAGACCTCGAATGTTGTATGCCATTGCAAAATTAGGATCAAGTTCAATTACTTTGTCATAATCTTTTGTTGCACCGGTGTAATCTTTTAACTCTCCTTTTGTCAGACCTCGAGAGTTATAAGCCTCTACAAAAGTAGGATCAAGTTCGATTGCCTTATCGTAATCCAATATTGAGCCAGTGTAATCCTGTTTATAATATTTTGCATCACCGCGATTGTCGTATGCCTCTGCATAATTAGGGTTAAGTTCAATTGCTTTATCATAATCGAGTATCGCGCCTTCGTAATCCTGTTTATAATATTTTGCCAGACCTCGACTGCAATAAGCATCTACAAAAGCTGGATCCAGTTCAAGTGCCTTATCGTAATCAAGTATCGCGCCAGCGTAATCATGTTGTTCACATTTTGCTATACCTCGAGTGCTGTATGCTACTGCATAATTAGGATCAAGTTCTATCGCTTTGTCCAAATCCTTTAGCGCACCTTCGTAATCCTGTTGTTCATATTTTGACCAGCCCAGTTCATTATACGCTTCGGCTGTAAAAGAACAACCAGTTCCGGAATATTTGACAACCAGTTTCGGAATTTTGGGACAGTTAGATAAAAATTTTTAAATAAATGTTAGAATTTTTCTCAAACTCCTTGTCGTATTTATTTGACAAATAGTAAGCATATAAGTATAAACTAGAATTAATGCTTTAGAAAAATACAAAAAAAGGAGGTTAGAATGTGTACGCAAGGAGAAAGAATAAAAAAAGCAAGGAAACATTTGCAGTTATCTTTACAGCAATTAGGAGAAGTTTTAAATGTTTCGAAACAATATCTATCAAAAATAGAAAAAAATGAAAGACTTTTAAATAATCGTAAGCTATCAATGCTAATCTCTAAATACAATATTAACGTAAATTATATTCTTACAGGAAAAGGAAGTATATTCATATTGTAAAATATATTTATACTTTGTTTTTATTTATAATAATATCGATGAAAAAATATTATTACCAAAATTTTGGCATAAATTTAATCTGTATATAAATATAAAAGGAGTCCCAACTAATCGGAACTCCTTTATTCAATGCAAAATAACTGTTATTTCACTATTTTGGAAATACTTGCAGTTATATCCTCTCCTCCGTATAAAACAACCCCTTTTGAAAGTACCAAGTTATAGTTTTTTGCTTTAGCTTCTGCAGCTATTGTTGCACTTATGCTTTTGTCTATTGCTTGAAGTTTTGTTGCATAGTTCTTTTTAATTGCTTCTTGTTTTTTTGCAAACTCAGCATCATATTTTTTAACAAGTTTTTCTTTACCTTCTTTAGTTGATTGTTTTTGAACATCTGCTCTTACTGTTTCAAGCCACTTTTGTAATTCTTGCAATTTTTCTTGCTGTTCTTTTTTTAGCGCTTGCACCTGAGCAGACTTTTGGACAACAGCATTCACATCTACAATTGCTATCTTATAATTTGCAGGAACATCAGACATTGCGAAATTATTAATGCCAAGCCCTGAAATAAATGCTACCGCTGCGATTGTTAATGTTGTAATTTGTTTTTTCATTTGTTTTCTCCTTATTAAATACAAAAAACTACCTTTGTTACTTGATATTATTTAATATTATTTCCGTTTTAGGTAATTCAGGAAGATTTCCACTTGCTTTTTTAACACTTGGTTGGGTTTTTCCTAGAGTCCATCTAAATCCTGCTTGTATACCTACACCATTTCTTCCGCCGTTTGTAATATATGTTTGCAGAAATCCTGTAAATCTTTCACCCCAAGCTTTTCTAATACCTACACCATATTTAACAAACGGATCAATTGAAAGGTTTGGAAGCGAAACATCATTTGCTGTAAAGTGAGTTCTATCCATAAGATTCCATACAACGCTTACACCTGCATAAGGTTGCCATCCGTTTTTAAGATTGCCAATAAATTTAATGCCCGGTTCTAGTTGAATAGCATGTAATGGATCCGAATCAATACTTACACCTGCCGCATTTCTATAATCAAACGTATTAATAAATGAATATGACATCAAGAAATTCGGCTGAATTATAAATTTACCTTTAGCAAGTTCAATATTATAACCCGTTTTTGATGCAACACCACTCATCAACATTGCAAAATCTTCACGACCAAACATTGTGCTTGCTTCGCCTGCATTCGCACCAACATTTGCAGTTAAACCGGTAAAGAAATTGCCTTTATATGCCATACCAACAGCACCTAGGGTTCCACCATTTTGATAGATGCTAACACCGTCATAAGATTGATGAGAGCCGTTATATCCTCCATATACACTCCACATACCATCCCATCCATGACCTAAATCATAGAGTTCGGAATCCGCACCAAAATATGAACCATAAGCCACATTGGATACTTTTGGACCGTTATTTAAAGGCACATTTTCAAATGTTGCATAAGGTCTAAACCATCCAGCTTTATTTTCATATTGACTGACTGTAGGATCAAATACTATGTTATTGTTAGCAATTGAGGCATATTTATTACGCATCTTCATTGCTTGACGTTGTTCTTTTGTCATTAACATGTACATATCCATATTACGGAATGCGTTATCATATGAATTTAATTGGTTTAAATATCCGCCAAGTTGTGCTGCAACAGGAGCTGCCAATACAGAAGGGTTAAAGCTGTCATAGCCGCCTCCGCCAACAAGCCCAAAGTTAAACATGGCTGTTGTTGGATCATAACTTGCAGTATATTTATATATAGAACCATAAGTTATGTCACTTCCGGTGTATTGAATGGCACCAGCAAGAGCGTCTCTCACTGCACTATCCATGCCTTCACCTAATGGTGATATTGAGAAGGATTTTTGAGTTGTTGCACTTAATACATTAATATTTGAGATATTAATGTTGTTTCCATTAGCCTCAAAATTATTTGCAGTTATTGTATCAAGTGTTTGATTTGCAAAGTTACCGTCAAGTCTTAAATCCAAATCGTTATTTAGTATAAGATTTCCAAGATTTGTATTTTGAATTGCACCGTTTTGCAAACTCAAACCGCCACCATTAGCAACAAGTGATGCTGCTTGAGACAAGTCTCCTGTTTGACCTAAGGTTAAATAGCCTGAGTTCAGGTTAATTGCATTTGTGATTGAATTATTGATTGTCGAACTGCCGTTAACATTAACAACACCCGAGCCTTGTATTTTATCGCTCAAAGTAACATTAGACAGGTTAATTGTTCCTTCGTTTGTTGCAAACAGGTCATCTTTAAATCCGTCAATGTTTTTTATGTTATTAAATGTGAGCGTATTGCCGGCGTCGATTTTAGCACCTGCATTATCATTCCCTTTAATTTCGTTTCCTGCACCATTTGCGATAAGAGTTGAATCAATACCTGCCATTGTACCCAGTGCGGATGAAACTTCTTCGTCTTTTACCATTTGATATACTCTGTTTGATTCATTTCTTGTTGAAACTGCGCTTACAAGAGTTTCTTTACTTGAATGTAAAGCGCCGGTTGTTGAATCATAAGCAATATAATTATTTGAGTTTTCATTTGCTGCAAGTTCAATATTTTGACCTAAGCTGAGTTTATCCTTCAAATTGCTTGTTAAAGTATAATTATCAGCCGTACCGTTTGTCGAGGTTAAATCAACTTTGCTAAGGCTCAAATTACCGTTTACATCTGTTGAAGTTGAATCAAAAACATCTCTCCAATCAATTTGCAAATTAACATTATCACCAGCAGCAATTACCAGATTATCCATATTTGTTGTTGCAGATAAACCGTTAATCAAGTTAATTGTTGAACCATTTTGAGCATTTACACTGCTTGCATTTGCAAACAATTCAGTTTGACCACTGCCAAGAGCCAATGTTGCATTTTCAAGAATATTAACCTCGCCTGTTAAAGTATTTTGAACATTTGATGTTACTGCATCAGAAATGTTAATTATGCCGTTTCCTGAAATAGCACTCGCAATAGTTCCGCCTTGAATATTGTAAGTACCAGTATTATCAACAGTTCCAGTAATATTGTCAGCAGAAGAAGTTAATTCACCGTTATTAATAACAGCTTGTTCTATTTTTGCTGTGTTATTAACTTTATCGGTAAATGTTGTAGTTCCTGAGCCTGAAATTGCTAATTTATTTTCAAGCGCAGAATCAACTCCGCCTTTTAAGTTCAAGTTACTGTTATTTGTCATACCGTCTGTTAAAGTGATTTGACCAACATTTGCTGTTAAATCACCTGTATTTGTTATCGAATTTTGCGAAATTATATTTGTGTTACCTGAAATATCATTCATACCACTCAGGCTCAAATCACCAGTACCTAAAATATTGCTATTCAAGGTAAGTAAATTTGCCTCTAAAATTGCATTATTTGTTAATTCACCACTTACGGTTACATTACCAGTGCCTGTAACATCATAAGCAAGTTTTCCGCCTGTAATTTCAAGTTCTGCTGCGTTTTGAACAGCACCGCCAATATTATCGGCTGAGGTTTTTAGCGATGAACCGCTTGTAATATCAATTGTTTGAGAAATTAAAGCATTATTTATAACATCGCCTAAAATTTGAGTTGTACCACCACCTGTTATAGCGTTAGCATTTTCTCCGCCTGTAAATTGTAAAGTACCGGCGTTTGTAACACCTGCACTTGTGATTAATTCGCTTGCATCAGTGTTAAGCGTTGCACCGTCTGCAATTGATACTGTATTTTGTGCAATCGCACCGCTATTTGTGGTTGTTCCTGATACTATATTTGTTGAGCCGTTTCCTTCAATACCTTTTTCAAGAGTGTTTACTCCTGCAAGGTTTAAAGTTCCTGCGTTTACAATATCTTTATTATTATTTTTAAATTCAATATTTGAAACATTTAATGTTCCATTATTTGTTAATGCGGTATCAAAGTTTGTAATTGTACCTTGATTTGCTTCATCTTTACCGCTGACATTCAATGTATAGTCTTTTGCAACGGTAATACCGTCAAAGTCATTTGTTCCCTTGCCTGATAGGGTATGTTCATTAATATTCAAAGTCAGGGTTGTAGCACCTGCATCTCTATTAGTTGTACCGATTGCACCGTCTTGAGTTACAAAAGTATCTTCTGTTAGTGAGAAAGTGTTACCTGTAATTCCATCAGTACCATTGATAAATTTAGACAAACCAACAGTTGAAGCGGTTTTTGTAACATCTAATTTACCTGCAGCACCTAAATTGAATACGTATTCATAATTACCTGTATAGGTTGTAAGTGTACCATTATCAGCTCCGTTTAATTGGAATTGTATATTATTTGTATTTCCTTCTAAGTAAGTAATAATATTTTCTGTCAAACCTGTATTATTAGCATCAGATGTAACATTAACCGACGTAAGGTTCAAAATTGCACCTGATAGGGAATCTGCTGATGTAAGGATTTTATCTGTCTGACCGTCAGAAAGGCTTGAATCAATTTGCAAGTTAGCAATTCCTTCCAAGTTTTTAACCGTTAAAGTTGTATAATTTTTCGAAGAATCCTGCATATTGATATTTTTATCATTTGCATTCAATGTGCCCTCAATTGTTCTATCATCTGCAAGAGTGATATCGTTTTGAAGAACGGTTGTACCGTTTCCTTTAATATCACTGGTTAATCCACCTTGAAGATTTAGAGTACCTTGGTTTTCAAAATTACCTGCCAATTTTGATAAATCGGAAGTAACCTCTTGAGAAGCCAAGATATAATGCTCATGTACGGTAAAGAAGCAAGCAACCGAAAACAATAGATAGACCGCCAGCACTACACTATTCCGAACCAAA